>JALHIN010000004.1:0-112824 GCA_022839995.1 Synergistota bacterium
TCACGTCCTGGTTGGCGCCGTTTTGTTCCTGCTCCGTCATCTTTACCCTCTCCCTTCTTCTGCACAATACCATGTGCAGTTCTGGAGGGGGTCAATACACCGGTTCAGTCCCTGTGGCAAAAGAACATCCCTCCTCGTTAGGCGCACCGTTTCCTTTCCGGCTCCCAGCGCTGCATTCTTCCTGCCGTTCTTCCCTGTCTCAAATCTCCAACACCCCTTAAAGACTCCGCTCTAGGTTTTCTTATTAGATGCTCGTTGGTTCGATGGAGCATCATACTCCTTTGTCTGCGAGTCATATTCGGAAAGGGCATGGTCGTCCGAGATCCTGCGAAAAGAATTTATACCCGATTTAACCGGACCGGAAATTAGCTCTATCCCCTATAAACGTTTTCGTTATGCCACACAAGATTGCTTAAGTCGGGTCGTTTCTCCGGTGCATGGGGTGTCCATATCTTCTTGCCATGGAAGGAGTAGTATTCTTTGCCGTTTTCGAATTCGTCGCGAATTCTCCTGCTAACTTCAAGACAATAAGATGTCGTGACGGTTAAATAACCCTTATCAAAAAGAGCGTGGAGGTCGCTTCGTAAAAGAAGCCCATTGGAGAGACAATGCTCACCACCCGAGCCATAGGGACGAATATGGGCGGCTTCTAATACAGGTAAGACTTTTTCACCTGTAACCGCGCATTTGCGCTCATAAGCATCTGTCACCATAATACGAAATGCGCCTTGACCCAATCTGGGGAGAACTAGAGAGGGGCTTCCGAAACGATCTGAGGGGATAAAGGGGCTTTGACCCAAACGAAATTGTGCTGTCCTAGATTGCAGATTGGCCAGTTGAAGTTCTTTGTAAAGAGTTAAGCCTGGTTCTGTATCCAGATCATACCGTTTCCCCTGCACTATATTTGATTTCCAATCCTGCGGAACTGGAATCCATTGTTCTTTAGGGAGAAAGAAGGGCTGTGTTAAAAGAATGCAGCCAATGGTGTACTCCTGGTAGGGGTCATTCTTGCTACGACGATATTTTTCGATACGCCGTCTCATTTCGGCTTGGGAAAGGGCTCCATTTCCTACCCCGAATGATTCCCAAGCTAGCGAAACGGGGAGTAAGCTCGAGTAGGCAAAAACCCCTCCTCCGACGATGAAATCTTCCGGGCTATGGAGTTTGAATAGGAATAATTCGCCCTCTTGGATCGCTTGAAAAAGGCGGTTCCCACCTGGTTGCCAGAAGTTTACTTCTTCCAGTTTTGGGGTGGATGCTAAAATTTCGTACCAATTTTTGTCCGTAATACCAATGTAAGCTCTCATGGCACCCCTTCCTCAAGGGATGTTAAAGATGTAAACCTCTTTTCAACTATAGAACGAGCGCTCGCCTCTTAAATTTCCCATAAATTACGGGATTCTTCAAGGCGGAAAGTCTTCCTCAATTTAAGTGAATTCTCGTTTTTTTTACAGGATATGCCTGACCTCCACCCCTTCCCACTTCCCCTTCAGCCGCTCCGCGGCCAGCCTCCGGTGGCAGTGGTCCGGCTTCTCCTCGCTGCAAAGCAGGCAGGCCCGGTCAAAGTCCTCCGGCTTCAGGGTTTTCAGCACCTGGCGCTCCTCAAGCAGCTTCAGATAGCTGGCTTCGTATTCTGCCCAGGGGATCTTGCCGTGCCGGTAGCCGTCCATCAGTTCCTTCGTGGCGGCAAGCAGGGGCACGTACTCGTACTCGATATTGGCGATCACCTTCAGGAAGTATTTCAGGTCGTTTTTCTTCGTGAAGCCGGCGAGCTGAGAGACGTTGTTCAGGCGGATGTCGATGACCTTTTTCACGCCGTGCTTTACCAGAGACGTGAAGAATTGCTCCGCGCTCTTTCCTGCAAACCCGATCGTGAACAGATCCATTTCCGCATCACCCCCCGATTCAGTTTAACTTCTTGCACAAAAAACCGGAATCCCATCGCGGGATCCCGGTTTGTCTTTGCCTAGCCTGTGTTTTCTTCTTTCCTTTCCCCTCTATCCTTTTTCCCCCTCGTGGACGAGCGGGGCGAGTGTTCGGCGGATGGGGCCCAGGCGGGCGCTGACGGCCTGCTGGGTGAGGCACAGCTCCCGGGCGATCTCGCCCTGGGTGGCGCCTTCGGCGAGGCGCATCACGATCAGGCGGTCCCGGGCGTTGTCGATCTTCCGGAGCAGCAGCTCGATCTCCATCGGGTCGTCGAAGATCGCCGACAGCTCTTCGGGGGCCGCCTGTTCCTCGTGCGCGGCCATGTCCGCTGGAATCTCCCTCCAGCGCAGGCGCCGGGCGGCGTCGCGGATGGCTCTTTTCACGGCCATCCGCAGGAAAAGGGGCACGTGGTCCTCGCGGGTGCATTTGTCCAGGAGCCTGAGCACGGCCAAGGAGCCTTCCTGGCAAAGGTCCTCGAACTCGGCGCCGCGACCCTTGTACTGGCGCGCGACGGCTCGAATGAGGGGCTTGAAGTCGTTGACGATTTGGGCCTTTCGTTCTTTCGTGAACATCTTTTCCACTTTCCCTCCTCCCGTCCGGGGAGGCCTCTCCCTAGGAAGAGGCGGCCCCGGAACGGTTGAGTGCGGCCTGCAGGTCCCGGATGGCCAGGGTTAGGGCCTCGAGCTTGCTTTCCATCCTCACCAGCAGGTAACTGGCCACGGCGATGGAGAATCCGCTCTGCAGGGCCGCCTTCACCAGCTCTTCCACGGGATCACCTCCTCGGGGGCATTTTAACCGTCCATCCTGACGATGCCGGGACGGGGCGGAAGTCGCTAGGGTCGGAAACGGGCGCTAGTCGCCGAAGACGACGGTCACCGTGCGGTCCACGATGTCCGCGCCCAGTCGGCTGTTGGGGCCGGCGACGAAAATGCCGTGGTCGATGACGGCCTGCATGGCGGTTTCGATCTCGGCCTGCGTAAGCCCGTCCTTGGGATAGGGCAGGGACAAAAGCAGGGTTTCGTCCGCCACGGGAGTTCCGAAGGTCATCCGAAGGGTTTTCATGGTTTCACCTCCTCTCGTTCAAAAAAACCGGGCCTCGGTGGGCTACGCCACCAGGTCGCTGTCGATCTTGTTGACGGCGGCAACGGGGTACGCGAGCAGGGCTCCGAGAGCCGAGGCCACGGCGGCGACGTCGTCGGCGAGGGCGGCGGCATCGAGGCCGGAGAAGTTGAGGGTCCGGTAGACGGGTTTCCCCTGTTCGTTGGTTCCCGTCTGGATCTTCAGGGCCAGGCGGGACGCTTCGGGAGTGTAGGCTGCCATGGGGTTCACCTCCTTTCCTGGGTTTTCAACAGGTAAGAGTGGAATCGGGACCCGTTTTCTACAAATGGCAAAAGCGAAGAAAATCGTTCATTATTCGCGGGGTGGGCAGGAACCGGCTGAGGGGTCATAATGAAACGGAAGGCCGGAAGGGTTCATTTCAAGGGGAGGGGTTCACCGTGAGGGAGATGCGCCGGAAGGACAAGGAGATCACGGACAGGGGTGAAATCGAAGCGATCCTCGAGCGGAACAACATCTGCCGGTTGGCCCTGTTCGACGAGGAGTACCCTTACGTCGTGCCGCTCTGCTACGGGTACCAGGACGGATGCCTCTACTTCCACGGGTTCGCGGGGGGAACCAAGCTGGACCTGATCCGCAAAAACCCGCGCGTTTGCTTCGAGGTGGAGGAGGACGTCCAGGTGGTCACGGACCCGGACCCCTGCGAGTGGTCGGTGAAGTACCGCAGCGTCATCGGCCGGGGCGTGGCAGAGATCCTGGAGGACCCGGCGGAAAAGAAAGCCGGGCTCGACGTCGTGGTGAAGGCTTTCGCGGGGAGGAGCCTGGAGTTTCCCGAAGGGGCCATGCGGGCGGTTTCGGTGGTGAGAATCCAGGTGACGGAACTGTCCGGGAGGCGTTCGGGGTACTGAAGCGCTCCCGGTTTCGGCGGACTGCGGTCAGACCCGCTCGGCGAAGTCCTTCGGCTGGAACAGGTAGGCCTGGGGAGGCGTGGGGTGGGTAGGGGCCAGCGGCGCTTCGGCGGCTTCCTCGAAGGAGAACGTTCCCTCGGAAATCAGGGCGCGGCAGGTGTCCACCACTTCCTGGTTGAGGGCCGTTCCCGATAGACGCTGGATCTCCGTCAGGGCCCTGTCCACCCCCAGGGCGGGTCGGTAGGGGCGGTCCCAGGAGATGGCCTCCACGATGTCGGCCACCGCCAGGATCTGGGCGTCCAGGAGGATTTCGCCGTTCTTCAGCCCCTGGGGGTAGCCGGAGCCGTCCAGGCGCTCGTGGTGCTGGTAAACGATGTCGGCCAGGGGCCAGGGCAGCTCGATCCCTTTCAGGATCTGGTATCCCGATTCGCTGTGGGTCCGCACGAGGCTCCGTTCCATGTCCCCCAGCAGGCCGGGCTTGCTCAGGATGTCGGTGGGAATGTTGATCTTGCCGATGTCGTGAACGAGAGCGGCCATCCGGATTCCCCGAACGCGGTCCTCGGGCAGGCCCATGCGGGTGGCGATGGCGCAGGCCAGCTCCGAGACCCGGCGCTGGTGCCCGGCGGTGTAGGGGTCCTTGCGTTCCACGGTGTTGGACAGGGCGACGATGGTCTGTTCCCAGGCCCTCTCCATGCGCTCGAGGCTGCGGCGGAGCTGTTCCCGGCTTTCTTCCAGGTTTTTCTCGGCTCGTTTCACCTGCCGGGTGTCCCGGTAGAGGGTGTAGAAGCCCAGGGAGTTCTCCCCGTCCCGGATGAGGGCGGTCTGGATGGCCACGTCCAGGAGGGTCCCGTCCTTGCGGCAGCGGACGGTTTCGACCGGACCCGCTTCCCAGTCTTCCGGCGCCCGCCTGTCGAGCGTTTCCCCCTCGTTTTTCAGGAAGTCCGGAACGACCAGGTCGTTCAGCTTCTTTCCGAGCGTTTCCTCGCGCTTGTAGCCAAACAGCTCGCAGAACCGGTCGTTCACGTTCACGACTTTCAGGTCCGCGTAGTTCTCGATGGCGATGGCGTCCGGGGCGCTCTGGAAGAGGCGCTCCCAGTAGGCTTTCTCGACGCGGAGGCGCTCTTCGGCCTGCTTGCGGTCCGAGATGTCGCGGATGAAGGCGAAATGGATGGGGATTCCGTCCCGGTCTCCGGCGACGGCATGGATGTACATGGAAACCGGGACGAGGGATCCGTCCTTGCGGATGAGCTCTTTCTCGTAGCCCTGGACCTTGCCGGTCCTCCTGGCGGCTTCGTGACGGCGGGAATCCAGCCGGTGGTGGCGCGGTGGAGTCAGGTCCTTCCAGGTGAGGCCCGCCAGCTCCTCTTCCGTGTAGCCCAGCAGTTCCTGGAAAGCCCGGTTGCTGCTCAGGATCCGGCCCTTCGCGTCACCGGCGGCGAACGGGTGGATGGAGCTTTCGGCGATGTCCTGCATGAAGCGCATGCGGGCCTGGGCCTGCTCCAGGGTCTCCTCCAGGAACTTCTGCTCGGTCATCTCCCGCCCGAGGGCAAAGAAGAGGCGGGGGCTGCGGCCCTGCCTCAGGGTCCACGAAAACCACTTGTAGGTCCCGTCGGCACAGCGGAAGCGCGCCTCCAGGGTCAACAGGCCGGTGCGCATGCGCCGGATTTCGCGGAAGAAGGGGCGAGAGGTGCGGACGTCGGCAGGGTGGAGAAATTCCACGAACGGGCGGTCCATCAGGTCTTCGGCCCGAAATCCCAGGTGCCGCTCCCAGGCAGGATTGAGCCACCGGATGAAGCCGTCGTACCCGGCTTCGCAGAAGAGTTCTTCGGAAAGGTTCAGGTAGGCTTCCAAGAGGGTCAGCGGCGGTCGGACGGGGACATCGGGCTGCCGCTCGGCGGGTTTCGCAGCCGGCGCGGTGGGAACGACTTCTTTTAGGTTTCCCTGGGCGGTCGCGTCGTGGCGCATGTCTTTATGGTAGCACAATCGGAACCGGACGGAAGGGGCTTTCAAACGTGGCATTTTCGTGAAAGAAAGGCTAGAATGAGGGCGCGTCCATCTCCATCGTACTGGATCCGTTGAAGGAGGAGTCGGCAATGAGCCAGGCATTCGTCCGCCATGACGAGGAAACCGAGGCGTTCAAGGGCGATCTCGAGAACCTGAAGAAACTCCGGGATTGGCTGAAAATCCAGGAGAAGAAGAAGGCGGCCCTTGAGTCTCCCGAGAGCGTCGCGAAGATCGACCCGGCCACCCGGGAAAAGTGGCTGCGGGAGGTCGTCGCGGACATTGAGAAGACGCGGGTCGAACTGGAGAAGCTGGAGAAAGACATCAAGGACCGGTAGGCGGGCGCGGAAAAAGAAAAAACCGGGGCCGGTCCGTTGAGATCGGCCCCGGTTTTTTTCGTGCCGTCAGGCTTCCAGGGCTTTTGCGATCCGCCCCAGCCCCTCCTGGAGGAGGGCCCTGGGCGTGGCCACGTTCAGCCGGACAAAGCCTGCCCCCTCTGGGCCGAACATGGTTCCCGCGTTCATGGCGACACCGGCCCTGAGCATCAGGAAGTCCGCCAGGGCGTTCGGGTCCATGCCCATGCCGCGGCAGTCCACGAAGGGAACGTAGGTCCCCTCGGGCTTCACCAGCTTCATGCCCGGGATGTTCTCCTGCATGAACCGATCTGCGAATTCCAGGTTCCCCGCGAGGACGTCCAGGAGAGCTTCGAGCCATGGGGCGCCGTGCCTGTAGGCGGCCTCCATGGCGACGATGCCGAACAGGTTCACCGACAGGTCCAGGTTGTCGTGCAGGAATGCCTTGAAAACCGCCCGCTTTTCCGGGTCGGGGAGAATCGCATAGGAACTGGACAGGCCGGCGATGTTGAAGGTCTTGCTGGGAGCCATGCAGGTGATGGTCTGGCGGGCGACCTCGGGGGCCAGGGCCGCCAGGGGAATGTGGCGGTTCGGAGCATAGACGATGTCCGAATGGATTTCGTCGGAAACAACCAGGAGGTTGTGCCGCAGGCAGATGTCGGCCACGGCGGAAAGTTCCTCGCGCGTCCACACGCGCCCGGAAGGGTTGTGGGGCGAGCAGAAGAACAGAACCTTCGCCCGCGGATCGGAAGCCCGGCGTTCGAGGTCTTCCAAATCCAGGGTGAAGCGCTCTCCGTCGAACCGCAGGGAGTTGGCCGAAACCCGTCTCCCGTTCGACTCGATCACCCACCAGAAGGGATGGTAGACGGGCGTCTGCATGATCACGCGGTCCCCGGGCTGCGTGAAGGCCAAAAGCGCCGTTGCCAGGGCCGGCACGACTCCAGGGGTGGGGGCATACCAGTCGAAGGAGGGGATCTTCCAGCCGTGCCGGCTTTCGATCCAGCCCGTCACCGCCTCCCAGCAGCTTTCCGGGTGGAAGGTGTAGCCGTAGATGCCGTGTTCCACGCGCTCGCGGAGGGCCTGGATCACCGCCTCCGGGGCCTTGAAGTCCATGTCCGCGACCCACATGGGAAAGAGGTCCTTCACGCCGAACCGTTCCCCTGTCTGGTCCCACTTGACGCAGGAGGTTCCGCGCCGCTCGACCACCGTTTCGAAATCGAACCGTTTCATGCCTTTTTTGCCTCCCGTCCAGCCTTGCAAGGCGATTTGAAGCCCATTCTACCACCCGCGGGGCTAGTCTTTAGGTCCTATTAAATACGCCCGTTTTTGGGTCTTAAATCTCAATATTGTTATGCTAAATCGCCGCAAAAGCGAATAAAAATTGCGCGTCATGTCGACAATTCCGCGCTATTTCCCGCTAGGGCGGTTTCCTGCTCCCTGTGGAGAGCTCTGTCGCTTTGCCAGTTTGCGGGCCTTCGAGTAGGATAAAGTCGTCAGGCAGGAAGGGCAAAAGGCAAGACACCCCGTGAATCTGGACGTACCGGAGAGGGATTTCCGGGAAGCCGCGGAGCGGGGCGGACAAGCCGGAAGAGCCCGGAAAGCCTGAGAAGTCGGACTACCCGGTGTAACACCCGCAACAGACCCCTGCAATAGAGGTACCTGGCAGTTCGGATGGAAGTAACGCAAGGAAACGGCAGCAAGAAACACGTGCAGGGCAAGGCACCAAAGGCAGCACCAAGGAGCTGGTAGCTTGAAGGAGAAAAATGAAACACCCGGGTAGTCCGGCTTTCCTCAAAGGGGATGGGCGAAAAATAAGAGACGAAGTTGCGGACAAGGTTTCACAACTGAATATCGAAAGCCTGTGTGGGGCGAGGATCTCGTCCCCGATGAAAGCCCCGGAGGGGTTTCACGAACCGACTGGCCGCGAAGTTGCGGCAACGGGTGGTTAAAAGGGATTCGAGCCAATTACCGCTCGAATCCCTTTTTTTATAGTCCCAGGGCCGCCTTCGTTCCCGGGCGCGGGTTTCCTTGCTCGTCCCAGCCGAGCATCTCCCAGGCCAGCCTCACGGCCTCCCCGAACGTTTCCGGGGCGAGGGTCCGGCGTCCCTGGTAGGGCCCGCCGGCGACCGGCTCGAAAAGCCGCTTCGGCAGGACGTCGTCCGAAGGGCCGAAGCCCAGTTTCCCGTTCAGGATCCGGGCCGCAGCGAGGCTCCGCTGTCCCATCCGCATCAGTTCCCAGAGGCTCGTCTTCCAACCCGTCGCGGCTTCCACGAGAAGCGGGATGCCTTCCACCGGGAAGGCGCTCCGGGGCGCAAAGACGAAATGGCATCCTCCCAGGTGGTTCTGGAAGGTCCAGAAGGTCCAAAGGGTCACCAGGGCGGAGATCTTCTCCGAATCGAAGGAAAGGGGGTCCATGGGGCCGAGGATTCCCAGCGGGGCGACCGATTTCGTCCCGAAGGCCTCCGCGTCGGCAAGCAGGGTGTCGTGGGCCATCTGCATGTGGTCGGCACCGCCCGGGGCAAGGGCGTACCCGAGGGCGACACCCACTTTCCCGCGGGGGTCGTGCATCGGCAGTTCCTGCCCCTTCACCTCCACCAGGAAGTCCTCCCCGAACCCGAGGATCGAAGAGGCCCGCTTCGAGCCTTCGGCCAGGACGTCACCGATCCCCTGGCGGCTTGCAATGGCCTCGATGAGGGCGAGCATCCCTTCCGTGTCCCCGAATCCCCTGACGCCAGCCTTTTCAGGAGGGACGAGGCCCCGTTCCACGGCTTCCATCAGCCAGGCGATCGTCATGCCGGTGGAGATCGTGTCCAGGCCAAGGGCGTTGCAGCGTTCGTGGGCCCTGGCGGTGGCGGACAGGTCCGAGCACCCGCAGGCGGGGCCGAAAGCCCCCACGGTCTCGTACTCCGGACCTCCGTAGGCCGGGTCGAGGTTTCTCGCGCCGGGTTTGGGAACCCGCTTGCAGCGGATGGCGCAGGCGAAGCAGCCGTGGGTGCCGGCCAGCAGTTCCCGGTTGTACGCGGCTCCGTTCAGCAAACCGGCCCCTTCGAAGGTGCCTTCCCGGAAGTTGCGCGTGGGCAGGATCCCCAGGGCGTTCAAGCCCCCGAGAGCAGCAATCGTTCCGGTTTCCCTCAGGGTCCAGGCCAGGGGGTTCTCCTTCCAGCCGGCAAAAAGGGACTGCGCCTCCTTCAGGCGTTCCGGGACGACCGGGGGAATGGCCTTCGGGGCAGGGGCGGCCACGGCCTTGACCCGCTTGGAGCCGAGGACGGCTCCCATTCCCGTCCGGCCGTTTGCGTGCCGCAGGTCGTTGATGACGCAGGCATAGCGGACGCAGCGTTCTCCTGCCGGGCCCACCAGCAGGGCGCTGATCCGCCCGTGCCGGGCGGCGAGGGTCTCGAAGGTTTCCCGGTTGGTCTTTCCCCAGAGGTCCGAGGCGTCGTGCACCGTGACGCTTCCGTTTTCCACCCAGAGGTAGACCGGTTTTTCCGAAGCCGCCTCCAGGACGATGGCGTCGACCCCTTGCGCACGCATCGCCGGGCCGAAGGAACCCCCGGCCTCGGATTCCCCCAGGGCTCCCGTGAGGGGGCTCCTGGCGTACACGCCATACCGGCAGGTACCGGAGAACGCCAGGCCGTTCAGCAAGCCGGCGGCGATCACCAGGGTGTTTTCGGGGGAAAGGGGGTCCGTCTCGCGGTTCAGCCTCTTTCGCAGGACCGGCAGGGCAAGGCCCCGTTCGCCACCCCAGGTGCGGGTTTCCTTTTCGGATAGGGTCTCGCCCCTCGCGGTGCGCGAGGACAGGTCGACCCAGACTCGCAAGGCTTGTCTCATCGTTCCTTCACTCCTTTTCTCCGTTCGGCTCGATTCCGTGCCATTCGGCCAGGGTCCTGGCCACGGTTCGGCCGGCAAAGGGTTTCGAAAGGCGTCTCGCTCCTTCCTGAAGGCGGGCTATCTCTGCCGGGTCTTCGAGGATCCGCCGGGCCTTCTCTCCCGCCGCCCGGTACTCCAGGAGGGTCCTTGCCGCACCGTTGTCCAGGAGGATGTCGCTGTTCCGCTGTTCCTGGCCGGGGATCGGGTCCATGATGAGGATCGGCTTTCCCAGGGCCAGGGCCTCGGACGAGCACAGGCCTCCCGGCTTCATGACGACCAGGTCGCTGGCGCAGTACCAGTCCAGCAGCCCGTTCACGAACCCCTCGACCCGAACGCGGGGTTCGTCCTCAAAACGGGTCCTGAGCGCTTCGGCCAGTTCCTCGTTCCGGCCGCAGATGGCGTAGACGTCCATTCCGTCCTCGCGGACGAGGGATTCCACCACTCCCTCGATGGGACCCACTCCGATGCCCCCGCTGACCACGAGGACCGCCGGTCCGTCCCCCTCCAGGCCGAGCCGGCGGCGCGCCTCCTCCCGGCTCGGGGGGGAGCAGTAAGCCGGGTCGATCGGAATCCCGGACAGGACGACCCGGCGCATGTCCAAGCCGTCCGCCGCGTATTGCCGGACGGCCTCGTCGCTGGCGACGAACCATCCGGAGAAGGCCCGGTTCCGGTGGAAGATGTGGCTCAGGAAGTCCGTGTTCACGTAGTAGACGGGAACCGCGGGGAAGGCCGACATGATGGCGCTGGTACCGAAGAAGTGGGTAAACAGGATCACGTTGGGAGCAAAGCTCTCGAGGCTGAGGCGCAGCTTGGCCAGGTTCAGCTTTTCCGCCAGCTCGTTCAGGGTGCTCAGCAGGCCGTCCTGGGACTCCGGGTGCTCCATGGCCTCGTAGAAGTACCCCCAAAGCTGGGGAGCCCTGCGCACCATCTCCAGGTAGCTGCGGGTGTAAATTCCACGCACCAGCGGAGAGGAATAGGCAAGGGTGTCCAGGCAGACCGTCTTGACGCTGGGAAACTCGGCCTGGAACCACTTCGTGAGAGCCAGGGCAGCCGTCTTGTGCCCCGTCCCGACGGAGGCGTAGAGCACTGCGATTCGGAACTCGGCCATGGGAAGCTACTCGTCCGTCCCGGAAGGTTCTCCGGCTCCGTCCAGGAGAACCGGCTTGCAGAGGTCGCGGGAGCGCCGTGCGACCCGGCCGCATTTTTTGCAGACGTAGAGCGGGTTGCGGACCCAGTCCTTGTATTCTTCCAGGTTTTCCTTCAGGAACGAGGCGGTAATTCTCTTGCAGAAAGGCTTTTCTTCCGGCACGGCGATTCACCCTTCCCTTCGTCTGGAAATTCCGTTCCTGCTTATCATCATACTCCAGAAGAAGAAGGGCCCACTAGGCGTATACACATCAGGTGCCGATTCGTTTTCAAGGGTTTGCCACATGAATGGAATTTTGGTTTTTGCAAGGACTTGTAGCTTTCTTGACGAACGCCGCCCATGCCTCTAGAATGGGCTTGGTCATTAATCGTATACACTTAGGAGGGGTCGTTGTGAAGAAAAAGGTCACCGTCCTGGGGTGCGGCCTGGTGGGGTCCGTCATGGCGCTGGATTTGGCCGCCGATGAGGCGTACGAGGTCACGGTCTGCGACGCCAGCCTGGAGAACATTTCCCGAACCCGGGCGAAGGCAAGGGGTCCCCTGGCGATCCGCACCGACGTGGATTTCGCCTCTCCCGGCTCCATCACGGAAGCCGTGAAGGGGCAGGATCTCGTCATCGGGGCGGTCCCGGGCTTCCTGGGATATGCCATGCTCGGGGCCGTCATCCGGGCCGGCGTGAACATGTCCGACATCTCCTTCATGGGCGAGGATTACAGGGAATGGGACTCGGAGGCGAAGAAGGCCGGCGTCACCACCTTCGAGGACGTCGGGGTGGCCCCGGGCGCTTCCAGCATCCTCATCGGATACGCCTGCACGCAGCTGGACCGCGTGGAAGACGTCACCTATTCCGTCACCGGACTTCCCACGAAACCGGAACCCCCGTTCAACTACAAGCTTGTCTTTTCTCCCGACGACCTGATCGAGGAGTACGTCCGGCCCGCCCGGACCAAGCGCGACGGCAAGATCGTCACGGTTCCGGCTCTTTCCGGTTGCCGGATCATGAAATTCGACATCCCCGGGATCCCGCTCCCGGAAATGGAGGGGTTCTTCACCGACGGGTGCCGGACGCTGCTGGACACGATCCCGTCGCCGAACGTGACGGAGTACACCCTCCGCTACCCCGGGACCGCCCGTGACATGACGCTGCTGCGGGAGATCGGGCTGTTCGACACGGAACCGGTCGACGTGAAGGGTGTGAAGGTCGCACCCCGCGACCTGTTCGGGGCCCTGGCCTACCCGAAGATGAAGCTGGGCGAGGAGGAAAACGAATTCACGTTCTTCCATGTAGAGGTCACGGGAGAGAAGGACGGCAAACGGCTGCAGTACACCTACACGCTCTACGACGAGAAGGATCCCTCCACGGGATTTCCGTCCATGAGCCGCACCACCGGTTTCCCGTGCGTCATCGTGGGAAGGCTGCTGGCCGAGGGCGTGCTGAAGATGCCGGGCGTCAATCCTCCCGAAGCGGTGGGGAAAAATCCCGAGGCGGTCCGCCGGTTGCTGGAGGAGCTAAAGAAACGCGGCGTGAAGATCGCTTCTTCGGTGAAGGAGCTTTAAGAAAAAGGGGGGGAAGGCGGCGCCTTCCCCCCCCTTTTTTCCGTCCTGCGCTTCTAGTTGCCGTTGAGCTTTTCCTTCAGCAGGTCCCCGAGCGAGAGCCCCACGGGGCGATCGGCCTCCCGTGCGGTCCGGAGGGCGGAGAGCAGGCTTTCCCGGATCTGGTCGGCGGTGTAGTGGGGGGGGAAATAGAGAGCCGCGGCATCGCCGTGGCCGCCTCCACGGACCTTTCGGCCGTCTTTCAGCAGACCGGTGATCCGCCCCGCCAGCCCGTCCCGGCTCCGCATGGACACCGCCCAGTCTCCGGCAGGCCTCCGGGCGGGAACCGCCACGAGGGCCGGTGGGTTTTCCATCCGGTCCAGGACGAGGCCGCAGAAGTCGGAGACATCCCCGAACTCCAGCAGGTCCGGCGGAACGTACACAAGCTCGTCGCGGACTCGCAGGACCCGCTCGAGGGCCCTGGCGAACCGCTCTTCCTGGGCCCGGACGAAGCGCTCCGTCACTTCCCGCTCGGACTCCGTGAGGGCGGCGTCCGGGTTGGCCGCCAGACGCATCAGCACGCCCCAGGGACCGCAAAGGGTCACCAGGGCCTGCCAGAGCCGGCTGTCAGGCTCCTGTCCGAGCCAGAGGTCCCGGTCGTTGGCCATTCTCACGATGTCGCCCATCCGCTCCACCCGCTGCCGGACAGCGGCTGGAAGGGGCTGTTCCAGGAGCCAGGCGTGGTAGACGGCAGCCGCGCAGCGGGAGATGTCCACGATCGCCCAGGGCCGGTTGCCGTAGCGGTGGAAGGTGGTTTCGTGGTGGTCGAACAGGAAGGGGAGGTCGCCGGGAACGGCCCGGCTATCCAGCTCATCCACGGTCTGCTGCCGTTGGCAGAACAGGTCCAGGACCAGGGGTTTCTGACCGGCCTGCAGGCTTTCCAGCAAAACGTTGTCCACTTCTCCGTAGCCCGTCAGGGTGATTTTCACGGGGGCGGCCTCCGGCCAGGCGGCTGCCCAGGCGACGGCGGCAGCGGTGACCCCGTCCAGGTCGGTATGGCTGATGATGTGGGTGACGGTCTTTTCCACTCGACTCTCTCCTCCCGGGGACTTTTCCACAAGATTGTAACCTAAAACGCTTCCGGAAAATCATCCGGCTTCGTGACAGATCCGTCCCGTTTCTTTTCTTCCACAATCGTTTTCCCCAGTCCTCCGATCCTGTGCATCCGCGTTGTGGATAATATTTCGGCCTTGCAGGGAGCGCATGGTCTAGTTTCGTCAGATTGTCGCCTATCGTTTGAAAATTCCCCGTCCCCGCTTGGATGAACGGGTTTTGCCCATTCACAAAAACCGCCGATCAGGTTGTGGATATGTGCATAACTTTTGTGGATGTTCTTGTGCTATTCTTTTTCTGCACGCTGGAAGAAACGGCATCATTGAGGTGATCTTTTTGTCGAAGGAAGTTCAGGTTCTTTGGCAGGACATCATCCGGGCCACCCGCGAGGAGTCCCCGGGAGGAGCCTGGGAAATCTGGATGCGTACCTGCGAACCCCTGGAGGTCGTCGACGGGACTCTCGTCCTCGACGTCCCGAACGTCTTCGTCAAGGAACAGATCCAGTCCCGCTTCCTGGACGCCTTGAACGATTCCGCCCGAAAGCGCGGGGATCTCAAGGGGGTGGAGCTTCGCGTCAGCTCCGAGGTGAAGCCGGCCGAGCAGCAGCGGGCCGAAAAGGCGGCCCTGCCTCCCCCGGTTTCCCGTCACGGCCTGAACCCGAACTACGTGTTCGACACCTTCGTCATCGGGAAGTCGAACCGGCTGGCCCACGCCGCGAGCCTGGCGGTAGCCGAATCCCCTGGCGTCGCCTACAATCCCCTGTTCGTCTGGGGAGGCGTGGGGCTGGGAAAAACCCATCTCATGCACGCGATCGGGCATTACCTCCTGAACAAGGACAGCGGCGCCAAGGTCTGCTACGTCAGTTCCGAGAAGTTTACCAACGAGCTGATCACCGCCATCAAGGACAACCGCACCCAGGAATTCAGGAACCGGTACCGGTCCGTGGACGTCCTCCTCATCGACGACATCCAGTTTTTGGCCAACAAGGAGAGCACCCAGGAAGAGTTTTTCCACACCTTCAACAGCCTTCACGACGCGAAACGGCAGATCGTCATCAGCTCCGACCGCCCCCCGAAAGAGATCCAGCGGGTGGAGGAGCGGCTCGTGAGCCGCTTCGAATGGGGACTGGTGACCGACATCCAGATTCCCGACCTGGAAACCCGGATCGCCATCCTCCAGAAGAAGGCGCTCCTCCGGGGTTGGACCATTCCCGACGAGGTGATCAACTTCCTGGCGACGAACATCCCGCGGAACATCCGCGAGCTGGAAGGCAGCCTGAACCGGATCGTGGCCTGCGCCGAGCTGAACAACGAGCCCATGACGGTCGAAAATGCCGCCACATGGCTGAAGGACATCATTCGGCACGTTTCGAAGGGGCCGGTGACGATCGACGTGATCCAGCAGTACGTCGCGGAGGGGTTCGGCCTTTCGGTGGAAGACCTGACTTCCAGCAAGCGGACGGCCGAGGTTTCCCTTGCTCGCCAGGTGGCGATGTTCCTCAGCCGGACCCATACCGAGGCGAGCCTGCAGCAGATCGGGTATGCCTTCAAGAAGAAGGACCATACCACCGTGATCCACGCCTGCAAGAAAATCGGGGAAATGTTGAAAAGCGACCCGAAAATCAGGAATTTTGTGGATAACATTACGGAAAAGCTGTGAACGTCTCCCGGAAACCGTCATAGTTATCCACATAGATTCACTGAATACACTTTTTCCACCGCTTTTTTGTGGATATTGTGGACACGGTGTGGGAAGATCCTCCGCCTTTTTCCACAAGCTTTTTCTGGGTGGCGACCTGCTTTGGCGGACTTTTCCACGAATCCACCAGACCTGGAACTACGACTACGAATTTTTTTCTTAAAACAAGGGTGCAAAAGACGCAGGAGGGGAGTGTGACAACGTGAAGTTGCGGATCGAAAAGAACGCTTTTGTAAAAAGCTGGCAGATGGCAGAACGAAACACCAGCACGACAAGCACTCTCAGCGTCCTTTCAGGGATCCGGTGCCTTGCCGACGGCAATTCCACCACTCTTCAGGCGACGGACCTGAAGACCAGCGTAACCTGCCGGGCTGTCGGAGTCACCGTGGAGGAGCCCGGAGAGGTCGTTTTTCCCATTAAAGTGGTGGGAGAGCTTTTCAAGAAGGTTCCGGCAGACTCTTTCTACGTGGAGGTCCGGGAAGGAAGGGCAACCCTCCTGGCCGGGAAAAGCCGGTACCGGTTCACGACGTACCCGGCGGACGAGTTCCCGAAGCTTCCTGCCTCGACGGCGGCCCGACTGCTGTTTGATACGGCCGTGAGCGACCTGGAGAGGCTCCTGGACGAGGGGACCTTCTCGGGTTCCCCGAACGAGGAATTCCCCCAGTACCTTGGAACGGCGCTTTTCCAGGTGGGAGGAAAAACCGTGAGGGTCGTTTCGACGGACGGAAGGCGTCTTTCGCTTTCTACGGCGGAGATCCCAGGGGGGGAAGGGGAAGAAAGCCGGATCCTGCTCCCACTGAAAGGGCTGAACGAGCTGAAGAGGGTCCTCGCGACGATGGACGACCAGGCGCCCCTGAGGGTCCTGGTGGACGATTCCCAGGCGTACTTCCAGTCCGAAGGGGTGGAGTTCTCCGTCCGAAGGGTGGATTCGTCCTTCCCTCCCTACGAGAAGATCCTGACGAAGGACCGGACCACCTGGATGACGGTCGACCGGATGTCCTTTGTATCTGCATTGGAAAGAGCCGAGCTGGTTGTTCGTGATTTCAGCCGGATGGTCGTGTTGAACCTGGCTCCCGGCGGCAGCCTGAAGATCTCTTCCCGGGCACCCGAGGTGGGGACCGCCTCTGAAGAGGTGGACGCGGACATCGACGGGGAACCCCTTCGAATCGCCTTCAATGCCCGGTACCTGCTTGAGGGGTTGAGGGCGCTCCACGGATCGCTGGCGCACCTTTGCTTCAACGGCCCCAACGGGCAGATGAGCCTTTCACGTCCCGGCGAGGAGAATTTCCTCTACGTCCTGATGCCGATCACGCTGCCCGAAGAGGAGCCGCCCTCCGGAGAGGATGCGCTGTAGCTGGTTTCAGGCCTGCGAATTCCGGAACCTGAAGCCCCAGCGCCTGGAATGGGCCCTGGGGCTTAATCTGTTGAGAGGGGAAAACGGAGCCGGGAAGACGAACCTCCTGGAGGTGCTTCGGCTTTTGTCCGGGTGGGGCCCCTTCCGGGGGAGGACCGCCTCCGAGGCCCCCAGGTGGGGTGGAACTGCCGGGAGGGCGGCCCTGAAGGGCGGGTTTTCCGGTGAAGAGGATCTCGAGATCGCCGCTCTCGTCGGCAGGAGGGTGGACCTGCGCAGGGACGGAAAACCGGTCGGGGCCTCGACGGTGAGAAGCCGCGTCCCCGCCCTTTCCTTCACCCCGGAGGACTTGTCCCTGGTCGAGGGAGCCCCGGCGATTCGCAGGCGTTTCCTGGACGGGATATGCGCACTCCTCCTCCCGCTGTATGCGTTCCGGCTCCTGGAATACCGGAAGGCCCTTCGGCAGAGGGCGGCGGCCCTGAGGCAGAAGAGGGGGCTGGGAGCCACCGCGAGGGTGCTGGCTCCTCTGGCTTCCTGGATCTGGGCTTCCCGGGCGGCAGCGGTCGACCTGGTCCGGGTCGGGCTCTCCGAGGTCATGGAGCTCTTGCCCGAACCGGTGGAGATCACCTTCAGCCGCGGGGGGAGCCTCGGGCTGGAGGACGGCCTGGAGGATTACTGGGCCTCCCTTTCCCGCACCGCGGACGTAGAGGAGAGGGTCGGGCTTCCGGTGGTGGGGCCTCACCGGGACGACCTGCTCATCGAGTCGGACGGAAAGGCCGCATCCCGGTTTTTCAGCCGGGGTCATCGCCGGAGGGTGGCAGTGGCCCTGATGATGGCGGCCGGGTGGACGGTGGAGAGGAAGCTGAGGAGGGCCCCGATTCTCCTCCTGGACGAGGTGGCCGCGGAGCTGGACGATGCGGGAAGGTCGGTCCTGGTCGAAACGCTGGATGCAAGGGGATGGCAGGTTTTTGCCGCCACCGCCGAAAGCTCCTTTGACGGGTGGCCCGGTGCGGTCTGGGGAGTATCGGCGGGATCGGTCCAGAGGATCTCCTGAGGGGGAAAGGTTCAGATGAAGGAACGGTACGAGGTCATCGTGGTAGGAGCCGGGCACGCCGGCTGCGAGGCCGCCCTGGCGGCGGCTCGGATGGGGTGTTCGACCCTGCTGCTCAACCTGTACATCGACAACATGGCCCTGATGGCCTGCAATCCCTCCATCGGAGGCCCGGCGAAGGGGCACCTGGTCCGGGAAATCGACGCGCTGGGAGGCGAACAGGCCCGGGCCACCGACGCCTCCACGCTTCACATCCGGTGGCTGAACACCTCGAAAGGCCCGGCGGTGCAGACGCTTCGGGCCCAGTGCGACATGAAGGCGTATCACTCCGCCTACCTGAATGCTGTGGAGAACACGGAAAACCTGGACCTTTTCCAGGACATCGTGACGGATATCCTCGTTTCCGGCGGTAGGGTGAGGGGAGTGAAGACCCGCCTGGGGCTGACCTTTCCCGGGGAGACGGTGATCCTGGCAACGGGGACCTACCTGGGGGGCAGGGTCCACGTCGGGCTGGTGAACTTCCCTTCCGGCCCACTCGGGCAGGTGCCCGCGACGGAACTGACAAAAAGCCTGGTGAAGGCCGGGTTCGAGGTGGGCCGCCTGAAAACCGGGACGACCCCCCGGATCCATGCGGCCTCCGTGGACTGGGCCTCCCTGGTTCCTCAGGAAAGCGCAAAGGAACCGCTGGCTTTCAGCCACTGGAGCCGGCCCCGGGTCCACGTGGGGCATGCTTGCTACCAAACACGCACGACGCCCCGCACCCACGAGATCATCCGGAGCGCCCTGGACCGCTCGCCCCTGTTCACCGGCGCGATCGAGGGGGTGGGCCCCCGGTACTGTCCTTCCATCGAGGACCGGGTGGTCCGTTTCCCCGACCGGGACAGCCACATCGTTTTCCTCGAACCGGTGGGAGGGCAGACGGCGGAAATCTACATGCAGAACTTTTCCACGAGCCTTCCGTTCGACGTCCAGGTGGAGATGGTCCGGTCCCTCCCGGGTTGTGAAAACGCCCGGTTCCTGCGCCCGGGATATGCCATCGAGTATGATTTCCTTCCCCCGACCCAGCTCTTCCCCTGGCTGGAAACGCGGATCGTCCGAGGGCTCTTTTGCGCCGGGCAGATCAACGGGACTTCGGGCTACGAAGAAGCCGCGGCCCAGGGACTGCTGGCGGGGATCAACGCGGCATGCCTGGTCAAGGACCAGGAACCGATCGTGCTGGGTCGCGGCGAGGCCTACGTGGGGGTCCTGGTGGACGACCTGGTCACCAAGGGGACGCAGGAGCCCTACCGCATGTTCACCAGCCGGTGCGAGCACCGCCTGATCCTGCGCCACGACAACGCGGACCGGCGCCTGGCCCCGATCGGGCGGAAGCTGGGGCTGATCGACGACGACCGGTGGAGGGTCCTCGAGGCCCGCTGGGAACTCCTCGACGCGGAGCGGGCCCGGCTGGAGGAGCTGCGGGTCTTCCCGACCGAAGAAAACAACGCCCTCCTGCAGATGGCGGGAACGGTCCCCATCGAGACGCCTGTGTTGGCCCTGGAACTGCTGAAGCGGCCCGAAGTCACCTGGGATCTCCTCCAGGCGATGGTGGAGGCCCCGTCCTCCCTTTCCGGGGACGAGGCGGCCACCCTCCAGGCGGAGATCAAGTACGCCGGCTACATCGAAAAGGAAAAGCGCGCGGTGGAGCGGCTCGAGCGCATCGAGCGAGTCGCGATCCCCGAGAACTTCGACTACGGTTCGGTCACGGGCCTGTCCTCTGAAAGCCGGGGGAAGCTTTCCCGGTTCCGTCCCCTGACGCTGGGACAGGCGGGGCGCATCTCCGGGGTGACCCCGGCGGACGTCCAGATCCTCTGGGTGGCGGTGAAGGCCCACCATGAGCGCGGCTCCAAGACCGGCTAAGCGGCAGGCGAAAGACCTGAGCCCGATCGGGGCCTTCCTGGGCCGGGGACTGACCCCCCAGGCCCGGATGCGGCTGAGCCTGGCCGACCTGGCGAAGAACTGGGAGAAGGTCGTCGGCGAGGTCCTGGCCAGGAAGAGCCGACCGGTTTCGGTGGAAGACGGGGTCCTGGTCGTGGCCTGTGAAACCTCCTCCGTGGCCCAGGAGATCCTGGCAAGGCGGGAGCTCATCGCCGGGAAGGCCCGGAAGGAATGGGGCTTGCCCCTGGAAGGGGTGCGTCCTTCCGTGCGGAAGGTGCCCCTCCCGAGGAGCGCCGGGGTGAAGCGGGAACCGCCGCCCCCGTTCGAACCTCCCCCGCAGGAGGTCGAAAAGGCCAGGGCAAGGATCGGGGGCCGGATCGGAAAACCCGAGGTCGAAACGGCCTTGGCACGGCTCATGGTGACGTTTCGCCGCCGGTTCAGCCGCGGAAAGGATTGAAAAGAAAGAAAGTTGTGAGAAAATAGACCAGTTTTAAAAAAATCGAAGCCGAGGAGAAAAAAGAATGGCATACCCCACTCTCAAGATTGGAAAGCATCAGCCCCGGTACCCGTTGGTCCAGGGAGGGATGGGAGTCAAGATCTCCGGTCCCCGGCTGGCAGGGGCCGTGGCGAAGGCCGGAGGGGTAGGAACCATCGCCACGGTTGGCTTGGCCGTCGATTCGCCCCACTACACCGGCAGGAACTATTTCGACGCCAACGAGCTGGCGGTGAAGGACGCCCTGGCGGAAGCCCGGGCCGCGGCGCCCGGCGGGATCCTGGCGGTCAACGCGATGGTGGCCCTCACCGACTACGAAAGGCACGTGCGGGCTGCCTGCGAGGGAGGGACGGACATCGTCATCTCCGGTGCCGGGCTTCCCCTGAAGCTGCCGGAATACACGAAAGAGTTCCCGGACGTCGCCCTGGTCCCCATCGTCAGCTCCACGAAGGCCGCCAACCTGATCCTCCGCCGCTGGGAAAAGCAGTACGGCCGCATCCCGGATGGCTTCGTGGTGGAAACCCCGCTCCACGCCGGTGGGCACCTGGGGGCGACGAAGCTGGAGCAGGTCACCGACCCGGCGCTTTCCCTCGAGGTGGTCGTGCCGGAGCTCGTCGCCTTTCTCAGGGACGAGGCCGGGATCGATATCCCCGTCATCGCGGCCGGCGGGATCTGGGACCGGGCGGACATGGAACGGGCCTTCGGCTACGGCGCAAAAGGGGTCCAGATGGGGACCCGTTTCGCCTGCACTGCCGAGGGGGACGCGGCCGAACGCTTCAAGCAGGCCTACATCGACGCCCGGGAAGAGGACGTCGTTATCATCAAGAGCCCGGTGGGCATACCCGGGCGCGCCCTGAAGACGCCGTTCGTGGCCAGGTACCTGGAAGGAAACGTCACGAGCAAGCCCTGCATCGCCAACTGTCTCTCCCACTGCTCCTACCGGAACGACCGGAGCGCCTTCTGCATCGCCCAGGCCCTGGTGGACGCGTACCGGGGCGACTACGAAAACGGGCTTTTCTTCTGCGGGGACAACGTGGTGAAATGCACTCGCATTGAGACCGTGCCGGAAATCATGAAGGATCTGTTCGGGGACTGAACCCTTAACTTTTTGGGGGGAGCCGGAATTTTTCCGGCTCCCCCTTTTTTTCACCCCGAACTCACGGTATAATCATTAAAAAACAAAAAGTAAAAAAATAAAATGATTCCAGAAAAAGAGGGGAGATAGTGTTCCATGGGGCAAAGTCCTGACCCCGACACGCATCTCAGCCAGGCCACCATGGACTTGCAGGCTCTCCTGCTGGAAGTCCAGGAGCTCGCGCGGGTGGGCAGCTGGAGCTGGGATCCCGCGAGCGATTCCTTCCTGTACTCCTGCCCGGTGGCATCGGTCCTGGATCTTCCACCGGACGGACGCATCTCCATGCAGGAGTACATGGCCCGCATTCACCCGGAGGACCGGCAGAAGGTCCTCGGGATCCGCTCGCAGGCTCTTTCCGGCGGGGAGGATGGCTACACGGCGGAATACCGGGTGCTGGGAAGAAACGAGGTCGTGCACGTCGTCGCCCGGGGTCGGATCGAGCGGGGCACGGACGGCGTCCCCCGGAGGGTCTACGGCTCCATCCAGGACATCACGGAGCGCAAGCGGATGGAAGAAGCGCTGGAGCGGGAACGATCCTACCTGGCGGGCCTGTTCGAGAATTCTCCCGATGCCGTAGTCGTGACGGACGACCGGGGACGGGTCCAGAAGACCAACCGGGCCTTTACCCGCCTCTTCGGCTACGAGGAAAAGGAGGCCGTCGGACAACGGATCGACGACCTGGTCGTCCCGGACCGGCTTTACGCGGAAGGCCTGGGCTATACTTCCGACCTGGGCCGGGGGGTCTGCCTGGATTTCGAGTCGATCCGCCGGAGGAAGGACGGTTCCGAATTTCCCTGCCGCGGCGTGGGGGTTCCGGTCAGGCTGAGCGGGGGCCAGTTGGGCGTGTACTGCATCTACCGGGACCTGACGGCGGAGAAGGTAGCCCGGGAGCAGCTCCGGAAGGCCCTCGAGACCATGGAACGGGCCTGGGAGCAGACCATCGAGGCCCTCGCTTCCACGTCGGAGGTGAAAGACCCCTACACGGCAGGCCACCAGAGGAGGGTGGCCGCTCTCGCTTCCGCCATCGCCCGCGAAATGGGCCACCCGGAATCCTTCGTGGCGGGCGTGGAGAAGGCGGCCCTCGTCCACGACCTGGGAAAGATCGAGGTGCCGGCGGAGCTGTTGAGCCGGCCGGGTCGGCTTTCCCCTTTCGAATTCCGCCTGGTGCAGGTGCACGCTGAGGCCGGCTTCAGGATCCTGAGCAAGATCCACCTTCCCTGGCCGTTGGCGGAGATCGTCTACCAGCATCACGAGCGCCTGGACGGAAGCGGTTACCCGAGGGGGCTGAAAGGGGAGGAAATCCTTCCCGAGGCCCGGATCATCGCCGTGGCGGACGTGGTCGAGGCGATCTCTTCCCACAGGCCCTACAGGCCGGCACGATCCCTCGAAGACGCGCTGGCGACGATCCGCGAACAGGGCGGGAAAACGCTGGAACTAGAGGCAGTCCGGGCCTGCCTCCGCCTGTTCGAGGAAAAGGCCTTTTCTTTCCCGGCATAGCACCAAAACGTATACAGTATCCCTTCTCATCCAAACCGATTCTTTTAACGGGAACAAAAGCGGCGCTTAAAGGACCGTCCCGCAAGTCCCGCGCTGCCCCTTCTTCCTTTGCTTTCCCTTGGTAAATCGGCGTTGACAACGAGAACCGCTCCCCGTATATTCATAAAAATTTCCGGGAATGGGGAAAATTTTTCAGGCTTTGAATGATATTTCACAAGAAACCTGAACCCTCTTCCGCCCGGAATCCTCTTGTTCAGCGAGTCAAAGCGGGAAACACTCCCATTCCCCGTTCTTTCCAAAAGGAGGCTGGCGGATGAAGCGCGCGTTCCTGTTCGTCTGGATTCTGCTGGGTAAGGCCCAGCGCGGCATCATGATCTTCACTTCCCTGGTCGTCGTCACCCTCATTCTCATCCAGGTGGCCCTGCGGTACTTCTTCAAGCTGCCCCTCATGGGGGTCGAAGAGCTCGCCACGATGGTGGGCTTCTGGATGTACTTCATCGGGGCAGCCAACGGCTCGCGCGAGCGGAGCCACATCAAGGCCGACATCCTCAACGCGATGATCCGAAACGAAAAAGTCCTTTTCTTCTTCAAGGCCGCCGGGAACCTTGTGGTCACGGTGCTGGCCTGCATCATGGTGCAGTGGGCGATCCGGTACTTCCAGTGGTCCATCAAAAGCTGGGAACGCTCCCCGGCCCTCATGATCCCGATGGTGTACGCCCAGTTCAGCCTGGTGGTCAGCTCGATCCTGATGGCCTTTTACTTCCTGGTGGAGTTCCTGGACAACGCCCGGCAGTTCTTCGGAAAGCCGCCCTTCGCCCTCCCGGGCGACGAGTTCGGCTTTTCCTGCCTCGCCGCATCCAGCAAGGGGAAGGAGGCGGAGTAGGGTGCATATCGTCATCGACCTCGTCATCCTCATTTCCACCATCCTCCTGGGCATTCCCGTTCCCTTCTGCTTCATGGCGGCTGCCCTCTACATGGGAATCGTCTTCTTCCCGGACTTCTCCTTCCTGATGACGGTGGGATTCCGGGGGCTGAACTCCCTGACCCTGCTGGCCATCCCGTTCTTCATCATGGCGGGGTCCCTCATGGGTTCGGCGGGGATCGCCGAGCGGCTGGTCGGGGTCGCCAACTCCATGCTGGGCCGAATCCGGGGCGGCATGGGAGCCGCCACGATCGTGGCCTGCGCCATTTTCGGGGCCATCTCCGGCACCTGCTCCTCTGCAGTGGCCTGCATCGGGAGCATCATGATCCCGCGCCTCGAGACGCTCGGGTATCCCCGTTCCTACAGCACGGCCATGGTGAGCTGCGCGGCGGTGCTGGGGCAGCTGATTCCCCCCAGCGTTCCCATGATCCTCTACGCCTGGGTCACGCAGCAGTCCGTGGCGGCCTGCTTCCTCTCCACGGTCGTCCCGGGTCTCCTCACGATGACCGCCTTCTGCGTGATCAATTACTTCATGTGCAAGGGAATGCCCTCTGTCCGGGTCGATCCGCCGCTCCCCTCCCGGGAGAGGAACGCCCTGGTGGCGAAGGCTTTCAAGCGGGGCGTCTGGAGCCTGCTGATGCCGGTCATCATCCTGGGCGGGATTTACGGCGGCGTCACGACCCCCACCGAATCCGCGGCCGTGGCGGTGGCCTACTCGATGTTCGTGGGCTTCCTGGTCCACCGGGAACTGAACGGCAAGATCCTGGGCAAGTCGCTCTACACGGCGGCGACGACGAGCGGCGTCATCGTCCTGATGCTGTTCTTCGTCACGATCCTGGGGCGCCTTTACACGATGCAGCAGGTGCCGATGAAGATCGCGGCCTTCCTGCTGAGCTTCTCGAACAACAGGATCGTCATCCTGCTCATGGTGAACGTGTTCCTCATCATCATCGGTATGCTGATGGACGACCTGAGCGGCACGATGCTTTCCGCCCCGCTCCTGATGCCGCTGATGCTGCAGATCGGAGTGCACCCGATCCACTTCGCCGCCATCCTGGGGACGAACCTGGGCCTGGGCAACGTCACGCCTCCCACTGCCCCGATCCTCTACCTGGGAGGCCGAATCGGAAACGTCCCGATCGACCAGTACATCAAGCCCGCCCTGATCTTCATGATCTTTGGCAACATCCCCATCATCATCCTGACGACCTACTTCCCGGCTCTTTCCATGTGGCTGCCGCGGCTGTTGATGGGGGTCAAGTAGGCAGGAGAGAGAGGAGACGCGGAACCGTCCGCAAAAGGGGGGATCTCCGCCCGGAGGGTGACGTTCGGCAAGCGGCACGGATGGCGCAGAAGAGGCTTCACTGGCTTGTCAAGACCGATTCGGAATGGAGGGAGAGAATGAAGATGAAAAAACTGGTTTTCCTTAGCCTCGCCCTGGTCATCGCCATGGGCATCGTCGCCTTCGCGGCCCATAGCTCCGCGCAGGCGGCCCCGCAGTACAAGTGGCGACTGGCCCAGGTCCACCCGGTGGACAGCGATTTCGACGTCCGGGCGAAAGCCTTTGCCAAGAAGGTCTTCGACCGGACCAACGGCCGCATCCAGATCGACGTCTATTCCGGCGGCGTGCTGGGAGACTGGACGGAAACGTTCGAGATGCTCATGAGGGGCAGCATCGAGATGACGATGGCCCAGGCCAACGCCAACTTCGACCCCAAGCTGAACCTGGCCTACTATTTCCCGTACCTGGTCACCGACATGAAGGAGGCCAAGAAGGTTTACGGGCAGGGCGGCTGGGCCTACAAGATCATCCAGGACCTCTGGGCGGCTCACAACATCAAGGCCCTGGCGGTTATCCCCGTGGGCATGTCCGGGGTTTCCCTGAAATCCCTCCCGAAGGATTACGCCAACCCCTCCGTCCCGAAGGGGATGAAGGTCCGCGTCATGCCGATCAAGCCCTGCGAGCTGACCTATGAAGCCCTGGGCTACATCGCTACCCCGATCCCCTACGCCGAAGCCTACAGCGCGATCCAGACCGGCATCGCAGACGGCCAGATGGGAGGACCCCCGTACCAGGCCTGGCAGTTCAAGGACGTCAACAAGGTCTGGATCCAGTACAACGACTACTTCGAGTCCTGGTGGTTCGCCATCAACATGGACGTCTGGAAGAAGCTGTCGAAGGCCGACCAGGACATCATCCAGAAGGCCGCCAACGAGGAATCCCTGATCCGGTGGGAGAACGTGGCGAAGGAGGACGAGGAATACCGCCAGAAGCTGAAGAACGAGTACGGCTGGCAGATCGTCATGCTGACCCCCGCCCAGCTGAAGGAAGTGGCCAGGCAGGTCCGCAAGAAGGTTTGGCCCCAGATGGAGCAGC
This sequence comes from Synergistota bacterium, assembly GCA_022839995.1. Taxonomy (GTDB): domain Bacteria; phylum Synergistota; class Synergistia; order Synergistales; family 79-D21; genus 79-D21. The sequence goes on from JALHIN010000004.1 coordinate 26,345, forward strand.
TGGTGGGCAAGGAGCTCATGGACCGGGTTTACAAGGAATCCGGCATCCCGAGGCAGTAGGATCGAAGAACGGGCAGCCGAGGGGCGGGGGCATCTACCCCCGCCCCTTTTTGAAGGAGATGAAAACCTTGACCCGAAACCTGGAGAAATGCCTGAAGCTCGTGGAAGAGGACCGGGCCATCACCTCTCCCGCGGCGAAGGTCCCCTACTACCCCCTCGTCGTGAAAAAGGGACGGGGGGCCGTGATCGAAGACGTGGACGGGAACTGCTACATCGACCTCCTTTCCAGTGCCGGGGCGATCAACACCGGGCACTGTCACCCGCGGGTGGTGGAGGCCATCAAGCGGCAGACGGACGACTTGATCCTCTACACGCACGTATACATGTACCACGAGCCGATCATCGAGCTGACGAAGGAACTGATCGCGATTTCCCCGGGCAATTACCGCAAGCGGGTCTATTACGGGCTCTGCGGGTCGGACGCCAACGACGGGGCCATCAAGATGGCCCGGACCTACAAGAAGCGCCCGAAGATCCTGTCGTTCATCCGGGCCTACCACGGGAGCACCTACGGGGCCCTCAGCCTGAGCGGCGTGAGCCTGCCGATGCACCGCGGGCTTGGACCGCTTTTGCCCGAGATCTACCACGTTCCCTACCCGGATCCCTACCGAACCCCCGTTCCGGGGATGACCCCGGAGCAGGTTTCCGACTACTGCATTGACTATATCCGGACCGCCTTTTCCAACCACATCCCCGCGGATGAGGTGGCCGCGGTTTTCATCGAGCCGATCCAGGGCGACGCCGGGCTGGTGGTGCCGCCGGCGAAATTCCTGAAGGACCTGCGGAAGCTGTGCGACGAGAACGGCATCCTGCTCTTCTCCGAGGAAGTCCAGCAGGGGTTCGGCCGGACGGGGAAATGGTTCGGCATCGAGAATTTCGGCGTGGTCCCGGACGCGATCATCCTGGGCAAGGCCATCGCCTCGGGGCTTCCCCTGGGGGGCTGCGTGGCCCGGGCCGAGCTCATGGACGACTGGGAGGCCCCCTCCCACCTGTTCACGGCGGCCGGAAACCCCGTCTGCTGCGCTGCGGCCGTGGCGACGATCAACGTCATCCGCGACGAGAACCTCCTGCAGCACACGGCGGATCTGGGGTCCCACGTCAAGGCCCGTTTCGAAGAGATGCAGGAGAAGTATGAACTGATCGGCGATGTCCGGGGGATCGGGCTGTCGATCGGGGTGGACCTCGTGAAGGACAGGGAAACGAAGGAACGCCACCGGGAGGCGGCCGCCAAGATCGCCTACCGGGCCTGGGAGAAAGGGCTTCTGCTTTCTTTCTTCAGCGGGTCCGTGCTGCGGATCCAGCCCCCCCTCGTCATCTCGAAGGAACAGATGGATTGCGCCCTGGACCGGATCGAGGAGGCCATCGAGGACTTCGTTAAGGGACGAATCCCCGATTCGGTCCTCGAAACGGTCAAGGGCTGGTAGGAAGGGAAAGGGCGTGATGTACGTGAAGGTGCCGAAAGGCAGCTGGGTGCAGATCGAGCAGGTTGTCCTCAAGCCCGAAGAGCGGGCCCCGCAGGTTCCTGAAGACACCAAGGCTGTACCCCTCAAGCTCTGGGTGAAGGGAACGCTCCTGGAAGACGCCTCCATCGGGGACACGGTCGAGATCGAAACGGCTATCGGCCGCAGGCTGACCGGCAAGCTGGTGGCGGAGAACCCGCCGTACACCCACGGCTTCGGCCGCCCCGTTCCGGAGCTGCTGACTCTCGGAAACGAATTCCGGGCGCTTTTTGAAAGGGGCGATCGCAAATGAAGGACCTCTCCTACGCGGCCGTCATGGCCCGGCGCAACGAGATCATGAAAGGCGCCCTGGGCCTGGATTACGGGGAATTCGAGCTGGGCGGCCTGGCTTTCGACTATGAGCGGATGATGGAAAAAGCCGGGTACTCCCTGGACGAAGTGCGGGCCATCCAGAAGGAAACGAACGTGGGGGACACCCCCCTCATCGAACTGAAAAACCTAACGGCGGCTGCCCGAGCCCTCTCCGAACCCGGCAAGGGAGCCCGCATCTTCATCAAGGACGAGGCGGCGAACCCTTCCGGGAGTTTCAAGGACCGCCGGGCGGCCGTTTCCTGTTACTACGCCCAGCACCACGGGTACAAGGGGGTCGTCGCGGCCACGAGCGGCAACTACGGCGCGGCGGTGGCCTCCCAGGCGAACATGAGAAACCTGAAAAGCATCATCGTCCAGGAACTCTTCGACAGCCGGGGCGTCGGCCAGCCGGAGATCCTGGAGAAGGGGCGCAAGTGCGAGGCCTACGGGGCCGAGGTCCTGCAGCTCACCGTGGGGCCGGAGCTGTTCTACACGTTCCTGCGGGTGCTGGAGGACACGGGCTTCTTCAACGCATCCCTCTACACGCCCTTCGGGATCGCCGGGATCGAGACCCTGGGAGCGGAGATCGCCTCCCAGGTCCAGGCCCGCTTCGGGCGAAACCCCGACGCGGTGGTGGTCACGAACGCCGGAGGGGGAAACCTTACCGGCACTGCCCGCGGGCTCCTGAAGGCGGGCGCGAAAGAGACGAAGGTGATCGGGGCCTCCGTGGACCTGTCGGGGCTTCACATGGCGAGCGACCGCGATTTCAACCGCAAGTCCTTCACCACGGGACACACCGGTTTCGGCGTTCCCTTCACCACCTGGCCGGACCGGGCGGACGTGCCGCGGAACGCGGCTAGGCCCCTCCGCTACATGGACCGTTACGTGACCATCACCCAGGGCGAGGTCTTCGCCATAACGGAAGTCCTGGCGGCACTGGAAGGGCTCGAGCGCGGCCCCGCGGGGAACACGTCCCTGACGGCGGCCTTCGCCGTCGCCCGGGAAATGCCGGAAGACGCCATCATCGTCGTGCAGGAAACGGAGTACACCGGTGCCGGAAAGCACGTCACGGCCCAGCTCACCTTCGCCCGCGAGAACGGTATCGAGGTCCGGCGGGGAGACCCGGCGGAACAGGTCCCGGGAAAGAACATCATCATTCCCAGCGACCCATCGATGATCCGGCCGCGGGACCTTTCCATGGCGGACCTGAAGCTCTCCTACCTGAGAAACGCCCTGAAAAACCGGCCTGCGGGTTCCCCGGAGGCACTGACGGAAACGGAAGTCGCCTTCCTGGCGGCAGAGATCAAGGAATCCCCGGAAGGGCTGGCAGCTCTCCTGCACCGGGCGCGGGGCTGCTGAACGGAAAAGGGAACGGGGGGACGGGCAGAAGGTCCGTCCCCCCCGTTTTTTTGAGGAGGGACCGCCGATGATCGAACGGAAACTGCTGGAAGAAACGCTTTCCATTGCCGCCTCGTACCTGGAGGGATTGCCCGGCAGGCCCGTGGGAGCCCGCTCTTCCGTCGGAAAGCTGAGGGAACGCCTCAGGGTGCCGCTACCGGTGCAGGGAACCGATCCGGCAACGGTCGTCCGGGAAATGGCCCGTGACGTCGATGGGGGCCTGGTGGCCAGCGCGGGGCCGCGCTACTTCGGCTTCGTCACGGGGGGATCCCTTCCCGCCGCGCTCTCGGCCGACTGGCTTGCCTCGGCCTGGGACCAGAACTCGGTGCTCTCCATCGCCTCCCCTGCCGCGGGCGTGGTGGAGGAAACGGTTTCCGACTGGATCCTCGAGCTTCTCGACCTTCCGCGGGAATCCTCCGTGGGTTTTGTCACCGGGTGCCAGATGGCCAACTTCACCTGCCTGGCTGCGGCTCGCCACGAGGTGCTGAAGAACGCGGGGTGGGACGTGGAGGCCGCGGGCCTTTTCGGGGCCCCGCCGATCGCGGTGCTGGCCGGGGAAGAGGCCCACGCCACGATCTTTGTCGCCCTGAGGATGCTGGGGCTGGGTGCCGACCGGGTGGTGCGGGTTCCCGCCGACGGGCAGGGACGAACCGACGCCGCGGCCCTCGAAAGAGCCCTGGAGGGCGTTTCCGGTCCCCTCGTCGTGTGCCTCCAGGCGGGCAACGTGAACACGGGGGCCTTCGACCCCTGCAAAACCCTCGTCCCCATGGCCCGTGCGAAGGGCGCCTGGGTGCACGTGGACGGGGCATTCGGCCTCTGGGGACGCCTGGATTCACGCCTGGCAGCCGAAACGGAGGGCATCGAGCACGCCGACTCCTGGGCCACGGACGCCCACAAGTGGCTGAACGTTCCGTACGACTCCGGCATCGCAATCGTGAAGAACGAGGCCGCCCACCGAGCCTCCATGGTCCTGGCGGCTCCTTACTACATCGCGGCCCCCGATGCGGTCCGCGACCCCTCCCAGTGGGTGCCCGAGTCCTCCCGCAGGGCCCGGGGTTTTCCCCTTTACGCGGCGATCCGCTCCCTCGGCCGGGAAGGCCTGGCAGAAATGGTGGAGCGCCACTGCCGGCAGGCCCGCCTGATGGCTGATCTCCTGCGGGAAGATCCCCGGATCGAGATCGAGAACGAGGTCGTGCTCAACCAGGTCCTCGTCCGCTTCCGCACCGGGGATGGTTCCGGGGACGCCGACGCCTTCAACCGCAAGGTCACAGCCCTGGTACAGGAAGAAGGGACCTGCTGGGCCGGCGGAAGTGCCTGGAAGGGAAGGGCGGCCATGCGGATTTCCGTCTCGGGCTGGCCGACGACCGACGAGGATATCCGTACCTCCGCGGCGGCCATCCGGCGCGTCCTGGCCCGGACCCCGGGGTAGGAGCGAGTGACGAACCTTGACGGGGTATCCTAACGCGTGGTAATATCGCCACAAAACCGGCGGGAGGAATTTTCATGGACAGCGTGACCACGGGAGTCCTTTATGGACTGGCGGCCCTGGGCCTGGCCCTTTCCTGGATGAAAGACCCCGGCAGGACGCGCATGGCCCTGTCGAAGGCGAGGTCAAGCCTTCTCATGGTCCTGTCCCCCCTGGTGACCGTCATCCTCCTCGTGGCGCTCGTGCTGACCGCTCTTCCTCCTTCCTTGCTATCCCGCCTTGTGGGGGAAAAAAGCGGTATCATCGGGGTCCTCCTGGCCTCGGTGGCGGGTTCGGTGACCCTCATCCCCGGCTTTGCCGCTTTCCCCATGGCGAAGATGCTCCTGGACAACGGGGCGGGGATCGTCCAGGTGGGGGTGCTGATCTCTACCCTGATGATGGTGGGCGTGGTGACGCTGCCGATGGAACGGTCCATTTTCGGTTGGAAAGCCGCCGTGGCGCGAAACTTGTTCGCCTACGTGCATTCCTTTATCGTGGGCCTGGCCCTCTGGATGGCCTTCAGGTAAGGGGGGCAGGGAATGAACCGGTTTTCCGGCATCCTGGCCACGGTCACTCTCAGCGGGTTCTACCTGGCCTTCAATAGCGGGCGGGCGGTTCCGTTTTTTACCCTTGCGGGAGCCAACTTCCTGGTCGTCCTCTCGATCCTCCCTCCCGTGTTCATCCTCCTGGGGCTCTTCGACGCCTGGGTGCCGAGGGAGCGGGTCACGGCCCTGATCGGGGAAAAGTCGGGGATTGTCGGGGCGGGTCTTTCCATTTTCCTGGGTTCTTTCGCGGCAGGCCCCCTCTACCTGGCTTTCCCCATCGCGGAAACGCTGCTGAAGAAGGGAACCGGCCTGTTCAACGTGTTCCTTTTCGTCGGGGCCTGGTCGACGATGAAGATTCCCATGCTGCTGTTCGAGATCCAGAGCCTGGGGCTCCGTTTTGCCTTGGTGCGGTACGCCATGTCGGCCCTGGGCATCTTCTGGATCGCCTGGGCTGTCGAAAAGCGGCTTGGGGTAAAAGGGCGCACGGACCTGTCGGAGCGTTTCCGGTCTTGACAGGGCCGGAGTAGGCGGTAAGATTTTCACCTGTCGAGAGGGGAAGTCCTGGAGATGAAAATACAGATCCTTGGAACGGGTTGCCCGAAATGCAAGAAGCTGGCAGAACTGGTCGAGGCGGTCGTGAAGGAACTCGGGCTGAACGCCGAGATAGAAAAGGTGACGGACATCATGAAAATCCTGGATTTCGGGATCATGTCCACGCCTGCTCTTGCCGTGGACGGAAAGGTCCTGGCCTCGGGCAACGTGCCGTCTGCAGAGCAGGTGAAGCGCCTCCTGCAGCAGGCCGAAAGGAAGTAATCGACAGAGACCTGAAAGGCAAAATCCTGCTCGGATAAAAAAGGAGAAGCCCCAACCGGTTTCCGGAGGGGCTTCTCCTTTTTATTGCCATGGAATTCTTTGCGTGTTAGGATTCTATGCATAGAGCCTATAGGTATAGATAGGGGGAGCGGTATGGCCAATCTGACCGGGGAAGGGTATTGGGAAAGCATCGTTAATGCAAGTCTTTGCAAGCTTTTTGTCTTAAGCGCGCTGCACGAAAGCCCGATGCACGGGTATGCCCTTATCCAAAAAATAGCCTCGATGACCGATGGGTTTTGTGTCCCGACCGAGGGGGGGCTTTACCCGGTCCTGAAGGAGTTCGAATGCTGCGGCTGCGCGACGGTTTCGACCGAATCGGTGGACGGGCGGACGCGCAAGGTCTATGCCCTCACGGAGAAAGGCAGGGAGGCTCTCGAAGCGGGCCTGGACGTCTGGGAAAGGGCCATTCCGCACCTGGTCCGGGTGCTCAGGCGCTCGGGGAAGTAAGCGAAATCAATCAGACGGGGGGAACGAAAGGTGAACGATCTTGCCACGACGCTCCGGTTTTTTTTCTTCATCCTTGCGGAACTGACGGTGCTTTTCATCGGCATCGACCTTTTGATCAACCTTATCCGGGAGTACGTGTCGGACGAGCGGATCCGGAAACTCATGGGCCGGAAGGGGCTCTCCGGCTACTTTCTCGGTGCCGGGCTGGGAGCCCTGACCCCTTTCTGCTCCTGCTCGACGATTCCCGTGACGGTGGGCCTCCTGAAAGCGAAGGCGCCGTTCGGGGGCGTGATGTCGTTCCTTTTGGCCTCGCCGGTGCTCAATCCCATCATCCTCGGGATGTTCCTGTTCCTCCTGGGCTGGAAGGCCTGCCTGGCCTACGGGATCGTCGCCTTTTCCGCCGCGGTCCTGGCCGGGTTCGTGTTCCAGAAAACCGGGTTGGAGAAGGACATCAAGCCGTTGGGAATGAACCGCCCGGGAGGTTGCTGCGGCGGTGGCGGCGACACTTTCGTCATGCCGAGGCTGACCTTTTCGCAGAAACTGGCCTGGTCGCTCAAGGGCGCACTGGAGGATTTCCGGGGCGTGCTCGTCTACATGGTGGTGGGCGTGGCGATCGGGGCTGCCGTGTACGGTTATGTTCCGACCTCCTTTGTCGCTTCCGTGGCGGGGCCGGGGAACCCCCTGGCGATACCGGTGGCGGCGCTGGTGGGAATCCCCCTCTACGTGCGGGCCGAGACGATGATCCCCATCGCGGTGGCTCTCTCGGGGAAGGGAATGGGCATGGGGGCCGTCATCGCCCTGATCATCGGCGGCGCGGGCATGAGCGTCCCGGAGATGGGCATGCTGGCAAGCATTTTCCGGTTTCGCCTCGTGGCCGCCTTTGTCGCCTTCGTGTTCCTGACTGCCGTCGGGGCCGGTATCGTTTTCACCCTGATCGCCTAGACCCTTTTGTAAAGAATTTCTGTTGACGTTCGCCGGAACGCGATATACTGAAAATCAGTATCAAATGAGGGGGAATCTCCTGCGAAAGGGATACCGCGCCTCGCCGAAAACAAGGGTTGTTCCTGCATCATCCTCGGATCCCGGGGCACGGTATCGCGAAAGATATCCTGATGGGTTCCGTTGCCCTTGAAATCCTGCACAACGCCACCGTCCCCGTGCTGCTTTTCCACCTGAAAACCGGGGACGAGGTCCCCGAAAACATCCACTGCTGTTCCCTCTCGGACAATCTCCTGGACCATGTCCTGTTCCCCACCGATTTTTCTTCAAACGCGGGTCATGCTTTCGAGTATCTCCTGGAAATTGCAAAAAAAGGCGCAAACAGGATCACCCTGATCCACATCCAGGAGGACCGCAGGATCAAGCCGCACCTGGAGCATCGTCTCGAAGAGTTCAACCGGATCGACACCGAAAGGCTCGAAGCCCTGAAGAAGCGGATAAGCGACGTTGCCCGTGCGGAAGTGGAAATCCGCCTGGCGCAGGGTTCGGCCGTCAGGGAAATCCTTGAAACCGCCACATTGGGCCTTGTATCCATGATCGTGATGGGCACGAGAGGGCGCAGCAGCCTTGCCGGTATCTTCATGGGGAGCGTCAGCCACAACGTGGCCCGAAACGCGAAGGTTCCGATTTTCCTCGTTCCCGAAAAGGATAGGAGGATGAACGAACCGGCTTGACCGAAGCGGACAGCCACCCCTCGTGGTATGGCCGAAGATCCGGGAAAATACTTGACGGGGTATTATAAGAGTGGTAATATCGCCACAGATAGAAATTCGGGCCCGCCTTGACAGGCTCCAAACGCGTGGTATCATTTGCACTTGTTGAATGGAGGGGTGTTTTTGAGACCCGAAAACGATCGCCGAACGGAAATATTGAAAGCCCTGGCACACCCGGTACGACTGGGCCTTGTGGAGACCCTTTCCGACAAGCGCCTTTGTGTGAACGACCTGGCGGGACTTTTCCCAGTGGACCGGACGACGATCAGCAAGCACCTGGCCGTCCTCAAGGAAGCGGGAGTGCTCGAAGACCAGCGTGAGGGACGGGAGATTTACTACCACCTGAGGGTTCCCTGCCTGGAAGAGTTCATTTCATGCCTGGGCCGCATGTCCTGCGGGGAAACGTGCCTGGGCTACGGAAAACAAAACGACGCGGAGGTGTGTGGAAGATGAAGATCCAGATCCTGGGAACGGGTTGCCCGAAGTGCAAGAAGCTGGCCGAGCTGGCCGAGACTGCGGCGAAGGAAATGGGCCTGGCTTACGAGATCGAAAAGGTCACGGACATTTCAAAGATCCTCGATTTCGGAATCATGTCGACGCCGGGGCTGGCGGTGGACGGAAAGGTTCTCTTGTCCGGACACCTCCCCACCGTTGACCAGGTCAAGCGGCTCCTGGCCGAGGCAACCGGCAAGTAGGGGATTAACCCCCGCATTGCACTGCGGGGGTTTTTGCCGGGCAAAGAGTGAAAATAACGCCACATATAAATTGGAAGAGGTGACCCCCGTGAACGGCGAGATTAAAAAATTCCTGTATATCCTGGGCGCGTTCCTTGTCTTCTATTTCCTCCCGGTGGACAGCGCCCGTATCCAGGGCGCGGCCATCGAAGCCCTGGCCATGATGCACGAGTATGCGCAGCAGCATGTCCTTCTCTGCCTGGTACCGGCCTTTTTCATCGCCGGGGCGATCAGCGTGTTCGTTTCCCAGCAGGCGGTCATGCGCTACCTGGGGGCCAGCGCGAAGAGATGGGTGGCCTACACGGTGGCCGCCGTTTCGGGGACGATCCTGGCGGTCTGCTCCTGCACGGTGCTGCCCCTTTTCGCCGGGATCTACAAGCGCGGCGCCGGCCTCGGCCCCGCATCGGCGTTCCTCTACTCCGGCCCGGCCATCAACGTGCTGGCGATCATCCTCACAGCCCGGGTCCTCGGGCTGGAGCTGGGCGTGGCTCGAGCGGTGGGGGCGATCCTTTTCAGCGTGCTGATCGGTGTCCTCATGGCCGTCATTTTCCGCCACGAGGAGGCGGAGCGGCAGCAGGCGTTTGCCGAGATGCCCGTGCCTGAGGCGGTCCGTCCCCTCTGGAAGACGGTCTTTTTCATGGCGAGCATGGTCGTTTTTCTCGTTTTCGCCAACTGGGCGGCCCCGAAGGTCCCCGTTGGGTTCTGGGCGGCGGCCTACCGGGTCAAATGGCTGGTGGCGGGTCTTGCGCTCCTCTCAACGATCGTTTCGGCCCGGATGTGGTTCGACCGGGAAGAGAGGGCAGAGTGGTACGGTTCCACCTGGGGCTATGCCCTGCAGGTTCTGCCCCTGCTTTTCGGGGGCGTCCTGGTTGCCGGGTTCCTGCTGGGGCGACCCGGGCACGAGGCGCTGATCCCGGGCGCCTGGGTGGCGGCGCTTGTCGGGGGTAATTCGCTGTTCGCGAACTTTTTCGCCTCCATCGTGGCGGCTTTCATGTATTTCGCCACGCTGACCGAGGTCCCCATCCTGCAGGGTCTCATCGGCGCCGGCATGGGGAAGGGCCCCGCCCTGGCGCTGCTTTTGGCCGGGCCGGCCCTGTCCCTGCCGAATATGCTGGTCATCCGGAGCATCGTGGGGACGAAGAAGACCGTGGTTTTCGTCAGCCTGGTAGTGGCCCTTTCCACAGGAGCCGGCATGCTGTTCGGGGCCTTCTTCGGCTAGGCAAGGCAGGCAGCAAAGATGAAAAGGGAGGAAAAACCGATGTTCAATCATATCCTTGTTGCAACCGATCTCAGGCCGCGATCCGAGGAAGTCCTTTGCGGCCTGGGTTCCATGGACCCCAACACGGTGGGCAGGATCACGCTTCTCCATGTCCTGGACGAGCGCTCCAACGGGCATCCCCTGGACGAGGAACGCCAGGACCGCTTCGGGAAGCAGAAAGCACGGCTGGAAGGGCGCGGTTTCCGGGTGGAAGCGATTGCGATCAAGGGGGTTCCCTTCGACGTGATCGTCCACGAGGCCCAGGTGCAGGAAGCCAGCCTGTTGGTGATCGGCCGGGGAGACGGTTCCCGGTGGAAATCGCGCATCATGGGGGAAACGGTCCTCCGGGTCCTGGAACTCTCCCCCTGCCCCGTGCTGGTCTGCCATGGGGAAGGAGCCCAGCGTCACCAGCTGGAGGACGTCGTCCTGGGGGTCGATTTTTCCAACGAGGCCCACCACGCCCTGCAGGCCCTGAAGAAGCTGGCCCTGGAGAATCCCGGGACCTTTAAAAAGGTCACCCTTCTCCATGTCCACGAGCAGAAAAACATCGACCTGCTTCTGAAGCTGGTCAACAAGGAGCAGATCGAGCAGATCGTAGCCCTGGAGCAGGAGCGGCTGGAGGAGATGGTCCTGGGACTGAAGGCCTCGGGCATCCCGGACGTTTCCGTCCGGATGAGGACGGGAAAGCCCGTGGACGAAATCCTGGCCGACATCGAGGAAAACCGCCCCACACTCGTCGTTCTCGGGGCCCAGGGGCAGGGCCGATCGGAGATGTACCGCATCGGCACGACGGCCTTCCGGGTCGCGCAGATGGCTTCCTGCGGGGTGCTGGTCGTTCCCCTGTCGCGCCCGGCCTTGCCGTTCTGAGCAGCGCACGAAAGGAGAAAAGAAATCCATGCCGGAGGAAAATCACGATCACGAAACGCATCGCCACGAAGAGCACGAGCACGCTCACGACCATGGACACGCTCACGATCATGGGCACGGTCATGCCCATTCGCATGTCTCCCCCGGAACCTCGGAGCGGCGCCTCGCCCTGTCCCTGGTCCTGAACCTGGTCATCACGCTGGCAGAGGTGGCAGGAGGCCTTCTTTCGAACAGCCTTGCCCTGCTTTCGGACGCTGTTCACAATCTTTCCGATGCCTCCTCACTGGCCATCAGCTGGCTGGCGAAGCGCATCTCCCGCTGGGAGAGGACCCCCGCCCATTCCTTCGGCTTCAAGCGGGCGGAAATTCTGGCCTCGCTGGTGAACACGGTGGCCCTGATGGGCATCGGGGTCTTCCTGCTGGTGGAAGCGGTTCGCAAGTTCCTTCACCCGGAACCCGTGGGCGGCGGCATCATGCTGGCCGTCGCCGTCGTGGGGCTGCTCGGGAACCTGTTCACGGCCTGGCTGCTCCATGCCGGTTCGAAGGACAGCCTCAACATCCGGTCGGCTTACCTGCACATCGTCATGGACACCCTTTCCTCGGTTGGCGTGATCGTGGCGGCCCTCCTGGTGATGGCATTCGGCTGGTACTGGCTCGACCCGCTGCTGACCCTTGCGGTTTCGCTCTACGTGCTGCGGGAGTCGTGGCCCTTGATGAAAACGTCCATCCATATCCTCATGCAGGGGACCCCGGAAGGGATCCGGATCGAATCGCTGGTCGAGGAGATGGAGGCCCAGCCCGACGTCGTGGACATGCACCACGTGCACCTCTGGACCACGGACGGCACGGAAGTTTTCCTGGAGGCCCACGTGACGGTCTGCGAGGAGGCCCGAAGCCGCACGGACGAACTTTTGGCCAGGCTGTCCGAACGGCTTCGGGAAGGGTTCGGCATCGGCCACGTGACGCTGCAGTTCGAGTTCGCCTGCTGCGTGGGGGGGCGATGCTCGGGGCTGGACACGCTGGCGAGCCGGGAAAGCATGAAATAGGCGGAGGTGGCGGAATGCTTGAAATCGAGAGAGTCAGGGCCGCAGGTGAAAAGGTCCGGTTGACGGCGGGGCTTGAGACGTTTCCCGTGGGAGTTTCGCTTCTTGCCGGAAGCGGGACGCCCGGGACGGAGCGGCTGGAGGGGAACCGTTACTGCCAGGCCCTCATGCGGGCCCGGCACGGAGAATCGGTCCTCCTGGACGCCGCCGGGCTGGCCTGCCCCGCGGCGGCGAAAGCCTTCGGGTTCAGGCCCCTGCCGGAAAAACTCGCCTCCGGGGAAGGGTTGGTGGGATTTGGAATCGTCGGGGATCCTTCCGTCGGCAGGGCGATGTTCGACCGGATGCCGCTCATCGAGGCCGGGACGGTTAAGGCCCTCGAACTGTACCCGCTGGAGAGGGCCCAGCGGGTTCCCGACGTCGTCGTCGTGGAGGACGAGGTGGAAAGGCTGATGTGGATCGCCCTTGCCGGGCTGAACGCGGAGGGAGGCCGGCGAGTGGAGTCTTCCACCGCCATCCTCCAGGCCACCTGCGTGGATTCGACGGTGATCCCCTTCCTGGAGGATCGGATGAACCTGTCTTACGGGTGCTACGGCTGCCGCGATGCCACGGATATGGCCTCGGGGGAAGCGGTGCTTGGGTTCCCCGTCCGGCTCCTGTTTCCGATCGAGCGGGAGCTTTCACGCCTGGGGCAGAAGGCGATGCCGGCTTCGAGGGCCAAGCGGGCCTATGAAAACCTCAAGGTCGAGGCGGCAGCCCGGAAGAACAGGGTCGATTGCTCGACCGTCGATCGGTAAGGAGGGAAGAACATGGCATGGATCGCAGGATACCCCCGCGAAAAGGTGAACTGGGGGCCGACGGTCGACCCGGAAAAATGCATCGGGTGCGGCATGTGCCTCAACTGCGGGAAAAAGGTTTTCGAGTGGAAGGACGGGAAATCGGTTGTGGTCCGTTATTTTGACTGCCAGGTCGGGTGCAACACCTGCGGCAACCTCTGCCCGGCCAGGGCCATTTCCTTCCCGGAACTGGAGGACCTGCGGGCCCTCTACATGAGGGAAGGCATCTGGGCCAAGGTCCGGGAGCAAATGATCCAGGAGGGGAAAATCACGGTTTAGGTACGGGAACTCAATGGTTCCAGGGCTTTTTGGAGGGAAGGAGGCAGCGTCATGTCCCAAAACGGAGCGAAGAAAGCCATCCTGTTCTGCACGTGCATCGGTTCGTGCCCCAGCATGGAAGGGATCGACTTTTGGGCCCTGGCGGAACGAGCTCGCCTGGAATTCGGCGAGAAGGTCGAATTCATGGCCCTTCACCCGCGGATTTGCGAGGAAGACGGGGAACGCCTGATGGGACGGCTGGTCTCGGACGACATCAAGGTGATTTCGGCGGCCTGTGCGGAAAAGCGGCAGGGAAAGCTGCTGCGGGAGGGCTTTGCCAAGGCCGGTGTCCCGATGGACCCGGAGCACTGGATCCCGGTCAGCATGGCCCAGGCCGACACGGAAACGGTTTTCAACCGGATCCGGGAAGCCCTGGAGCGCTAGCGCCATCCGACATCGAAAAGGGAGATGATTTCTTGCCCGGCGACTACATGGGAATTCCGCGGGAAGAGACAACCTGGGACCCGACCATCGACGAGTCGTCCTGCACCGGCTGCGGCGCCGCCTGGAGTGTTGCGCCAACGGGGTCTATGCCTTCTCCGAAGAGAAGAGGAAAATGGAGGTCGTCAATCCTCTCCAGTGCGTCGTGTTGTGCGACAAGTGCTCGCGCTTCTGCCCGGTCGGGGCCATCTCGTTCCCTGACAAGGTAGAGACGAAACTGGCCCTGCTGGAGCCGCTGGAGCAGAAGAAAAACGCCTGAAGCGAACGTCAGCCAGGAAAAGAAAGGCCCCGGGATCCTCGGATCCCGGGGCCTTTTGCCGTTAAACCTCCACCGAGGGCGTCAGAATCCCAGGTAGAACAGGTAGAACGAGACCAGCAGCAACCCGACGCCCATGGCAAACTTCACGGCGGTGCTGAAGAACCCGAACTTGTCGCTCGAGGCGATTTTTGCCGCGAAGCTCGTCGACGTTCCCGCCGCCAGGACGAGGACGCTGTGTCCCAGGGAATAGAGAAGCAGTAGGAAAATCCCCCGCCCCACGTTCCCGCTTTTGGCCACGAGACCGAGAAGGACGACCAGGACAGGCGTGGAACAGGGTGACGAGAAGAACCCGCCCAGGACTCCCGCGAGGAAGGCCCCGAGGAAGCCCTTTTTCCTGTTTTTGCTGAGAAAATTCGTGGAGGGCACGAATTCGAAGACCCCCCAAAGCTGCAGGGCCATGAGCAACATGAGGGTCGCAAGGCCGAGGATCCACCACCGTGAAGAAGTCCCCATCAGCCGGCCCAGGAGCGACGCAGCGGCTCCCAGGGTGGTGAAGGTCGAGGCCATCCCGATGGAAAAGGTGAGGGAAAGGGCGAAGCCCAGCCGCGGGTCGCTCGACCGGGTGCCCCCCACGTAGGCGATGACAAGTGGGATGCTGGTCAGCGCGCACGGGGTAACCGATGTGATCACCCCGGCCAACAGCGCCAGGAGCGGCGCAAGGGCCGTGCCGCTTCGGATGGACTCCGAAAGGACGTTCAGCCACGCCTCAATCAACCTGGACCCCCATCTCTTCTAGCACGGCGAGCAACTGCTCCCGGGTCATCCCGCCTTCGTGGGCGGTGAAAGCATGCTGCCTGGAGTCCTTGTCCGCGTAAAGGATCATCCGGAACCGGGCATCCGAAGGCTTGAACGGTTTTCCGTCCCTGTCGAAGAAAAACTGGGTCGGGATGACCCGCAGGGGGTAGTCCTTCACCAGGTCGGGGTATTTCCAAACGTCCACGAACCTGATGACGGCCTTTCCCTGCAGCGTGCGGTTCAGCTCTTCCAGGACCGGGGCCATCTCCCTGCAGGGGGCGCAGGAATCCGCACCGAAATCGATGACCACCGGCAGCCCCGAACCCAGGGCCGCGGCAAGGTCTTTTGCAGAGGTCACGTGGAGAGTCACGGCGTTTTCTTCCAGGGCTTTTTGCCGTTGTTTCGCGAGCCAGATTCCGCCGATCGAGAGGGCGACCAGCAGAAGGATCGCCACCCTTCCGGGTAAGGTTTTCTGAAAAGACCTCAAAGCGCTCAATCTCTTTTCCTCCTGGGTTGTCTGCCTGAAACGAACGGATGGGGTTGTCCAGCAGTTTAAGGTTTCCTGCAGTCCGCGAGAAGTTCCCCCGGTTGCCCGGGTTTCCCGGATCGGCTCAAACCAGCCTAAAGCGCAGTCGGCCTGCTCCTTCCACCGCGAAAAGGTAGTCTCCTTCCGGGGTGGGAGTCGTTTGCTCCATCCATTCCAGGACGTCGTCCTTGATCCAGCAAGTCAGCTCCGGGTGCCCCTCGACCTCGTAAGCCCCGTAGTGTATGAGTTCTTCCGGTTGCGGCTTTCCCCAAAGACCCTCCGGGCCTTTATAGGCCATTCATCACCCGGCGATGATCGTTCCCATCCGGAGGCGGAACTCGTTCCCGTGCAGGCGGACCTGCTCCATCCAGAAATCCGAGGTGATCTTAAGCGTTTTCTTCTCCAAGGTCGACCTCTCCTTTCTTCACCAAGGGAATTTTCCATTCGAACCAGCCCTGCGTGTTCAGGCAGAAGCGTACCAGCATCAGCATCACGGGAACCTCGATGAGCACTCCCACGACCGTGGCCAGGGCTGCGCCGCTGGAGAGCCCGAAGAGCATCGTCGCCGTGGCGATGGCGACCTCGAAGTGGTTCGAGGCCCCGATCATCGCCGCGGGGGCCGCGTCCTCGTAGGGCAGCTTCATGGCCCTGGCGGCCCAGTAGCCGAGGCCAAAGATCAGGATCGTCTGGATGAACAGCGGGATGGCGATCCAGAGGATCGTCAGCGGGTTGGCCACGATGACCTCTCCCTTGAAGCTGAAGAGCAGGACCAGGGTCGTCAGGAGGGCGACGATCGTGATGGGCGAGAGGATGTGCAGGAATTTCTCCGTGAACCAGGTCACGCCCTTCGCGGCGATGATCCATTTCCGCGAGAAATACCCGGCCACGAGGGGAAGCGCGACGTAGACCCCGATCGAGAGGGCCAGGGCCTGCCAGGGGACCGGCAGGCGGCCGACACCCAGCAGGAACCCGCCGAGCACTCCATAGAGCACAAGCATCGTCAGGGAGTTGATGGCCACCATGACCAGGGTCAGGCCGTCGTTCCCGCGGGCGAGGTAGCCCCAAACCAGGACCATGGCCGTGCAGGGGGCGATCCCCAGCAGAATGGCCCCGGCCAGGTAACTGCGCCAGAGGGGGATCTGGAGCATCTTGACGCCGTTGGCGAGGACGACGATCCCGTCCCCGTGAGTGGCTCCCACGGGCAGGTTCAGGCCGAAGGGCATCTTGACGAGGTCCACCGCGTCCGGGCCGATGAAGCCCTTGAAAAGAAAACCCAAAAAGAAGACCGCGATGGCGTACATGGTGAACGGCTTGATCGCCCAGTTGACGAACAGGGTGAGGAAAACGGGCTTGCCGGACCTGCCGGCCTTGACCACCTCGGCGAAGTCGATCTTCACCATGATGGGGTACATCATGAAGAAGAGGCAGATGGCGATGGGGATCGAGACGACGGGGGCCCCGTTGACGAAGATCGACATGCCGTCCAGCGTCCGGGCCAGGTTTGGGGCCATCTTCCCGAGCAGGATGCCCCCCACGATGCAGAGGGCCACCCAGACCGTCAGGTAGCGTTCGAACACGTTCGTGAGCTTGCGGTCACCGTTCTGGATAGCCTGTGCCATTTCAGGCTTGCCTCCTCAGCAGTTTCCACCGCAGGAGCATCCGCACGAACAGCCGGACTTTATCGCCTTCAGCGCGGGCAGGTAGACGTCGATCAGGGCCTGGATATCGGTGCAGCAGCAGCGCCCGGCGGGGTTTTTCGTCGCGCAGTCGGCTCCCTTGCCGGCGCCCGTCAGGCTTGTGACGGCTTCCACGGTCTCCGCGCCTTTCGCGATCGCCCGGACGATCTCTTCCTTGGATACGTTGTTGCAGTAGCAGACGGTCTGCTTTGCGGGGGCCTTTTTCCAGTCGGTTGAAGCGGTCATCGTTTTCTCTCCTCCTGTAGGGTCAATTGCAGCGTTCGCTGTCTTTTTTCTTCAGTTGCCGGACGCGTTCGCGGTCGGCCTGCGTTGCCGGGTCGTTTTCCAGGTTCTCCAGGACCCAGCGGAGAAGGCCGGCGCAGGGGGTGTCCTCGTCGAGCGGCACCAGGCTGAAGTAGGTCCACTTGCCTTTCTTGCGCGAGGTCACGAAGCCTGCCTCCTGCAGGATTGCCATGTGCCGCGATACGGAAGAGGGAACGAGGTCCAGCAGGTCCTGCAGGTTGCAGAGGCAAAGCTCCTGCCCCGGCAGCGCGAGAAGCACCCGTACCCGGTGCCTGTCGGCAAGGGCCTTGATCGCTTTCAGGAAGTTTTCCAAGGGAGCCCCCCCTCTCTCGGTTCATTTCGAATAACTTCGAAATGAAGGATATCCCGATTCGGTCCTCCTGTCAACAAAAAAGAGAAGGCGACGCCGCAAGGGGCTCCGGGATTGACGCCAACCCTTTAGGAAAACTCTCCGAACCGACACCGGCACAGGCACGTTACCCTGGGAAAATTACAATCGTTCGATTATTATCGTAGCCATGGAAAAGAAGACCACGCCGAACGGGATTTTTCCGGGCACCCTGGGGGAAAAAGCCTTGCGGGGCCTGAAACCTGCGAGGCATGGCTGGACGCCTACGCGCAGCGGGTTTTCGAGGCTCACGACGAAAACCGGTAAGGGAAGGGATCTCTCGTGGATGAATTCACAGGACGTTCCCCGGAACCGCCCGCCGCAGGCAGGCGGTCCGGGCGCTGGCTGAACCGGACGGTGGTCGGCGCGGGCATCACCAGCGCGCTGGGCGACTTCTGCTACGAAACCGCAACGGTGATCCTTCCGGGTTTTCTTGCCGTGCTGGGAGTCCCTGCAGCGGCCCTCGGGATGATCGAAGGGATTGCGGACGCGGTGGCCAGCTTCACGAAAATGATTTCCGGGTACATCGCTGACAAGCTGGGCCACCGGAAACTGCTGGTGCTGGTCGGGTACGGCCTGACGCCCGCGGGGCAGGCCCTGATCGCGCTGGCTTCCGGCTGGCCGCTCGTCCTGTCGGGGCGCCTGGTGTCGTGGTTTGGCAAGGGCCTGCGCGGCCCCTTGAGGGACGCCATCGTGACCCAGTCGATCACGCCGGAAACCCGTGGGCGGGCCTTCGGCTTTCACCGGGCGGCCGACACGGTCGGCGCGGTGGCAGGCCCCCTGCTCGGAGTGGCGCTGCTCGGCCTGGCCCGGAACTGGCATTGGAGCCAGGCCGCCGGACCCTTCCGCCTCGTGCTGTGGGTATCGGTCATCCCGGGCTTGCTGGCGGTCCTGGCGTTTTTGGGGCTGGTCGAGGACCCGAAGCATTCGCCGAACCCCGCCCTGAGGTTCTTCCGCTCCCTGGAGGGGCTGCCGGGACGGTTCAAACGCTACCTGGGCTCCGTCGCCCTTTTTGGCATCGGCGATTTTTCCCACAGCCTGCTGATTTTGGCGGCCACCACCCTGCTGACGCCCTCCCTGGGAGTCGTGAAGGCCGCCCAGGTGGCCGGGCTCCTGTACGTGTGGCGCAATGTCGTGCAGGTCGCGATGTCCTACCCGGTGGGCCTCGCGGCTGACCGCATCGGCCATGTGCCCGTGCTGGTCGCCGGCTACGGGGTGGGGGCCCTGACGGCGCTCCTGGCGGCGCTGGCCTTCTGGGCCGGCATCGACAGCGTTTTCTTCCTGGCGGGGCTCTTCTTCTTCGCCGGCCTGTACATGGCCGTGCAGGAAACGCTGGAGACGACCGTCACGGCGGAAATGGTCGAGCCGGAAAACCTGGCCACCAGCTACGGAGCCCTGGGCACCGTCAACGGAACGGCGAAATTCCTTTCCAGCTCACTGGTCGGCCTGTTGTGGACGGCCGTTTCCCCAATGGCCGGATTTGGCCTCGCAGCGCTCCTCATGGTTTGCGGGACCGTCTCCCTGTTCCGGCTTCCCCCGCGGTAGCCGGAGACTCCCGGAACCGGGCGAGGCTTGAACATCCGGAAAGGCCCGTGATACGATTTCAAGCGGCGATGGCGTTCGCCCTTCTTTTGGCCGCCTCTCTCGGGGCGGATGATGACGCCTGTGATCCGGGGCCTTCGTGCCCCCGTCGGAGGCGAAGAACATGCAAGACAAGGGAAACCTGATCCTGGCGGTGAAGAGGCTGGAGGGGATACCCCTCTCGCCGCACCAGAGGGAGTTCCTGGAGGAGATCCGGGAACGCCTGTATTCGGACAAGCTGTTCATCGCGGTCGTCGGCGAGTTCAAGCGGGGGAAATCCTCCCTCATCAACGCGATGCTCGGGACCGCCATCCTGCCGACCGGAGTCCTCCCCCTGACCAACATCGTGACCCTCATCGAACACGGCCCCGTTCCCTCCCTCGAGGTGACGTTCCGGGACCGCCCCCCGCTGGAAGCCCCGGTCGACCAGCTCCCGGAATTCGTGGCCGAGGCCGGAAACCCCGAAAACCGAAAGAAGGTCCGAACCGTCCGGTTGCGGTACCCCTCCCCGTTTCTCGAATCGGGGGTGGTGCTGGTCGACACGCCGGGTTTCGAGAGCCTTCACGAGACCCAGACCGAGGAGGCCCGTGCATACCTGCCCAGGATCGATATCGGGCTGTTCCTGCTATCCGCGGACTCCCCCCTTTCCGCGAAGGAGATGGCCCTGTTGGACGAACTGGCCGGGAACGTGTCCCAGTGCCTCGTCCTGCTGAACAAGACGGATTTCCTGACCGCCCCGGAGTGCCAGGCCATGGTGGAGTACGTCAAAAACCGGATCGCGGAAAGGCACCCCGCCCTTGCGGGTTCCGTGTTCCCCGTTTCTGCCCGGGATGCCCTCCTGGCCGCGCGGGAGAAGAAGGCCGGTTCCCGGAACGTCGGCGGCATCGGGGCGGTGCTGTCGGTCATCGAGGCCCTGGTCCGGGAGAAGGGGGCCAGGATCCAGGCGAAAAGCAACGCCATGCGGCTGTTGTCCATCCTGCGGGCGGTCAAGGTCCGGCTTCGCGTGGAGGCAGACTCCCTCCGGCAGCCGATCCAGGTCCTGGAGGACCGGATCGCCCGGTTCTCCCGCGGGCTGGAAGGGCTCGAAGTCCGGAGGAGCGAAGCGGAAATCCTGGTGGACAGGGAAATCGAGAAAATCATCCAGGACCTGGACGCGGAAATGGACCGGCTGAGGCAGGAGCTCCCTCCGGCGATCATCGGGGACCTACGGCAAGGGTCAAAACCCTTCGCCGGGGAGACGCTCTCCGATTTTTCCGCCCGCATGGCCTCCCTTGCGGAAGAACGCCTGAAGACCCGCTTCGAGGAGCGGCTTCCGGCCATCGAGGCGAAGCTGGAATCGGCCTACCTGGCTGTCGTGGAAAAGCACCGCGCCCGGCTGACGGCGATCCTGGAGGAGCTCCTCCGACTCGGGTCGGAGGTCTTCAGCCTGGATCTCCAGTCCTGGGAACTACCGGAGGAGTTTTCTTCGGAACGGAGATTCTTCTACCTAGAAGGGGAAACGCGCCCCTTCTTCGACCTCGAGGGGGCAGCCGTGGGCTTCGTCGAACGGCTGCTCCCCGCCGGGAAGGCACGGGAGCGGGCGCTCGGCCGGATCCTCGAGCGGGTTCCCGAGCGGGTGGACGCCAACTGCGGGCGGGTCCGCTTCGACCTCCTGAGGCGCCTGAAAGACAGCGCCGCCCGTTTCCAGGGACGCCTGTCCCGGCTCGTGACCGAGGCCGCCCAGGGAATTCGGGAGGCGGCAAGCCAGGCATTGGCGGCGAGGTCGACCGCGGAGGCGGACGTGTCCGAGAGGGAGAGGAGCCTGGATCGGTTCGTAAGGGACCTGGAGGCCGTGGAGAGCGAGCTGGAGGCTTTCCTGCGGGACAAGGACTGACGGCGGAAAAAGAAGGGACCCGCGCTCGAGGCGCGGGTCCCTTCTTTTTCCGGTTTGAATCAGCTTTCGGCTTTCTTTACCAGGAAGTCCCACGCCAGTGCCGCCAGGAGCGCGCTTCCCTTCGGCAGGATTTCGTCGTCCACGTCGTACTCGGGATGGTGCTGGGGGTTGACGATGCCCTTGGCCTCGTTTTTCGTGCCGAGGAACATGAAGGTCCCTGGCACCTCCTGCAGGAAGAAACTCATGTCCTCGGCGCCCATGGAGGGTGGGATCTCGATCACGCGGTCCTCGCCCAGCACCTTCCGGGCGACCTCGGCGGCCCTTTCGGTGAAGGCCTTGTCGTTGACCGTGGCGGGCAGCACGTTCTTGAGGCGGAATTCCGCCCGGCAGCCCAGGGCCTGGCTGACCCCGCTGCAGATCCGGTCCATCCTCGCGGGCATTTCCGACCGGACGTCCGGGTTGAAGGTCCTGACGGTCCCCTGCAGGAAGGCCCGGTCCGGGATGATGTTGAAGGTCGACCCGGCCTCCATGTGGCCGCAGGTGACGACCACGGTTTCAAGGGGATCGACCTCCCGGCTCACGATCGTCTGCAGGGCCCCGATGACGGCTCCCGCGGCGACGATCGGGTCGGCGGCAAGATGCGGCACCGCTCCGTGCCCCCCCTTTCCGAAAATGGTGCACTCCCATTCGTCCGCCGCGGCCATGAAGGGCCCGGCATGGACCCCCACCACGCCGGACGGGATCGTTCCCCAGACGTGGAGCCCCGAGATGGCGTCCACGCCCTCAAGCACGCCTTCGTCGATCATAGCTTTGGCCCCGCTTTTGTGCGGGGATTCCTCCGAGGGCTGGAAGATGAAGCGGACACGCCCGGGGAGGTCGGATTCGAGGGCCTTCAGGATCCGGGCGGCCCCCAGGACCATGGTGATGTGCGAATCGTGCCCGCAGGCATGCATGACGCCGTCCTTTTTCGATTTGTAGGGAGGATTCCCTAGCTCCTGCATGGGAAGGGCGTCGATGTCCGCCCGGAGGGCAAAGCAGGGCCCCGCTTTCCCGGCATTCAGGTCCACGACCAGGCCCGTGGGCCGCCCGGCGGTGCCGACGCGCATCATGGAGTACCCCATTTCCTCCAGGTGCGCCTTGATCCGGGCGGTCGTCTCGACCTCCTCGAACGACAGCTCGGGGTGGGCGTGGAAATCGTGGCGCCATTCCGCCAGGATGTCAGCGGAGGCTTCCGCAAGGTTCTTGATCCGTTCCAGCATGGCCTAGGCAGCCTCCTCGGTCGAGAGGACCTTCTCGAAGCGCTCGAGACGGTCGGCTTCCACCGGCTTCGTGAAGGAACTGACGACCAGGACGGTGATGAAGTTCAGGATCAGGCCGACAAATCCCGGCTGCAGGCCGAAGGGGGCCTTGATGCCGCCGAACTGGTAGGTGAAGAGGGCCGCCAGGCCGACCAGGATGCCGGCGATGACCCCGGCTTTCGTGGGCTTCTTGCTGAAGATTCCAAGGACGACGCCGGGGAAGAACTGGGTGATGCCCGAGTATCCCGTGATCAGGAGGTTCACCAGCATCGAGGGGGCCAGGAAGGCGAAGGCCAGGGCCACTGCCGTGTAGACCGGGACCAGCAGCCGGCCTGTCTTTGCGACCTGCATGTCGGTCATGTCCTGCTTGAGCCCTTTCTGGAGGATGTTCCTGGCCGTGAGGTTTGCCGCGGTGAGGATCAGCCCAGAGGACGTGGAAATCGAGGCCGCCAGTCCGCCTGCCCCCAAAAGCCCCACGATCCAGGCGGGCATGCTGTCCAGAAGGGCCACGAACATGGCCTGGTCAGGCTTCGCAATCTTCGCGCCGAAAGCGGGATCCATCCCCACCTTGGCTGCCACCGCGAAACCGACGATGACCACCGGGACCATGGCAAGCTGGTACAGGGGCAGGATGACCGCATTGCGGCGGACGACGTGCTCGCTTTTCGCGCTGTAGGTGGCCGAGAAGAGGTGGGGCCACATCCAGAAGCCCAGGCCGGAAAGGAGAGCCGTGGAAGCGTACCAGAACAGCCCGTTTCCCGAGGTGTCTGGGAGGGTGAGGTGGGTCGGCTTGAGCTGGACGAGGGTCTCGAACATTTTCCCGACCCCGCCGAAATAATGGTTGGAAATCAGGAACCCCACCGAACCCATGCCCACCAGCATGATGATGGCCTGCATGAAGTTGGTCCAGCCGATGCCGCGGAGGCCGGACACGTAAACGAAGATGACCGCGGCCACGAAGCTGATCAGGACGGCCGTCTGCCAGGTGATGGCTCCCCCGGAAGCCAGCTGGACGATCAGTCCGCTTCCCATGATCTGCAGCTGCAGGTAGGGGATGATGAACACGACGCCGACGACCGCCACGAGGATCCCAAGCCCCTTGCTGCCGTAGCGGTCTTCGAGGTAATCGGGCTGGCTGATGTAGTTCATCCGTTTCCCCAGTCGGTTGATCCTGGGGCCGATGAAGAAGTAGATGGCGTAGGAAATGGATCCGTAAGCCAGGGCGTAGGTGATGCTGATCCCCTTGCTGTAGGCCCATCCCGCCAGGCCGAGGAAGGCAAAGGAGCTGTAGATCTCCGCTGCGGCGGTGGTATAGAAGAGAACCAGGCCGAAGGAGCGGCCCGCGACGAAGTATTCCTCCATGCTGAAGGCCCGGTTTCGCCCTGCCATGACCCCGACGACGGTGGTGGCAAAAAGCCACCCGAAGATGATGACGAGCGTGATGGTCATTTCTTATCCGCCCCTTCCGTGACGAAATAAGCCAGCGCCATGCAGACGAACGTGCCGAAGATCATGAGCGACTGCCAGAAAAGAAGGAACGGCATTCCCATGACAAACGGCTCCACCCGGTTGGCCCAGACGGTGACCGGGGGCATGAACCCCAGGATCGCGATGAGCATGAAAACGAGAGACTTCTTTTCCCCTTTTGTGAGTCCCAACAGGATCACCTCCAACGAATCGATTAAAATGAAAAGGGCCCTCTGCGGTATTTTTTCACCGTCGCAGCCTGATGTCAACGCGGAGCTTTAGTGATTGGAAGTACAAGCGGGATGTCCCCGGAAACCTGTTTCGGCGGTCGAAAACGGGCTTACAATGAACGGAAAAGGAGGGATGTCCGATGCGCCGGATGTGCGGATGGATCGTGATCGGCCTGCTGGTTCTTGCAACGGCTCTTCCCGCTTCGGCGGGTCCCCTGGAGGACTGGGCGGCAACGATCGAGGCCCGCGACGCGGGGATGGCCCGGGCGGAATCCCTGAGAGCGGAACTCCTTTCGCGGGCCCGCGGCGGTGCGCCGATCGACCGTTGGCGGCGAATGGCCAGGGGCGAAGGAACTCCCGGGGAGATCGCAGCGGACGCGCTGGTTCTCGTGGAAGGCCTATTCCCTGGCGGGGACCCGTCCCGCTGGGAGGATGTGAAGGGGTTCTGGCTTCCCGCCGACGTCCCGCTTCCGCTGGCGGCCCTGGACGCGGTCTTTTACGGGGCCATTGCCCTGCTGGAGATGCCCGACGACCGGGCCCCCTGGCTGGCGCGGGGCCTGGTGGAATCCCTTGCAGCTTCAGACCGCGCCCGCACCGTGGCTTTCCGGACAGCCCCCGCGGAGGTCCGGGCCTTCCTGGAAAAACTGACGGAACAGGCTCCGCCGCCCCCCGTCGGCGGCTGGCCGACCGGCAGGGCAGTGGGGAGGTTGCCTTTCGCCCACGGGGTTTCAGGATGGATCACCGAAACAAGGGCGACGATGCAGGACATGACCTTCCTGAACGCCGCGGGGGTTCCCGTCGGCGGGAGGGGAGGATACGCCTGGGACCGGGAACGGGGCCGGCTCTACCGGGTCCTGGACGGCGAGTACAGGAAGATCTGGCTGTTTTACGACGATTGATGCGAGGGGGAAGGAACGGGAATGAGAGATCCGATGCACGGGTACATGGGGCGGCTGGCACTGGTGAACCTTTCCGCAGGCTGCGTGAGGGAAGAGGCGCTGGAGGAGGCGACGGCGAAGAAATGGGTCGGTGGAGCCGGGCTGGGGGCGAAGGTGCTGCTGGAAGAAGTGCCTCCAGGGGTCGAGTGGGACGACCCTGAAAACCGGTTGGTGCTCACCGCCGGGCCGCTGTCGGGAACGTTGGTGTTCGGCTCGGGGACGTTCAACGTCGCCACGAAGGGCCCCATGACGAACCTGGCGGTGATTTCACAGGCGAACGGCTATTTCGGGGCCTACCTCCGGAGGAGCGGTTTCGACGGGCTGGTCCTGAGGGGTCGGTCCGAGGAATGGGTTTACCTCTGGATTCACGACGGCAGGGTGGAAATCCGTCCCGCCGCCGGGCTTTTGGGGCTGGACGCCTGGGAGACCGAGGACCGGGTCCGTTTCGAGCTCGGCCTGGGCGAACGCGACTGCAGCGTCTTTTCCATCGGCCCGGCCGGTGAAAACGGCGTCCGCTACGCGGCCATCGTGGGGGACCGCGGGCACGTGGCCTCGAAAAACGGAGTGGGGGCCGTCATGGGAGCCAAGCGGGTCAAGGCCGTGGTTGCGGGGCGTGGTCCTCGCGAAGTGCCCGTGAACGACCCCTCGGCCCTGCGGTCCGCCAACCTGGAGTGTTTCGAGGCTGCCAAGGCCTTCGGCACCACCTGGCAGTGGGGTACGGGGGGCGGTTTCTCGAACCTGGCCCGAAGCGGCGCCCTGCCGGTGAAAAACTACACGACGTCGGTTTTTCCCGAACACGAGTCGATGAACGGGCAGACCCTGAGGACGAAATACGAGGTCCGATCGGTGCCGTGTTTCCGCTGCGCCATCTCCCACGTGAAGGAAGTGACCGTCACGGAAGGACCCTACAAGGGGTTCACGGGAGAAGAGCCGGAATACGAACAGCTTGCCGCCTGGGGGCCCCAGATCGGGAACACGGACCTGGGGGCCACGGTGATGCTCACCCGGGAGGTGGACCGGCTGGGCCTGGACTGCAACGAGGCTTCCTGGGCCATCGGCTGGGCCATGGAATGCTTCGTCAAGGGCGTGTTCTCCCTATCGGACACGGAGGGGCTCGACCTGTCCTGGGGGAACGTGGAGGCGGTACGGGAACTTTTGGGCCGCATCGCACGACGGGAAGGGTTCCTTGGAGATCTCCTGGCGGAGGGGGTCATGCGGGCTTCCCGGAAGATCGGGGGGAGCGCCGCGGACTGGGCGATCTACACGATGAAGGGCTTCACCCCGCGGGGACACGATCACCGGGGCGGGGGACGCTGGCCCGAGCTTTTCGACACCTGCGTTTCCGACACGGGGACGATCCAGGCCTCTTGGTCGGGGATCCACCCGCAGTTCGTGGATTTGCCTCCCCTGGAGGACGTGTTCGACCATGCCCAAGTCTCCCGGGTGGTAGGGGATTTTTCCGGGTTCCGGACCTTCGACGATTGCCTCGGCGTCTGCCGGCTGGCGGCTCCTCACCCCAAGCCCCTCCTGGCCTGCTTCAACGCTGTAACCGGGTGGAACTGGACGCTGGGTGATGCCCGAACCGCGGGCCTTCGGGTCATCACCGCCCTTCGCCTCTTCAACCTGCGCCACGGTCACGACCCCGAAAACGAGCGGCCCTCGGCCCGGTACGGTTCCGTCCCCGTGGACGGCCCCGCGCAGGGTCGGAACATCCTGGAGAAGTGGGATGAAATGCGGGCCGACTACTACCGGCGAATGGGTTTCGACCCCAAAACGGGGGTCCCCACCGCCGAAACGCTGAAGAAACTAGGCCTGGAGGCGTACGCCCCCGATGCCCGGTAGGGAAATCCGCGTTGCTTTCCGGGGCCTGCCGTCCGAGGCCGATAACGGTCCCGAGGAACAGGTTGCCCTGGTGGCTGCGGGGGCAACGGTTCTCGACCTCTTGGAGCAACTGGCAAAAGCGCCCGGCGGCAAGGCCTCGCGTGTCCTGGATCCCGAACGCGGATCCCTGCGTCCGGAGTTCTTGTTGACCCTGAACGGCCGGTTCCTGGAAAAGCGGCTTTTCGATACCACCGTCCTGAAGGAAAAGGACGTGGTGGAGGTTTTCCCCGTTCCCTCGGGGGGCTGACGGGAAGAGGAGCGAAACAAGGACCTTCCCTGAGGGCATGCGGAAAGAAAAACGCGCGAGACCCCCTGTCAGAAAAACGGGGGTCTTCGCGTTTTGTAGATCGGGGAGTGTGAATCGTGAACGAGAACAGGGCAGATTCTCGTCCCGAAGTGGAAAGTGACGACGGACTCATGGCCCGAATCGGAGAAGGGGACGGAAAAGCTTTTGAAATCCTCTACAGCCGGTGGTCCAGGCGGGTCATGGCCTATGCCTTCAGGTCCCTTTCGGACAGGGTGGAGGCGGAAGATGTCGTCCAGGAAACGTTCCTTTCCCTCTTTCGTTCGGCTTCCAGGTACCGCCCCCGCGATCGGTTCGGTGCCTTCCTGTTCAGGATCGCGGGGAACGCGGTTCGAAACCGGTACCGGAGGAGGTGTCCCCTTCCCGTGGATTTTCCCGATGTGGAGGATGAAAGCCCTTTCCTTTCCGGGTTCGATGCCGGAGTTTCACGTTTCGAGGAACGGGAACGGCTTGATACCGCCCTGGCAGCTCTTCCGGAACCGCAGCGGAATGCCCTTTTGCTCGCAGTGCTAGGGGGCCTGAGTTACCGGGAGATCGCCATCGAGCAAGGTGTTTCGGAAGATACGGTTGCAGCAAGAATCTGTCGGGCCCGGAAAGCGTTGAGAAAGGCTCTTTCGCCCGGCGGTTTCGAAGAGGAGGAGAAAACGGATGCGCGAACCCTGTGAAGCAATGGAAACCCTGATTTCCCGTGTCCTGGACGGGGAATGCCGCCCGCAGGATCTGAAAACCCTAAAAGCGCACCTGGCCGAATGCCCACGTTGCAGGGAAACAATCCGGGCATTCAGCCTCGTGGATTCGATCCTGGAAAATGCCGGGGACCTGCCTGTCCCGCCACGATGCCCGAAGATCCCCGAGCGGGGATTCACGGTTCGGTTCCGGCGCGGCGCGGCCCTGGCGGCAGCGGCAGCTATCGCGGCCTTCGCTTTTCTGGGCGGAGCCTGGTGGGGGCAGCGGTATGGGAGGCAGAGCCTGCCGCCTTCCTACAGTCTCGTCGCCTCGGCTGCTCTCTGGGAAAAAGCGCCGGATCCTGTCCGCCGCGAGACGGCCCTGGCCGCCCTTCCCCTGTCCGAGGCCGTGACGGGCTACCAGCGGGAAGTGGCGCGACTTTTGCGGCAGGAAGAGGTGGACTGGAACCAGGTTCGCCGGCTGGTTGAGGCCATCGGGGCGTTGCGGACCGACATGGAGCTGCTGACGCTCCACGTGGCCTTCATTGAAAAAGAACAGGGGAAACCGAATCCCGCAGGCGCCGCGTGGTCAGGCCTTTTGGGCCTGGAGGATCACGGCGGGTCGCTCTGAGGCCCGAATCTTGAACCAGGGAGGGAAAAAGATGAAAAGGACAGGAAGGAGAAGTGTTGCAAGAATCGGTCTTTTGATCGGCGTTTCGGTTCTGTGGGCGACCATGGCAGGGGCAGAAGCCCCGCAGTCTCCGAAGGAACTCCTCCAGCAGGCGATGGTGCATTCGATGGTGCAGGCCCGCATCGACACTCGAACGGCTACCCGGCTTGCCACGCAGCAGGCTTTCCTGTCGGAGGCCGTACTGGATGCGGATCTTGAGCAGGATCGGATCCGCTCGGGCCAGGAAACGGATCCCGCAAGGCTGCAGGAACGAATCCGCGTTCGGGCGCAGGTGGTGGGAGCCGCCCTCGGGACGGCCCTGGCGGCAGGGGTGAGGGCATACGGCGAGCAGAACGCCGTCCAGGTCATGGCGACGGTCATGTCCGCGACCCGGGCTGGGATGGCCGTCCAGGCCGCTTCGAGCGTGGCGGAGGCTCTTGCTTCTTCCGGCTATGCCCTGCAAGAGATGGCTCAAGTCATGCAGCATACCCGGGAAAGGGTCCGGCAGGACGCACCGGAGGATGGGGGAGTGGGCCTGGGCCTCCGGGTTCGGTTCATGGCGCAGAATCGGGCCACCGTCCAGGAGATGGTGCGAGCCCTTGAGGGCAACGGCCCCGGAAAAGGCGAAAGCGGCGGCCCGGGTGGAACCGGGGGTCCCGGAAGCGGGACCGGCGCAGGCCAGGGTTCGGGTGGCCAGGGGGGCGGGACTGGAGGGAGCGGCGGTCCAGGCGGCTCCGGCGGCGGAAGCGGAAAAGGCGGAAAATAGACAAGAAGAAAGGGCCCGTCCCCGGGGACGGGCCCTTTCTTCTTGATGTTCTACCGGCCAATCCTGACCAGGCCGGCCATGAAGGCGATCGGCAGCAGGAAAAGAAGGAAGAATTTGCCCGGGGGGATCGCCGTGCAGCCCCCACCCCCGCCGCCACCAGTGTCGTCATCGTCGTCGCCGTCCGGTTCGACCTGGAGTTTCCACACCTGGCAGCCGCGGAAGGGGTTGGCGGTCCCGAGATAGAGGTTCCCGTCCGAACCGGAAACAAGGGTCCGGGCCCCGTAGTTGTAGCGGTTTCCCGTTCCCCCGAAAATCTCCCCGAAGCCGCCGTCCCGCGTGATCGGCTGGATGTTCACCCCGTCCTCCGTGACGTAAAGGTCGAAGCCGGAGGGATTGTTGGGATTGGCCGCCCGGAGCAACTGGACGGCTTGCTCCATTTCGTCGTCGCTCTGGTTTTCGGCGAGGACCTCGAGGATGGTCATCATGTCCATGGTTCCAAAGAAGAGCCTGTTGTCGTGGACCGCCATCCTCCAGATGTAGCGGTTGGTCGAGAAGTTGTCCTGGGAGATGATAGCGTTGTCGTAAAACCCGGCACGCCACCCGCTCAGGGATGCGGTCGTGAAATAGGGGCTTGCCGCCTGGCCGGAGGTATCCCCCACGATCATCTCCCAGCTGTCGCTGGCATTGAAGCGGTACACCTGGGGAGGGGTCCAGTTCTGCCAGACCGAGTCAAGGTCGCCGGCTCCCATGACCAGGGCGATCAGGTCTTTCCAGTTGGAGAAGGTGCCGGCGTAGACGTCCCCGTTAAAGACCGTCATCGTCAGGGCCGTGTTCTGCTTGTTGCCTAGGCCCGGGGGATAGATCTCTCCCTCGTTGACGTCTGGGCTGGCCACAATGGGGACCCAGGCCCAGAGGTCCCCCGACTCGATCGTCCCATTGCTCTTGTAAAGGGAGAACCCATTCACCGGGTCGGCCATCGACGCATAGAGCCAGCCGTTGTAGCTCACGAAATCCCACAGCCCCCCCCACCCCTGGGTTTCCTGGGCCAGGTAGGCGACTCCGGGGAAGCTCTTGTGATCCGCGACTTTCGTCCAGCCGTCTTTCCCTCCCACGTCGCTGATCGTGATGGGGACCTGGCGCCCCATGGCCTCCACGATCATCATGACCGGCGGCGTCGTTAGGGGGTCTTGTTCCTGGGGGGTTTCGGATCGCCAGACGTTCAGGTCCTCGGTCCCGATAAAGAGGGCCCCTTCGTAGACCTCCGAGGCCCCGCATCTTTGTTTTGTCTCTTTATCGCCTTTCACGACAAGGAAAGTATAATATCACCACGTTTGGCCTCAGGCTTTCCAGAACCAGGCCGATTTCCCGACGGTGTCCCGGTATTCGGGGAAGACGCGAATGAGCTTCAGTTCTTCAAGGCGGGACCGGTACAGTTGGAGGGCAACAAAGAGGACAAGCAGAACAGCATTGAGAAGGGTGAATCGCAGGATCACGACCATTGCCCCGGTGAGGATTTCCCCGGTGTAGATGGGATGGCGGATCAGGCGGTAGGGCCCCCCGGTCACGAGGGTGCGGGCTTCGACCGTGACGCTGAAGGCTTTCCTCAGGGTGACCATTCCCCAGATCGTGAAGGACGTGAAGAGGGTCATGGCGGCGAAAAGGGCCATGGCGCGTTCCTTTGTGGTCACGATCGAACGGTTCACCGGGAAAAGCAGGAAGGCGAAGGGCAGGGCTCCCGCCACGAGCGGCAGGACGATTTCCCGCACTCCTCGGGAACGGTCGACGGGCTCGACCCGCACGGAGTACATCCAGATAAAGACGACGTAGATGCTCACTTCGGCAACCCAGAGGGGCTTGAACAAGAAACGCGGCCACTCCCGGACCCGGAAGGCCAGGAGGGCCGCACAGACGGCGATCACGAAAACCTGGATCAGGCGGTGGCGTGTGCGCTCGGGCAGGAAGCCGAGCATCCCGAAAGGGTCGAACACCTAGGCCAGTTCCCCCAGGTAGGCCCGCCGGACGTCGGGGTCCTTCAGTAGCTCCTTCCCGGGACCTTCCTTGGTGATGCGCCCCACTTCAAGGACGTAGGCCCGGTCCGAGATTTCCAGGGCGCGCCCGGCGTTCTGCTCCACCAGGAGGACGGTCATGCCGGAAGCCCGAAGCTGCTGGATGGTTTCCATGAGGGTGTCCACCACGATGGGAGCCAGTCCCAGGGAGGGTTCGTCGAAAAGGATCATCCGGGGGGAACTCATCATCGCCCGGGCGATGGCGAGCATCTGCTGTTCTCCGCCGGAAAGGGTCCCGGCGTATTGCTTCAGGCGCTGCTTCAGGATCGGGAAAAGGGCAAAATTCTTCTCCAGGTCTTCCGAGATCGCCTGGTCGCGCCGGAGGTAAGCCCCCATGATGAGGTTCTCCTGGACGGTAAGGTCCGCGAAGAGGCGGCGCCGCTCGGGCACGAGGGCCAGGCCGTTTCGGACGATTTCGTGAGGCTTTCCCGGCAGCGGCTTGCCGTCGAAAAGGATCTCCCCCGAGGAAGGTTTCAGGACCCCGGCAAGAGTCCACATGATCGTCGACTTTCCCGCCCCGTTGGCCCCCACGATGGAAACGATCTCGCTGCGTCCGACCCGGAAGCCGGCATCCCGGACGGCATGGATTTTCCCGTAATGGACGTTGAGCCGCGTCACGCTAAGCATTCCGGTACTCCTTCCCCAGGTAAGCCTGTAGAACCCGTTCGTCGGTCCGCACTTTCTCGGGCGGCCCGTCTGCCAGCAGGGCTCCGAAATTCATGACGACGATGTGGGAGCAGACCCGCATGACAACGTCCATGTGATGCTCGATCAGGAGGATGGTCAGGCCGAAGGCTTCGCGGATCTCCTCGATCAGGTTCGAAAGGGCCCGGGATTCCTCAGGGTTCATCCCGGCGGCCGGCTCGTCCAGGAGAAGAAGCTTGGGCTCCATGGCCAGGGCCCGGGCGATTTCCAGTTTTCGCTGGAGCCCGTAAGGCAGGGCCGATGCCTGGGTGTCGGCCAGCTTTTCAAGGCCCATCTTGGCCAGGAGGTAGCGGGACTTTTCCCTGAGCTCGCGGTCGAGGCGGCGCACTCCAGGGGTCCTCAGCAAGGCTGCCGGGACGCTGTACGGGGCTTTCTGGAGCATGGGGGTGAGGACGTTTTCCAGGCAGGTCCTTCGGTTGAACAGGCGGATGTTCTGGAAGGTGCGGGCGATGCCGGCACCGACGATCTGGTCCGGGCGAATCCCGAGAAGCGGCTGCCCCTGGAAGTCGATGGTGCCCGCGTCGGGCCTGTAGACCCCGGTCACCAGGTTGAACACGGTGGTTTTCCCGGCCCCGTTCGGTCCGATAATGCCCGTGATGGAGTCCGGGGCAACTCGGAAGGAAAGGTTGTCCACGGCCTTGATGCCGCCGAAGGCCTTGGTGAGGCCCTGGACTTCAAGCAGCGGGGCGCCCATGGCGGGACCTCCTGAAAAAGTGGCTCAGCTCCTGGTACCCCATGAGCCCCTGGGGCCGGAACAGCATGATCAGCACGAGGACGAGCCCGTACGCCACGAGGCGCCACATCTGGGCCACCCGGAGGGCCTCGGGCATGGCGATGAAGATGAACGAGGCGATGAGCGGGCCCGAGATGCTGCCCATGCCGCCTGCGATGACCGCCGCGAGCAGGGCCGTCGATTGGACCAGCGTGAACATGACCGGCTGGATGAACGAAAGGAAGTGGGCCAACAGCCCGCCGGAGAGCCCGCAGAAGGCGGCGCTCACCACGAGGGACAGCAGGCGCGCCCGGAACAGGTTGATCCCGGCCATCTCCGCCGCCACGGGATCCTCCCGGACGGCGATGCAGGCCGCCCCGTAGCGGCTCTTCAGGAAGTTCGAGGCGACCCAGACGGAAACGGCCAGGCACCCGATGACGAGAGGCAGGGTGGTGAAGGGCTCGATCCCGGGGAGGCCGCGGGCCCCGTTGGTGATCTCGAGGTTTTCGAGGATGACCCGGAGAGCCTCTCCGAAACCCAGGATGGCGATGGCGAAGTAGTCGCTTCGAAGCCTTGCCCGAAGGGTGGGGATGCCGATGACGAGGCTTACCAGGGCGGAGGCGGCCATTCCTGCCGCCAGGGCCAGCGGGAACGGTACGAAGTAGTAATAGGTCAGGATGGCCGAGGTGTAGGCCCCAATGCCCACCAGCGCCGCGTGTCCGAACGAGAACAGCCCCGTGAAGCCCGTGAAGATCGAGAGGCCCAGCACCGCGATCATGTTGATTCCGGCAAGGGTGACGATCGAAAGGACGTAGTTCATCGGATCACACCTTCTCTCCGGTGTCTCGGCCGAAGAGGCCGTTCGGGCGCCAGACCAGGAGGGCGATCAAAAGGCCGAAGCTGAACACGTCCCGCAGGACGCTCGAAACGTAGCTGGAAACGAAGGTTTCGAGGACCCCCAGGATCAGGCCGCCCAGCAGGGCCCCGGGAAGGCTCCCCAGCCCGCCGATGACCGCGGCGATGTAGGCCTTGTTGGTCACCCAGCCCATCGTCGGGTAGACGAGGTACTTGATTCCCAAAAAGACCCCGGCTGCCCCGCCGAAAATTCCCGCCAGGAAGAAGACGATCGAGATGAGGCGGTCCAGGTTGACGCCCATGAGGGAGCACATGGTCATGTCGGAGACCCCTGCCCGGATGGCGATGCCGGTTCGGGTATGGGTCAGGAAGAGATGAAGCCCGAGAATTGCAAGGATGGAGATGCCGAAGGCGAACAGGTCGAGCACGGCGACGCTGACGGTCCCGTCGAAAAACCCCAGGACGTTTTGCTTGAAAAACTCCGGGAAGGCGTAGAAGCGGGAGCCGATGGTGGCGTAGACCAGGTTTTCCAGGAAGACGGCGCAGCCCATGGCGGAGATCATGAGGTAGAGGGAAGGAGCCTTGCGCTTGCGAAGGAGGCTGTATGCAAGCTTTTCGTTGGCGATGGCGATGAGTCCCGCCCCGGCCATGGACCCGGCCACCACGAGCCCCAGGCCGAAATGGAGCTTCGTGACGAGTCCCAGGCCGATGTAGGCGCCAAGCATGATGACGGCTCCGTGGGCGAAGTTGCTGAACGAAAGGACGCTGAAGACCAGGGAGTAGCCGACGGCCATGAGCGCGTAGATTCCCCCGATCGACAGCCCTGTGACGACGGTTTGCAGGAACATGGGGTCCCCCCTATCTGCCTTTCACTCGGTGAACGAGGGAGGCCCCGCACGGAGCAGGGCCTCCCTGGGCACGCCTACTTGCCGCCGGGGTAGAACTTCTTCACGAACGGGAAGGACTTGGATGCAACGTCGACCTTCTGGATGACGGCCGGTTTGTCCAGCGGGTCGTGCGTCTTGGGGTCGATCGTCAGGGGACCGCTCGTGACCTGGAGGTTCTTGATGGTGGCGAGGGCCGCCGCCATCTTCGTCCCATCGGTGCTCTTCGCGCGCTTGATCGCGTCGACGATCATGAGCAGGGCGTCCTGGGCCATGACCGGGTTCGGCAGGACCGGGTCGGCGCCGTAGGCCTTGCGGTACTCGGCGACGAATCCCTTGATGGCCGGGTCGGCCAGGTCGGTCAGGTTGACGAAGTACCCGCCGTTGATCGCCTCACCGCCGAGCTCGATCAGGTCGGGGCTGCCCCAGTTGTCGGTTCCCAGGAGCCGGGCCTTGATGCCGAGGTCGCGGGCCTGCTTGGCAGCCATGGCGGCTTCCTTCTGGCTCGTGGGGATGAAGATGACGTCCGGGTTCAGGGGGCGCATCTTGCCGAGCTGGGCCCGGTAATCCAGCTCCTCGGAGCGGAACGCTTCCTTGGCGACGACCTTGCCGCCTTCCTTCGTGAAGGCTTCCTCGAAGTACTTCGCCAGCCACTGGCCGTAGTCGGACCCGACGTCGTACAGGATGGCGGCGGTTTTTGCTTTCAGGTCCCGGTAGGCGAACTTCGCGGCGACGGTTCCCTGGAAGGGGTCGATGAAGCAGGGCCTGAAAGCGAAGGGGCGGACCTTGCCGGTGCGCTTGTCGATCGTGACGTACGGGTTCGTCGCCGTGGTCACGACCATGGGGATTTTCGCGTTTTCCAGGACCGGCGCCGTTGCGATGGAGTTGCCGCTCTGGGCCGGGCCGATGACCGCCACGACGCCGTCGTTGACGAGGCGACGGGCCACGTTGACCGCCTCAACCGCGTCGTTGCGGTTGTCGTAGCTGATCAGCTCGAGCTTTTTCCCCAGGACGCCGCCCTGGGCGTTGATCTTCTTGATCAGCAGGTCCAGGGCCAGCTTTTCCGACTGTCCCCACATGGAGGCTCCGCCGGTCAGGGAGACCGTGTGTCCAATCTTGATGGTGTCCGCAGCCAGGGCGGCACCGCCAAGGGCGAGGCAGAAAGCCAGGACCAAAACGAACGAAAGCGCTCTTCTCACTGGGCATTCCTCCTTCTCTTCCATGGATCGAAGTTTCCGGACTCCCGGATGGGGCGGTCCCTCCGGCAGGGGTTCCGCCCCGGTGCGCAGGTCGGTGCCAGGACAAAAAGAAGGGTCGTTTTCCAGGGGCTCCCCCCTTACAGGCCGGCCTCTTCCAGGACCGTTCCCCGGGCCACCATGGCGGTGCGCCCTTCGAGGCGGACCCTGCACGAACGGCCGTCTTCCTCCCACTCCAGGTACACGGTGTTCACGCCGCCGGGGTTCAGAACGCGGACCGGTGAGGACAGTCCCCAGCGTTTCGCCGCTGCGATGGCGCTCATGGTGGACCCCGTTCCGCAGGAATCGGTCAGGTCCTCCACGCCGCGCTCGTAGGTCGTGACGAGAAGCTTTCCCTCGCCGAGGTTCTGCACGAAATTGACATTGACGCCCTGCGGAAAGCGGAGGGAATCGTGCCGCAGGGTCCTCCCGAGAAGCACGAGGTCGTTCCGGCTCCGGACAGCGAGGTCCATCATGAAAACGGCGCAATGAGGCACGCCGACCCGCAGCGCGGCCAGCGGAAAGGTTTCTCCCAGGAGGGAGACCGTTTCGTCGAACAACCCCCTTGAGCAGTCGATCGTCCCCATGTCCAGGACGACATCCGGGGCCTTCACTTCCGCGTGCATCGTCCCTGCCAGGGTCTCGAAATCCAGGACGGGTCCCGCGAGCTTCGTTTCGAAGGCATAGCGCGCGAAACATCGGGCCCCGTTCCCGCACATCTCCCCCTCGGAACCGTCGCTGTTGAAGATCCGCATGGTGAGGTCCGCCTTTTCGGAGGGTTCGACGACGAGGATGCCGTCCGCGCCGATACCGGTCTTCCTATGGCAGAGGGCCCTGGCGATCCGGGAAAGGTCGTCCGCGGCGAAGCGCCGGTCGAGGTTTTCGATGACGACGAAATCGTTCCCGTTTCCGTGGACCTTGGTGAAGGAAATCATCGGCGGGCCTCCTTCCTGAGCTCGGGGTTTTCGTCGAGGTAGCGCTGGACGTCCCGGAGGGTGTTTTCCACGTGCATGACCATGGCCTTCTCGGCCCGGTCCTCGTCGTGGGCCGCGAGGGCGTCGATGATGGCCCTGTGATCGGAGCCGAGGGTGCTGGCCGCCTTCTTGCGGGCATACTCGAAGGCGGGACCGAGCTTCACGTCCTGCCGGATGAGGTCAACGGCGGCGGCCAGGATGGCGTTCCGGGAGATGCGGGCGATTTCCCGGTGGAACGCCGCGTCGAAGGGAGCCACGCTTTCCTTTTTCCGAAGGGCTTCTTCCTGCTGGGCGAGCAGTTCGCGGAGGCGGTCGATCTCCTCCGGGGTGGCCATTCGGGCCGCAAGGCGGGCCGTTTCCCGCTCGATGGCCCGCCTGGCCACGAGGACGTCCAGGATCTTCTCGATTCCCTGGCTTTTCAGCTCTTCCAGGAGGATGTTGGCCGAAACGGCGTGTCCCCGCTCTTCCCGCAGGGTTTCGAGACGCTCGGCCCCCTTGGGGGAGATGCTTCGTCCCTGGAAGCCGGATTTTCGGGTGTACCCGCGATGGTCGAGTTCGCGAAGCACCCGTCCGACCGTGGCCTCGCTCAGGATCATGTCCCGGTCTTCGAGGGCCTGGCGGATGGCGCCTGCTCCGAGGGGCGTGGTGGCTTCCGAAAGGATTTCGAGGATCAGGTACTCCTGTTCCCTGGGTCCCGACAGCACGGCAGCACCTCCCTGAAGAGAATTATGGCTCATCAATGATGAGCCATAAGATATCGTAACTCGAAAGGGGCAAGGAGTCAATCGGAAGGAAGAAAAAACGGCGTTCTGCCTAACGTTAAACGGTTCCGATTCCGCTGGCGATCTTCCGGAGTTCCGGCGTGGCCGTCCGGGGGCCCAGGAGGACCAGTTCGTCGCCCGCCTGGAAGACGTGGTTGCCCTGAGGGTTGTAGACCATTTCCTTCCCCAGGGATTTCAGGGCCACGACCAGGACATTGTACCTCGAACGCAGCGGGCTTTCGGAGAGCGCCACCCCGACGAGGGAGCTGTCGGCAGCCAGGGTGATGGAATAGAAGTCGAGGTCGAACTGGCGGGAGATGTGCACGATTTCCAGGAAGTCCGACACCGCGGGCCTGAGGGCCGCTCGGGCCATGGCGCTTGCCCCCGAAAGGAGCGGGTTGATGACCTTGTCTGCTCCGACCCGGTAGAGGATCCCGGAGGACTGAAGGTCGTTGGCCCGTGCGATGATGCGGAGATCCTTGTTCAGGGATCGGGCGGAAACCGTCACGTAAACGTTGTCGGCATCGTTGGACATAGAAACGATCAGTCCCGCGGCTCTTTCCACCCCGCAGGCCCGCAGGGTTTCTTCCAGCGTGGCGTCGGCCTTCAGGGCGAACCAGCCCCTTTCCCGGGCGGTTTCCACCTTGCTCTCATCCGTATCCACCACCACGACCGGCTCGTTTTCCTCCGCGATCGCCTCCGCGACGTTGAGGCCGACCCGGCCGAGTCCGCACACGATCCAGTGTTTCGAGAGCTTTTCCAACCGTCTGTCCCTCCTTCTTCCCAGGGCGTCCAGGATCTGGCGGTTCACGACGCGCTCCGCGATTTCCCCGAGGGTGATGACAATCACCAGGATCCCGACGGCAAGAAACACGACGATGAACAGCTTTCCTTCCTCGGTCAGGTTCGCCGGCGGGTTGTACCCGACCGTCGTCAGGGTCGTCGTCACGTAGTACAGGGAATCCATCCAGGAAAGCCCCAGGATGAACCGCATGCCCAGCAGGCCGAACAGGATCACGGCAAGGACGGGGAGGATCCAGAAGGGGAACGGTTTCTTCTTGGTCCGGATGGCAAACCCTCCCTTCGGTGGCGCTCCTTGTCATTTGGGGGGCATTCCCTACAATGGAGTCAAAGAGGATAAGGAGGAATGTCCCGATGGCCTTGCTCCGCGTCGCGACCTTCAACGTCAACTCCATCCGGAGCCGCATGCCTGCAGTAACGCGCTGGCTCAATGATAACAGAGTGGACCTGCTCTGTCTCCAGGAAACCAAGGTGCAGGATGCCGAGTTCGATCCTTCCCCCTTCCAGGAAATGGGGTATTCGGTCGTTTTCCGCGGCCAGAAGGCGACGGGCGGCGTGGCGATCGCTTCCCTCGTGCCGCTGTCGGACGTTCGGATCGGTTTCATGGACGGCGAAGAGCCGGACGACGGGCCCCGCCTCATCCGGGGGCGGCTGGGGGACCTGCTCGTGATCAACACCTACGTTCCCCAGGGAAAAGCCCTTGACCACCCGGACTACGCCTACAAGCTCCGTTTCTTTCGGCGGATGCGAGCCCTCCTGGAAAGGGAGTGTTCTCCAGGCGACCCGGTCGTGTGGGTCGGAGACCTCAACGTGGCTCCAACGGACATGGACGTGACCCATCCCGAAAACAAGAGGGACCACGTCTGTTTCCACGAGGACGTGAAACAGGCCTTCGAGGCGGTCAAGGGGTGGGGCCTCGTGGACGTGTTCCGAAAGCACCGGCCCGGGGAAGGCGAGTTTTCCTTTTTCGACTACCGGGTCAAGGATTCCCTTGCGCGGAACATCGGCTGGCGGATCGACCATATCCTGGCCACGCCCTGCCTGGCGGAAACGTCCGTGGACAGTTGGGTGGACCGCCTTCCCCGCTCCTGGGAAAGGCCCTCCGACCACACCCCCGTCGTGGCGGTTTTCGACCGATGATGCACCTGCTGGCTCTCGGGTTTTCCATCGCCCTGACGGTCCTGGGACAGTTTTTCCTCAAGACCGGATCCCTGTCGAAGGCGGAGGGGCTTCGCCTGTTCCTTCATCCTGCCACGCTGGCGGGGCTCTTTTCCTACGGCTTTGCCTCTCTCTTCTATATCGTGGCCCTCAGGAAGATCCCCCTCTCGATCGCCTATCCCAGCGTTTCGCTGAGCTACGTGGCGGTCGTGGTCCTGGCGCATTTCGCCTGGGGCGAACCGCTGGGGCTGCGGCAGGGGACCGCCCTTTTCCTGATCATCTCGGGAATCGCCCTTCTTTACAAGGCATAGGAGGCTGAAGCGAAAATGGAACGGATCCTGGTGTGCGGAGGAGCCGGCTACATCGGCTCCCACATGGTGAGGCGGCTTCTGGACGAAGGGTTTGACGTGACGGTGTTCGACAGTTTCGAAACGGGCCACCCGGAAGCTGTTCCCGGCGAGGCGGAGGTTTTCGAGGGCAACCTTCGGAATCCCTCGGACGTGAAAAGGGTCCTGAAATCGCGGGACTTCGACGCGGTGTTCCATTTCGCGGCACGGATCCAGGTGGGCGAATCCGTGACCAGCCCTGGTCTGTACTACGAAAACAACGTCGGGGGAACCCTGAACCTGCTCAGCGGGATGGTCGAAAGGAAGATCGGACGGTTCGTCTTTTCCTCCTCCGCCGCCGTGTACGGGACCCCGGTGGAGATCCCCATCCGGGAAGAACACCCCCTGGCCCCCATCAATCCCTACGGCTGGACCAAGCGGGTGGTCGAACAGGTCCTGTCGGATTACTGGTGGGCCTACGGGCTGGCTTCCGTTTCCCTTCGGTATTTCAACGCCTGCGGGGCCGACCCGGAGGGACGGATCGGGGAGAGCCACGACCCGGAAACCCATCTCATCCCGAACATCCTGAAGAGCGCCCTTTCCGGCTCGAAAACCGCCGTCACGATCTTTGGCGGCGACTACCCGACGCCGGACGGGACCTGCGTGAGGGACTACGTCCACGTCTGCGACCTTGCAGACGCCCACCTGAAGGCCCTGGAATCCATGCGGGCTTTCCCGGGTGCGAGGGCCTACAATCTCGGTAACGGGCGGGGATTCTCCGTCAAGGAGGTCCTGGCCGCGGCCGAACGGGTCCTGGAGACGAAAATCGAGCACCGGATCGCCCCCCGCAGGGAGGGCGACCCGGCCTACCTGGTGGCGGACAGCTCGCTGGCGTCACGGGAACTTGGCTGGCGGCCCCGGTTCACGTCACTGGACGAGATCATCCGGACGGCCCTGGAGTGGCACCGCCGTCCCCGCTACTAGGTCAGATCTCCGCCAGGGTCGGGTATTTCCTCAC
Source organism: Synergistota bacterium (assembly GCA_022839995.1). Taxonomy (GTDB): domain Bacteria; phylum Synergistota; class Synergistia; order Synergistales; family 79-D21; genus 79-D21. The sequence goes on from JALHIN010000004.1 coordinate 67,263, forward strand.
GTTCAAAAAGGGAGATCTCGCCGTTTTGCTTGAAGTGCGACAGGTTCAATGTTGTTCTGAAGGATCCAGACGGAGCCGAGAAGAAACCACGTAAGGCAACCGGTGTCCCTTCTGGCATCGAACACGCTTCCTCCGAGCGAGTACCCTCCGTATGCCAGAATGACCGAAAGAATCGCCACGGCCAGCCCCTTTCTGTTTCCTTTCCGGAACTTCCAGGCCGCAGAGAAAACGGACAAGACTATACAGACGAAGAGCGCAAGGCCGATAACCCCGCTTTCGCACAGGAGGCCGAGATAGAGATTGTGAGGGCTTAACGGGTTTTCATCGGAATGAAGCCCCAACTCCCTCTGGGCAATCGGGAAAATGTCTTCGAAGCGCCCCCAGCCCCAGCCGGTAACCGGTTTCTGTCGAAAAAGGAAAACCGTCCCCTGTACAAAAGCTGTTCGGTTGTTGGTAAAGGTTTTTGGGTCATTCACAGTGGAGATCTGGGCAATCTCCCTCTGCAGGCTGGCTTTGGCGATAGGCTTTCCCGGAAAGGCCACGAGGAGGGCGATGACAGCCATAGCGATGGCCAATCCCCTCACCGCTGGGCGCAGGTTCCCCCCTTCAAACCGCAACAGGATGGAGCCCGCGACACAGGCTGTCAGCGTTGCAATCCAGGGTAGGGAGCTGAAGGACAGGAAAAGCATGCAAATCGAAAAGATGAGACCGGAAACCGCCTTGAGTTTCCACTGGTTGTCCGGATCAATGGATAAGGCAAACCAGAAGGCGCAGAGAGGAAAGGCGTAGCCGCCAAGAGTGTTGATGTTGGAAAAGGGGCCCGGAACGTATTCGGAAAAGATGCCCAAGGAAGCTGCAAGATAGCGGAAGAGTGTCCAGGACCCGGTCAAGACCGTAGTGGCCCAAAGGGTAAGTACACATCGACGCGGCGCACCTTCCTTCCTAAGGACGGAAGCGGCAAGCCAGATGGAGAATGCCATCTCGACCGGGTTTGATGCACCTTTCACGAAACCGTGTAGAGAGACTCCGGAAATTCCGGTTACGAAAAAGGACCAACCGACGAATGCGACGAGAAGCATCCGGAAAGGGAGAGGTAGCGAGCCTTTCGTTTCCTCGCGGACCTTTTTCGAAGAAAGCCATGCACCGATGGAGATGGCCCAACCCAGGTATCGGGGAACGGGCCCCCAGGGAGCAAAGAAAATTCCCCAGAGGAACCCGAACTCAAACCAGCCGATGTTGTTTAATTTCGCAAGGATAGCGCTGGTTTTTCCCAAAAAACATTCCCTCTCTTGGTTGACAGTGTCTTCTTTCAACACTTGGGAATTTCCGGCAAGGTCCTGTTTATGGTATTCCTCCGGGAAGAAAAATCAATCAGGGATTCCCTGATTTTTCCCGCGCGGGGATCTTTTTTCAATCATGCAAGAGCAGGATTTTCCTTCGAGGTTACGGACAGGGCCCTGGAGTGGCACCGCCGTCCCCGCTACTAGGTCAGATCTCCGCCAGGGTCAGGTGCTCCCGAAACCGGTCCAGGAACTTCGAGAACGCCTTGAAGTACCTGGAAGAGGGAGCTCCCAGGTACCGCGAGAGCGCCTTCTTCTCCGTCTGGTGGGCCTTCATGTAGCGAGACAGGAGCAGGCAGCCGGCGGCCACTCCCTTTTCGGGGTCCAGGAGATCCCTGGAGGAGACAAAATTCAGGTGGTTCCTGAGCAGGTGGCTGTGAACCCTCCACAGCACCTGCATGGGGCCCAAGGCTCCCTCGCTGCTTTTGGCGTAAGGGTTGAAGCGGCTTTCCACCTGCGCCACCGCCACGGCCATGTCCACCGGCAGGTCGTACTTTTCCCCGTAATGGACGAAGGCAGCAGCCAGCCGCCACGCGTCGCGGGCGGAGACGTACCGGTTCTGGCTCCGGATGTAGAGGGCTAGCGCTGCAGCCATTTCCTGTTTTTCAGGGGCCCACTGGTGGATTTGCAGAAGGAGGGATTTGGGGGTTTCCGCCTGCCACTGGTAGAGGTGCTTCGGTGTCAGTTTCATCAGGGCCAACGCGTTTTGAACTGAAGGATCCAGGGGTTTCCGGCCAAAGGTGAAATCAAGTGCGTTGACAGGTTGCAAGGCCAAGCAGAGAATCGCCAGCGAGACTCCGGCAAAGGCCAGAAACTTCAGAAATCGGCTCGGATTCGAGCGCGCCATGAAGTTTCCTCCCTTCCTGGGGCTACTTTGTAGGGGTTTTCAATCTCCCCCTTGCGAATTGGCCCATTATACCCAATGAGAAAATCGGCGCAAGCATTGTACGCCAATGTTAAAAGAAAACCTACATTGGAGAAAAGTTCAAAGGCGGGTTAGCTTCAGTCTTCAGGCGAGGGGAGGGCGTGAAACCTTTCCTTTCGGAAGGAACAAGAGTTAATTTAAAGGGGTTTCAAACAAGGCTGCATCATGCCTTCACTCTTTGTCTTTAATAGCCCTGGAGTATCCCGGAAGACGACTCCTCCAAGAAAATAGCGCCTGCGGTCGAGCAGGAAACCGCTCTTGCGCGTTTGCGCGTTGCGTTTTTTGACCAGGCTCTTGAGGGCGGCCGACTCCCGGGAAAGGACACCGGGGTGAGGATTTTCCGGAAGGTTCGTTTCCAGGATGACTGCGAGACTCACGGTTACAAGAGGGATTTCCTGCTCTTCGCCCGCCCGGTTCAAGGCAAGGAATGCCCCCCTCTGGAGGTCTTCCGTTTCGAAGAAGACGCGCTTCCTCTCGTCGAACTCATTGCAAAAGGCGCCCAGGATCTCCTCGGGGATCGTACTCAAGGAGATCAGGACAAAATCGTCTCCGCCGATATGGCCCAGGCGGGCCTGATTCCCCATCCGGGGAAGAAACTCGCGGAAAAGATTGGCGGTGAAGCGAATCATTTCATCGCCCCGCAGAAAACCGTACCGGTCGTTGTATTCCTTGAAATGGTCCAAGTCTGCATAGACCAGGGTGAACACCGGATGGGACAAGGCTGCATCGATCCATTTCGCGATGGCGCGGTTTCCGGGAAGGCCAGAGAGAGGGTTGCAGTCAAGGGCGTTTTCAGTTTCCAGTTCCTTTGCCCGGATGATGAGCTTCCGCATCGTGATCGTTCCCAGGATGCGTTCTTCTTTGTCGGTGATCAAAACAGGGTCGTAAAGGTCCTGGGGTTTGCGTTTCATGGCGAGTTCCGCAAGCGTCGTGATGGAAACGTCTTCCCTCACCAGCAGAGGGTTGGGCTTGGCTGCCAGGGAAGCCGGCTTTTTCTGGTAAAGGGAATATCCGACCGGTCCGCCCGTGATGAAGTAGAAATGCTGCCGAGTGACGAGGGAAGGACGATCCCCTTCGTTGGCGAGTACCAAATGATCGACCAGGGTGTTCTTGCGGAACAGCCGATCCAGTTCTTCGCAAGTTTTCCCCTTCCCATCGAGAATTTCGCAGGGTTCGTAAAGGCCCCTGAGAGTGTCGGCCAGGTCGAGGCCGATCCGGTCCTCCGTTTCCTTCACAAGAAAATGCAGGCGTTCCCGGACATCCTGCCTGATCTCCCGGAACGAGAAAGAAGGGCGCTGAAACAAAAACCCCTGTGCGAACCGGAAACCGATCCGCAGCAGCGCTTTCACCTCGTTCCAAGTTTCGACCCCTTCTGCGATGAGGGTCGTTCCGACCGTCCCCGCAAATTGGACGAAGCTCTTGACGAGCTGTCTCCGGAACAAATCCGTGTCGATGTCGCGGATGAGGTCCCGGTCAAGCTTGATATAGGTCGGCTGGCACTCCAGGAGAGTCTTGAGCCCCGAATTTCCCGCACCGAAATCGTCCAGGGCCAGGGCAAAGCCCTTCTCCAAGAGCGATTGGACCCGATCTTTCAACAAGGCCCGGTTTTCAAGGCATTCCTGTTCGGTCAGTTCGATGACGATTTTTTCCGGGGAAAAATCGGCCATCTCGCACGAAATGGCATCCAGGAAGCGGTTGTCGGCAAGAATGCCCGGGCTCACGTTCAGGAAAAACCTGGTGTTCGGGGCAACCGATATCGATTCCCGGATCTGCGCCAGCGTGTTCTCCCTGCAGGTTTTCTCGAGTTCCCATGACTTTCCCTGGGCCTTGGCAAGGGAGAAAAGCGCCCCCGGCATTTCCAGCAGGCCTTCTCCTCGGGCAAGGGCTTCGTAGCCGAAAACCGAACCGTCCGTGAGGTCCACGATGGGCTGAAAGGCCATTCGGATAGACCGTTCCGACAGGAGTTGATCCAGGAGGCAAGCCGTTTCGGTTTTCATCCGCGATACCCCGAGAAGCGGGAGGAGACCGCCGGGTCAAGCTCCGTTGAAGAAAGGGAGGCCCCCCAGGAAGGAGCCGGCTCGTTCACGGGGAAACGGAAGACCATTTCTCCGCGGCGAGTCACGACCGGGATCCCGATCGCCTCCCGTATGGTTTCCCAGTCAAGGAGCTCGATGTTTCCGTCGTGGTGCTCGACCAGGGCCGAGCAGCTTTCCACCCAATCCCCGCAATTGCCGTAAAGGACGGTTTCACCGAAGGCCTGCCAGGCGGCCTTGTGGATGTGGCCGCAGACGACTCCTTCGGTCTCCAGACGGCGAGCTTCTTCGGCGAGTTTCTTCTCAAAGCCGCTGACGTAGTTGACGGCTTCCTTTACCCGTTGCTTGAGGCCTTGGGAAAAGGATCGGTATTCGAGGCCGGCAGCCTTTCTCAATGAGTTGACGCCCCAGTTGGCCCAGAGGGCGGCCGAATAGGCGACGTCGCCGATGCGGGCCAGCCAGGGCCGGGTGGAGGTCACCTTGTCCATTTCGTCCCCGTGGAAAACCGCGAAGCGGGTGCCGCGCCGGGTTTCGTGGATGGCCGAAAGTCGGATCTCGATGTTGCCGATCTTTCTCCCGGCAAACTCGTCCATGAAAGCGTCGTGGTTTCCCGTCACGTAAACGACCCGGCTCCTGCGAGCCAGGTCGAGGATCTTTCCCAGGACTACCGTGTGGGTTGAAGGCCAGCGGAACCTTCGCTTCAGCGACCATCCGTCGACGATGTCGCCCACGAGGTAGAGGGTTTCGCACTCGAGGAAATCGAGGAAAGCGGACAGCTCCGCCGCCCGGCACCAGCGGGACCCCAGGTGGAGGTCGGAAAGGAAGGCGGTCCTTACGGAAATCATGGATGGGTTCCCTCGAGAAGGCAGAAAGCCGGATCCGTATCCCAAACCGGGATTTTGGGCCGCCTTCCCAGGACACGGCAGGCGATCTCCCGGGCAGCGTCGGGCGAAGACATGCGCAGGCAGGCATGTTCCATTCTTTTGAGGATGCCGGGATCGTCCAGGATCGTTTGAACCTCCACGGAAAGAGCTTCCGGGGATTCGCAAAGGGTTCCCGCCCCCTGTCCCTGGAGGTACGCCGCGTTCAGCGTCTCCTGGAGCGGGATCGGTGACGTGAACAGCATCGGAAGCCCGGCGGAGAGGGCCTCTGAGCAGACCAGCCCGCCGGGCTCGGTGACGAGCAGTTCGGAGGAGGCCATCAGGGAGGAAAGGTCCGTCACGTTTTCCAGCCAGTCGGTATCCCGGCTTCGGCAGATTTCCCTGAGCCGCCTGTCTCCTACGACCGTCAGTCTCACCCTGGATCCCAGGGCTTCCAGGCGGCCGATGATTTCCCGGGACGTTTCAAAAGCGATGGAATGGGTCAAGAAAAGGATCTTCAGGGGCAGGTGTTTGGCCCTGGAACGGGGGGTCGAGGCCAGCCTCGAAAAGCTTTCCCTGACCGGGATGCCGGTGATGGCTATCTTCGAATCGGGGACGCCCTTCGCGGCAAGCCGATCCCTTACGTTGACCGTGGCGACGCAATAGTGGTCGACTCCCGGGTCGACCCAGAACCCGTGCAGATCGTAATCCGTTATCACGACGTGGATCTGGCCGTCGAATTCCCCCCGTTCCCTCATCAGGGACAGGATCGCCATGGGAAGGAAATGGGTGCAGACGGCTGCCCTGGGGGCGAGGCTTTTCGCGAGGGCCTGGAACGCCGTCGTGTTCTGGCGGCTCCACCAGTCGATGGCACGGATCATGGAGCTTTTCCGGCGGCTGCGGTCCGTGAGCCTGTAAACCTGTTCGCAGGCCAGGTGGGCGTGACGGGCCATGATCTTGTAAAGCCCGGCGTACAGGAAACGGAAAAAGGGCATCGCGGTGGTGAGGGTGTCCAGGCAGACGACGGGGGCCCTCTCGGCGATAAAGGCTTCCCTGAGGGCCATGGCCGCCATCCGATGCCCCTGGCCGGGGCCCGAGTATGCCAGCAGGATGGGTTTCAAGCGGATACCTCCCGAGCGGAAAGGATGATGGAGAAGGCCTTTACGGCGGGAGTGTAGTCCTTTTGTCCTTACAGGGGTTTTACAGTCCTCCAACAGGATCGTGAACGGCCTTGGGGAAGCCCTGCGGGCGAAGGTTTTCCAAAAACTGCCGGGTGCAGTTCTCCCAGGACCAGTTCAGGGCATCCGCTCGACAGGCACTGCGGTCGAGCCGGAGGGCGAGAAGGCAGGCTTTCCTCAGGTCTTCGTCCATGATCCCGGTAACGCCCTGGCGAAGGATGTCGCGGGGACCCGTAACTGGGAAAGCCGCCACCGGCGTCCCGCAGGCCAGGGATTCCAGCATGACGATCCCGAACGTATCGGTCCTGCTGGGGAACACGAAGACATCGGCTTCGGCGTATGCCCTGGCGAGGTCGAGCCCTTCGAGTGCGCCGGAAAACTCCACGGAGGGCCAGGTCCTGCGAAGGGCCTCGAGATCCGGGCCCGAACCCACCACCCGTTTCGTTCCCGGCAGGTCGAGGTCGAGAAAGGCCGGAAGGTTCTTTTCCACCGCGACCCGCCCCACGTAAAGGAACACGGGCCTCGCCCGGGTAGCCTGCGGGGCATCCGCCGGGCGGAAAAGGGCTGTGTCCACCCCTCTCGACCAGCGGACCAGGTTCGCAAACCCGCGTTTTTGGAGTTCCTCGTGCAGGGAAGCGGTGGCCACCATCACCGCGGAGGAAGGAAGGTGGAACCGGCGCAGGGCCTCGTAGATCAGCTCCGAGGGAAGGCCGCAGCGGGAGCGGATGTACTCCGGGAAGCGGGTCGTGAAAGATGTGGTGAACGGGAAATTTTCCCTGAGACACCAGGCCCTTGTGGAAATCCCGATGGGCCCCTCGGTCGCGATATGGATCGCATCGGGCTGGAAATCGCGCAGGAAGCGGTCGATGTCCCAAAGGTTCCAGGCAAGCCGGATTTCCCGGTAGGTCGGGCAGGGGACCGTAGCGAACCGATCCGGCGACAGCAGGAAGACCTCATGGCCCATCTTCCGCAGTCGCCGCCGTGTTTCGGAAAGAGTCCTCACCACGCCGTTGACCTGGGGAGTCCAGGCGTCCGTTGCGATGCAGATCTTCAAGCGGGGCACCCCCTATTTTCGTTTTTTTGACTTCCGGGAAGAGGATGACAGGTCGGCTGTCGGCCGAAAAGGGGGAGTAACCCAACCGTTGCAGGGAGGTAACGAACTTGTCAGGAACTAGAAAGTCATCGCGGCCGCGGCCTCCCGGAGGTAGCCCGCCAGGAGAAAACTCCCGGCCAGAAGCGCGAATGCCGCCAGGCGTGCGTTCAGCTGGCCGCCGGGCAAGGGTCGACCTCCAGGGACTCTCCCTACTCGGGGAGCCAGAGCAGGAACCTGGCCCCCTCCTCGGGACTTTCCACACGGATCCAGCCCCGGTGGCTTTCGGCCACCCGTCGTGCGATGGAAAGGCCAAGCCCGTAGCCGCCCTTTTCCGAATGGTTTCGGCTCCGGTGCGCCTCGGCCCGGTGGAAACGCTCGAAGATGCGGTCGATCATGGCCGGGGGGATTCCCACCCCGTTGTCCTGGACGGTGAACAGCCAGCCGCCGTCTTTCCGTTCCAGGATGACTCGAATCTTTCCGCCGCTTTCGTTGCCGAACCGGCGGAGCGTGTACTTGACGGCGTTGTCCACCAGGTTGCCGAGGGCCCGGCGCAGCTCTTCCGCGCGACCGTGGATCTCGGCCTTGGGGGGGAGGGAGATCTCCCACTCCAGCTCCTCCGCTTCCGGGGCCAGCCTGGCCCCTTCCACCAGGGAAGCCGCAAGGGAGGAAAGATCCACCTTTTCCGTCCGTTCGACGGGAACCCCCGATTCCAGGCGGGACAGCAGGAGAAGGTCCTCCACCAGGGCGGTCATCCGTTCCTGCTGTTCGACGATCCGCTGCAGGAAGCGGTTTTTTTCCTCCGCGGCCAGCGAATCGTCCATCAGGAGCTCCGTAGCCGCGCGGATGACGGTGAGGGGGGTCTGCAGTTCGTGGCTCGCGTCGGCCACGAAGGCGCTTTTCGCCTCTTCCATGCGGTGCCGTTCGGTCAGGTCGGAAAGGACTGCAACCGTTCCGTACGGAGTCGGTGCGGCCTGGGCGTTGATGAAGCGTTCTTCCTTTTCCCGCAGGATGAAGGAAACCTGTCCGGCTTCCCCTGAACGTGCCTTCTCGATGAGCCCGGTCAGCTCGGGGGCCTTGATGGCGCCGGGGACGGGGAGGCCCTCGATTTTCCCCGGGTCTTCCCTGAGGAAGGTCCCCAGGGCCTGGTTCGCGTAGGCGACGGTGCCGCGGCTGTCGACCACCAGGACCGCCACGGGGAGGGATTCGAGCAGCGCCCGCAGCGTCGTCTTCTCCTTCAGGGTTTCCTCCATCGAGGACTGGAGCCGCGTTGCCATCTGCTGCAGCGCCCGGGAGAGGGTCCGCACCTCCTCGGTCCCGTCCATCGGGAAGGCAGCGGGTTCTCCCCGTTCAAGGCGGATGGCGGCTTCCGTCAGGCGGGACAGGGGGCGGGTGATTCCCCGGAGGAAAACGGTCCCGATGGCGAAGGCGATTGCCGCAGCCAGTGCCAGGCCCAGCATGAGCCGGTTCCGAGCGGCCGCCACAATCGCTTCCAGGTAGGACAGGGGGTAGGCGGTTCGCACGATCAAATTCCTGCCGTCGGGGGTCCGCGCCCTCCGGGCCAGGTACATCATGTTCGTGCCGATGCTTCGGCTAAAGCGGACATCCTGCCCTTCTCCCTCTTCCAGGGCGGCCTTCACCTCCGGCCGCCTTCCGTGGTTTTCCAGGCTTTCCGCGTCCGTGAGGCTGTCCAGCAGGACCCGGCCGTTCTCGCTGATGAGGGTGATCCTCCCCCCGAGAAGGCGGTGCCATTCGTCCAGGTTGGCCGAAACGGCCTCGAGCCCCTGGGTCTGGATGGCCTCCGTCAGGGCGGCGGTCTGGATGGAAAGCTCCCGGTTGGCCTGCTGCTTCAGGCGGTCCTGGAGGACGTCCGTGACAAAGGTGAGCCCCAGGGCGAGGGCCAGGAGGATCGTGGATGCCACGAGGGCGAACATTCTACCGCGCAGGGTCTTCATGGTTTTCCTCCCAGTCCAGTCGGAATCCCCTTCCGCGAACCGTGTGAAGCAATTTCGGGTTCTCGGGGTCTGCCTCGATTTTTCTCCGCAGCCGGAACACGTGCACGTCTACCGTCCGCGTATCGCCCACCACGTATCCCCAGACCTTGGCCAGGAGTTCGTCGCGGCTCACCATTCGGCCTGGGTGCCGGGCCAGGATCTCCAGGAGACGGTACTCGGTGGGGGAAAGAGCTAGGAGGTTCCCCGAAAGGAAGGCCTCCTCCCGGACGAAATCGATCTTCAGGGGGCCCACCTGGACTCCCTTCTCAAGGGCCTGCTCGGGGGCGCTCCTTCTCAGCAGGGCCTTGACTCGGGCGACAAGCTCGCCCAGGGAGAAAGGTTTCTTCATGTAGTCGTCTGCACCGATCTCCAGTCCAGCGATGACCTCCCGCTCATCCCTGCGGGCGGTAAGCATCAGGATGGGGATCCGCTTTGTCGATGCCTGGTTTTTGAGCCTGCGGCAGACCTCCCACCCGTCGAGCTTCGGCAGCATGAGGTCCAGCAGGATGAGGTCCGGCAGGGTGGTTTCCGCCTTCTCCAGGGCGGTATCGCCGTCGGAGGCGGTTTCCACCCGGTACCCCTGCCGCTTCAGGGCCTCCGAAACCAGTTCGGAGATCGCGGGTTCATCGTCGACGACCAGGATCCTCTCGCCCGCCAAGGCCTATTCCTCCCGTTTCCTTCGATATTCGCTGGCCTTCACTTGCTTCCCGGTGATCATGTAGATCGTCTTTTCCGCGAGGTTCGTCGTGTGGTCGCCGGCCCGTTCCAGCGCCCGGGACACGAGGACGAGCTGGGTGGCCTGCTCGATGACCCGGGGGTTTTCGATCATCAGGAGGAGCAGCTCGTTGAAGATCTGGCGGTCCAGGTCGTCGAGCATGTCGTCCATGGCGCAGACGCGCTTCGCCTCCTCCACGTCCCGGTTCAGGAAGGCCCGCAGGGTCCCGTCGATCATCTCCTCCACGAGCCCGGCCATGCGGGGGATGTCGATGAGGGGCTTGATGAGGGTCTTGCCGAAGAAAAACCGGGTGATCTTGGCGATGCTGACCCCGAGGTCTCCGATCCTCTCCAGGTCGATGGCCATCCGGTTGATGGCCGAGATCGTCCTGAGGTCCTGCGCCACGGGCTGGTACCGGGCGGTGTAGAGAAGGCACCCCTCCTCGATGCTGGAGGCCAGCTCGTCCAGGACGTCGTCGCCATCGAGGACTTCCCTCGAAAGCGTTTCGTCCTGCTTCTCGAGGGCCCACACCGCCTTCCGGATGGCGTCCTGGGCCAGGTTGCCCAGCTTGAAAAGCTGCTCGCGGATTCGGTCCAGGGCCTCGTCCTGCGTTTTTCTCACGTTCAGTTCGGTCATGGCCTTCGTCTCCCTTCTTCCAGGACCGCCTAGCCGAAGCGGCCGGTGATGTAGTCTTCCGTCCGCCGGTCGGCGGGGGAGGTGAAAATGTCCTGGGTCGGACCCGCCTCGACCATCTCCCCCAGGAGGAAGAAGGCGGTGAGGTCGGAGATCCGGGCCGCCTGCTGCATGTTGTGCGTCACGATGATGACAGTGTACTTCGTTTTCAATTCCCTGACGAGTTCCTCGATCCGGGCCGTGGACATGGGGTCCAGGGCGCTGGTGGGTTCGTCCATGAGGAGAACTTCCGGCTGGACGGCGATGGCCCTGGCGATGCAGAGGCGCTGCTGCTGCCCGCCCGACAGGGAGAGTGCCGGAGTGTTCAGCTTGTCCCGGACCTCGTCCCAGAGAGCTGAGCCCTCGAGGCTCTGCTGGACGATCCTCTCCAGGGATTCCCGGTCGGTGGTCCCGTGAAGCCGCGGGCCGTAGGCCACGTTGTCGAAGATGGAGGTGGGGAAGGGGTTCGGCTTCTGGAAGACCATTCCCACCCTCCGGCGGAGCGTGATGACATCGGTCCCGGGAGCGTAGATGTCGGTCCCGTCGAGGAGCACGCGCCCTTCCACGCGGCACCTGGGGATGAAGTCGTTCATCCGGTTCAGGCACCGGAGGAAGGTGCTCTTCCCGCAGCCCGAGGGGCCGATGAAGGCTGTGACCGAATTCCCCGGCAGATCGATCGTGACGTCCTTCAGGGCCCGGGTATTCCCGTAGTGGAGGTTCAGGTTGGAGATCTCGAATTTCATCCTGGACACGTTGATGGCTCCTTTCCTCTTTTGTTCCGTGCCTAGCGGGAAGACCGCATGCGAAGCCGTGCCCGCCAGAGGACCCCCGCCAAGGTGATTCCAAGGACCACCAGGAGAAGCACGAGGATCGTCCCGTACTGGATCCCGCGGGTTTCCTCGATGTTCGTCCCTGCCGTAGCGAGGATCAGCACGTGGTACGGCAGGGCCATGACCTGGCTGAACAGGCTTTTCGCGATTTCCGGCGAAAAGAAGGCGGCCCCGGTGAAGATGATCGGCGCCGTCTCCCCCGCCACGCGCCCCACGCTCAGGATGCCCCCCGTGAGGATGGCCGGGAAGGCGGCAGGAAGGACGACTTTCCGGATGGTCTGCCAGCGGGTCGCCCCCATGGCGTAGGAGGCGTCCCGGTAGTCCTGGGGAACGGCCTTGAGCGCGGCCTCGGAGGCTCCCACGATGACCGGCAGGGCCAGGCAGCCCAGGGTCAGGCCCGCCGAGAGCAGGCTCGAGCCGAACCGGAGGAAGATCACGAAGAAGCTCAGGCCGAAAAGCCCGAACACGACGCTGGGAACGCCGGCCAGGCTGCGGATGGCCAGGCGCAGCAGCGTCGTGAGCCGGTCCTCCCCGGCGTACTCGTTCAGGTATACCGCCGTGAGGACGCCGACCGGGAAGGCGAAGGCCATGGCGACCGCCACAAGCTGGACCGTGCCGACGAGCGGTGTCAGGATCCCGCCCTTGGTCATGGAATCGCGGGGAGGTTGACTCAGGAACTCCCAGGAAAGGGTTCCGGCTCCGCGGACGATCAAAAACAGGAGGATTCCGGCCAAGATGGAGAGGACCGCAGCCATGCAGCCCCAAAGCAGGGCAGTCGCCACCCGGTCCTTCAGGATTCTTCCCCTCATTGTCTCCACCTCTTTCCCCTGGCTTCGATGCGGGCGGCGAACAGGTTGATCGCCCAGGTGAACAGGAAAAGCAGCAGGCCCGCGAAAAACAGAGCGTGGTAGTGGCCGGATCCCACCGGCGTTTCCCCCATCTCGGCCGCGATTGTGGAGGTAAGGGGACGCACTGCGTCAAAGACAGACCTCGGGATCACGGCCGAGCCCCCAGCGGCCATGAGGACCACCATCGTTTCTCCGACTGCCCTCATGATCCCCAGCAGGCATGCCTCCAGGATCCCGGGCAGGGCGGCGGGAAAGACGACGCGCGTGGTGGTTTCCCAGCGGGTCGCCCCCATGGCGTAGGAGGCGTCCCGCAAGTCGTCGGGCACGGCGGCGAGGCTGTCCTCGGCGATCGAGGCGACAATGGGAACGATCATGATGCCCATCAAGACCGAGGCGTTGAACAGGTTCAGCCCCGTCATGAGGTCCAGTTTCTCCTGGAGCCAGGGGGCAAGGAGGATCATTCCGATGAAGCCGAGGACGACCGAGGGTAAAAAACCCAGGATTTCGAGGGCGGGCTTGAAGATCTCCCGGAGCAGCCTCGGGCAGGCTTCCGAGAGGAAGATCGCCAGGCCCAGGCTCAGGGGGATCGCCAGGAGCGCGGAAAGCAGGGTAACCGAAATCGAGCCGGCAATCAGCGGGAGCATGCCGAACGCCGGGGGGTCGTACGTCGGGTACCATTCCTTCCCGGTGAGAAGTTGCAGGAGAGTGGTTTCCCGGAGGATGGGAAAGCTTTCCCTCACCAGGAAGAACAGGATGAAGACCATGATGGTGATCCCCGTCATCGCGACGACGGAGATGACCCTGCGTGGGAAGATGTCCCCTTTCATCGCTTCTTTCAAGGCCGGATCCCCTCTTTCGTGCCGAAACCGGGACCTGCAGCCCTCAAGGGATGCAAGCCCCGGCCGGTCTTTACCGTTTCGTGTTTGCAGTCGATCGGCAGGTCCAAGCTCTAGCGCAGGGGAACGAAGCCCTGTTTTGCGACGATCTTCTGCCCCTCGTCGCTCTGCATGAAGTTCACGAATTCAAGGGCGTCGCCGGTGGGCCAGCCGCGCGTGAAGACGAAGAGGTAGCGGGAGACGGGGTACTTGCCGCTGCGGGCGGTCTTGGCATCGGCCTTGACGCCGTTGACGGTCAGCATCTTCACGGACTTGTCGTCGGCGTAGCCGATCCCGTCGTAGCCGATGGCGTACTTGTTCTTCGAAACGGTCTGGAGCATTGCGCCGGAGGAAGCGACGACCTGGGCCTTCGGGGTGACCTTTTCCTTCTTCAGGATCTTTTCTTCCCAGACCTCATACGTGCCGGAGCTGGTGTCCCGGCCGACCACGACGATCGGCTTGTCCTCCCCGCCGACCTGCTTCCAGTTGGTGATCTTGCCGGTATAGATCTCCTGGAGCTGCTGGGTGGTCAGGTTCGTCACCGGGTTGGAGGGGTGGACGATCGGGACGATGGCGTCGATGGCAACGGCGAAGGGTACCGGCAGAAAGCCCTTCTCGGCCGCGGTCTTGACCTCGGCGTCCTTCATGAAGCGCGAGGAGTTGGCGATGTCGCAGGTCCCGTCGATGAGGGCCTTGATGCCGTTGCCGCTGCCCCCGCCGGAGACCGAGATCTTGACGTCCTTGTTCTCGGCCATGAACGCCTCGGCAGCGGACTGGGAGATCGGAAGGACGGTGGTGGACCCGTTCACGACCAGGTTGCCCGCGAAAGCGGCATTGGCCGCAAGGATTCCCGCAAACAGCGCGACGAACAGAATTCCCAGTTTCTTCACACGTGATTCCCCCTTGGAGGATGAGTTTGGACGATCGGAGTATATCCGCGGGGGATAACGGGTGTTTTACGCGTCCGTTACAGGAGTGTTACGGGTCGCCGGGAACCTTCACAGCCGCAGCTTGTGGAACTCCCCGCGGTCCAGGTCGGCCCAGAGAAGGCGGTGCCGTAACGGTTTGGAAACGTTCGCGAGGATCTTGATGGCCTCTGCGGCCTCGAGTGCGGCCACGAACGCCGGAGTGAAGGGCGGGTTTCCCGTTTCCGTCTCGATGCCCCTGTCGGGCAGGCTTCCGTCGGGCCCGTCCCAGGGGGTCATGTCCTCGGGAAGGAAGACCCCGACCTGCCCCCAGAACCCGGCGATTGCCCCGTGGACCATGGGAATTCCAAGTTCGCGGCAGGCATGGCGGAGGGTCTTCCGGGCGCTGTTGCTGTCCAGGGCGTCCACCGCCAGGTCGCACCCCGAGAGGATTTCCACGGCGTTGAGCGGGTCCAGGAAGGTTTCCGCGACTTTTGTCTCGACCGCCCCGTTGACGGCGGATACCCGCAGGGCTGCCGCCCGGGCCTTGGACCGGCCCAGGTTCGATTCGTCGCACAGGAGCTGCCGGTTCAGGTTGTGGTCCGAAAAGGAGTCCCCGTCCACGAGGACCAGCCGGCCCACCCCGGCCCGGGCCAAAAGCTCGACGACGAGGCCGCCCAGGCCCCCGCAGCCGACGACGGCGGCGGTGGACCCCAGGAGGCGGGCCTGGCCTTCGAGGCCCAGGGTTCCGATGCTCCTCTCGTAGCGGCTTGGGACGATCCCGTTTTCACAGGCCCACCGTTCGACTTCCCGGGGGGGCAGGCCGCAGGAGGCGGCCAGTTCGCGGCACAGGGGCCAGGGAACCACCCGGAACGAACCTCGCTCTTCCGCAGCGTTTTCGAGCCTGGATTTCCAATCCTCCGTCATGGGCGGATCCCCCCGGGGTTGTTTCGTTTCATTCCTTCCATTATGATACCCCTCCCGCGCGGCCGGTTTCGCGGGAGGCAAGCAGCGAGGAGGCCGAGTAAAGGGCCAGGGCGGCCCAGACGCAGGCGAAGGTGACCCACTCCACCTTCGAAAGCTTTTCGCCGTAGAGGAACATGCCGATGGCGAACCCGATGGTGGGGGAAAGGTACTGGAGGAGGCCGACGGTCACCAGGCTCAGCCGCCTGGCCCCGTAGGCGAACCAGATGAGGGGGACCGATGTCACCAGCCCGGTTCCTGCCAGCAGTCCCGCCCGGGCGGGGTTGCCGGCTGCAAACCCCGACGAGGGGCCGAGGATCAGCCAGGCGAGGGCCGGGAGGACCAGCACCAGGGTTTCCACGAAGAGCCCCGTCAGGGCGTCCACGGGGGCGAGCTTGCGGATCAGGCCGTAGAGGGAGAACGACAGGGCCAGTCCCAGCGCCACCGCCGGGAGGTGTCCCAGGAGGGCGACCTGGAAGGAGACACCGGCGGCGGCCAGGGCGATGGCGGCCCACTGGACCGGGCGCAGCCGGTCCTTCAGGAAGGCCACGCCGAAAAAGACGTTCACCAGGGGATTGATGTAGTATCCGAGGGCGGTTTCCAGGATCTTCCCCTCGTTCACCGCCCAGATGTAGACCAGCCAGTTGATGCCGATCATCAGGCTGCTTCCGCAGAGCAGGAGACGGACGCGGCGGTCTGCCAGCACGCGCTTGAGGCTCTCGACCCGGCGGGTCGCCGCCAGCAGGAGGCCGACGAACAGCATGGACCAGGCGATGCGGTGGCAGAGGATCGTCAGCGCGGGGACGCCGTCCAGGGCCTTCCAGTAGACGGGGAGGATTCCCCAGGCCGCATAGGCCGCCAGCATCGAAAAAAGCCCTTTCCTGCGCTCTGCAAGGCTTGTTTCCACTTGGATCGTCCCCTTCGTTCGGAAAGCCTCTTCCGAGAATCGTGTATATTGTACAGAAAAGAGCCCGCCCCGGCGAAAAACCGGTGCGGGAATTTTCCTGGAGGTTTCTCATGCCGCATCCGGAACGCAAGAGAGTCGGAGTCCTCGTGAGCGGGGGCGTCGACAGCACGGTGGCTGCCCTTCTCCTCAAGCGGGAGGGTCACGAGGTCGTGGGGCTGAGCCTCGTCCTTTGCGGCGAAGCCCCGGCCGAAGAGGCGGCTCGCCAGTGCGACAGGCTCGGGATTCCCCATTCGGTCCTGGACCTTTCCGGGGCGTTCGAGGACGCGGTGCTGGGACCCTTCCGGGAAAGCTACCGGAGGGGTGAAACTCCCAGCCCCTGCGTGGACTGCAATGCCAACCTCAAGTTCGGCCTGGCCTGGGACCTCGCCGAGGCGACCCTTCACCTGGAGGCGATGGCTTCCGGCCACTATGCCCGGGCGGGGATCGACGGGGAAGGGCCCTACCTGGCCCGCGGGATCGACCGGGCCAGGGACCAGAGTTACTTCCTGTACGGCATCTCTCCCCGGAGGCTGGGCCGCCTCCTGCTTCCCCTCGGGTCCCTGGACAAGAAAACGGTCCGGTCGCTGGCGGCCGATGCCGGCCTTGCGGTCAGCGAAAAGCCGGACAGCATGGACCTCTGTTTCGCGGGACAGGGAGATTACCGGGCCCTGCTGGACGAAAGCGATTTTCAGAAAGGCCCCATCGTCGGCCTGGACGGCAAGGTCCTCGGCGAGCACAGGGGACTCGCGGGGTACACCGTGGGGCAGCGCAAGGGGCTTGGAGTGGCTGCCGCAGAACCCCTTTACGTCGCCCGGATCGACCGGGACCGAAACGTCCTCCTCGTCGCTTCGCGGGAAGCCCTGATGGCCACGCGGGTCACGGCGGGCCGGGTCAACGTGCTGCAACCCCGCTTTTTGGAAAAGGGAGACCTTTTTTTCGGGAAAATCCGTTCCAACGGGGAACCGTCTCCGTGTCGAGTGATTCGCTGGGAAGGGGTCCGGCTCACGGTCGATTTCGAGGAACCGGTTTTTGCCCCGGCCCCCGGCCAGAAGCTGGTCCTCTACGACGCCGCGGAGCGTGTCGTGGCGGGGGGAACGATCCTGGCCGGTTGACCGGAAGCGGGAAATTGCGATAGGATTTCGCCCTGGTCATTCCCGAGAGGAGATCGGTGCATCGGTGGGGCAAGGCGTCGTATCCCTTTGGATCCTGGGAGCCGTGCTGGTCCTGGTCGCGGTCAGGAAGGTCGGCCCCCTCAGCTTTGCGATCTGGCAGGTCATGGCCGCCGGTGCGGCGGCGGTCCTCCTGACGGGGCAGATTTCACCTGCGGAGGCCCTTCGGGCCGTGAACGCCGACGTCATGCTGTTCCTGTTCGGCATGTTCGTGCTGGGCGAGGCCCTCTGCGCCAGCGGGCTCATGTCGCGCCTTTCGATGGTCCTGTGCGGAGGGGCGAGAAACGTGGGGCAGCTGGTCGGAATCCTCCTGTTTTCCATGGGGTTTTTCTCCGCCCTCCTGATGAACGACACGGTGGCGATCATCGGGACTCCCCTGGTTCTCTTCCTGGCCCGGCGCTGCTCGATCCCCCCGAAGCCGCTGCTTTTGGCCCTGGCCTTTGCCGTGACGATCGGGAGCGTGGCGAGCCCCATCGGCAACCCCCAGAACCTTCTTATCGCCCTGGCTTCCGAGGGGAACCCCTTCGTGACCTTTTTCCGGTACCTGAACCTGCCGACGGTGATCTGCCTCGGGGCGGCCTGGCTGGTCCTCCGGTTCTTCCACCCCGGGCTTTTCGACCGCCCCCTTTCCGCCCCTTCCCCGGAACCGGTGAAAGATCCTGCCCTCGCCCGGCTTTGCCTGGTTGCCATGGGGCTGGTGATGGCCCTGATCGTCCTCAAGGTCGCCCTTTTCTTCATCCGGCCCGGTGTCGACTTCCCGCTTTCGGCTATCGCGCTGGCGGGTTGCCTTCCGATTCTCCTGTTCAGCCCGCGCCGGGTTTCGATCCTAAAGGACCTGGATTGGTCAACGCTGGCGTTCTTTGCAGCGATGTTCGTCCTCATGGCAGCGGCCTGGGAAAGCGCCCCCTTCCAGAGACTGGCGGGCCAGGCCAGGACGCGCCTGGACTCGGTATCTGAAATCCTTGCCGCCGGAGTCCTGGTGAGCCAGGTCGTCTCCAACGTTCCCTTCGTCGCCCTTTCCCTTCCGCTCCTCCAGGGGGTCGGGGTGAAGGCCGCCATGGCCCTGGCTGCCGGCAGCACCCTGGCGGGAAACCTTTTCATCCTGGGCGCCGCGAGCAACGTCATCATCATCCAGAATGCCGAAAAACGAGGGGAAACCCTCACTTTCTGGGAATTCGCGCGTCCCGGGATCCCTCTCACCGCCGCCTGCGCAGGGATCTACGGGCTTTTCCTGACGGTTTTCTAGCGGGTTTCGGTTTCGACGAAGCGCTCGAGGGGGCGCCTCGGGCTCACCGGCCGGTGCGGAGCGGGCGCGAGGCCCACCCTCAGGATCATCTGGACCGTGCCCTCGATTTTCAGGCGGGAAGCGGCTTCCTCTTTCCAGGGCGATTCCTCCAGGACCTGGCTCATGGGATGGACCGCCACGTCCCGGGCGGCAGCCTCCAGCCAGAAGGCTTCCAGGTCCCTCCCGGCCTGGACGGCGGATCGAGGGCTCCCGTCCGGGCTTCCGAGGACAAAGAACCCGGCGCAGGCTTCCGCCTGTTCCACGGCTCTTTTGACCCCCGCTTCCCGGAAAGACTTCCCCGACACGCTCTTCTCTCTGAAGAAAAGCGCCATGAAAGCCCGGACCGGCGCCGGAAGGCCCATGCCGGAAGTCGTCAGGCCGTCCCGGTGCTGCCGGGCGGCAGCCGGGGAGAAGCGGATCCAGCGGGCAAGCTCTTCCATTGCGTCGTCCCGGGAAGCCTGGACCCTGTTGGCCTCGACAGTCGCTTTGCCGATCCAGGTTCCTTCCGGGCTTTGCGAGGGGAAGAAGGTCCAGCGGGAAGGGGCCGTCCCGGCAAGGGCCCTCACGGTTTCTTCCGGCAGTTCCGTCGACGGGAGGTTTCCCCGGAAGGTGTCCCGTGCCAGGATCGCCTCCAGGGTTTTCGGATCGCCCGGCTCCGCTTTCGGTTCGAACCTTACCCGGGCCACCTGCGTGTCCGTCGGGTCCTCGACCGTGACCTCGACGATCGCCGCCAGCCCCTGGAGCCCCGCCCCGCGGACGAGGTTTTCCAGGAAGGCACCGATCGAGACCAGGGCTTCCCTCCGGTGGGGATCAACGGCGGGAAGGAGCCGCTGTTCGTCCAGGAGCACCAGGACCTCCCGCTCGGACAGGACCCGGACTTTCCAGGGCTGCGTGTTGTGGGAGCTGGGCGCCAGGCTGGCCAGGGCAAGCGAGGCGGCAACCGGTTCCGAGAGGCCGAGCCTTTCTGCTTCACCCGGTGCGAGGGGCCAGGGGCGGTGGATCTCCGTCCGGCCGGCCCGGAAAAACACGAAGGCCAGCAGGGCCCCCAGCACGAGAAAAAGCGTGACGAACAATCCCTGGTTTTTCATCGGTTTTCATCCTCTTTCCTTGAAAAGATCGGGTTTCAGGGGCTGTAGGACTCGAAGGAGTCCTTCCGGGTCGGGGGTTCCCACCACCACGGCTTTCCCGTTCTTCAGCCGGAACCGGAGCGCGGGCCCGGGAGAAACGGAAAACCAGGAAACCCCGTTCGAGAACTTCATCCCGACGCGGGTCCAGGGGATCCTTTCGATCTCGATCCGCTCGATCCCCGAAAAGGGGATGTGCTTCCCGATCAGCCAGCCCCACCGGACATAGACCCCTCGGTCGGTGACCCTCACTTCCATGCGGTTCGTCAGGACGACGATCAGCAGGACCAAGACGAGCCCCCATCCCATCCGCCTGGCCTCGCCTGGGGCCCCTGCACGATCGAGGAACAGCACCGCGAG
The DNA here is from genome assembly GCA_022839995.1 of Synergistota bacterium. Taxonomy (GTDB): domain Bacteria; phylum Synergistota; class Synergistia; order Synergistales; family 79-D21; genus 79-D21. Next base: position 87,375 of record JALHIN010000004.1, read on the forward strand.
TGCCATCGCCCCCAGGACCAGGGACAGGACGAACATGGTTTTCCAGCCGACCTGCCGTTTCTCGTACCAGGTCACCGACATCGGCTTCACCTCCACCAATGGGGGGGCTCGGCATCGGCGGGCCGGGGGGCGTCGGGACCTACCCAGCGTTCGAGAAGGGCCTGCAGCTTCCCGGGGTCCCCCCCGGTCTGTTCCAGTTCGCCCCAGTCCGGCCGGCTCGTGAACGGGCACGTGCTGATGCAGACGCCGCAGTCGGTGCCCATGCGCCGCCACGCTTCGTAGCATCTCTCCCCGTCGAGGGGCCAGGGATGGGCCGCGCCCGTTGGGGCTGGATCTGAAGGGATCGCAAGGGCCGGGCAGTGGCGGGCGCACCGGCCGCAGGTTTCGCAGAAGGCTTTGGCAAGAGGGGCCGCTGGATCCGGTGAACCGGGGAGAAGCGGCATATCGGTCGTCACGACGGCCAGGCGGTGACAAGGCCCTAAGCGTCGGTTCAGCACTAGGCCGCTTCGCCCGAAAACGCCCAGGCCCGCCTCCACCGCGGCCCGGGAGGCCACCACGAGGTAGTTCCCGTCGGTATGGGCCCGGGCCCGGAAGCCTACCCGGCGGATGGCGGCCGCGGCAGCGATGGCGGCAACGGCCCCTCGGAGGTAGCCACGGGCGGATTCGGCCATTTCGGCGGCCCGGGGGCCCTTGTGGATCATGGCCGGGTCCATGGCGACCGAGATCACTAGTGCGAAGGGAAAATTCTCGGTGACGGGAGTGCCGTAGAAGGCCTCGGGCCGGCCCCGGTGGGAATAATAAATTTCGGGGGTCATGACGGCGATCCCCGCGTCGTCTGCGCCCAAAAAGTGCGCGAGCCCCAGGGCCCATCGGGTCAGTTTCGCCGGGTCGGTTTCGGTGGGTTCTCCGAGAGGGGAGCCCTCCGAGAGGGGGCGCAGGTCGGCCAGCAGGGAGAAAAGGGCGTCCGTTACGGGAGAGCCGAGGGGGTCGTAGGTCGGGCTTTCCGGGCTTCCGAGCAGCGGAAGGGCCCGAAGGGCGTCGTCCCGTTCCTTTTTCTCCGGGTGGCGGGCGTAATAGTCTTCACGGGCTGCCGATCCCTCCGGCCAAGCCATCCGGGCGAAAAGGGTGTCGCGTTCGTCGCTGCTCAAGGGAGTCCCTCCATTTCTGCAGGATCGTCCCCCTATTGTGCCATCGTGGACCCGGTTAGCCTAGCCGGGCCAGCCAGGCCGCCCCGGCGGTCCCCGCCAGCCACAGGAGGCCGAGTGTACCGTCGAAGAAGAGGCCGCCCAGGCCCCGGCGCATGAGGGCAACTCGGAGATGGTAGACGACGTGGAAGAGGACCAGCACCGTAGTTAAGGGCTGGATCGCCATGTGGAGCCGGAAGGCTGCCGGCTTGGAGAGAAGCGCCCCGAACAGGCGGGGATGGACAACCGCGTACCCGGACAGGAAGTTCAGCGACAGGACGGGCACGAGAAGCCAGGCGAAAAACCGGTTGAGCCGGTGAAGGATCTTTTCGTTCATCCGGAACCTCCCGCCAAGTCTTCCCCTAGTCTCCGAACATGGGGCCCGAGGAGTCTCCCTTGTTGCTGTATCCCCGTTTTTCCCAATACCCTCTGTAGGCCTCGTTGTCCGACAGCTCGATGCGGGTCACCCAGCGGATCCACTTGTACCCCCACTTGGCTTCCGCCACGAGCTGGAATGGATACCCGTTCGCCTGCGGCAGGACGATCCCGTTGATCCTGTCGGCCAGCAGGATCTTCTTCTCCTTCAGGGTGTCCAGCGGGAGAGACGTCGTGTAGCCGTCGGCGGCGTGGAAAATGGCGATTTTCGCGGCGGGGAGGGCCCTGGCAAGGTCCAGGAGGTCCGAAACGAGGATCCCTTCCCACAGGGCCGTGACGCTCCAGCCTTCCACGCAGTCGATGCGGACGACCTTCTTCGATCGGGGGAGCTTTGCCGCGGCCTCCAGTGAAAGGGACTGGGGCTTCTCGACGAGCCCGTCCACGACCAGGCGGTAGGAAGCGGGGTCCACCTTCTGGACGCCCCGGATGGAGTTCTCCCGGAAGTCCTTCACGGACCCGAGCCGGATGCCCTGGTATTCCTTCACCTCCGCCGTGGCCAGGGGAACCGCTGCCTCGAGGGGCGCGCAAACAAAAAACAGGGCCGCGAGGAAGACGGCGGCAAGGAGTTTTGCGGGAATCCTGCATTTCACGGGGATCCCTCCACTTCTTCGGAAAGGTTCAAGAGAACACGCGACAATTATTCTCTAGCACTATATTGTTGTCAATCTAAAGCGAAAAAATGGCCTGTTTTCCCTCGGTCCCTTTGGCTTTAAACTGGTAAGGTGGAACCCGAAAAAGGAAGGTGAGGCGGGTGAAGGAAAAGGACCGGGAAATCGCGGAAGCCGTGCGCCGCCTGCTGGAATCGCAGCGGGTCGGGGTCCTGGGAACCTACGGTGCGGGTTCTCCCTACTGCAGCCTGGTGGGGTTCAGCTTCGAACCCGGGCTCGAGCGGCTCTACTTTGCCACCACCCGCGCCACGCGGAAATTCGCCAACCTGATAGAAACCGGCCGTGTCGCCCTGCTCGTGGACAACCGGGCCAACCGGGAGGAGGATCTCCACGAGGCGAGCGCCCTGACGGTGGTGGGCCCAGTGAAAGAGCTGACCGGAACGGAACGGGAACGCGGGGCGAAGGTCCACCTGGCCCGCCATCCCTCGCTGGCCGGTTTCCTGGAATCGCCAACCACGGCCTTGCTGGCACTGGAGGCGGAACGGTACTTCCTCGTCCGGCGCTTCCAGGAGGTCATGGTCCTGGAGGTGGAGCGATGAAGTTCCTGGTCCCGTTCGATCGGCTGACCGAGGAAGACCGTCGGCGGGTGGGAGGCAAGGCCTGGGCCCTGTCGCGCCTGGCGAGAGAAGGGTTTTCGGTGCCGCGCGGGGCCGTTTTGCCGGTGGAGGCCTATCGGGCCTACGTGGGGCCCACGGGGCTTCGCGAGCGGATCCTGCTGGAACTGAACCGCAAGCCCTTCGAAAGCATGCGCTGGGAGGAGATGTGGGACGCGGCCCTTCGCATCCGCAGCCTCTTCCTGAAGACCCCCCTGCCGGCACCGCTTTCGGCGGCTCTTCGCGGCGAGATCGAACGGACGTTCGGGGACCGCTCCGTCGCGGTCCGCTCTTCCGCCCCCGGGGAGGATTCCGCGGGGGCTTCCTTTGCGGGACTGCACGAGTCCTTCCTGAACGTCCGCGGCGCCGATTCGATCCTCGAGCACGTCCGGCTGGTCTGGGCCTCACTGTGGTCCGACGGCGCCCTGCTGTACCGGCAGGAGCTGAAGCTGGACGTGGCGGAAAGCGCCATGGCTGTCGTCATCCAGGAACTGGCAGAGGGGGAGCGCTCCGGGGTCGCCTTTTCGAAGAGCCCGGTCGAGGAAGAAGTTTCCCTCGTGGAGGCGGTCTGGGGGCTGAACCAGGGGCTGGTGGACGGGACCGTGGCACCGGACCGCTGGGTGCTGGACCGTTCCAGCGGGACCCTTCGGCAGCACATCGGGGCAGAACGGCTCGACGCGGTGAGGCCGGCTCCCAGGGGAACCCGGAAGGTGCCCCTGCCGCCGGAGCTCAGGGACCGCCCGCCGCTCGAAGAGGGGGAAGTGGTTCGCGTCTGGACCCTTTCCATGGAGGCCGAAAACCGTTTCGGCTGCCCGCAGGACGTGGAGTGGACCTTCCTGGGGGAACGGCCCTTCCTGCTCCAGGCAAGGCCCGTCACGACGGGGACAAGAGGGGAAGCGGGAAGCCGGGCCTGGAACCTTTCGCTTCGCCGCAGCTTCGAAAACCTGAAGCTCCTGAGGGAAAAAATCGAGAGAACCCTGATCCCCGCCCTGGTGAAGGAGGCGGAAGACCTGTCCGGGGTACAGCTGCAGTCCCTCGAAGACGATCAACTGGAGAAAGTCCTCGAAACCCGCGAAGAAGCCCTGGCTCGCTGGACAAAGGTGTACTGGGACGAGTTCATCCCGTTTGCCCACGGTGCCCGGCTTTTCGGCCAGGTTTACAACGACCGGCTGAAGCCGGAGGACCCCTTCCGGTTTATCGATCTGCTTCGCCCGGAGAAAATGGTCGGGACCAACCGGAACGCCCGCCTGGAGGAAGCCGCGGACCGCCTCCGGCAGGACCCGGGACTTAGGGCCTCCCTGGCCGCCTTTCGGGAGAGCCGGGCCGAAACGAGCGCAGCGCAATGTTTCCTCGAAGCGGTCTCATCCGACTTGGGAAAGGACACGGACCTGGTCCTGGACGGCCCGGAAACCCTGCGGGCCCTGGCGGGATTTCTCCTGGAGATGGCGGAAAGGCACGCGAGCCGGAAGCCTTCGGGGGAGTCGAGGGAAGAACTGGAACGGGCCTTTCTCGACCGTTTCGGGGAAGAGGAACGGCGCTTCGCGGAAGAACTCCTTGACCTTGCCCGGGCGAGCTATCGCCTCAGGGACGAGGACAACATCCACCTGGGGCGCATCCAGAGAATGAGGGACGAGGCACGGGCAGAAGCCGCCCGAAGGCGGGGGGAAGCCTCGGCGGGGGAGGCTCCCCGCTCCCCCCGGCCGGAACCGAGCCGGGTGCGGCCGCGCCAGCTGGTGGGCCAGCCTGCGGGACCGGGGCTGGCAAGGGGAACGGCCCGGGTCGTCGGTTCGCGCGAGGATCTTCTGGGGTTCAAGGCCGGTGAAATCCTCGTGTGCGACGCGATCGACCCGAACATGACCTTCGTCGTTCCCCTCTGCGCCGGGATCGTCGAGCGTCGGGGAGGCATGCTCGTCCACGGGGCCATCATCGCGCGGGAATACGGCCTTCCCTGCGTCACGGGGGTACCGGACGCGACGGCGTTGATCCGAAGCGGAGACACGCTCACCGTGGACGGCTATCTCGGGATCGTCGTGGTCCACGATCAGGGGTAGGCCTTTTCCAGGAGGGCCTTGAGCTTTTCGGCCGTCATGGCCGTGTAGATCTCGCCCTTGAACTCGATCACGGGCGGTTGAGAACAGGCCCCCAGGCAGGAGCTCTTCTTCACCGTCACCTTGTCGGCCAGGTTCATCTCGGCCACGACCTTCACGGCGGTCTCGTAGAAAGACTTGTCGCAGACCCCGCAAACGAGGAGCCTGTCGGCAGCCATGGCCCGGTCCGGCACCGCCACGGCGATCGCGGCTGCGGCAAGGAACAGGGCCATGCAAAACGGTAACAACCCTTTACGCATGTCGTTCACCTCCTATAATATTTCGAGAACCATTTTAAGAAGCGGTAGCCATTTGGAAATCGGTGATTTTACCGGCAAACCTGTTAAGAAAAGTTAAGGAGACTCGGGAAAAATGGCAAAAATCGTTGCGGTGTGCACCAGCAGCAAGCGGCAGGAACCGAAGACGCCACAACCCCGGGCGGTCTTCGTCGAGGGGAAGGGCATCGAGGGAGACTCCCACTTCGGCCTTGCAGAAAGGCAGGTCAGCCTGCTTCGGGCAGAGGACATCCGGGAAGCGGAAAAAACGGCCGGATTTTCCTTCCCGCCGGGGAGCCTCGCCGAGAACCTCGTGATCGAAGGCTTGCCGGAAGAGCTCGTTGTCGGCCAGGTCCTGGCCCTCGGCCCGGAGGTCCGGCTCCGGGTGGTCGAAAAAGGCAAGAAACCCGGTGAACCCCATACCTACGATTACCGCGGCTGGTGCCTCCTGCCGGTCAAGGGCTATTTCCTCTCGGTCGAGCGCGGGGGGTGCGCGGTTCCCGGTGACGAAGCCGTCCTGGAAGGTGAAGGCCGTGGCTGAAAAAGAGGAGAAAGACCTGCGCCAAAGGGCGGAGCAATACCTCGAGGCCCTGAGCCTTCGGGGATGCCGGCGGACGGGTCCCCGGCGCCTGATCATCGAAACCCTCCTCGAGAGCGAGGGGGAACACCTGAACGCCCGTGAACTCATGGAGAGGGTTCAGTCCAAGGACCCGTCCATCGGTTTTGCCACGGTCTACCGGACCCTGCTGATTCTCGGTGAAACGGGTCTCGTCCATTCCTTCGACCAGGGCGAGGGCTTCGCCCGGTTCGACATTCCGCAGGAAACGATGCACTTTCATGTTTTGTGCAGGTCCTGCGGGAAAATGGAGCACCTGGCCGACGAAGCGGAAAAGCAGGAGATCGTCGAACAGTGGGTAAAGGAAGCCGGCTACGAAATCGTTCCACAAACCTTCCAGGTGTTGGGCCTTTGCCCCGAGTGCCGGGAAAAGGGCTCCGCCAGCGTTTCGGCCCAGGACCTTGCCTGCTGCGGACGCCGCCGCCGGGGATGGCTCCGCTAGAGTCCCCCTGCCGCGTTTTTTTCCCCTTGACTCGAGCTCCCCTTGGTTTACAATACCTCTCGGTTATTGATAATGAGTTTCTATAACGAAGAGGGGGAATTTTGCATGACGATCGCCGTCGCGGCGGATGGACAGGAACCGCAGTCCAGGCCCGCCGACCGTTTTGCCAGGGCGCCGGTGTTCTTGCTTTTCGACGGGAACGGGACGTTCCTGGAGGCCCTGAACATGGTGGCTGGAGAGCACGGGGCGGCTGCAGCGGCCGTCGGGCTGCTCGCGCGCAAGGGCGTTTCAGTCGTGCTGGCGCCCAGGCTCGGGCCGAATGCCGTTTCCGCACTTGCCGCGGCGAACATCAAGGCGTATCTTTCGGAAGGCGCTACGGCAGCGGATTGCGTGGCGCGCTACCTGTCGGGAGAAGCCAGGGTCCTGGAATGACCGGCGGGGAAACGGCAACGGGAACGAATCGATTGACCGGGAGGGAAAAAGATCGTGTCTGAAAATGCATGCGGGAGCTGTTCCCAGAAGGGAACCTGCAATTCGACGCCCGAAACCTGCGGGCTTCCCCCGAAAAGCGAAAAGGGGCGCATCCGGCGGATCGTGGCCGTGGGAAGCGGCAAGGGCGGCGTGGGAAAGAGCTCCGTTTCCGCGCTGTTGGCGATCGGGCTGGCGCGAAAGGGACTGAAGGTGGGGGTCCTGGACGCCGACATCACGGGGCCGTCCATCCCGAAGCTTTTGGGCGTGCGCTCGATGCCCGAGGGGTCGCCGCTGGGGATCGTTCCGCCCAAGTCCCCCGTCCTGGGCATTTCCGTCATGTCCATCAACCTCCTCCTCGACGACGTGACGAAACCGGTCGTCTGGAGGGGACCGATCATCGGGAACACCGTGAAGCAGTTCTACGAAGAAGTCTTCTGGGGCGAACTGGACACCCTGGTCGTGGACCTTCCGCCCGGAACTTCCGACGCGCCGCTGACCGTCATGCAGAGCCTTCCCCTGGACGGCATGGTCATCGTGACCTCGCCCCAGGAACTGGCCAACATGGTGGTGGAGAAAGCCATGAACATGGCGAAAATGATGGACATCCCGATCCTGGGCCTGGTCGAGAACATGGCCTATGCAGTTTGCCCCCACTGCGGCGAGCGGTGGGACCTCTTCGGCCCCAGCCACCTGGACAAGCTGGCCTCGAAATGGTCCGTGGCAAAGTTGGCGAGCCTGCCCATGGATGCCTTCATCTCCCGCCTGGGAGACAAGGGGCGCCTGGAGGAATACGACAACCCCGAGCTTCTCGACCCGCTGGTCGAAGCCTTTTGCGCGGTGGGGACTTCCGTCTCGGAGTAGGAGAGAAAAAAGTCCCCGGCTCGATCGAGCCGGGGACTTTTTTTCAGTTGTAGGCCAAGCGGATTTCCGGGGTGGCCAGGGTGGGCTGGATCAGTTCCTGCCAGAGCGGTGAATCCCAGGTCCCCAGGGCGGTGTGGATCTTGTAGTATTTCTCCGGGATCGGGTGGGTTCCCACGACCACCGGCAGGTCGTAATTTTCGCGGATGAACCGCCTGAAGAAGTCGATGCGGGGGCACGGCGGGTAACCGACGACCATCCCGGTGGCGAAGTGGATCACGGTGGCCCCGTTTTTCTTCATCTCGGCCGGGGCGTACTCGATGTTTCCCCCCGGGCAGCCGTCGCAGGTGGTGTAGCCCACCAGTTCCACGTCCCTGCCTTCGTAGATGCTGAAGGCCCCCTCCCGGTTCTTCAGGGCCCGGAGGCACTTGCCCCCGGCACACGTGTGGTATCGGTTGCAGATGAAGATGCCGATTTTCACGAGTTCCTTTTCCATCCGCGGACACATCCCTTCTGATGAAAATCCCTCTCAGTAAATTATACAGGGTCGGTTGATTTTCTCGCGGAGAGGGTTATAATGATAATCAATCTCAAAAAGGAGGAGATCGACATGCCTGGATTCGATCGGACTGGGCCGCGCGGAGCAGGTCCGCGTACGGGTTGGGGAAGAGGGCCCTGCGGTGCCGGGATGGCCTTTGGCCGAGGATGGAGGTGTTTCGGCCGGGCTTGGAATCCGGAGGAAGCGGTCCCTTCATCCGGACTCGCGGCTCGACTGGCGGCTCTCGAAGAGGAAGTTCGCCGTTTGAGCGAAGAACGGAACAAAGCCGAAGACTAGGACAGGGGAGGTTCATTCTGGATGAAGATCGCGATTCCCGTTGAGGACGGAAAGGTTTGCCCGCATTTCGGCCATGCGCCGGAATTCGTAGTGGCCATCACGGAAGAAGGAAAGGTCGTCAGGACGGAAACCCACGAAAACCCGGGCCACGAACCGGGCAAGCTGCCGGCGTGGCTCGCGGGTATGGGCGTGAAAGCCATCCTGGCGGGGGGAATGGGCGAAAGGGCGATCTCGCTCTTCGAGGCCCAGGGGATCCGGGTTTGCGTCGGGGTTTCCGGACCAGCGGAGGACGTTCTCGGGGCATTCCTCGAAGGCCGCCTGGAGGGCGGGCCGAGCTTCTGCACCCATGTTCCGGGAACCGGCTGCAGTCACGGAGGCGGAGGGTGCGGTCACTAGGCCGGAAACCTCTCTCGATCGCGGTCGTCAGCGGTAAGGGGGGCACGGGAAAGACTTCTTTCTCGGCCTCCCTCGCCTTGTCGAGGCCGAGCGTCGTGGCGGTGGATGCCGACGTGGAAGAGCCGAACCTGGCCCTCCTCCTGGGGAACCCCGTGATGGCGACAATGAACGTGACCATCCCCGTCCCGGCCGTGGACGCGGAGAAATGCACCCGTTGCGGCACCTGCTCCCGGACTTGCCGGTTCGGGGCCGTGTTTTCCTTCGGGAAGGGCGCTCCCGTGTTCAACGACCTTTGCCACGGCTGCGGGGCCTGCGTGCTGGCCTGTCCCGAAAGGGCCCTTTACGAGGTCGACCGGCCGGTGGGTTTTGTCGGCCGCGGGGTTTCGAACGAAATCGTCCTGGTCGAAGGGCGGCTGCTGGTGGGGATGCCCAACCCGGTTCCCGTCATCGAGCGCACCGTCGAGCTGGGCCTGTCGGAAGGCCGGGACGCGGTGATCGACTCTCCCCCAGGGGCCGCCTGCCCGATGGTAGCGGCCGTGAGGGAGGCGGATGCCGCGATCCTGGTGACCGAGCCGACTCCTTTCGGGATGGCGGACGCAGAGGTTGCCGCCCAGGTCCTAAGGGACATGGGAAAGCCGGCGGCTCTCGTGGTGAACCGGTCGGGGATCCTGGAAACGGAACCCCTCTTCGAAGGGGTCCTGGGGACCTTGCCGGAGCTGGCACGGCTTGCCTTTTCAAGGAGCGTGGCGGAAGGATCTGCCCGGGGCATACCGCCGACCGAACTGGATCCCTCCTGGAGGGAGGCCGCAAAGGTGGCCTGGCAATGGGCATCGGAGGTGGCTCGATGAAGCCCCGGGAAATCGTGGTCATGAGCGGCAAGGGCGGCACGGGCAAGACCACCCTGGCTTCCGTCCTGGCCTGGTCCCTGTCGGGAAAGTGTGTCCTGTGCGATGCAGACGTCGATGTCCCGGACCTCTGGATCCTGCTGAACCCCAGGGTCCGGGAGGAGGAAGATTTCGTCGGTGGTGACAAGGCCGAGCTTCACCGGCCTCCCTGCAATGATTGCGGGAACTGCGTGCCCGCCTGCCGTTTCGGCGCCCTTTCCGTGGAGGACGGGAAGGTCGTCCTGGACCGGAGCCGGTGCGAAGGCTGCGGGGCCTGCACCGTCGTGTGTCCGAAGGGGGCCTTTTCACTTTCTCCCGCAGTCCAGGGCCGGATTTTTGGCAGCGAAACGGATTTCGGCCCATTCTGGCACGCACGGTTGGTCCCCGGCGGGGAGAACTCGGGGCGGCTCGTTCAGGTCCTTCGGGAGAGGGCCAAAAAAACGGCCGTGGAACAGGGAAAGCCCTGGATCCTGGTGGACGGCCCACCCGGCATCGCCTGCCCGGCGATTTCCGCCATGACCGGGTGCGACCTCGCCCTCGCGGTGACAGAGCCTTCCAGAAGCGGGCTTCACGATTTGAAACGCCTGGGAGAGCTGGCGAAGCGTTTTCGAGTGCCGATGGCCGTCGTCCTCAACCGCTTTGACCTTTCCGAGGAGGGAGCGAAGGCGATCCGTGAAGCCTGCCGGGAAAAGGGATGGCCCTTGCTGGCGGAAATCCCGTTCCAGTTGGAGATCGTCAAAGACCTGGCCCAGGCCAGGATTCCTGCCGTAATCCTCCATGAAGCGGCGGAACGCGTTCTGGAAGGGAGCGAGGCCCTCCTTCGAGTGGATGCCCGGTGACCATGCCACTTTTGCCGCAGTTTGCCGCGATCTGGGCATGGAAAGCGGGGCCCTTCGGTCTATGATGGACACGAGCCGAAACGCCGAAGAGGGGGAATGAACGATGAAAATTCAGAAGGCCGGAGGACGGGGAACCTTTGCGGGGGTAATCCTGTCATTGCTCTTCGCCGGCTCCGCCTTTGCGTCACAGCCGGCCCTGAACGTGTTCACCATCTGGTCCGAAAGGTACGCGAACGAGATTTTCACCGCTTTCACGAAGGATACGGGGATCAAGGTCAACTGGATGCGGTTTTCGTCCGGTGAACTCCAGGCGAGGCTGGAAGCCGAAAAGGAGAATCCCCAGGTGGACGTGGTCTTCGGGGACCTTGCCGAGGCTTTCGTGAGCGGAATCCCGAAAGGCCTGTACGAGCCCTACCGGCCCGCCGGGAGCGGGTCCATCCCCTCCAGGTTCAAGGACTCCCAGGGATACTGGACCGGAGTCGCCCTGGACCCCATCTGCTTCATGTTCAACGCCGCGTTTCTCAAGGAGCATGGATTGAAGGCGCCGGCTTCCTGGCAGGATCTGCTGGACCCGGCTTACCGGGGCAAGCTCCAGATGGCGGATGCCCGGACCTCCGGCACGGCCATGTACAGGATCCTCAGCCTCGTCCAGGCCATGGGGGAGAACGAGGCCTTCGCCTACCAGAAAAAGCTGAACGCGAACGTGCAGGTCTACACCAAGAGCGGAGCGGGAGGGGCCTTGCCGATCGCGAGGGGCCAGGCCGCCGGGGGGATCTTCTTCCTCGTTGACGCCCTGGAGGTCCAGCAAAAGGGATACGACGTGACGATCAGCTACCCCAGGGAAGGCGTGGTGGCCGGGATCGAAGCGATGGCCCTGGTGAAGGGCGCCCGGCAGCCTGAACTGGCAAAGAGGTTCCTGGACTGGGCCTCGACCGAGCGCATGCAGCGGATCTACGAAACCAGCCGGATCAACCTGATCCCGACCAATCCGAACGTCAGGGTCGGCAACCCCGGGCTGGATCTCTCCAAGGTGAAAATCCTGCCGCTGGACCTGGAGTGGGCGGGCAGGAACCGGCAGCGCCTCGTCGAACGCTGGGTGAACGAAGTCCTCTGAGAAGGGGAGCCCGAGGTGGAGGCGGGGGCCGGTTTCGGTCAAACCGTGCGCGACGGAAGGGCCAGGCTCGATCCCTTGACCCTGGCCCTTCTGTTTGTCCTCTGGGCGGGACTGTCGGTGTTCGTGCTCTATCCCCTGGCGAGGCTTCTGGCCGTGGTTTTCGCCGCGGACGGCGGAGTTTCCATCGAAAACCTGGCCAAGGTGTTCAGGAACACATACACCCGGAAAGCGCTGGTCAACAGCCTGGTCCTCGCCGCGGCCGTTGCGGTTTCGGGAACGTTCTGGGGGTACCTGTTCGCTTACTCCGCTACCCGGATCCCTCTGCCGAGGGCATTCCGGCTGTTTCTCAGGGGAGTGGTGATCCTCCCCTTCGTGTCCCCACCCTTCACCAGCAGCATCGCCCTTACCCTGGCCCTGGGACCGGGCGGGATGCTGCTCCGGCTTTTCCACGTCCCGGACCTCAACCTATACGGCTTCCCCGGGACCTGGATCGCCGAAACGCTGACGTATTTCCCCATCGCGTTCCTGGCTCTTTCGGCGATCCTGGAAGCGATCGATCCCAACCTCGAAGAAGCGGCGGCGAGCCTCGGGGGCTCAAGGTGGAGGGCCTTCCGGACGGTGACCCTGCCTTTGAGCGTGCCCGGGATCGCAAGCTCCTTCCTGCTCCTTTTCGGGGCGTCCCTGACGGACTTTGCCACGCCGCTCGTGATGGCCGGACATGCCTTCCCCGTCCTCACGACGCAGGCTTACCTCCAGATCACCGGCATGTACGACCTGCGGGGCGGCGCGGCGATTTCCTTCGTCCTGCTGCTTCCGGCGCTCGCGGTCTACCTGCTCCAGCAGGCCTGGGTAGAACGGCGGAGCCACGTCACTCGAACCGGCAGGGGAGGTCCGCGATCGGCTCCCCGGGGTGCGGGCCGGCTGGCGGGGATACTGGTTCTCTCGGCTGTTTCCGCGATGACCCTGTTCATCCTGTTCCTGTATTCGATCATTTTCCTGGGATCGTTCGTGAAAGTCTGGGGAGTGGACCACAGCCTGACGCTGAAAAATTACGCCTACGTCTTCACGGTCGGGTTGAAAGCCGTTCGCGACACGGTCCTCGTTGCCCTGGCCGCAACGGTCTTCGGGACGGTCGTGGCGGTCGCGACCGGCTTCCTGTCCGCCAGGAGGGAAGTTCCATTCCGAAGGACCCTGGGGTTTATTTCCCTCCTGAACTACATCCTGCCCGGGACGGTCGTGGGGATTGCCTACGTGGTCGCCTTCAACTCGGGTCCTTTGGTGCTGACCGGAACGATGACGATCCTCGTCGCCCTGTGCGTTTTCCGCTACGACGCGGTGGGAATCCGGTCAACGGCGGCTTCCCTCAGGCAGATCGACCCCTCGCTGGAGGAAGCCTCTCTCAGCCTGGGAGCCAGCCGGAAACGGACTTTCTTCAGGATCACCCTTCCGCTCGTGGCGCCGGCCGTGGCAGGTGGGGCACGCTACCTCTTCGTGGTCTCCATGACGGCAATCAGCGCGACGGTCTTTTTGGTCTCCGTCCGGTGGAGCCTGTTGACGGTGAGGATCCTGGAATGCGTGACCGAGCTGCTCTTCGCAGAGGCAGCGGCGTTTTCGGTCGTCCTGATCCTCATCGTCTTCGCGGCTTCCGGGGCGATCCTTCTCCTGGTTCGCCTTTTCGCGCCGCACGTTTTGAGTGATGCAAGGAGGTCCTAGCCGATGTCCCTTGAAATTTCCCTCCGGCAATTGTCGAAACGGTTCGGTCGGGGAAAGGAATCCGTCATGGCGGTGGACCGGGTCAGCCTCGATGTCGCTCCGGGAGAGCTGGTGGCCTTCCTGGGACCGTCCGGGAGCGGGAAGACCACGATCCTCAGGCTCATCGCCGGGTTCGAGAGGCCAACGGAAGGGCGTATCGTTATCGGAGGGCAGGAAGTCACGGACCTGGAACCGAACGCCCGGGGGATCGGGTTCATTTTCCAGAACTATGCCCTTTTCCCGCACATGAGCGTGTTCGACAACATCGCCTACGGGCTCAGGGCGAAACGCGCACCAGAGGGGGAAATCCCCCGGAAGGTGGCGGACGTCCTCGAAATGGTGGGGCTGGAGGGTGTGGAAAAGAGATTCCCCAACCAGCTTTCCGGAGGGGAACAGCAGCGGGTGGCCCTGGCCCGGGTTTTTGTCCTCGATCCCCGGCTGCTCCTGATGGACGAGCCCCTCGCGAACCTGGACGCAAACCTTCGAACCCGCATGCTGGCTGAGATCCGCAGGCTCCAGAGACGTTCGGGCGCATCCTGCATCTACGTTACCCACGACCAGAAGGAAGCCATGACCCTTGCCGACCGGGTAGCCGTCCTGAACCGGGGCAGGCTGGAACAGGTCGGGACGCCCCTCATGCTTTACGAGGCCCCGGAAAACCTTTTCGTGGCGGATTTCATCGGCCAGGCGAACATCCTGGTCGGCCTTGCCGAAAGGGTTTCCGGGGACTTCGCCGACGTGTCCCTGGGCGGCCGGGTGCTGAGGATTCGCCGCGGCAGGATCGACAGGCTGAAAGCCGGAACCCGGGTGGGGCTTGCAGTGAGACCCTGCGCCGTTCACCTGCAAGGGCCAGGGAAGGAGACGTTTCTGGCGGGCCGTGTGTTGGGCCGGGTCTTCGCGGGAGACAGGATGGAATACGAAATCGAAGCGGAAGGGGCCGAGGCCCCCCTTCGAGCGTATGGGGCTTTACCGGGCAAGGGGAACGTGTTTTCGGAGGGGTCGGCCGTCGGGATCGATTTCGACCCGGCCGAAGTCATGGTATTTCCCCTGTAAAAATGACCCCCCCGCTGGGGCGGGGGGGTCGGCCAAGCTCTTAAAGGGATTCTTCTCCGCCGTGCCACTTCTGGATGGGACGGTAGTCGATGGGAACGGACAGCACGATGGAGGTGACGGGCTGCCCGAACTTGGAGAGAAGGTCCAGGAGCGATTCCAGGTGGGAAACGTTCGTCACGACGACCTTGAGGAGATAGGAATCGGCGCCCGTGACCCGTTCGCAGGAGAGGACCTCCTTGCGCCCCCGGAGGAAGTCCAGGAGCTCTTCCTGGCGCTCCCGGGAAGAGCTGAGGCGAATGGCGGCGGTGATGGGATAGCCCATCTTCTCGGGATCCACGATCGCCCGGTATCCCCGGATGATTCCGGCTTCCTCCATGCGCCGCACCCGCTCCGAAATCGCGGGGGAGGAAAGGCCCACACGCTTGCCCAGTTCGCTAAAAGTGATGCGCCCGTCTTCCTGGAGAGCCGACAGGATTTCCAAACCAATGCGATCCAGCAGTCTTTCCGCTTCGAGGTTCATCAAAAACACCCTTTCTATGTTTTAAAGAAATTAGGTTGTCTTGCAGCCCCGCAATCGTATCAAAAAGCAAAAGCCTTGTCCAGAACAAAAAGAGCGCCTTTTAGGGTCGACCATCGATGGACGACCAACGTGTGAACAAAAGAACGAACCTTTCAAAAAAAGGCAAAGTTCGAAGGGCGTTAATCGGTCGCTTCCGCCCGCTCCCGCTTTTTCAGGAACACGTAGGCCCCCAGCACGAAGAGGCAGAAGCCCACCAGGAGGATCGTGATCCGGTGAAGGGCCGCGGTCATGCCCGCCTCGTCCCCCCCGAGCCAGAAGCCCACGAGGGCCAGTACGACCACCCAGATCCCCGAACCCAGCCCGGTAAAGAACAGGAAAAGCGGGACGTTCATGCGGGCGAGGCCCGCCGGCAGGGAGATGTACTGGCGGATGCCCGGAAGCAGGCGGCCGACGAACGTGCTGATGTGCCCGTGGCTGGCGAAGAAGCGGTCGGCCTTTTCGATGGATTTCTCGCTCACCAGGAAATAGCGGCCGTACCGGAGGAAAAAGGGGCGCCCGAATCGGAGGGAGATCCAATAGTTGAAGATCGCTCCCAGGAGACTTCCGAGAATGCCCGAGGCGATGACCGGCAAAAGGTGCATTTGCCCCCGGGCGGCGAGGTAGCCCGCCGGAGGGATCACGACTTCGCTGGGGAAGGGGAAGAACGAGGACTCCAGGAACATGAGGGCCACGATACCCGGATAGCCCATGTGTCCGATGGTATTCACCAGGAAGGACACGAACGAACCCAGCACGACGTCCCTCTCGGTTCAAACCGCTAGGCTGAACGCCTGGCGGAAAGCTGGTCGATGGAAACCCGCCGGGTATGCTCCGTCTTGACCCAGACCGCCTGGCTGCTGGCCATGAAGGCGGCCCGGAAGAGGATGGGGATCCAGGTCAGGCCGAACAGGAAATACGCCGGGACCGCGGTGAGGTATTTCAGGACGAGGCGGCCGTTCCGTTTCGAGGGGCCCACCACGTCGACCCAGGCACAGTAGGCCAGGATCATCAGGAACGGCACCGAGACGAAGAAGGCCCATTCCAGGAGCGTTTCCGGGACCTTGGCTCCCAGCGTGGGGAACAGGATGGCGTTGTTCACCAGGGTGTAGATCATCCCGGCGATCATGACGATCAGGGATACACAGGCCTTGGCCGGGGCCATCAGGTAGAGGGCCAGGTCCAGGTACTGGAGCCGCCGGGTCTGTGCAAAGCGTTTCAGGGCCGCAAAGACGTAGTGCCAGCAGACCCAGTAGTGGCCCTGCATCCACCGCGTCCTCTGCCGCCACGAAACCTTGAGGCTCTGGGGCTTCTCGTCGAACAGGCGGGCGTGGTCGTTCCAGTGAACCCGCTTGCCCGAAAGGATCAGGCGCGTTGAAAGTTCCAGGTCCTCCGTGAGGCTCTGCATGTTCCACCCCAGGCGCCGCATGGTCGCGCTCTTGACCACCAGGCCGGTACCGCCGAGCGTGCAGGAGAGGCCCCACTGGGAGCGGGCCAGCTGCCAGAACCGGTTCGTGTACCAGTAGGCCAGGGCGTAGGCGCGGGTGAGCCAGTTGTCGTCCGGGTTCTTCACGTCCAGGCAGCCCTGGATCGCCTCGGCGTCCGGGTGGGCTTCCATGTAATCGTTCATGCGAGCCAGGAAATTCCGGTCCGCCAGGTTGTCGGCGTCGAACATGACCAGGCCGTCGTAATCCTCCAGGCGGATGCGCTGCAGGGCCCACCGGACGTTCCACGTCTTCCCGTTTTTCGTCGTGTCCTCCCGGATCAGGGCGACGGCGCCGTGACTTCTGGCAACGTCCGCGGTGTTGTCCGAACAGTTGTCGCAGGAAACATACACGTCGAAACGGTCCCGGGGGTACTCCTGCAGGTTCAGGCTCTCGAGCAGTCCGTCGAGGACGGCGGCTTCGTTGTGGGCGGGGACGAGAACGGCAAACCGCCGGAAGGTCTTCGCCGCGGGAAGGGGCCGGGCGCTCCACCATCCGCGGAAACCGATGACGAACTGGTACGCCGCGTCAAGGAAGAGAAAGGCGAACAAGGTGTAAAGGCCGGCCTGGAGCAGCCACCAGCCCCACCACAGGGTCCAGAAAAACAGTTCGTTCTGTTGGGCTTCCATCTGTTAAAGGCTCCCTTTTGAAGGTTGGGGTTCAGCGTGTGTCATCATAGTGATTCGGGCTCAAAAAGGCAAGAGGTCATTTTAAATCTCCGAACTTGCCTTTGATGTGCACGATCTTTCCTAGAAAAAAAGTTATGGTTGCATGCAAACAGCAAAGAGCAAGGTCTGACCCCGGACCACGCGGACCACGGACCATCCGCGAATGCCTGCGGTATAATTCCATGTCGGTGAATACCTCGTATGGAAGATTTCTTAAGGTCGACCAAGGGCTTTAAGGCCAGGGCGTTTTTTTTGCTCAATCCGGCGGCGAAAGGAGAAGGATCTTCTTGCTCAAGGACAAGAAAAAGGTCCGATTCCTGGTGGTTTCCCTCTTTTTGCTGGCATTCGCCTTTTCCTGTTTTGCCCTTTTTCTCAACTACCGCGGCCGGATGGAGCGGCTCGGATCGGAATCCCTGGACAGGCTTTCATCGGCCGTGGAGGCCGCGCTCGACGTTTACGGCCGCATGGTCGAGATGGTGTTCGACGGAACTGCCCGCCAGCCGGAAGTCCGGGTTCTGTACCACCGCGCCCAGCATGAGGCCGATCCCCAGCAAAGAGCCTTCTGGCGGGGATGCATCCGCAACCGGCTCGAACCGGCCTTCGATCGGCTTTCCTTCTACGATATCCGACTCCTGAACCTGGTCCTTCCGGACGGAACGGTCTTCCTGCGAATGCATTCCCCCGACCTCTACGGGGATAACGTCCTTCCCTACAGCAGCCTGCAAAGGATCGCCCTGGAAAGGCGGGCTCCCGCAAGGGGGTTCCAGGTGGGAAAAACCGTGGGGGCTTTCCGCTTCAGTTTTCCCCTTTTTCTCGGCAGCGAGTTCCTGGGTTCGGCGGAATACGGCCTTTCGTCTTCCGCTCTCCTGGAGCTGCTCCAGAGCCAGTTCCCGGGCCACTACTTCCTGCTGCTTCGCTCGGAGACCCTTCAATTCCTGGAAAGTGAGGAGCGTTCGAGGCAGTACATCCAAAGCCGATACGCAAAGGGGTTTTACGAGGAAGTCCAGGCACGGGGAGGGCAGCTTTCTCCAAAGGAGCTTGACCCCGAAGTCCTGGAACGGCTTCGGAAAGAGGCCGAGCGGCTGATCGGGAAAAAGCTTTCGTCCCTATTCCGCGGGGAACCGTTTTTCTTCTTCGTGAACGCCGGCCGGCAATCCTACGTGTTCACCTACCTGCCCATAAAGGGTCCGAGCGGGGACTTCCTGGGTTACATCGCGGGGATCAACCGGAATCCCTCAGCGGAAGAACTCCTGAAAATCTACCTGCATTTTGCCTTCCTCCTCCTTCTCTTTTTCGCCATGGCGGCCCTGCTTCTCTATCAAGCCGTTCGTTCCCACTCGAAACTCGTGGACGAGGCGATGTTCGATTCGCTCACCGGCGCCCTGAAAAAGGCAGAATTTGAAGCCCTGGCGAAAAGTGAAGCAGATCGTGCCAAACGGTACCGGTTTCCCCTTTCGGTGATCCTGTTCGACCTGGACGGGTTCAAGTCCGTGAACGACCTTCACGGCCACATCGCGGGCGATTCCGTCCTGAAGACCCTGGCGCACGCCATACGGGGATCCATCCGTGGAACTGACCGCTTTTTCCGCTGGGGAGGGGACGAATTTCTCCTCGTTCTGCCCCACACGGGAAAGGAAGGAGCCCGAAAACTGGCCGAGAAGCTTCTGCAACTGGCGGGCCGGATCGAAGCCGGTCCCGTGAAAGGAGTCTCCCTCAGCCTGGGGATCGCAGAACTCGAGGAAGACGACACGGACCTGGGAACGGTCCTGGTACGCGCCGACGAAGCCCTCTACCGGGCGAAAGAGAAGGGGAAAAGCCAGGTCAGCGACTAGGGAGAACCGCGAAAGAAACAGGAAACGGAGGAGTACTTGTAGAATCTTGTTTAGTGCGATACATTATTGAAATATGAGCATTAGAGTCGACGTCGATCCCCGCGAGGATGTGTTGCCCTTGAGGAAGCAGGCGTTTTTCTTTTTCGGCATGGGGGTCCTTCTGTGGTGGGGTTCCCGTCAAAACTACCTTCTCTTCCATTCCGTCGTCGAGATCGGCTCGGTGGTCGTCGCCTGCCTGATGGGCTTCCTGGCGCTGTCGATCCCGAAAGGCGAACGCAATCCGCTGGCTTGCGGGATCGGGGCCCTTTACCTCGTGGTGGCAGCCGTCGACGTCCTCCACACCCTGGCTTACAAGGGGATGGGGGTATTCACGGGCTTTTCGGCCAACCTGCCGACCCAGCTCTGGATTTTGGCCCGAATCCTGGAATCCGCCGGACTGCTCGCCGTCATCCTTTTCCATTCAAGGCGCCTGTTTTTCCCCGCATTTTCCACCGTCCTCCTCCTGTTTTCGATCGCCGGCCTGGCTGCCGTCTTCAGCGGCAGGTTCCCCGACTGCTATCTTCCCGAAACGGGCCTGACCTTTTTCAAAATCTTCGCCGAGTGGGGAATCTCGGCCGTCCTGGTCCTTTCGGCCGTCATCGTCTTCCGTTCTGAAAACCCGGTTCTTAGACCCTTCCGAAGGGCCCTGGCCGCAAGCCTTTTCCTGACGGTGGCCAGCGAGATGTCCTTCACTCTCTACACGGACGTTTATGGGGCCATGAACATGCTCGGGCACCTTTTCAAAGCGGCTTCCTTCTACGTCCTGCTGGTGGGGGTTGTCCGGAAAAGCCTGGAAAACCCCCTGTTCACCGTTTACCTCCCGGTCCTGCATGGCCAGCAGGAATTCCTGAAGGGGCTTTCCGGGCCTTCCTTCCTACTGGATGCCCGGGGACTCGTCGTCCTCTCCAACCGGGACGTGCCTTCGGGAACGCCCCTGGAAGAAGCCCTGCCGGAAGGCCTTCGAAGACAGGCGGAAGAATGGCTCCAGGAGGTCAAAAATGGGAAGGATGTCCTCCGCCGGGAGATCTCCTTCGACGGGACGGACCTGCTTGTTACGGTCCGGGGCCTGAAAGATCTGGAAGGGAAGTTTTCGGGTGCGGCCTTCGTCTCCCTGGACCTGACCGAGCAGAGGAAAAACACGGCCAGGGTCCGTTTCCTTTCCTCGATCGTGGAGAACAGCCTCAACGAGATCTACGTTTTAGACCCCCACATGCTGCGTTTCGAATACGCCAACAGGGGAGCCCTGGAAGCCCTCGGGCTCCGGCCCGGGGAAATCCTGGGCAGGACCCTCCTGGACATTGCGCCGAACCTCACCCTGGAACAGCTCCTTGAAAGAATAGACCCGATCTGTTCCGGAAGGCAGGAAACCGTCTCCTTCGTGGAGCAGCACCGAAAAAGCGACGGGGGCCTGTACGAGGTCTTCCTCCGGCTCCAGGGATTTGGCGAAGGGGCGGACCGAAAGATCGTGGCCATGGGCCTGGACGTCTCCCGAAGAGTACGGACCCTTTCGACCCTTCGGGAAACGAACGCAATGCTGGCCCAGCTTTTCGAGAATGCCCCGGTTGGCATGTTCTACTGCGACAAAGAGGGAAGGGTCCTCAAGGTCAACCGGGCCGCTCTCCGGATGTTCGGCTACCGGAAGGACGAGGTGCTCAAAAAGACGGTCGAGGAGATCCTGGTTCCCGAGGCGGACCGGGAGATCTCCCTCGGACACTGGAAAATCCTTTTCGGTGAAGGCAGGTCCATCCTCCTGGAAGCAACGAGAAGGAAAAAGGACGGAAGCAGCCTGCCGATTCGGGTGATCGGCGTTCCGGTCTTCGTGAAGGGGGAAGCGAAAGGCGCCTATTTGCTTTACGTGGACCTCACAGCCGAAAGGGAGGCCAGAAAAGCCACGGAGAGGCTGAACCGGCTGCTGGAAGCCCAGGTCCGGGAGGAGCGCAGGGTCTGGGAAGAGACGATCAAAGTGCTGGCCAGGGCAACGGAGCTCCGGGATCCCTACACGGCAGGCCACCAGCGGAGGGTGGCGAGCCTGGCGCGGGCCATCGCCGAAGAGATTGGAATGGAACCGGAGGCCTGCCATCGGGTCGAGATGGCCGCCACGATCCACGATGTCGGGAAAATCGAGGTCCCCTCGGAAATCCTGGTCAAGCCCGGCGCTCTCAGCCCTCTCGAACGCGGATTGATCCAGCTTCACTGCGAAGCCGGCAGGGAGATTCTCGAGGACGTCGTTCTTTCCTGGCCGCTGGCCGGAGATCGTCTACCAGCACCACGAGCGCCTGGACGGCTCGGGATACCCGCAGGGCCTGAAAGGCGACGAGATTCTCCTCGAGGCCCGGATTATCGCGGTAGCCGACACTGTCGAGGCCATGGCCTCGCACCGGCCTTACCGTCCCGCGAGGGGCATCGGCGAAGCCATGGCGGAAATCGAGCGTGGGCGTGGTCTCCAATACGATCCCGTCGTGTCTGATGCCTGCCTCAGGCTTTTCAGGGAAGGAAGGTTTTCTCTATTCCGAAAGAAGAAAGCACCCGAAGAAACTCCCGGGTCGGCTGAAGAGGTCGCGAAGGTCGAAGAGATCGAACGGGAGGGCTAAGGTCCGGCAGCCATCGCCAGAAAGGCCGAAAAAGAGTGATCGGACACCGAAGAACAAACAATTAGAAATTCGAACGGGCGGTTCCCTTTTTGGAAAACAGGGTGTAAAATGCCCGCGTGAAAAAATCGGCTGACTTTTCCCGACGTTCCATATAAAGAGGAAGGAAAGCCGCCGCCCGGAGGAATGTACGTGACCCTGCTGGAGCAACTGAAAAACCGCTTTGACGGCAAAGAAATCGCTTTGACCGGCCTTCTGGCCCTGCTGGTGAGCCTCAAGTTCATCGCCCTCAACAACGTCCTGATGAAAGGGTCCCTGGACGATCCCCTGACGATCCTTGCCCTGGCGGGGACTTCCCTTGCCCTGGCGAGCCTCCCCCTTTTCCTGCCGCGCCGCTTCCGTGGAGCCGGGATGCTTTTCGTGGATTTCTGGCTCACGGTCCTGGTCTGGACGGACCTCCTTTCCCTTCGCTACTATTCCGACCTGTTCACGCTCCGGAACCTCGGCCTCGGGACCCAGCTCTCAGCCGTGGCGGACTCGGTGCTTGCCCTCATGGAACCGAAAGACGCCCTGCTCTGGATCGACTTCCCGGTTCTGGGCTTCCTGGCTTACCGGCTTGGGAAGCGGTCCCGGGAGCTGCCCGCAATGGGATGGGGGCGGGCCGGTGCCGTCCTCGCCCTGCTGGCGGTTTTCCTGGTTCCCTATGGCCTGCGCGTCCAGCGTTTCCAGAAAACCTGCCCGGGGATCCTGGCTTCCATGTGGGACCGCCCCGCCGTGGCCATCAGCCTCGGGTCGTTGAACTACCACCTTGCCGACCTGTTGACCATCGCGGGCGAAAAGTTCCGGGGAAAGGATCCCGGAATACCCGTGGAGGAAGTGGCGGGCTGGTTCCAGGGGAGGCCCTCGGGAACGGCAGGTCACCGCTACCACGGCATCGCCTCCGGGAAGAACCTGATCGTTATCCAGGTGGAAGCCCTGCAGTCGTTCGTTTTGAACCGGTCGATCGGCGGGGTGGAGATCACCCCGAACCTGAACCGCCTTGCACGCAGGGGGCTCAATTTCACCGAGACGTTCCACCAGACCGCCATGGGCAACAGCGCCGACGCCGAGTTCCTGGTGAACACGGGGCTGTTCCCGGCTCCCACCGGGGTGGCCTACACCCGCTACGCCGGAAACGAGTTCAACTCCATCGCCTCGGCCCTGAAGGCAAAAGGGTATTCCACCATCGCGCTTCACGGGGATAAGCCGGGCTTCTGGAACCGGGCCCGCATGTACCCCTCCCTTTCCTTTGACCGTTTCGTCAGCAACAGGGATTTCAAGGTCGACTCCGTCATCGGGCTGGGCCTGAGCGACGAGAGCTTTTTCCGCCAGAGCCTGCCCATCCTGAAGGCGCAGGAGAAGCCTTTCTACGCCTTTTTGATCACCCTGTCCAGCCATTACCCCTTCAACATGGACCTGGAAAAGATACCGGGCCTTCCCCTGGGAGAGTTTGCCGGAACTGGACTGGGCAATTACCTCCGCTGCATCCACTACGCCGACGCCCAGATCGGGGCCTTCGTCGAAGGGCTGCGCCGCGAGGGACTCCTTGACGAAAGCGTGCTTGCGATCTACGGGGACCATCCCGGACTGACGGTGGCAGACCGGCCCGACCTTGCCCGCTTCCTCGGTGTTTCGGACCTCTCCGACCCGGTAGCCTGGAAGAAAGCCCAGAAGATCCCCTTCATCGTCCGCCTGCCTCACGGGCGGCTGCGCGGCCAGTTTACCCTGGCAGCGGGGCAGATCGACATCGGCCCGACGCTGGGAAACCTGATGGGGACGGACCTGGTCACCGCCTTCGGGCAGGACCTCCTGAACGCCGATCGCGGCTTCGTCGTCTTCCGCAACGGTTCTTTCCTGGACGACGAGGCCTGGGTCCTTCCCGAGCTGGACCTGGTTTACGACCTGCGGACCGGCCAGGGGCGGCCCCTTTCGGAAACCCCGGACGGGCTGGCGCGGGCCAGGAAGAAGCTGACCCTCTCCGATGCCATCCTGCAGGGAAACCTGATTCCCAGGCTCAACGCCTCGTTCCAGTAAGCCCACGAAGCCGGCACCCCCGTTCCCTGGAGGGTGCCGGCTTTTTTCGGGCTCCCTCTTTTTTCGAGACCCCCTATAATCGGGAAGGAAAAGCAGACTTTCGGGAGGCGATGGGCGGATGTCGATTCCGGTATGGGCCGTGTTCCTTGGCGGACTGGT
The DNA here is from genome assembly GCA_022839995.1 of Synergistota bacterium. Classification (GTDB taxonomy): domain Bacteria; phylum Synergistota; class Synergistia; order Synergistales; family 79-D21; genus 79-D21. The sequence continues at coordinate 111,276 of JALHIN010000004.1, forward strand.
TCTCGGGGGGCTGGGAGGGGCGGCCCTCCTGTGGCCGCGCCTGCGCGGGGCGTGCGGGGAGCTGTCTTCCCTCCGGGTGGAGGCCGTAAGGCTGGAAGAACGCCTCAGGGCCCAGGAAGAGGAGCAGGCAAGGCTCGAAGCCGCGGTGGAAGAACGGGAGGCGGAAAACGACGCCCTTCGGGAAACCCTGGGGAGCCTCCAGTCGGAACGCTCGGCCCTGGAAGCCCGGATGGAGGAACAGGCCGCGGCGGCCGAATCCAGGCTTGCCCTCCTCGAAGAGGCGAAGGCCAGGCTGTCCGAAGCCTTCCAGGCGCTTTCCCGGGAAGCCCTGGAGATCAATAGCAAAACCTTCCTGCAACTTGCCGGGGAGACCCTGGGGCAGAAGAGCCAGGCGATCGACCAGGTGGTTCAGCCCCTGAAGGAATCCCTCGACAAGGTCGAGTCGGCCATGCGGGAGATCGAGACGAAGAGGGAAGGAGCCTACGGGAGCCTGACGGAGCAGATCCGGGGGCTTTCGGAAGCCCAGCTGCGGCTGCAGGGGGAGACCGCCAACCTCGTGAAGGCCCTCCGCCAGCCCCAGGTGCGGGGAAGGTGGGGAGAGATCCAGCTTCGGCGGGTGGTCGAGCTGGCGGGAATGATCGAGCACTGCGATTTCGAGGAGCAGGTCTCGGTCGCCGGGGAAGAGGGCCGTTTCCGCCCCGACCTCGTGGTTTCGCTTCCCAACGACCGGATCATCGTCGTGGACGCGAAGGTCCCCCTGGAGGCCTACATGGAAGCCATGGAAGCGCCGGACGAAACCGCCCGGTCGGAAAAGCTGAAGAACCACAGCCGCCAGATCCGGGACCACATCTCGAAGCTCTCGGCCAAGGACTACTGGAAGCAGTTCGACCGGACTCCCGATTTCGTCGTCCTCTTCCTGCCGGGGGAATCCTTCATGAGCGCCGCGGCCGGTACAGACCTGGAGCTGATCGAGTACGGGGCCAAGAACAAGGTGATGCTGGCCACCCCGACGACCCTCCTGGCCCTGCTCAAGGCGGTGGCCTACGGGTGGAACCAGGAAGCGATCGCACGAAACGCGAAAGCCATCAGCGAGACGGGGCGGGAGCTGCACGACCGGCTCAAGGCGTTCCTGGGGCACTTCGAAGGGGTCCGCAAGGGGCTGAAGACCGCCAGCGATTCCTACAACAAGGCCGTCGGGTCGCTCGAGAACCGCGTCCTGGTGACCGCGAGGCGCCTTGCCGTGCTGAACCATTCCGACGAAGGGGAGCTCGACGGTCCCGCGCCGGTGGAAGTCCCTCTCCGCTCCCTGCAAGAGTACGAATCGCCGGAAGGGGCGCTCTCCGATGCACCTTCCGGCCTGGTCGACCCGGAGGGGCGCTAGAAAGCCCCGGCGTTCGGGAAGAACAGCGGCTTACCCATCAGGCGAAAGTCCGCGATGAGCTTCTGCCCACGCGGGGAGGCCATCCAGGCGGAGAACCGTTCCGCCAGGTCCGTCTTCAGCCCCTGGGCGCGGCTGGGAGCCACCACGATGACGCTGTACTGGTTGTAA
>JALHIN010000053.1:0-5610 GCA_022839995.1 Synergistota bacterium
ACCGCCCTGGAGACCCCGGCCCTGGCCCTCAGCCAGAAGACCGCCGGCGATCATCTGGATAAGCTCTTCTCGGAGATGCGCCGCCTTTCCATTCGCCAGACCACCACAAAAGACGCCGCCCGCCTCCTCGGAGTCAGTAAGCCGCTTGTTAAGAAGCTAAAACCGTATCTGGCGAAGGATTCCCGGTTTGTGATTCTCAGAGATCCCCGCCACAAACAACGCCACCTTATCAGATTAGCGGGGACGTGAAACCGGATAATTATCCGGTTCCGGTTTTGCGGATGGATCGATAGCGGCCAATTTTCGCCCCGTCGGAAGTGACGATCTTCCGGCAAAATGGGATCTGGATTAGACAGGAATAGGAATATGAATAAGTCAATGATATATAAAGAGAAGAGAAGACCGATATCAAGCCATGATTTTCAGAGAACCGGAACCGGATAATTATCCGGTTTTCCCCGGTCCTATCCTCTCAAAAATTTCATCTCGTTGCGGTTCCGGGTCTATGCTTCAAGCGATTGAGAAGATAGGAGGGGACGCCGGGGCGGATCATTCCCGGTGCCCCCTCGCGGCCTATGCGGAGTCTCTGGACATGTCTGACGGAAGAGAAGAGGTCACGCCTGTCGACGCCAACAACTGGGAAGCGGTTGATCTCCTCCCCTGAGTATCGTGTGCGATCACGATATGTAGCAATGCATAATAAGTTTTTGGTCGTTCGTACGTGTCGTGGCACCCATCATATTTTCTTGCCATATGCACGATCGTGGTGCTTAACACTTAAAAATCGTACAACTTTGTCTTTATCTCTTATTTCGTACAGTATAACATAATGATTGGCAACGTGAATACTCCATTTGCCAGCCAGATTCCCCGATAGTGGCTCGCCGCGTTCGGGATACTCGCATATATCCTGGATTTTTTTGACGATCCTTTCCGCCAGGACCTTATTCTTTTTCGTAAGACGTTTAAAATTAGTTTTGAATTCCTGATCGGTTTCGTATGTGTATGCCATAAAATCGTGTAGAATGTCTCAGTCGCTAAGCAAATCCGCGATCAGGTCGTCTACATTATCAAACCGCTTGCATCACCTCCGCTATGAACTCCTCGCTGAACTCTCCATAGGAGTCGGAGGCATGCAACCGCCCGCGCTCGTTGTGGGTTTCTATAAGAGGCATCGGCTTCACCCGTTTCTAATACATACTAATGCATACTAGTACTTTACTATTATAGAGGCGGGGTACGATTCATCCCCGGCCTAAAGACCGGGGTTTTCTCTACCCCTGCACCCCGCCTCTATAACTATCCCCGAAGACCAAGATCCCGCGCCTTCAGGGCCCGCGCCTTCGCTGTCGCCTCCTCCAGGGTCATCTTCCGGGGGGAGCCGATGTAGACGTTTTTCACCTTTCCCCCTACCTTCCAGGACGCAAAATAGTACCGGTATTTCTTCTCCCCCTTCGCCGTGGTCTTCACCACGTCGCCCGCCTCCAGCCTGGCCTCCTCCAGGGCCTCCAGGGCCTCGCCCTCCAGCCTGGCCGCCTCCGCCTCCCTCTCCCTCGCCGCCGGTTCCATTCCCCGGAACTGCCGGAGCTTCGCTGCCTCGTCTCGCAGCTTCCGGGCCTCCTCTCGCAAGGCCTTGATCTCCTCCCCGCTTGTGGTTTCGTAAATGATCTTCGGCGTAGCCATGTATAATAGTTATGTGACCATACCATATATATTTGGTGGCTAGGGTCACATAACTAATCTGGCTTGTGGGATTTGGAACTCGGCAAAAAGATTATTTAGATAGAATCACAAAGCAGTAGCCGCATGTAACCACAATAGAATGAGGTGATAGTAGAATGGAATTAGTAGACCAACCCCTAGCGGATGCCAGAGGCCGGTCCTCGACCAAGGATAACATGGCCCTTCTGGCGGATAAGCTTTTCGATGACGTCCCGAGAATTAAGCATCTTTTAGCCGAGGTCCTCCAGCAGCAGGAGGATGAGATTCACCGGCTCCAGTGCATCTCCCAGCAACGACAGAGAGACATCCAGCGCCAGGAAGAAGAGATCCACAAGCTCAGGGTGGAGCTGGACACCTTCCGGGAAGAGGCCGCCCTCGAAAGAGCATACGATCGCCAGAGGATCAGCAAGCTCGAAGCCCCGGCCCCCGCTCTCAGTCAAAAGACCGCATCCGACCACCTGGACCGCCTTTTCTCAGAGATGAAACGGCTTAGGATGCGTCAGACCACAACGAAAGACGCCGCTCGCCTTCTTGGAGTGACAAAACGGCATATCAATCGATTAGAACCGCTATTGGACGACGATCATCGTTTCCAGGTCATCAAAGATCCTCGCCATAAACAACGTCATCTCATCAGATTAGTTTAGGAACTTAAACCGAGACATGTCTCGGTCCCAGTTCTCTGAAGGAATCACTAGCAGCTAAAAATCAGATCATCAGATGTGACGATCATCTGATAAAATGTAACATTATCTAGTCGGAGATATAGATATATATACGAAAAATATATATAAACAAAAGAGAAAATCGCTATCTTGTCTTGGTTTTGCCAAGCCGAGACCGAGACATGTCTCGGTTTATTTCCAGTTTTCTTCCTGAATTAATCGGTATTCGTTATTAAGTGCATGGGGCATAGCAAGCAAATGGGCTTGACAAGTTACAACATCACATAGGGATGTGATGTTTATTGTGTTTGCCTGCGTGTGCCCCTCTAATGTATAATACGTTCTTGTTATATCAAACCCTGCGGTCAAGTTGAGGGGTCAACGTTTAGTACATCTAATGGGGAGTATAATGAGGTGCGTATAAGTGGCAAGCATAGGGGTTAAAAAAAGTAACCTTGGCAGAAGATCTAACGGAGGGAAAAACCAAATATGTATGTCAGATTTACCTATACACGGGTGGTATCAATTCGTATTGGGATATCCACCTCATCTAGTCACACAGTATTTAAATAAATTCAATATCTCACATAACGCTATCGTTTTGGATCCTTTTTGTGGAACCGGAACAACAAATGTAGAATGCTTAAAAAGTAATATACCAAATTATGGAATTGAGGCAAATCCGGTTGCATATTTTGCCGCAAAAGTTAAGACGAATATGATGCTGGACGTAGAGGATCTTCACAATTATTTAGGTTATATTTATAATTCTTCACTGTTGTCTTATAAAAAACTTTATATTGCTGATAATCGTTCGATAATCGAGCCAAAAACGAATTTAAACTTATTTGTTGTCGATTCTATACCTACACTCAAAAGCGAAAAACAAAAGATACTACCAAAGGGGTTTATAAGTGATGTGCCGTTAAATAAAGTTTTAATACTAAAAAAAGTTATTGATTCGATTGAGGATGACGAAATACGATCATTTTTTAAACTTTCATTAGCAAATTTAATTATAAATCGAGCAGGAAATATAGCTTTTGGCCCGGAGATTTATCGGACTAAACCGAAAGAAGACATTAATGCATTGGATTATTACGTAGCTAATACTCAACAAATGATCGAAGATGTATCGAGATTCAGTGGCATTGATAACTCAAAAATTATCAAAGGGGACGCACGTAAAATCGATAAATGTCTGCCAGAGGAACTGATGGGACAGATTAATTGCGTTATAACTTCCCCACCATACCCAAATGAAAAGGATTATACGAGAAGTACCAGATTAGAGAGTATTTTACTTGATTTTATCAATAATAAGCGCGATTTAAGGAACGTTAAAGAGGATCTTCTACGGAGCAACTCTAGAAATATTTTTGCGAAAGACGTTGATGGTAACTGTATTGCAGAATATAGTAAAATCACAGAAATAGCAGATGAAATCGAGAAGAAAAGAATATATCTGAATAAAACTTCAGGATTCGAAAAGATGTATCACAAAATCGTCCGTCATTATTTTGGAGGAATGTATCTCCATTTAAAGAGCCTAAAACCATATTTATCAGAGGATGCTAAGTTAGCTTATGTCCTTGGTGACCAAATGTCTTTTTTCAGAGTTTATATACCAACCGCCGAATTAATTGCGGACATTGCTGGATCACTAGGGTATAATGTCATGGGTATCGAACTTTGGCGCACGAGAATAGCTACAGCAACAAAAATGAACATAGATGAAAATGTGTTGATACTTAAAAATGATTGAGGTTGACCTAAATGACTACTTTAAACAACGAAACAAAATATGATAAAATTCTTATAGAATTGTTTCAGGCTAAATTAGCAGATTGTGGGGGCGAAGATATTATTAATTTTGATAAAGATGACGTCGCTAAAGTGGCGAACGATCTCAACATAACTATTAGAAATATTCCGGATATAATTTATACCTACCGATCGAGACGACCGCTGCCAAAGACCATACTTGATAAAGGCAATTGGATTATTGCACCTAAAGGGAAGGGAAAATTTGCGTTTTGCAAGATAAGCCGCTCCCCGCATCTAACAATACAAGAGGGACTAACATCTATCGATATTCTAAATTCTTTACCTGAGATTGTAGAGAAATATTCTACAAACGATGAGCAAGCTCTTTTATCATGTATACGATATAATAGACTTATTGATGTTTTTACCGGAATAACTTGCTTTCATCTCCAGTCGCATATTAGGACCACAATTAGGGAAGAAGGTCAAGTAGAGGTAGATGATCTCTATGTGGGTGTGGATACCGATGGAAACGAGTATATTATACCAATTGAAGCTAAGGGTCCGGACGCACGTGATATGATTGGATGGGTTCAAATATCAAATTTGGTTAAATATGCAAGGCAATATTTCCCGGGAATTACCTGTTGTCCAATCGCTGTAAAGCCAATCGATGCAAATAAAATATATTTAATCGAATTCGAGGATAATCCCAATTTCGAAGAAATCTCTATAAAAAACATTAAACTTTATAACTTAGTCCGGAAATCTTCACAAAAAAGTGGATTACAGAGCAAGCTGATATGCTAAAATCCAGCCGTTCTATCTCCGTCGCTCCTCGACTTATTTCTCCAGCTCGCCGCTTTCCAGGCAGTCTTTGATGTACTGCTGGACTGTTCGATTCTTGTATCCTACCTGCTGAGCTATTGCCTGTCGGTTCCGCTCCCCACTCCTCCACAGCTCTTTGATTTTCTCTTGTGTTGCTGAGTCCTCGGATAACCTCTGAATTGTGGGTTTAACCTCTGGTTTAACATCTTGTTTAACCGGTTTAACGTCCTGTTTAATTTTTGGTTTAACTTCTGGGATCAGTTTAACCTCGCGTTTAACTTCTGGTTTAACTCCTAGTCTGCTATCAATCAGATTTATAAGCTCTTTTTTATCTAATACTATTAGGCCTGTACCTTCAGGGATCGCGACGTTAAAATATTGGTTTAACGCATCTCTCACGATGTCGCTTTTGGACTTATCGGAGCGTTTAACCTCTTCGTCGATCAGGGTCTCCAGCTCCTCTGAGATCTTGACCCCTAAGAATGGCATGTTTAACTAATTGTTAAACGATCGGTTAAATATCTATGCCAGGTTTTACGTATCGTTAAACGAAAAGTGAAACGCATCAAGCCGGGGGGCCGGCCGTCACGCTCCCACGTCGGCTGGAATATTTGGAACAATTTGGAAC
>JALHIN010000081.1:0-393 GCA_022839995.1 Synergistota bacterium
TCCTTCAGGGCATGGGCCCGGCCCATGCGGGCATAGGCGGGATGATCCAGCAGAGCCTCCAAATCGGCCCGTTCCCTGCCGCTCAGGTCCCCCCGGTTCTTCAGCCAGAGGAAACGGGTCCGTTTCAGGCCTCCGGCGCGCTTTTGCTCCATCCGCCTGACGGCGTCCACGGCATCGTTCACCAGCTTCACCAAATGGAAACGGTCCGCTGTCACCGTGGCGTGGGGGAAATGCTCCCGGATTCCCTGGGCATAGGTCCCCGAAAGATCGCAGGAAAAGTGCCGCACCGAACCGGGATTCCCGTTATGAGCCTTCAGGAAGTCCTGGAAACGCTTCAAAGTGTCCTTCTGTCGGGTGGGAGTGACGAAAACCACCCGCTTTGTATCGAGATCC
>JALHIN010000081.1:411-1047 GCA_022839995.1 Synergistota bacterium
CGAGATCCATGAAAACCGTCAGGTAACGGTGGCGCCGTTTCCAGCTCGTCTCGTCGATGCCGACGGAAGTCAGGGCGGACAGGTCCTGTCCCTCCACGGCGCTTTCGACGTAATGCCGGACGATCCTCCAGATTCGGGTGTCCCATTCGTCCAGGATCAAGGCCGCTTCCCGTACCGGCATGAACTTGACCAAAGACATGGCGAGACTCTCGAAGAGCAAAGTGAAGCCGCTGCCTTCCCGGCTCCAGGGGACCTTCACCTGTTTCACCCCGTGATCGGTGCACTTGACCCGAGGGACTCGGGCGTGGACGTAAGTCTTGTACTGGAAGAGATTCATGTGACGCCAGGTCCGTTCCACGGTGTCATGGACGGGACAGCTTCCCTTCCCGCACTGTGGGCAGGGCCACCGGCTGCCCGGCAGAAAGTCGACGTAAAGATCCACCTGGCCGGCATCCAGATCGGCTTCGATGCGTGTCAAAGTCCAGGGGTCCTTCAGACCTAACAGAGCTTCCATGAAGGGCTTGGTTTCGTCCACGGGATGATCTCCTCTCTCGGGAAAGTGAACTCCAAGCCCAGATTACCAGCTTTCAGCAACAAGAACAGGGGCTAACAACCCACACAAAATAGCGAAGAACC
>JALHIN010000024.1:0-26604 GCA_022839995.1 Synergistota bacterium
AGGCTTCAGTGAAACAGCCAGTAAACATGTCTCAACCCGAGGTTGTAGCGGTGAATCTGTAACCGGATCTGAATTTACAGCAGTTCTGGGACTTGACTATACCGTTTGGAGGTGGGAGAAAGGGGACATGGAACCCTCATTAGACAATTTACGTAGAATATCTAGCCTTTATGGGGTTCCCATCGACGAAATTCTACAAAACCCTACCCAGTCCCCGCAGCCCGAGTCGCTTCCGAGTTGCGGGGACTGATCGGAAACGTGGGGAGGCTGTCTCAGCTATCGGCGGGCCCAGGGGAAGTCCTTGGGATCGTGGAAGACCTTCAGGATGGCAGAGCGGACGAGGACGACACCTTGAAGTTCCTGACAGAGGTTGGCGGACTGGTGGATCAGGGGAGGCGGTTCCTGGATGCGGTGGGGAGGTGAGAGGCAGTGAGAGAAGTAGGCAAAAGGATTCACCTGATGTTCTGCCTGGAAAACGAGGAGAAGTTCGAGGCCTGGGTTGAGGAAATGGGCAATATCGCAATCGAGGCGGAACGGCTGGCCAACAGGGTTAAAAATGCAATCCGGCTGGCTGCAGAGCTTAGGAAAGGTGCCGCGCCCCATGAGTCCTGAAAAGAGTTATCTGAGTCGATTCCTTAGTTTTTCATATGCCTGTTCGAGTGATCTTTCTTTCTCCAGAAGCCTATGGAGATTCGACTCAAAAGCGGCATCCGGTTCAAGCTGAATGTCCAAACCGCAAATTTGGCAGGTGATCGCTTTTCGGTCCGCTATCTCCTGAAGAGTCGCGTAAAGCTCCCCGCCGCATTCGCTGCATACGAAATTGACCTTTAGCTTGTTAAGGTCCGTTCTGATCACCTCTGAATGGGGCGCGGCAATTTTACGGTAGCACTGTGGCTGGGAAAAATCATGAAACCGATTAATGCCAAGGGGCCGTTTACGGTGGGAAGGGGGAGGCAAAGAGGATGGATGTCGAAATTTCCGTGAGTCTGACCGCAGTGGACAGGAGGAAGGGAAACAGGGCCAGTTTCCGTATCGAGGAAAGGGGCGGAATGCTCGGAGGGCCTGAGTTGACCGGGAAACTCCTCTGCCGCCTTCAGGAAAAGATTCGCGAAGCCATGAAGGATGCCGCCGCAGAGTTCGGCTGGGAGATGGAGAGCGTAGACAGCACAGCCCGCTGATTCTGAACAGTGGAATAGGGGAGCCGGAAACACGGCCTGGATGAAAGGGAGGCAATGGCAATGGGACGCAGGAAAGCTGAGGAAAGGGAACTCGACGTGCAACCCGTGCTCGTGGACGAGAAATACGCGGCTGCCTATATCGGAATGAGCCTGTCATTCCTCAGGCGGACGCGGATGGAGGGAACCCTGAAGAGCAGAACGCCGGGGCCGAGATTCCTGAAGATCGGCCGAACGGTCCGGTACGAGATGGCGGAACTCGACCGGTGGATTGATCAGTTCCGCGGGGAGGATTCATGCGTTCCCGTAAGGATGGAGCCGCTTCCCTCAAGGCGAGGCGCCGGGTCTTCGTCGCGCTCTGCCTGATCTCCTTCGGGCTCGGCGGACTCTACCGGCTGAAGGACGTGCCCGAACCGCCCTTCAACAGGGACACCCAGGGAATGGTCTGGCAGAAGCAGCAGGGAGGCGATGGGGATGGAGACGTTGCAATGCAAAATCCGGAGCGCGTTTCAGGGGGAAGAACAGCCGTGCTGCAGGAAGTGCGCATTCTGGGACCGATGGGGGCCGGCCGGTAAGAAGCGCTGCAGGGCGCAGGACACGGACACCTGGCCGGGGCAGCTGTGCGATCTCTTTGCTGAATGAGCGGACAAAATTAGTGCCCGTCTGGTCAGGACGGGCATTGGAGGTGGGATAGGGAGCTGCAATCCCAGGATCGTGCAAAAACAATAATAAAGCATACAACTTGAAACTGTAAAGAGGAAAGCAAACATCAATGGTGTAAAGCAAGTGCAACGGGAATACATAAGGCGATGTGGAGCCGAAATGCCCGATCGGGTTGGGAAAAGGCGGTTCAGCGGGTGTGGAATCTTGTGACGGCCATTCGGGAAGGGGGAAAAAGGGATGGCGGTGCTGGTCAGGACAAAGGATCTCGACAGGGAGGAATGGCTGAGGTGGAGGACGAGGGGGATCGGAGGGTCCGACGCGGCCGCCATCTGCGGGCTCAACCCGTGGAAGTCCCCCGCAGCCGTATGGCTGGAGAAGACCGGAGAAGTTGAGCCGAAAGAGGATTTCAACGAGGCGGCCTATTGGGGCGGCGTGCTGGAGGGGGTGGTGGCGGAGGAATTCGCCCGCAGAACAGGTCTTCGAATCCGCAGGAGCAACTTCATGCTGGTTCACGAAAGCCGGCCCTGGATGATCGCGAATCTCGACCGGATCGTTTACGAGGATGGGGAGCCCGGCGTGCTGGAGATCAAGACGACGGGGGAGTACCGCAAGGATCTCTGGAGCGAGGGCCGAATCCCCGATTATTACATGATCCAGCTCCAGCACTATCTCGCTGTCACCGGCTACCGGTTCGGGCACTTCGCGGTTCTCATCGGCGGGCAGAAGTTTGTCCAGTCCCGCGTGGAACGGGACGAAGAGATCATCGCCCACCTGGAGGCCATCGAAGAAGACTTCTGGCAGAAGGTCCAGAGCCGGACGCTTCCGGAAATGGACGGATCCGAATCTTCCTCCAGAGTGCTTGCGCTCCTTTTTCCCCAGTCCCGGCCGGGGGAAGTCGTCCAGCTGCCTCCCGAGGCCGCTGACCTGATCCGCGAGTATGAGATTGCTTCTGCCAACGAGAAAGCCGCCGCTGAAGCCAGGGAGGCTGCGGCAAACCGTCTCAAGGCGTACCTGGGAGAAAGCGAGGCGGGCATCTGCGGGGACCGGAAAGTTCAATGGAAGACGGTCACGTCCGAAAGGCTCGACGCAAGGGAACTCAGGGCGAAGGCCCCGGAAATCTATTCGCAGTTTGCAAGGGAAATAGTCTACCGGCGTTTCGACGTCCGGTAGCTATTAGGAAGACTTGAAAAGGAGGCTTGACGAATGTCGAAGGGAACGGCGGCACAGATGGAAACGCTTAGACAAACACTGGCTTCCCGGGCGCAGGGAGCTCCTCATGCGAACGGAGAGAGGGCGGCGGCAAGCCCGGAGAAGCAGATCTGGGGATTTCTCATGTCCCGGCAGGAGGCGATCGCGAAGGCGCTGCCGAAGCACATGACCGCTGACCGGATGGCCATGGTGGCCTTCAGCGAGATCAGGAAGAACCCGAAGCTCCTCTCCTGTTCCCCCCAGAGCCTCGTGGCCTCGGTCATCACGGCGTCCCAGCTGGGGCTGGAGCCCGGTCCCCTGGGACATTGCTACCTCGTCCCGTTCTGGAACGACAGGACGAAAAGCTACGACGTGCAGCTTCAGATCGGGTACCGGGGCATGCTGGCCCTGGCCCGGAGGTCCGGTGAGATCTCCGATCTCTACGGGCAGATCGTCTACACCAACGACTTCTTCGAGGTGGAATACGGGCTGGATCGGAAGCTGGTGCACAGGCCCGCAGAGGACGGCGACAGGGGGGAACCGAAGGGGGCCTATGTCGTGGCCCGCTTCAGGGACGGCGGAAGTTTCTTCGACTACATGCCCTGGAAGGAGATCCTCAGGCGCAGGGACACCTACTCAAAGGGGGCCTACGACCGTTCCGGGAACCTCCAGGGGCCCTGGAAGGATGAGCCGGAGGAGATGGCCCTGAAGACTGTTCTGAGACATGCCTGGAAATGGCTCCCGATGAGCGTGGAGGTCATGAGGATGGTGGAGGAAAGCGACGGCGCGGTGAAGCTCGAGGTCGCCCCGGACATGACGCAGGTCGCCGATATCACCCGGGAGGAAATCCCAGCGATCGAGGAGGCCCCCTCCACGATGCCCCAGGAGGCATCCGGGAACCCGGAAAAGGTCTCATCGGACCTTGAAGCCGAAGAAAAGGCCTGAGAAACGCCTTTTGCCGGGAGTGTTTTCAAAGATTATAGGACCGTTTGCAAATGAACGGGCGTAAGAAGAGTTTGATCTATCCTGATTTAAAGCTCCGGTACTGCCACAAGGAGGGCCTGCGGAATGTGGATTGAAAGCCATGACAGTCTGAAGGAGCACCCCAAGACGCGCAAGGCCTCCAGGCTTCTGGGGATTACCGTTCCCCAGATGATCGGACACCTCCACTGTCTCTGGTGGTGGTGCGCCAACTATGTTCCCGACGGAGACCTCTCGAACTACTCCGATGAGGACATCGCCGAAGCCGCCCTGTGGGAGGGCGATCCATCCAGTTTTATCCATGCCCTCTTGCACTGCGGGATCGGGGACAGGCCTGGCTTTCTCGAAGAGGCGGAAGGGGGGCGGGTTCTCCACGACTGGCACGATTACCTCGGGAGGCTTCTGGACAGGCGGTCCAGGGACAGGGAGCGTCAGCGCAACAAGCGGTCGACCTCCAGTGAGCGTCCAGAGGATGTCCTGCAAATGTCCGTTGGACATCCAACGGATGTCCAACGGACGTCCAGCGGATGTCCTGCGGACGTCCAACGGATGTCCAACGGATGTCCTGCGGATGTCCTGCGGATGTCCGACGGATGTCCAACGGATGTCCAACGGATGTCCTGCGGATGTCCAACGGACGTCCTGCGGATGTCCGACGGACGTCCTGCGGATGTCCAACGGACGTCCGTCGGATGTCCTGCGTACCGTACCGTACCTTACCGTACCGTACCTAAAGAACCTATAAAACCTAAAGATATCCCTGAAACTTCTGACGAAGTTTCAGGCGCAGGGCAAGCGCCTGCGCCTCTGGGAACGCGGGAGGCTCCGCCAGGTTCCGGACAGGGGAAGCGGGAAAAACGTCCCAGCGAGAGGGGCAGAAATACGGGCGATCCGCCTGTTCAGGAAAACGGCGGCCTCCCGGAGCATCAGGGAAAACCCGAGGTGACGAGGGAAAGCGTCCCCAGGGCATTTCGGGAAACCTATGACCTGTTCCTGCTTCGGACCGGCAGGAGCGGGATCTCCCGCGAGGAACTGGCCAGGATCGAAGCCCTGGAGAAGCTCCATGTCCCTTCACGGGTGCAGGAGGAGATCAGCACTGCCCTGGAGCGCTTCAGGCGAATGGGAAGGGAACCTTGCGAGCTGGACTGGGATTATCTCTGGCGAAGTCTCAGGAACCAGAAGAGCGGGGTTGAACCCGCAAGGAGCAGGAGCAGGGGAAGCCCGAAGGAGGTGGATCCCGAATGGGCGGAGGCGCTCAGGCAGTGGGAGAATTGAGGCTGGACGGCATTCTGGGAACGTTTCACCGTTCCCGTGGAGAAGCCGGCTTGAGTCGGGACGGGACGGCAGAAAGGGCGATCGCCTATGTCCGCCGGATTTTCCCCGAGGCTGATCCGCGGCAGGTGACGGGAAACATGGCGGACTACCTGGATGCCGAGCGGGCCGAAGAGTGCCGGGTGGAGTGCAGGGGGCCGGATGTCTGTCCTTTCGGGGGATTCAGGCCGGAAGCCTTCCTGGAATCCCTTCCCGGGGGCAGGCAGGTGGTGGCCGTCAGGCGCCTGAAGTGCCAGGCGCGAATCGAACGGGAGAAGCAGGCCGCGGTGGAAAGGCTGCTTGCCGCATCCCGGCTTCCGGAGAGACTGAAGTCCTGCAATTTCCGGTCTTTCCGTACTGCCGGCCTCGAGGGGGACGTCGCGAAGGCGAAGAGGATGGCCATGACGGCCCTGGAAGACGGGAGCAGCCTGATCCTCGCGGGCCCGCGGGGTGTGGGCAAGACGCATCTTGCGGCGTCCATGGTGAACGCCCGCCTCGAGTCCCGAAGACAGGGCCTTTTCGTCACGGTGCCGGACCTTCTGGACGAATTCCGGACGGCTACGGCCAACGGAAGGGGGACCGAGCTCATGTCCGCGGTGAAGGAGTCTGCCTTTCTGGTCCTGGACGACCTCGGCGCCGAAAGGCCCACGGAATGGGTAGGCGAGCGGCTCTACATGATCGTCAACCACCGCTACCTTCACCGCCTGCAGACGGTCATCACGACCAACGCGGGAAGCGCAGTTCACCTTGTTGAGCTCCTCGGAGACCAGGGGGAGCGGATCGTCTCGAGATTGGGGGAGATGGGAGCCTGGTGCTCCATACGGGCGAAGGACTACCGGTTTCTGCGCAAGGACTCGAAGGCGGGGGAGGCAGACGGATGAGGGATTGGAGGATGCCGGTTTCAGAAGCGAAGTGGGATTTGGAGCGACGCAGCGACGGATTCCGGCTCTGTCTGCCGATGTCGATGCCGAGCCTCAATGCCTGGAGCCGCTGGCACTGGGCACAGAAACGGGACTTCCTGAACGGCCTGACCGATGCGGTTCGCCTCCTCGTCCTCGAGAAATGCCCGTCGTGCGCTCCCCTTCGGAAGTGCGAAATCCAGGTCGTCCACTACTTCCGGGTGAGGAGGCGGAGAGACCAGGACAACGCCTGTCCCAAATTCCTGCTGGACGCTCTGCGCCATGCCGGCCTGATCCAGGACGACAACGCCGAGGCCTGTGCGATCCTGCCCCCTAGGTTCGAAGTGGACTCAAGGGCCTGGAGGACCGAGGTCGAGGTCCGTTCTGTTCCCGACCTCTCTGCGGAGAAGGCGGAATCAAAGACGCGATCCCATTCTGACGGCGGCTTCCTGTCTCTTCTGACCCCTTCCGAACGGGCCGTGACTATCGACGTCGCCAGGGGGTTCTCCACGGAAGACATCGCCAGCCGGCTTTTCTTGTCGCCGCGGACGGTGAAGCGCCATCTCGTCAATATCTACCGGAAGGCACGGATCGGCGGCCAGAATGCCAGGACCGTCCTTGTGGCGCGGACCTGGAGGGCAGCCGAGGGGGATTCGGTCCTTGCTGCCGAGCTTCAAAGCGACCTGTTCGAAAGGCAGGCCTGAGGGAGGCCCGCGATGGCAGCGGAGTGTTTTCCCCATGCGGATTGCGCCGAATGCATCCACTGGGAATCAGGGCGATGCGGGCAAGGTCACGATGCCTCGAAGCTGGGGCCGTATGCGAAATGCTGGTGGTGCAACACGAAGACCAGGGACCGGAAACGGTTCAGGGAGGCCGTGACGGGGAAATTGTTCGGGAGGGGATCGAGCGATGCCTGACTGTTGCCATGTGCGGCTGCCCGGCGGTAAAACGTCGAAGGCCTGTGCGGAGGTGCCACGTTGAGAACCAGGTTCCTCCTCCATCCGAGGGTGATCAGGGCGGTCGAGTCCAGACTCTACGGCTATCCCCTGCTCCTGAAGCGGTACGAGGAGCGGGTGAGGTACCTGGAAGGGCTTTTTGCCTACGCCCTGGCCGGGCCGGAGAGATCTCCCCGGAGGAAGGGCGTGGCCGTCGCGGGAGCCCAGAAGCTCTGCGAGCTGAAGGAGCGGGATGACGAGCTCCGCTCCATGTCCCGGGAGATCGAAGCCATGGATACCGCGTTGGCTGCCCTTTCAGCCGAGGAGATGGAGATGGTCCGGCGGCGGTACTTCAGGGGGGAGTCCTGGAAGACCGTCGTCGAGGAAGCGCATCTGGGCAAAAGCACTTTCTACCGGACTCGCCTGAAAATCCTGAGGAAACTGGCTGGCATTCTGCATTCGGCCGGGGCGGGATAACGAAAAAAGCCCCGCCTTGAGACGGGCTTTTCTCTTCCAGGCTCTCATGCCGGCCTGCTCACTCGTACTTTCTTGTCACCTGGACCTTCTGCCGGCCGGTGTGAAGAGGGTTCAACCCCGCAGGGGAGGAATTGATCCTCCTGGCCAGCCGGTTGGATACGATTTCGAATATCCCTTCGACCTTCTGGATTTGCCAGGGATCCTTCGTGATGACCGTTATCTCGCTGCAGAGGTCTCCGTAGGTTGGGCGCGTCTGGCTTGTCTCCCCTGAATCTCTGCCGTTTCCCCCCGAGACGAAGGCCACGAGATCCGGAATATCGTCAAGCTCTCTGATCGCCGAAGAAAGAATATCGCAGTGCAGGGAAAGTAGTTCCTTTCGTTCCCCCTCTTCGAGCTCCAGTTTGGAAACCGCCTGGAAATATCCATCGGTCCTTCCGACCCTGATCGTAAGTTTCATGGTGCCCCTTTCTTGATACCGGAATGAATGGAGCTTTCTATACTGCTAACGTTTAGTGCTGTCAATACACTAAGCAGACCATTAAAGAACGTAGTAGCTATTGATGCGTACCGATGGGATACAAAAGATGGGAAAAAAGTGGGAAAGTTTCCCATCTTTTTGGTACGAACCGAATGTATGCGTAAGTTGGGAAAAAAGTGGGAAAGTTTCCCATCTTTTTGTGGTAAAATTCCTACAATGGGTTTGGTGTGTCCCCCCCCTACTACCCCCCCTCTTAGAACCTAAAACCTAAAGATTAAAGACTTCCCTGAAACTTCTTGACAGAAGTTTCAGGCGCCGCACAAGCGGCGGCGCTAGAAGAACAATAACTGAAGCACTCGGTGCAAAAAGAGAAAATTCACAAGTCTCAAAAACTGCAGGACCGGAAGGATCCCGGGAGCGAAGAACTCCCTGGTTCTTCCGGTCCTGTCTTTTATGGCAACACATGGAGAGGAGGAATCAACCCTTGCCCAGACGCCCCAGGAAGCCCTGTGCATTTCCCGGTTGTCCGGAGCTCGTCGAAGCCGAAGAGAGATTCTGCCCCCGACACCGGACACAGGACGCCAGGGAAGACCACAAAAAGAGGGGGAACTTCAGGGAACGCGGGTATGACTCCAGATGGGACAAGGTTAAGGCCCTAAAGCTGAGAGCAAATCCGATTTGTGAACAATGTGCCTCGGAAGGCAAGGTGACAATTGCTACCGTTGTTCACCATTTGATACCGGTTAAAGAGCGCCCCGATCTTCTGCTTTCGTTTGATAACCTGAAATCCCTTTGTAGGCGTTGCCATGCAAGAGAACATGCGAGAACGTTTAGGTAGGGGAGGGTAAAAGTTAAAAAATAATTGCATATTGTGCCGGACGCGGGTCGCGCGCGAGCGCCCGCGAATTTGTTCCGGTGGGGAAGGAGGCTAGAAGGTGCGGGGACGAAAACCAAAACCAGTGGAACTGAAAATTCTCGAAGGCAACCCGGGGAAGCGTCCCTTGAATCTGGATGCCCCTGTCCCGACGCAGGGAATTCCGGCCTGTCCCTCATTCCTCAGTGCTGAGGCAAAGAAAGAGTGGCGGAGAGTCTCGAAGGAACTCCTCGCGGTTGGGCTGCTCACAGTGGTGGACCGGGCTGCACTAGCGGGATACTGCCAGGCCTATGCCCGCTGGAAGCAGGCCGAGGAGGCAATCCGGGAATACGGCCTGACCTACGAATACACGAACAAGAACGGGAGCACAAACGTCGTGGCGAGGCCTGAAGTGGCTATCGCCAGGGAATGTCTCATGCTGATCAAGGCTTTTTGTGCTGAATTCGGGCTGACTCCCTCCAGTCGATCCAGGCTGACGGTCCCGAAGAACGAACGAGACGAATTCGAGGACTTTCTCGGAGGGGGAGGGGTGAAATGCGCCCGGGGCGCCTGAAAGGACTTCTTGCGACAGCGAAGGATGAAGGATGGAGCGAATGGATCCGGACCGAGGCGGATGAAAGGGCAGTCCTCTCAGGGTGCTGGTTTGACAGGGAAGCGGCCGCAAGGGTGGAAGTCTTCTTCGAAAGGTTCCTGCGGCATTCGAAGGGGGAATGGGCGGGCAAGCCGTTCAGGCTTCAGGAATGGCAGAAACGGGACCTTCTCTTCCCGCTCTTTGCCTGGAAGAAGCGGAATGGCTACAGGAGGTTCCGCAATGCTTACATCGAGGTGCCGAAGAAAAATGGGAAATCGGCGCTGTGCTCCGGAATCTCCCTGTATCTGCTGGTAGCTGACGGGGAACCGGGAGCGGAGGTCTACTCCGCCGCGGCGGATCGGGACCAGGCCTCAATCGTCTACGGGGAGGCCGAGCGAATGGTCATGTCGTCGCCGGCGCTATCCAGGCGGCTGAGGGTGATCCCGAGCCGGAAAACGATCCTCTTTCCGAGGACGAACTCGGTTTACCGTGCGCTGTCCGCGGATGTCCCCACCAAGGAAGGGTTGAACATCCACGGGCTCATCTTCGACGAACTCCATGCCCAGAAGAGCCGGGAACTTTTCGATACGCTCCGCTACGGAGGAGCTGCGAGAAGGCAGCCGCTCCTCGTATCAATCACGACAGCCGGATTCGATCGGAACTCGATCTGCTGGGAGCAGCACGAATACGCAAGGAAGGTCCTGAAGGGGATCGTGGAAGACGAGTCCTTCTTCGCCTACATCCGGGCGGCGAATGAGGATCCGAACGAAGGTCCGGTCGATGACTGGACGAGCCGGGAAGCCTGGTACAAGGCCAACCCGTCGCTGGGTGTGACTATCAGCGAGGAGGCCTTCGCTGCAGAATGCAGGGAGGCTCAGGAGAAGCCGACGCTGCAGAACGCCTTCAAGCGGTACCGCCTGAACATTTGGACTTCGGCGGACGTGCGCTGGATGCCCATGGACCGGTGGGAATTCTCCGCGGGAAATGTCGACCCGCTTGCGCTTGTCGGGAAATCCTGCTTTGGAGGACTGGACCTTTCCACGACCCTGGACATCACGGCCTGCGTCTTTGTTTTCCCCTGGGAGGACGGTGTCTACAAGGTGCACCCCCTGTTCTGGATCCCGGAAGAGAACATGCGGGAACGGTCGTCCAGGGACCGGGTGCCATACGAGGTGTGGGCAAGGCAAGGGCTGGTCCGGACAACTCCAGGGAACGTCGTCGACTACTCCTGGATCGAGAAGGATATCCTTGAGTATGCAGAGAGGCACAAGGTCGAGGAGATCGCCTACGACCAGTGGAATGCGACCGAGATCATCCAGCGACTGACTGATGCCGGCCTGGTGATGGTGCCGGTACGGCAGGGGTTCGCCTCCATGAGCGGTCCCATGAAGCAGACGGAGGCCCTCGTTTATGCCGGAAAGCTTCACCATGGAGGGAACCCGGTGCTTCGGTGGATGGCAGACAATGTCCAGGCTTCGATCGACCCCGCTGGGAACATGAAGCCGGACAAGGGCAGGAGCCGGGAGCGAATCGACGGGATCGTCGCCCTGATCATGGCGATCGGAAGGGCTGCCATGCGGGAAAACCAGGCCAGCGTCTACGAGGAACGAGGGCTGATCTCCCTCTAGCCGCCGCGAGGCGGCTTTTTTGATGCCGAAAGGAGGGGAGGCATGCAGATCTTGAAGCTGTTCCGCAGGAAAGAAGCCCCGCCAAGGGGAATCCTGGATCTGGTGCGGCTGACGCTTTACGGGGGAGCGGAGGCTGAAAGCGGGGAATTCGTCTCTCCAGAGACAGCCCTTCGGTGCTCGGCAGTCTATTCCTGTGTCGGGATTCTGGCGGAATCCATCGCTCAGCTGCCGCTGAAACTCTACAGGCGGACTGCCGGGGGGAAGGAGGAGGTCGAGGGATCCCCGCTAAGAAGGATCCTCGGCTGGAAGCCAAACGAATGGCAGACGAGCTTCGAATTCCGGGAAATGGCGATGCAGCACCTGTGCCTCAGAGGGAACTTCTACGCCTATAAGGTGACCGACAGCCGAGACGAAGTTCGGGAGCTCCTGCCGCTGCATCCGGACCAGGTGACGGTTGAGCAGCAATCGGACTGGTCGCTCGCCTACCGGATCACTTTCAACGGCGGGAGGCAGGAAACGGTTGACAGAAGCCGGATCTTTCACGTTCGATACCGGACTCTGGACGGGGTCCGCGGCATTAGCCCGATCCTCTATCACCGGGACACGGTGGGACTGGCGCTTACCACGCTGAGGCACGGTTCGCGAGTCTTCAGGAACGGGGCTCTGCCCACGGGGATCCTCCAGCATCCGGGGAAGCTTTCGAAGGAGTCGCTCGAACGCCTGAGGGAGTCCTGGGAGGCTAGCTACGGGGGGGCCAACAGCGGGAAGACCGCCATCCTTGAGGAGGGCATGACCTTTACGGGGCTCACGATGTCGAACGAGGACATGCAGTACCTTGAGACACGGTCTTTCCAAGTAGAGGACATTGCCCGGATCTATCGGGTTCCGCTGCATATGATCCAGAGCACGGAGAAGAGCACCAGCTGGGGAAGCGGGATCGAGAACATGAGTCTTGGATTCGTGCAGTTTACGCTCCTGCCCTGGATACGGCGCTTTGAGTCGGCGATCTGGCGGGACCTCATCCCTGACAGGGAGAAGGATTCGCTCTTCCCTGAATTCCTGGTGGACGGGCTCATGAGGGGGGACATAAAGAGTCGATATACAGCCTACCAGCTGGCAATCCAGAACGGCATCATGTCGCCCAACGAGGTGAGGGCAAAAGAAAATCTGAATCCAAGGCCCGGCGGAGACGATTATATGAGCCCGCTGAACATGCGGCTGACGGGTCCTGACGGGGACGAGAAGGAGGTTGAGGATGACGAGACAGAGACTTAGCTGCCCTTTCGAACTGAAGGGGGTCGATGACGTCGGGGTCTTTCAGGGATATGCCAGCGTTTTTGGCGTCGTGGACTGGTGGGACGACATCGTTGAGCCGGGAGCCTTCTCCGACTCGCTTAAGGCCCGTGCTCCTGCGATGCTCTGGCAGCACAACACTGCCGAGCCGATCGGGGTTTGGACGGAGGCTCGCGAAGACGACAAGGGGCTATGGGTGAAGGGGCGTCTCCTCGTGGGGGAGGTCGCGAAAGCTACGGAAGCTCACGCGCTCCTGAAGGCCGGTGCGCTCAACGGGCTTTCGATCGGCTACAGCGCCCTTGAAAAGACCTTCCGAAAGGAAGGGGACAGGGAAGTCCGGGTCCTGAAAAAGGTGGACCTGTGGGAGATCAGCCTGGTGACTTTTCCGGCGAACGAACAGGCACGGGTGAGGACGGTCAAGGCCATGGACAGCCTTACGACGATCCGGGACCTCGAAGAGTACCTGCGGGAGGCAGGAGACCTGTCAAGATCCGAAGCCAAGGGCATCATCGCCCGGGTGCGGGACGTCGTCCAGCGGGAAGCTGAAGAGAAGGTGGTTCTGGCTGGTGCCAGGCGGCTGCTCAATCTGATGAAGGAGGGATAAAAACATGGACATGGAACTCAAGGATGTTCTGGACCAGTTGGGCATGGCTTTCGAGGAGTATCGGAAGACGAACGATGCCAGACTGGAGGAATTGCGGAAGACGGGGCACAACAGCGCAGAGCTGGAAGAGAAGCTCGCCAGGATCGACGGTGAACTGAAGCGCCTCGACGAGGAAAAGGCCAAGCTAGAGGCGAAGCTGAACCGGCCCGGGCTCGTGAACGGGAATGAGGACCCGGTGAAGGCGGAGCATAAGAGCGCCTTCCTGCGGTGGATGCGCAAGGGCGTGGAGGAGGGGCTTGCCGACCTCCAGTTCAAGGCGATCCAGACGGGTGTGGATGGGGATGGCGGGTATGCCGTACCGGAACTCCTCAACCGGGAGGTCTACAGCCTCCTGCAGAAAGCGACTCCCATGCGAAACGTCTGCCGGGTTATCACCGTCGGAGCCGGAGAGTACAAGGAACTCGTGAACAAACACGGTGCCACCTCTGGCTGGGTGGGGGAGACGGATGCCAGGGCCGCTACGAACTCGCCGAGCCTGGCGGAACTGACGCCCTTCATGGGAGAGATCTACGCCTATCCACAGGCGACGCAGAGGGCGCTCGACGACATGTTCTTCGATGTGGAGGCCTGGCTCGCGGCCGAACTGAGCGACGCGTTCACCACCGCGGAGAACGCGGCCTTCACCACAGGGAACGGGACGAATAAGCCGAAGGGCTTCCTGGCATACACCACTGCCCTTACTGCGGACGGGACCCGGGCCTTCGGAAGCCTGCAGTACCTCAGGACCGGGGTGGCAGCCGGCCTGCCGACAACCAACCCGGGGGATCTGCTGATCGACGTGATCCATTCGCTGAAGGCGGGGCACCGGGCCAACGCCCGCTGGATGATGAACAGCCTGACCCTGGCCCAGGTCCGCAAGTGGAAGGATAACGAGAACAACTATCTCTGGCAGCCCGGCCTGCAGGCTGGCGTGCCTTCGGCGCTTCTCGGCTATCCGGTGACGGAGAACGAGGACATGCCGGATGTGGCGGCTGATGGGTATCCTATCGCCTTCGGGGATTTCCGCGCCGGCTATACGATCGTCGACCGGATTGGCATCCGGATGCTTCGGGATCCCTATACCAACAAGCCTTATGTGGGGTTCTACTCCACGATGAGGGTTGGCGGATTCCTGAAGGACTCCGAGGCGATCAAGCTGGTGAAATGCGAGGCGGCGTAGTAGGAGGGGCGGGGGCAGCAAAGCCCCCGCTTTTCCCTTAGGAAGGGGGAACCCGCGTGAAGGTCAGGATAGCAAAAACCTGTATCTGGTGGGAGGGAGGATTTAACAGACGCGAACTCGCGCCTGGGGAGGAATTGGACGTGTCGGAGAACTTTGGCAGATATGCGGTCGAGAATGGCCTGGCTGAAAGCCTGGAGCCGGCCGGGGGGGTGAGGGAGCCCGATGTGGCGGGAAAAGACGTCACCGACAACGGAGCCGATATCCCTGGAGGAAGCAAAACTGCATCTTCGGGTCGAAAACGTCGAGGATGACACCCTCATTGCCCTACTCATCTCGTCGGCCAGGGAGGCTGTCGAAAAATTCCTGGGATGGAAGATCCCGGAGCGCCAATTTGAAATCGTCCTGGATCGCTACCCGGAAATGCCCTACAGGTTTCCGATTCGCCCCGTCCAGTCGGTCGAGTCCATCGTCTGTTTTCTGGCAGACGGGACCTCGGTCGAATTGGCAGACGGAACCTTTCGGCTGTCTGCGGACGGAAGCCTCCTGGTCGATTCGTGGCCCGACGGGACACCCAGGGGCTACGATGCACTGGCCATCACGGTAACTGCCGGAACCGACCCAGTCCCGGCAAGTTGGAAGCAGGCAATGCTCCTCCTCATTGGCCACTGGTACGAGCACCGGGAAAGCGTGAACATCGGCAGCATCACAAGCGTCCTTCCCCAGGGCTACGAGATGCTTCTGTGGCCTGACAGGGTGGTGCCGGTATGAGGATCGGGGAGCTTTCTGAACGCGTCACGCTGAAACGGATGCTCAGGGGGATCTCCGACGGGCAGGGCGGATATGAACCCGATACGGAGACGACCATTGCCACGGTCTGGGGGAAGGTCGAAGCGCTTACCTCAGACATGCGGAGGGAGGCGGACTCGAAGCGGGAGGAACGCACCCATGAAATCACGATCCGGTACCGTCAGGGAATCGCGATCAACGACAAAGCCGTTGTGGGGTCGGTGGACTACAGGATCGTTGGAATTGTCCCGATCGGCAGGCGATGGCTGGTGCTGGAGTGTGCGCCATGGGTCGTAGCTATGTGAACGGGCTCAAGGAGGAACTCGACCGCTTGCGGCAGGCCCCGGAGAGGTTGAAGGCCAAGGCCTACAAGGCCCTCGAAGAGAGGGCGGAGGCGATTAGAAGCGACGCCGCGTCAAGGGCTCCTGTGAAAACGGGGGCCCTTCGTCGTTCTGTCAAAAAGATGGTCTCGGAAAAGACGCTCACCGCAAAGGTTTTTTGCGACTATCCGGACACAGGCGGAAGGAACAGGCGCAAAACCAGCAAGCAGGCCGCCGGGAGCCGTCGCTATTACGCGTTCGCGGTGGAGTACGGGACGAAGCGAATGGCCGCGAAGCCTTTCCTCTATCCTGCCGCTAGGGCTGCTGAGGGCCGGACGAAGGCGATGCTTGACGAAATCCTGAAGGAGGTGGCGGGCGACGAATGAACGAAAACGAGATCCTGGGAGCGATCTACGTGGCCCTTTCCACCAATCCGCTCAACGGCACTCTCTGCAGAGTGTATGACCAGGGGGCCGTTCCCGACGAAGAGCCGGGGCCCTATATCGTCCTTGGGAACTCTCAGGCGGTACAGGGTGAACTGCAGAACGAATCCGAACGAACCTACTCGCTGGATATCCACATCTGGAGCAACCGGAAAGGGCGAAAGGAATGCCAGGCGATCGCACGGGATATCGACAGCCTGCTAGGGGACAAGAGCCTTCAAGTTGGGGAAGAGGCCTGCTGGATCTGGTTTGAGGAGCTGCAGCTGCTGTATGACGAAAGCTCGAGCTGGTGGCACGGGATCCTGACATTAAGGACCGAATTCGTGAGACAGGAGGGGATATAAGTGGCGAAATACTCGTCTAAAAACGCGCTGCTGATGATCGATGTGAGTTCTACGCCCACAGCAGTTCTGAACGTGAACAGCTTCGACCTGGAGGTTTCAGGGGATCCCATCGATGTGAGCGACATGGCCTCGGACTGGAAGGAAACGCTGGAGGGGCAGAAGAGCTGGAAGGGTTCTGCGGAGGTCTCGTGGGACCCGGCTGTCGGGACAGCCCAGGCGACTCTGGAAACGGCCCTGTTCGCGGGAAACACGATCGAGGTCACGGTCCGGCCGAAGGGAACCGGATCGTCCTTCCCGCAGCTGGCCGGCACGGCTCGGATCACCAGCTTCAAGTGGAGCGGGGCGAAGGGGGAGGCCGTGAAGGCTTCCATCGAGTTCGAGGGCACCGGAGCCCTCGACAATGCCGCACAGTCGGGCAGTTAGGGCTGACGGAGGGGTTCGATGCGTGGACCAGTAGTTGAGATCGGGGGACAACAGAGGGAGCTGAAATATGGCGTCTTTGCCATTCGTGAGATCGAGCGGGAAACCGGCATGGACGTCTACCAGATCCTGGCGAAGGCGAGCACCGGGCCCCTGCCGGTGGGACTGGGGCTGGCGATCATCTGGGGCGGACTGCTCCACGCCCTGCCCGGGTTGAAGGTTGCAACCGTGGCCAACTGGCTGGACGAGGTCGATTTCATGCCTCTGGCTATTACCGCACTGGAGGCCTTCGCCGCTTCCCTGAACAGAACTCTGAATTTCAAGGCCGACCAGAAGGAAGAAGAGGACCAGGGAAAAAACTGACTGAAGGGGCCGAATGGTGGGACAGGCTACTTTCCCTTGCCTTCGGCCCCTTGCAGCTCAGGCACGACGACCTCTGGGAACTCGGGCTCGGGGAGCTGCTGGATCTCATCGATGGGTACAGGTACAGAGACTGGCTCGAATCGCGGCGGCTGATGACAGCCGCAGTTCTCATTGCCAACTGCTCTGGCAACCTTAAGCATCCCCTCTCGGTGGAGGATCTGGTCGGGCGTTGGGTAGACGGGCAGATCATGGACGAGGACGCGTACGGGGAGTACTGCAAGGATCTGGCCCGCAGACATCGAGCTGAGAGGCTCAGGCAACAGGGGGTGGAATAGTGGCGCAGAAGAAGATGGTCTACGTGTTCGGCTGCGATATCAGCCAGGCCGAGAAGGAATTCAACAGGCTCCACAACCGTCTCGACCGGATCGGCAAGAAGGCCGAATCGGCTGGGAAATTCTTCAGTGCCGCGCTGACCGCTCCCCTGGCAGGCCTTGGGGCGATCGCATCGAAGAGCGCTGGCGATGTCGAGAGTGCCTACAAGATCATCCAGGCGGGCACAGGGGCCACGGGCAAAGCTTTTGAAAGTCTGAAGAAGGACTTCGAAGCGGTTGGGAAGGGATCCGATCAGAACCTCGGCGAGGTTGCCAGGGCACTGGCTGAACTGGCCACACGGACTGGAGCCACCGGGAAGGTGTTGCAGAGCCTCACCTCCGCTGCGCTTGATGCCTCTGATCTTCTGGGCGAGGACACGACCCAGGCGATCACCGCGGCCACTCGAGCGATGGGGGACTGGGGCATCAGCGCAGATCAGGGCTCTGAAATGCTCGACAAGCTGTTCGTCGCGGCCCAGCAGACCGGGATCGGGATTGGCCAGCTGGGGGAGCAGCTGGTCCAGTACGGGGCCCCCCTTCGACAGATGGGCTTAGACTTCGACACGGCGGCGGCGATGATCGCGAATTTCGAAAAGGAAGGGGTCAATACCGAACTCGTCCTCGGCAGCCTCCGAATTGCCCTCGCGAAGATGGCAAAGGCGGGGGTCACCGACACAGCAGAAGGGCTTCAGGTCATCATCGAGAAGATCAAAAACGCCGGATCTGTCGGAGAGGCCAATGCCATCGCGATCGAAAAATTCGGGTCCCGCGCCGGGCCGGACATGGCGGCGGCGATCCGCGAAGGTCGTTTCGAGCTAGGGAACCTGGTTTCAGCCCTAGGAACCGCAAAAGGGGCCATCGCCCGGGCAGACGAGGAAACCAAAACGTTTGCCGACCGCTGGCAGGAGACGAAGAACAGGATCGCCCTCTCGATCGCCCCCCTGGGGAAGATCCTCCTTGATCTTGGAAGTCGTTACCTGTCCCCCCTGACGAGGAAGGTAGAGGAATTCGCGGGGTGGTGGGAAGCGCTTTCGCCGGCCACGCAGGACCTGATCGTGAAGATGGGGCTATGTGCTGCGGCAATCGGCCCCGTCTCCTATGTCATCGGCGGGACGGTGCGAAGTGTGGCAGACCTGGTGAAGGGGTTCGGCAGTCTGGTGGCCCTTGCCGGAAGCGTCAAGGGGTTCCTGGCCGGCGTAACGGGAGAAATGTGGGCCTTGTACGGAGCGATAGGGGCGACGATCGGCGTCATGGCTACGCTGTATGCCAACCTCGACAAGACGGCGGCCGGCATGGAAACGCTCTCCGAACGGCGAGGACTGGGGCTGAATGAGAGCGGACTCTCGAAGCAGATTGCGGGGCTGAGGTCGTCCGCAAGCGTTGCGTCCGGCGGGACCGCTTCGCTACCGTCGACGGGTGCTGTTGCGTCGTCTGTGCCGGCGAAGTCGGGTGCCGTTGCCCCTGCGGGAACGGGAGCCGCAACGGAGAAGAGAGCCCTCGAAGAGCTGGACAGGACCTCTGAGCGGGTGCACGAGTCCATCCGGAGCGACTGGGTAAACACGACCCAGACAGAGCTCGCCCAGCTCGACGAATGGTACCAGGAGCAGCTGGCGGCGCTCGAGGGGGTCAAGAAGACATCTTCCACCTACGCCGAGGACCGGGCCATGCTGGACGAAACCTACGCAGCCCGGAAAAAGGCCCTGCTGGAGCAGGAAGCGGCTGACTCCGAAGCGGCTCTCCAGCGAGAGCTCGATGCGGCCATGGAGGTTGCGGAAAAGATCCATCAGGCGGATGTAGAGCGCCTGAACCAGAAGATGACGCTCCTGGAGGCGCAGGCTCTTAAAGAGCAGGCGTTAACCGAACAGCTGGCATCCGCCCGGTCAGATGCGGACCTTGCGGCGTATGCGCAAATGCTCAGCGACGAGAACGCGATGTTCCTTGCCGACATGGATGCCCGCAGGGAGACGATTGATGCCTACTACCAGCTTCAGATGGACGCACACCGAAGCCTTCTGTCCGCGATGACGGAGGCGACGATGGCGTTTCACAGCGGCTTTGCTTCCGCCCTGGGGGATATCGTGACCGGAGCTGCTTCAGCAGGAGAGGCGTTTGCCGCTCTCGGGAAGCAGATCGTCCGGATTTTCGTCGAGTGGATGGCCAGGAAAGTGACTGCTTCCGCTCTGGGAAAGAGCCTGCTGGCGGCAGAAACGGCAGCCTCGGTCGCTGCCGCGGCGACGACAGCTGCTGCCTGGGCCAGCGCCGCTGCGATGGTTTCGCTCGCGTCCTTCGGGGCGAACGCTGGCCCCGCGATGTCGGGGATCTCGGCTACGGTAGCCCTTGCGCAGGCCCTTGCCATTCCCCAGCTGGCGGAGGGCGGCATCGTATCCCGTCCGACCGTAGCGATGATCGGAGAGGGCCGGGACAGAGAGATGGTCCTTCCCCTGAACCGAAGCACGCTCAAATCCCTTGGGATCGGTGGAGGCCAGGTGACCGTCACCCAGAACGTTTATGGCGGGATCAACACGAAGGTCGACCTCGAGGAACTCTATGCGGACCTCGGGTCAGGACTGAAGGCTGCCATGAGGAGGGTCTAGCATGGCGGATATGACGATCCTCCCTGAACATTTCCGTATCGTGGGCCTTCCGGCGGAGTATCGCTTCAAGTCCGAAGACAGAGCTTTCAGCCATGGTTCGGTCAGCGTCGGCGACAACAAGGCCGATGCGCGAAAGGTCGAGCTGGAGGGCTACATCGACGAGATCAACGATATTGGCTTCTGGACCGCCTACAACTCCTTAATGGCGCAGTTCAGGGGGCTGGAAGGCTGCAGGCTGTATCTTGATTCCTCCAGGTATCTGGAAGTTGCCGCGCTCTACAAGGCTGACCATGAGTTCTACCCCGGTTTCCCTTTCCGGAAGGCACGGCTGAAGATCACACTGTACTGTGCGGATCCGGTCATCCATGCGGCGGTAGCCTCGACACATACCGAGGTGGTGTCAGCCTCGCCGGTGACGTTTCCCGTCGCGAACGGGGGCAGTGTCGAGGTCTTTCCGGTCATCACCGTCACGGCGAACGGGGACTGCACAAACCTGACTCTGGAAAACCTCACCGATGGTGGGCGGAAGTTCCAGTACCAGGATCCCAACATGGTCTCGGGAGCGGTGCTGACCATCGATGGGGAGGCCGGGACGGTCTACCGGGGCACATCGAACGTCCTGAACTTCTACAACGGGGCATTCCTTCGCCTCATGGCCGGCTCGAACAGCCTGAAGTACACCGGCGGGAACTGCACGATCTCCCTGACCTGGCGAAACGGGTGGCTGTGACATGAACCATGTGCTTGGGAGGAAACCGCTCGGGCGCGTTCCCCTTGGGGGGCACTGGATCCTCGGTGAGGGCGGAGGCGGGGCTGTAGCCTACAGCCAGCCCTTCCGTCCGGGGGTCTTCTCAGTCATCGTCTTCAACGCGGACGGAACCCAACGAGGGCGGTTCGGCTCGGACATGGGGGATAACCCGGTCATCAAGCTGGAGTTCGAACTGGATGAGAACGGATGTGCCGGCTTCACCCTGACGCTTGGGAAGCTTCCGGGATTCGCCCTGGATTACGGGGACAGGGTGGACATCCACCTTTTCGACGACGTCCAGCCGTGGTACTCGGGCTACGTCATCAGTAAACCGCTTGCCGGGAGCACCTCAAAAACCTACGTCTACAAAGGGGACGGGTTCGTAACCCAACTGAAGAGAATCCTGGTGAACGGTTCCTATGAGAACCAGGATATCTCGGTCATCGTGAAGAACATCATCCAGACCCTCGTGGAGCCGAATACGGGGATCCTGTATCGCTCCAGCAAAATCATACCCGTGGGCTATGTTGCATCCAGGATCGAGTTTGCCTACACCGATGCTAACGAGGCCATAAAGGAACTTGCGGAGTTCGCCGCAAACTATGTCTACGGGGTGGACGCCTACCGGGAGTTCTTCTTCAAGCCCATCAACACGGAGATCAACGAATCGGCAAGGTTCACGGTAGGCAGGCACCTGAGCGAGTACATACCGGAAGAGTCCATTGACAACATCATCAACCGGATCCATGTCAGGACGAGCAACACGTCGGTAGAAGCAAGCGGGATCCTGGCAACGGTTGAGGACGCCGGCAGCCAGGCAGCCTACGGGCTGAGGGAGGCCGTGAAGACGATCCCATCGGCGCTCACCGAGGCCGACGCGACACAGTGGGGACAGACGCAGCTGATCCGGTACAAGGATCCGGTTGCCTCGGCCACGGTCAAGGGAGTCCAGCTCTGGTACATGACGTCGACAGGAACGTATTCGGTGAGAAAGCTGACTCCTGAGGGAAAGGCGCGCATCACGAGCGAGGACGGCTCCGTATCCAGGGACTATCCGATCAGCAAAGTGAAGTACAGCATCTCTAGCGCCGGAATTACCTGTTCCCTGACTCTCGGGGATACCTCGGACCATTACGAGAAGATCATTGTCGACCTGGCTCGAAGGCAGAAGCAGGCTGAATTGATGGATCAGTGAGGTGAAGCCATGACAAGGAAACTTTTGCGTCCGGAGGACTACCGCTACGACCCGTTCCAGGACGCCCTGCAGGATGTGTCGATCGTAAACGAGGAGCATGTGATCGAATCGAATTCCCCGTACACGGTTCGCCTCGACGAGCTGCCGAAACGGGAGAGCCCATCCTCGATGTCGGTTCGGCTCAAGGCTGAGCTCGGGGAAGATCTCGACGTCTCCGAAACCGGAGTCGACCTTGCCAGTTCGGTGCAGGCGGGCTGGTTCACCGCGGGGGATGTGATCACGGTCGATTCCGAACAGATGCTGGTTTCAGCCGTTTCTGGAGCAACCCTGACCGTGACCCGGGGCTACAACGGAACGACGGCAGCGACCCATGTGACCGGTACCGCAGTCTTTGGCAAAACCTTTGAGGAGGTCGCAGCGGACCCCTCGCAGGGCCAATTTTGGCCGGACTACACGACGGAAGCTGACGGGGACGAGAACTGGAACACCGGGACGCTGAAATTCAACAGCGCCGATGCGGGGAAAAAAGTGGCTGTTAGCTACCAGGGCATGGGAGCCCTGATGGATGGACGTGCTCTTGGAACGAGATGCCAGGTGTTCACCGCAAACGGGGTCTTTGTCGTCCCACCTCGCGTGCACACCGTCTACGTCACCCTCTGTGGAGGAGGCGGCGGAGGTGCCGGAGTGGACGGGTCTAGCACCGACTACGTTAAAACATCAGGTGGAGGAGGCGGGGCCGAGGCCAAGATCAAGCGTGAAGTTTCCGTCACCCCCGGAGACAGCATCACGATCACCGTAGGGGCTGGCGGACGCGGCGGGGCTTCGGGTGCAAACAGCGGATCCGCCGGGGGCGTTTCGAGTTTCGGGGCGCTCCTTTCCGCTTCGGGCGGAGGTGGGGGAACAACGTCGGCCCCGGGCGCCGCAGGCGGTGACGGAGGTTCTCCCGGAGGCGGCTACGAAAATTACAACGGTGCCACCTACAAGGTCTACGGGATGTCGGGGGCTGGTGGAGGATGCCTCCTTTCGGGCGGGGTCGTCTGGGCCGCGATGGGGGCCGGGAAAGGTTCAAACGGACTGGTCTACGGAGGCGGCGGAGCCGGGGGAAGGTCCATCGGCACGGCGAATTATGCCGGGGGCGATGGGGCTCCAGGCATCGTCATCGTGGAATGGTAGGTGAGGCGGATGCGATATGCACAGATCCTCAACGGCCAGGCCCATTGGGTGTTCGAGAGCGAAGAGAAGCCCGAATTCGCACCGAATATCGTTTTAGTGGAAGTGGGGCCGGAAGTGCAGGAAGGATGGCTCTGGGATGGGGAAAGCTTCATCCCACCTCAGGGACCCTCCGAACCCGCTGAGCAGACCCTGGAGGAGGCCAAAACCGCAAAACTGGCGGAGCTGGCGGAGGCACGCTGGCGGGAGGAGACCGGGGGGCTGACGCTCCCAGACGGAACCATCATCAAGACGGACAGGGAAAGCCAGGCACTTTTGACCGGTGCCGCCCTTTCCGCAACGCTTGATCCCGGAAAAGACATTGAGTGGAAAGGGGTGAACGGCTGGGTGACGCTCACTCCAACGCAGGTTCTTGAGATCGCTGCGGCGGTTCGGGCCCACGTCCAGGCGGCCTTTTCCAGGGAGAAGGCCCTGTCCGAACAGGTGGAGGCCTGCAATGAGATCGCGGCGGTTAGGGAAATTGTCTGGTAAAGGTGCAGCGGCAATTGAGCGGGGCCCTTCGGGGCCCCTTTTTGCTGGGAGGTGATCGTGTGTCGGAGGAATCCTCAATCCTGGAAAGGCTGAAAGGCCTGGAAACGGAGCAGAAGAACGTTCAGAAGTCCCTGGATGAAATGAAGAGTTCCATGAAGGAAATGACCGACACCTTCGCCAGATTCATGACGCAGCAGGCCACGGTCGATGCCCGGCTCCTCGCGATCGAGCAGGATCTCCGTGACGGGCGCCAGCGCTTCCGGGCTCACGAAGAGGCCATTGCCGCCATGAACAAGCGGTGCGATCAGAACCAGGGACAAAGGGATGCGGTCAGAAAGCATCTGGAAAAAGCGGATGAACAGGAGAAGAAGGTCCAGGGGGCCTTTCTCTCAGCCAGTTGGGCCGAACGGTCGGTCTGGCTTCTGATCACCGGGGTATTGGGGATTCTTCTGTATCTGGCTACAAGGGGCGCAGCCGGGGGACCGTGATCATGTCCAGACTTTCAGAGCATTTTGATGAAAAGGAATTTCTATGCAGGTGTTGCGGGGCCGGGAAAGGGCTCATCCATCCGCACCTTGTAATCGGACTGGAAATGCTCCGTGATCTGGTTAAACGGCCGATTACAGTGAATTGCGGGTACCGTTGTCCGAAACATAACGCCGAAGTGGGCGGGGTCCCGAATTCCTACCACGTTCAGGGGTTCGCCGCTGACATCCAGGCCACTGGCCTTTCTCCGTATGAGCTTGCTGGTCAGGCAGCCAGGGTTCCCCTGTTTTTCAACGGAGGGATCGGGATCTACCCGGAACGGGGCTTCGTCCACGTGGACATCGGGAAAAAACGGAGGTGGATGGGATGAGCCTTCCGGACAGGGCCTTTCGAATCGTCCTGAACGCCGAGGGGGGGTATGCAAATGAGCCCCTTGACCGCGGCGGGCCTACGAACCTTGGCATCACCCAGCGAACCCTGGACGGATGGAGGCGGTATCACCCGGAATTCCCGGCAAACGTCCGGGACCTGACGGCGAACCACGCGAGAGCCATCTACGACCGACAGTACTGGCAGGCGGCCGGCTGCGACTTCATGCCCTGGCCGCTTTCTCTGGCCGTATTCGACATGAGCGTTCATTCCGGCCCCGGACGGTCCGTCGAGTATCTCCAGAGGGCACTGAATGATTTTGGTGCTCGGCTGGAGGCGGACGGGGGATTTGGACCCAGGACTCAGGCAGCGCTAAAGGAGGTCCTGATCAGAGTTGGGGCGGTCGTCGTTGCTTTGAGGCATATCGACCTTCGCCGGAGTTTCCTGCGTGCGATCGTTTACGGGAACACGGCGCTCGGCTTCAGGGAGGGAAATCCGTCTCAGGCCAGGTTCCTGCAGGGGTGGATGAACCGGCTGAAGCGTCTGGAGATGGTGGTCAGACAGGGGTGAAGGCATGGCGGAACAGGCGCGATCTTTTATCGAACGGATGGTTGCCGGATTTTTCGGCGGGTGGACTCCGACCGACAAGCTGGCTTTCGTTTACTTCATGGCCGGAATCATCTTGAGCTATTCGGGGAAGTTCGACCCGAAGGACCTGATGACGTTCGCGTGGGGATTTCTGGCGGGCCGATCCGAAATCGGTCTGCAGAGCGCCGGAATGTCGCCCTGTGGAGGAATGATCCAGACTTACCCGATGCTGGGGGGACAGCAGGCGGTGATTCCAAATCCTCTGGATAAAAAGGATTTCGAAGGGTAATCGGGGGAAAGGAGGGAGTGCTGTGAAAGCGTTTCTTGCCAGGGCTTGCAAGGGTATCCAGTGGGCATGGGAAAGGCTTCTGGCTGCAGTAAATTTCCTGATCGACTTTGTCCGGTGGTGCCGGGAGCGGGGGAAAACGGAATGACGTATAGGACGGTCCGGAACACTGCCCTGTTCATTTTGGCAATTCTCGGCCTGATGCTTGGATCGGCCTGGTGGGTCTGGAACCATACTTACCGAAGCATGCTCCCTGCCCTCCAGAATCAGGTAAAGACGCTTGAGTCCGAGATTCGCTCGACGCAGAGGAAGCTGGGGGAACTCCAGGAACAATACGGACAGGTCAATGACTGGATGGGGAAGGAGGCGAAAGCCCGTGCGGGGAAAAGGACGGAGGCGGTGCGGAGTGCAGATGCTGACGGCCTTGCTCGTATCCTTGCCGATTATGTTCGCTCCGGCTCAAGCTCTGGGGGAAACGGAAGCTCTGCATCAAAAAACGAAGCCGGTTCTCAGTGAAACGGTTCTCTCTTTCGTAGAGGAGAGTCCGTCGAGTTTTGACCTTGGGCCGGAACCCTATGTCGAGCCCTACGTGGACCCCAGGGACGGTCAGCTGAAGTTGTTGATGACACTCCCCTTCGCACGCGGGTTAGCCTTCAAAGCGCTGACGCAGGAAGAGCAGCTGAACGTTGCCCTGGAAGGGCACAAACGGAAGGATGAGATCCAGGCCAGCATGGCGGAGGAGATCGCGAGGCTGAATGACGAAATCCGGCAGAAGGACGCCGTTGCTAACCAGTGGGCGGAAGCGGCCGTGAAGGCGAACGAAGGACTGGCCCGGTTGAGGAAGCAGATGCTCTTCGAAAACGTGAAGTGGGCTGTGGGGGGAGTTGCGTTAGGGTGGATCCTGAACGAGGTCTTTGATTAGGAAAAACCGGGGATGGCGTCGCGATTTGAAATCCGTCCTGTTTTCATTGGGCTTTTCCTCAATGTTGCTCAAAAAATCCTGCTGGCGGGATCCCTCTGTAACAAAATCTTCTATATATATCTTTCCAGGAAGTTCCCGCTTCAAGCGCAAAGCAAAGATAGAGGCACGGGGGGAAACGCTAGAAATAGAAAAAGTCAAATGAGGCCATTCCAGAAAACGTAGTGATAGCAAGGGAAAAACGAGCCTAAAAATCGTCTTTGGAGTACATATGGAGTACAGACAGAAAAAGGGGTTAAGCCTGAAGTGGCTCAACCCCTTGCTATTGCTTGGTGGGCGACACAGGGATCGAACCTGTGACTTCTTCCGTGTGAA
>JALHIN010000025.1:0-25915 GCA_022839995.1 Synergistota bacterium
TGCCCCAGGTCTGACCTGACCTCTCCGTCCCCTTGAACCCGGGAGGTGACCCGGGTTCATTTATTTGGACATCTCTACTATAGATGAGGTCTGACCCCCTAGCGTTGGTAGTAGATTTCCATGTGGTCGCCCCGGACGCGGACGCCGAGGAGGCGACGGATTCCGAGGCGGGCCATGGCAGGGGCGACGATGTTCCGGTCGAGTTCGTCCTCCACCCTCCGCCGCAGGTCTTCGCTCGTCAGCTCGTCCTCGAGACGACGGTACAGCTCCATGTTCAGGGTGTTTCGAACGTGGTCCCGGATGCCGTTGCTCAGCAGGACGGTGTCGACGAAGGCCCAGAAGCCGTGAAGGGTCAGGTCGACGTCCGTGGCAACGAACACGTGGTCGTAACTCAGTCGGCCTTCCCGGACGATTGGCCTGAGCCCCAGGGTGATACGGAGGCGGGTGATGTCGAAATCGGGCGGCGAATCGTACCAGTAGGGCCAGGTGTACTCCCATCCCCGGATCTCGTAGTCGCCCCCGGTTTCGAAGTTGATGTCCATGACGATCCGTTCTCCGCTGAAACGGGGAGCATCGGGCCCTCCAAATTCCGCGTTGATGTCGTTGAGGTAGTACCAGCTGCGGGTCGCACCGCTGCCGTAACTGAAGGCCGGCGCGGTAAAGCGGTTTTCCCGGCCGCCGATCCGGATCCAGGAGTCGTCGCGCCGGTAAGGCTCGTTATCGAGCTGGAAGTCGCTGGTCGGCCCGGCGAAGTTGTTGATCCGGATGGCCCCCCTGAGAGCGTTCCCAATCGTCCGAAGGATCAGGGTGCCGGGAATCCGCATCGTCTCGATCGGCCGGGTCAGGTAAATCCTGGAGCTCCATGGACCAACGTTGTTCCGCTCGTCCGATTCGGCCACGGCGTTTGCGTCGTCGATGCGGGCCCGCACCCGAAGGACCGCCCCGTCAAGGCCCACGGGAAATTTCAGTGCCAGCCGATCGAAACGGTGGATGCCGCGCGGGGCCAGGCTCGACAGGGAGCGGTCCGCCATGGGAATGTAGGCCAGCAGGCCGTGCCTGGAGACTTCAGGGCCAACCCCTTCGAGGATCTCGTATTCCACCTGGACGCTGAAGGGCCCGGCCGGTGCCGTTCCCCGGTTTTCCACCGAGAAGGTGAACCCACCCGTCGAGCGGTCTTCCACGAAATAGGCCCCCTCAAGGCGGAACATTCCGGGGGGGGTCTGGTTCCGGTAGGTCAGGTCCGGTGTCCCTGCCGCCATCCGGGTATCCACCCAGGATGTGGCGTTGTTGGACTCGTCCGATTCCCTCACCCTGCCGACCGGGTCCGCAAATTCCTCGCCGGCCGTGGAATCGGCGATGGCCCGGAGGCGGACAAGGGCCCCCGAAAGCGCCCGGTCAAGGATGACCTCCCCCGTGAACGTCACGGTGCTGGCCGGCGGAGGACCGGGCGGGAGAGGCACAGTCGTCCGGGGATACCACACGTCGGCTTGTCCCGATACCCGGAAGGAAGCTCCACCAAGAAGCGGAAGCGTCGGAACGCCTCCTGAAACGATCTCGTACTCCACGCTGACTTTGAACGGGGGAGCCGGATCGGTCCCTCGGTTCTGGACCGTCACGGAGAAGGGGACCACCAGTTCACCTCCCCTTTCCACGGGAACCCCCCGACTTGCCACCCACGCCACCAGGTCCGGCAGGGCCCAGGCCGGTGCAGCTGCAGTCGCGGCCAGGGCGATGGCCAGGCCTGCCGCCAAGAGAAAACTTCTTTTTTTCACTGCCGCCACCTCCTTGCTTTCTTGCGGCGATTTTTTCGAAAAAAGGGTGGGGTAAAAGCGAGAGAGGATCCGCGTATTGTACAAGGGAATGTTTTATTATCTTATCACGTTGCACTTCATTATCATTAAAAAAAGAGGGGAAAAGTCACCCGGTTTCCCGGGTTCCTTTCCCCTCCGGCGTTTTTTTTCGTTCTAGAGTTCGAAGCTCGGGCTGGCGGGTTCGAGCCTGTGCAGCTCGACAGTTCCCCCGCAGTGCGTCCTCACCAGGGCAGCCAGCTCCGATGCGGCCGCTTCCAGGGTCTGCGGGTCGACGGGCGGCTGGGCATCCAGGTTGATCGCGACCAACCGGGATTCGCGCGTGATTTTGCTGGGATCCCCGTTTTTCCAGCACCAGCCGCGGCAGAAGACGGTTCTGCGCCCAGTGTCTGCCAGGATGATCTCTCCCGGGTTCGGGTGCTCCACCGCCTCGGGGTTCCCCAGGGGTTCGTAGGTCTCGTCACCCTTCGCCGGCATCAGCATCACGTCGCCGGTGACCCCTTCCAGGTCGTCCCCCCCGCAGGGGATTCGGTATTTCAGGCTGATGATGTTGAAGATCGCAACCAGCCGGTTGACGAATGGGAGGTCTTTTCCCGAACGGGTGCGCTTGACGAGGTTGGCGATCGACGGGGGGTACTTGTTGGGATTCAGCCCCATCCGTTCGAATACCGCCCGCCAGGAGGCAATCCGGGGGTATTCCTTGTGGTTCTCCAGTTCCGGATCCTGCCTTGCGGCCCTTTCGGCCTCCCGAAGCAGGGCCTCTAGCGCGGGATCCTCTTCGGCGTTGTCGACATCCCGGACGAGGACCACGATCCTCCGGTAGGCGGGCCATGCCTCGAAAATTTCCGGAGCGATCCCGATCTTCACGGCCTCATTCCCCCCTTGAGAGGGCCTCGAAGCCCAGGTCGAAGGCCCTGAGGTTGTCTTCGCGGAACCTTGCGGGGGCGAGTTCTGCCACGGCGCCCCTCAGCTCGCCCGGGCGGAAGTCTCCCGCCCCGGAGGCAGCCAGCGCGCCCAGGACGAGGGCGTTGAGGAAAAGAAAGCGCCCTCCCATTTTCTCCCTCAGGAGGTCGTATCCTTTGACCCGGAAAAGCCGGATCTCCCGGGCCTCGAGAAAGGCCGAGAGGTCCGGGTCGGAAAAGGCCCCGGGGCAGTCGGCGTTGACCACGGCAGCTCCCCTCTTTTTCAGGAAGTGGAAGTTCCTGAGTCCCTCGCCCTGCTCGAAGGCCAAAAGGATGTCGGCTTCACCCGCGCGGACGAGGGGACTGGCGTAGGACCCCATCTTGAAGTGGCTGATGACCGATCCGCCCCGCTGGGACATCCCGTGGACCTCGCTGCCGTTCACGTGCAGGCCCCTGGAAAGGGCGACATGGCCCAGGACCCTCGAGGCAAAGAGGATCCCCTGGCCGCCCACCCCGGCGATGATGAACTGCATGCTAACGCACCTCCCCGATTCGAAGGATGGCCCCGTGGGGACAGGCCGACACGCAGACCCCGCAGTCGACGCAGAATCGCCCATCGACGAAAGCCTTGCGGTTTTCAGCGTCCCAGGCCAATCCCGGGCAACCGAAGCGATCCTGGCAAATCCGGCACCCGACGCATTTTTGCGCGTCCACGGTCACCGGCCGTTTTTCCGGCTTCGCCTTGAGCATGGTGACGCAGGGATGCCGGAAGACCAGGACGGCCGGTTCACTCTGTTCTTTCGCGTAGGCCCAGGCTTCCCGGATCGTCTCCAGGTTGCCTTCCACGTCGTAGGCCTCGAGCACTTTCACGTATTTCACCCCGCAGCCGCGGACCGCCCCTTCCAGGTCCACCGACGTGCCCGTTTCGTTCCGCCTTGGCTTGTCGCCGGTCCCCGGGTGGTCCTGGCCGCCGGTCATGGCGGTGATGCGGTTGTCCATGATGGCCAGGACGAAGGGGTGGCGGTTGTAGACCGCGGTTGCCAGTCCCGTCATGCCGTTGTGGAAGAAGGTGGAATCCCCCAGCGTCGCGAAAATGGGACGCTTCGGCTCGGCCCCCTCGGATCTCCAGGCGCAGCAAAGGCCCGACGCCACGGTGATCGAGGCCCCCATGCAGACGATGGTGTCCACGGCCTGCTGCTGGATGGAAAGGCTGTAGCAGCCGATGTCGCTGGCGATGACGGCATCCGGGAAGGCCTTGCGGATGGCGAAATAGGAAGGCCGGTGACCGCATCCGGCGCAGAGGACGGGCTTTTTCACCGCGAGCTTCAGTTTCTCCCTGGCAGCCGAAAGGCTCTCCAAGGCAGGGTCGGCCTCGGGCTCGACACCGAGGGCCCTCAGCAGGACGGACTCAATGACCTCGGGAACGAGCTCCCCTTCCTTCGGGACCCAGCCGTTCCAGCGCCCCATGATCTTCGTCCGGTCGACGACCTGGTTCTCGATGACCGGGAAGGTTTCCTCCAGGACGAGGGTCCGTTCGTGCCTGGAGAGAAAGTCCTCCACCCGCTTCGTCGGTAGGGGAACGGGCGTGCCGATCTTGAGGATCGCCACGTCGTCGCGCCCGAGGGCCTCGACCAGGTCCTTCACGATGGCGAAGCTGACCCCGCCGGCGATGACCCCGAGGCTTGCGGGCTTCTTCGAAGGGATCTCGAAGTTGTACTGCCCGAATTCCGTCTCGAACTCCTGCCGGATGGCCTCGAAACGGGCGTTGTGGGCTTCGAGGAACGGCAGGATCCGTGCCGGCATGACGACCTTGTGTCCCGCGGGCCGGGTCTTGAAGTCCGCCGGGGCGGAGGTGTAGGAGACATCCTTGAGCTCGATGTCCTGGCGGCAATGGTCGATTCGGACCGCGGGACGGAGCATGGCCATGACCTTGTGTTTTTCCGAAAGCTCGAAGGCCGAGAACACCATGGCCCTGGCTTCCTCGGCACTGGAAGGATCGAAGCAGGGGATCTTGGCGAACAGCGCCAGCCCCCGGCTGTCCTGGTCGTCCTGCGAAGCGTGGCAGCCCGGGTCGTCCGAGACGACCAGGAGCATCCCGCCTTCCAGCTGGAAATGGGCCGCGCTCATGAAGGGGTCCATGGCCACGTTGAGCCCGACCTGCTTCATCACCGCGCAGGCTCTCTTCCCGGCAAAGGTCGCCCCGAGGGCCACCTCGACGGCCACTTTCTCGTTGGCGCCCCACTCGACGACGGTTCTCGTCCCCAGCTCGTCCGCGAACGCAGCTGCCGCCGGGAGGATTTCCGACGACGGGGTTCCGGGGTAGGCGGTGATCACGTCACATCCTGCCTCGATGAGGCCCCTCGCGATGGCCTCGTTGCCAAGAAGCACTTTCCTTTCACTCACCCTTCTTCGCCTTCCTTTCCGAACGGTCCGGGGGGCTTTCGGGTTGCTCCGGCTCCGTCCCGTTCCGGTTTCGCGTTTCCCTCAGGTACCTGTACACGGTGAAGACCGAGACCCCCGCCTCCTGGGCAAAGGCCTCGACGGATCCCTTCAGGAGGAAGAAGCCCTTTTCCTCCAGGCGCCGGACGGCTTCCCGCCTTTCCGCGCTTTTGAGCAGGTGAATCGGTTTTCCCAGGAGCTCCCGGATGAGCTCGAGATTGCGCCGGAGCAGGTCCTCCCCTCCCGAAGGCTCCCCCTCCGGGAAATGCTCGGAATAGATCGGGGACGCAATCGCGGTGAGGGATTCCAGGAGCCCCCTGGCCACCTCGGCGCGGGTCATGTCGTAGTTCAGGCAGAGATACCCAACGATCCTTTTCCCCTCGTCCCGGAGAAAGAGGGTGTTGCACCGCATCCTGCGGCCGTCCTTCGTTCGGGCCAGGAAGTTGGAAATGTAGTCGACCTCGGAGGCGGCTGCGGTTTTCAGGCTGAAGAGACCATAATCGGTAAGCGGGTCGCCGACCTTGCGGCCGGAGATCGCCCCGTTTTCGATGGCGACGATGGAGTGGGCCGGATCGGAGACATCGTGCAGGACGACCTCGCAATCGGGGCCCAGGGCGACGGACAAGCCCTTTACCAGGGGAACCAGGGCGCGAACCAGCGGGTGCAACGACTCCTCCCACCTTCCGGAAAGGCGCCGGAAAGACGCGGCTTTTCCTGAAGATAGTCTTTACCATTTATTTGTCAATATGCCAAAATATTGTCATGCTGGGAAGGGGAGTGCGAGGGATGTTACAAGAGCAGGATCTCCTGCAGAAGGCCCTTCGAGGCCGATGGAAAATCTGGAGCGTGATGGCAGCCGCCTACATGGTCGTTTTCTTCCACCGGCTGGCCGCCGGCGTGGTCCGCGGCGATCTCACGCGCGACTTCGGGCTGAGCGCATCGGCCTTCGGGTCGCTCGCCGCCATGTATTTCTACGCCTACATGGCCATGCAGGTCCCGGTGGGAATGCTGGCGGACACGCTGGGTGCAAGGGCAACGGTCACAGCGGGGATGCTCCTCGCGGGCGCCGGTTCGGCCCTTTTCGGGTTGGCGCCTTCTCCCGGCTGGCTCTTCCTGGGGCGCTTTTTGGTCGGAATCGGAGTTTCCACGGTCTTCGTCTCGATCCTGAAGGTCCAGTCGCAATGGTTCAGGGAACGCGAGTTCGCCACCATGTCCGGCGTCACGGCCCTGGTGGGCAACCTGGGCGGGGTTCTCGCCCAGTCGCCGCTGGCCTTTGCCGTGGCGGCCTTCACCTGGAGGACCACCTTCCTCGGGATTGGTCTGTTCTCCTGCCTCCTGTCCCTTCTTTGCTGGGCCTTCATCCGGAACCGCCCGCAGGACAGGGGATGGCCCGCCCTGAACGAGGCGCAGGAAGGGGTGACTCCCCCGAGGGCCGGGGAACTCTGGTCCGGCTTGAAGGGAGTGGTGAGCCGATGGCGGGTCTGGCCCGCTTTCGTCCTTTCGGGCTGCGCTTCGGGCCTGTACCTGGCCTTCAGCGGCGCCTGGGGAACCTCTTTCCTGAAGGACGTCTACGGGATGGAGCGGGTCTCGGCTTCGGGGATCGTCGCCTTTTCCGTTTACGGGGGGATGGCGGGGTGCTTCCTGGCAGGATGGTTCTCCGACCGGATCGGGCTCCGGCGCCCGCCCCTCCTGGCGCTTTCCGCTGCTTTCTGCGCCTGCTGGGGGGCTTTGGTGCTCTGGGGAGGCGGGAAACCGCCGGAAGCGATTCTCCGCCCCCTCTTCTTCCTGCTGGGCTTTTCGGCCTCGTCCTACATGCTGGCCTGGTCCATCACCAAGGAAACGAACCTTCCCCGGTTCACCGCCGTGGCGATCTCGGTGGTCAACACGGGGGCCTTCCTGGGAACCGCCCTGATCACCACCGGCATGGGAATGATCCTGGATTCGACCGTCGGCCTGGAGCCCACCGGGCAGTACCGCGCCGTCTTCCTGTTCTGCCTGGCCGTTTCGGTCCTGAGCCTGGCCTGCGCGGCCCTGCTGCCGGAAACCCGCTGCCGGAACGTCACGATCCATAACCGGGCCTGAGTCCGTGATTCAGATCCCGTACTGATCCATTTCGAGGAGGAACCTCCAAGCAGGCAGGACCCGAACCCTCCCCTTCCCATCCTCGATTTCGGCCTCCTCATCCCGGGTGACGACGATCCCTGTCCCGGCCCCCGTTTCCTTCATGGCCTCCGTCAGGGCAGTCAGCTCTCGTCCCCGGGTCACGGCCGAAGTCGTGGATTCGCAAACCTGGACAAGGAGGGGGGTACCGCCTTTCCCTGGGAGGATGAAATCGACTTCCCTGTTGTTCCTCGTCCT
Organism: Synergistota bacterium; assembly: GCA_022839995.1. Taxonomy (GTDB): domain Bacteria; phylum Synergistota; class Synergistia; order Synergistales; family 79-D21; genus 79-D21. The sequence goes on from JALHIN010000025.1 coordinate 7,508, forward strand.
GTAATAGAAGGGGGCCTCGCCAGTCCTCCTCAAGGCGGTGAAGACAAGGTTCTCCAGCAAATGCCCTCCGTTTCCCAGGATCCCAGGGGAAACAGACTTCAGGAGGGCATGATCGACCGAATAGATTTTTTTCGGATTTGCGTTGCTCCTGGAGAATGAGGGATCGTAAAGGCGGACCGTGTAGAAAAAATACGCGTCTTCGAACCATTCCAGGATTTCCGAAACCGAGGACTTGGGGACCTTGTGCCCCAGCGATTTCAGCAAGCCCGTGAGGCCATTGACGGTATAGAATGAGGCCGCGTTGTCCGCTGCCCAATGTCCGAGATCCTCGACCGCCCTGGGGTGCGAAAAGTCCCAGCGATCGACGACATCTCTCATCAGCATCGCCTTGAAAGATTCCTGGTGGATCTTGATTCTCAACGACGGCTCCACTCCAACGACCTCCGGAAATCCCCCGTCTCCCAGAAGCCGTCGAAAGCATTCCGGACCTCCATTTTTCTCTTCGTGCTCATTGGGAATTCGGCGCTGATTCCGCGAAAGTCCAGGTACTCCCTGAAAGAAAAGGGGAAAACTTCCCAGGAGAGAGCCCTACCCCGCATCTGGGTGGCGATCTCCCTTGACAACAGCCTTGCGTGGACCCTTTCGACCCCCTTCTTCCAGGGATAGAGGCTGTAATAGGCATCGTGGACCACATCGAGCCCCCCCTCCGGAGAGGGTGAAGGCGGTCGTCGAAGAAATTCAGGAAAACAATGTTTTCGCGCGGGGTCCCTTCTTCGAAAAGATGCCGGATCCTTTGCATCAGCAGCGTGGATTTACCGCTCCTGCGGACCCCGACGAAGACCGAAGCCTTCCCCTCAACAGGCGTGTCGTTGAGCCGCCTGGGAACCCCCGTTTTCACTTTCCCTTCCTGGAAATCAAGAATGAGCGACTTCACCATCCCGAGCATGCCAAACCCTCCCGGCAACAGGGCTTTCTGAAGCTTGCCCCTAACCGGTAATATTTTTGTCCAGTTTTTGCGTAAGGCGCAACGAAAAGGGCCCCGTGAATCTTTCCACGGGGCCCTACAGATCCTTTTTCCCCGGGATTCCCGGAGCTAGAAGGTCCACTGCCAGGAGAAGGTGACGCGCCGTTCCGGGGCAAAGTAGCGCGTCCGGGTTTTCGAGCCGGAGGATTTGTCGGTGTAGGTGTAGTCCTCGACCAGGACGTCCTCGTCGAAGAGGTTGGTGACGGTAAGGATCGCCCTTCGCCCGTCCCCCATTGAATAGGCGAACCGCAGGTCGGCCGTCCTGGCGTCCCCCTGGCATTCCGGCCCGAAGCCGTCCCGCTCGTTTTCGCGGTCACCCAGGTAATGCAGCGTAAAGGCCGCTTCCCAGGGGCCGCGCCCCCAGGTCCAGGTGCTGTCCACCGACCAGGCCGGGGACCCTTCCCGCTGCCAGGGCGAGACGGGCGTTTCCTTCACTTCCGCCTTCATCCAGGTCAGGCCCAAATCCCACCGCCACCCTTCGGAGAGGCGCCAGCTCCTCGACGCCTCCAGGCCCATGGAGCGGAACTCCGAGAGGTTCACGTAGGTCGGTTCGTCGGGGGTGTTGTTGTTGAACTCGATCTTGTCTTCCATGGAAACGGCGAAGAGCCCGATAGCCCAGGGTCCCCTGTCGTCTGATCCCTTCACGCCGAGATCGACGGTCCAGCCCTTTTCGGGCTTGAGGTTGGGGCTGGTCAGTGTAGACCCCACATAGACCTTTACCCATTCCTTTTTGTCATCGTCATATTTCAATTCCCAGACGTCGAAATGGGCCAGCTGTTCGTACAGGCTGGGCATGGCGAAGAACCGGCCGGCCGAAAGGTACCAGAGGTTGCCGCCGGGGGCCTGCCAGCTCAGGGACATCTTCGGGGTCAGCTCGGACGGGTCGTCGCCGTCTTTCACGTTCCAGGTCTCGTACCGGAGCCCGAACCCCAGGAGGACCTCCCCGAGGGGCCGGGAGAATTCGACGAAGGGCGCCAGGTAGCTCCTCGATCCGTCCAGGGCCGTCCCGGAGTTGTCCCAGACCTCCATGCTCTCGTCCCGGTAGGCGGCTCCCAGGCTCCCGTCCCAGCCGGCCACCGAGAAGCGCCTCGTGACCTCCGCGCCCCAGGCCGTGTCCTCGTAGCTCGTTACGAAGATCCTCTTGTCCCCCTCGTGCCGGTAGAGGGCAAAACGGGTCGTCCCGTCGTCGTAGGCCAGGGAGAGCCGCTTCCAGTCGTCCTCCTGGCGATAGAGGTATTTTTCGGTTCCATACTCCCACTCCGAGGCGGCCGAACCCCACTCCCCCCCGAGCGACCAGGCCCCGGAAACGAACTTCAGGCCCCCGGCGTCCTCCCGGTAGGAAAGGTTGTCGTTTCGGACACCGTCGTAGAGCAAAAGACGCGAACGCCCTTCCTCGCGGTGGGTCGCCCAGGCGGTGACGCTCGCAGCCTCGCCGACGGCGGAAGCCCGGAAGCCGTACCGCCTCCAATCCTGGGATCCCCCTTCCAGGTTCACGGAGACGCCGGTCTTTTCGGGCTTTTTCGTGATGATGTGGATGACGCCCCCTGCGGCCATAGAACCGTACAGGGCCGAGGCAGCACCCCGGACGATCTCGATCCGTTCGATGGACTCGGCGGGGATGGAGCGAAGGTCCACGGCCGCAGCCCCCGCGACATGGCTCGACTTGTAGTAGGGGACGCCGTCGAGCAGGTAGAGGACCTCTGTGACGAGCCCCCTGACAAGGACGTTGTCCTCCTGCGTGGAGCCGGCCCGGATCCGGGAAACGATCCCCGGGACCCGGTCCAGGATTTCGCCCAGGGACTTGGCCCCGCTGGACGCGATGTCGGCGCTGGTGATCACGTCCGTGGGCGCGGGAACCTCGTCGAGGGTCTCGGCCAGGCGGCTGCCGGTGACGATCTCGGGAGCAGCCGTGACGGGAGTTTCCTCGGGAAAGGCAGGCAATGCGAAGAGGATCGGCAGGCAGGCAAGAACCGGGACAAGAACACGGGAAAGCCAGTTGCGAACACGCAAAAGAAACCCCTCCTCCGGGAAAAGTGGTTGGGCCGCCATGAAACGGGGGACCCACGGAGAAGGTGTTCCGCCCGCCGCGCAGACGCCCTCGCATCCGCGCCGACAGCCCTGCCCGGGCCGGTCTCCTGGCTTTCGGTCGTCCTACTCCCGCGCCTTCCCGGAAATCTTCCTCCAGTGGCCTGCGTGCGGTTTCGTCCCGAATACAGTGGCGGGGCCGCTCCGGAGTTTCACCGGATTCCCGTCACCCGGACAGCTGTTCAGCTTTGAAAGAATATCCCGATCCGACGGGGTGCGTCAAGAACAACGGCGCGCCGGACACAAGAGCTCGTTTTTCGGCCTTCAGGCGAATCGGCGCAGGAGTGGGAACAGGAAGGGAGCCAGGAGGTAAAGAAGGTTGCTTTCGAAATCCCCCACCGGGGCCATGGCCAGGCCCACGATGGCAATCGCCGGTATGACGAGGTTCAGGCGACGGTCCAGGTCGATGGTTTCCTCGGAAAGATCGATGGAGACCAGCCAACGGTTCCTCGTGGCGTACAGCCATTGCAGGGCGAGAAGGGAACTGATCCCGAGGATGTTCAGGTGAAAGAAGACCTCCGATACGTCCATCCCGGGAAAATCGCTCACCAGGGAGGTCGAAAAGGGAACCAGGGTAACCAGGAGGAGGGAGCCCATGTTCAGCCACAGGTAGGGCACGTCAACCCTCAGGACGTGGTGGGCCTGGCGGACGTGCATGACCCAGAACGCCCCCAGCAGAAGGAAGCTGATGGCGTACTTGAAAAGGGGTAGGGAGAGTCCCAGCAGGACTTCCTTGACCTCCTGGCCTGACGCCCCTTTCGGGAGGAAGGGCACTTCGAGACCCAGGACCAGGATCGTCATGGCGATGGCAAAGACGCCGTCGGTCATCGCTTCCAGGCGGTTTGAAGCGAAAAGCGGGTTGGATCGGATCCAGGAAGATTTCATGCGTTCCGCTCCTTTCTCGCATCAGTTTTTCGGACTGAATGTCACGACCACCGCCACGGAGGCCAGGATGACGGCAGCGGAGAAGAGAATCCGGGCGGTAACGGGTTCCCCCGCGGCTATCCAGCCCAGGAGGATCGCGATCACCGGGTTGACGTAGGCATACGTGGCAGCCCGGCTTGGACGGCAATGGCGCATGAGGAAGAAAAAGGCAACGAAGCCGATCCATGAACCGAAGACGACCAGGTAGAGCCATCCAAGGAAGGATTCTCGCGAAACGGCCGAAAGGGAAAACTGCGCCCAGTCCCCTTTCGGGACGGCCAGGAGAAGCATGACGGCTCCCGCTGTTGCCATCTCCATGCCCATCGCCATGGGGGCGCTCTCCGGGAGATCCGCGTGTCGGCTCACCATCGACCCGAAGGCCCAGGACACCGTGGCGAAGACCAGGAGAGCGGCTCCGAAGGGATCGATGTCCCGGCCGTGAGCGAACAGGGAGGGACCGACCAGGAACATCATCCCCGCGAAGCCGACCAGGATGCCGGCAGCTTCAAGGGGTCTGGGACGACCACCCCTGAAGAGGACCCAGCTGACGAGGACGATCCAGAGGGGCTCGGTGGCGACGATGACCGAGGCGATGCCCGAGGGAACCGTCTTCTGGGCCCAGACGATGCTTCCGTTTCCGCCCACGAGGAGAAGCAGACCGGCAAGAGACGCCCAGCCCCATTGGCGCAGGGTCGGAGAAGGGGTCCCCCGAAGGCGGAGGAAGGCATACAGGAGGGTTCCCGCGACAAAAAACCGCGACCCTGCCCCCAGGTAGGGCGGGATCGTCTTCACCATCATGCCGATGGCAAAGTACGTGGTTCCCCAGATGACGTAAATGGCGGCGAAAGCGGCCGCGACCTTCCATGCAGGGGGTTTTTCCTTCATGGGACGTCCTTCCTTTCGGCTCCGGGCCTTCATGAATCATAGTCCAAAGCGGGCAAAAAGGGAGGGGCGCTCCGTCATTCGTAGATGCGGAACGCCCCATTCGAGATAGTGAGCACGATGTTTCGGGACGTGTCCTGAATCAGAGCATGTTGTGGCGCCAGAGCGCGTAGGCCGACCCGATCGTCGCAATGGCCGAGATCCCTGCCACGGCCCAGAAGCCCACGGCCCTGCCGAGCCAGGGGACCCCGACGTTCATGCCCCAGAAGCTTGCGAACATGGTGGGAATGGCCAGGATGATCGTCATGGAGGTCAGGAATTTCATGACCATGTTCAGGTTGTTGGAAATGACGGAGGCGAAGGCGTCCATCATCCCGGAGAGGATCTCGCTGTACATCTGGACCATTTCGATGGCCTGCCGGTACTCGACCTGGGCGTCCTCGAGCAGGTCTTCGTCCTCTTCGAAGATCTTGATGAGGTGCTCCACCTTGCGGTTGTTCCTCAGCCTGAGGATCTTGTCGACCACCATGTTGTTGGTCCGCAGGGACGCCGAGAAATAGGTCAGGCTCTTCTCCATCTCGAGCAGCTGGAAGAGTTCTTCGTTCTTCATCGACTTCCGGAGGTGGCGTTCGATCTCGTCCGTCCGGACGTTGATCTGTCTCAGGTAGCGGAGGAAGTTCGTCGCGGACCGGAAGAGAATGTTGAAGAGGAAATTCGTCCGCTTGGCGGTATCGAAAAGCCGGGCGGTCATCCGGTTGAAGCAGGTCAGGACATCGCTTTCCTCGAGGCAGATCGTGATGATCGTTTCCCGCATCAGGATGATGCCCATGGGCAGGGTTTCGTAACGATCGTTGTCCCTTTTCCGGGGAACGTCGATGATCACGAGGATGTACTCGTCCTCGATTTCAAGGCGCGAGCTTTCCTCTTCGTCCAAGGCCGCCGTCAGGATGTCCAGGGGAAGGCCGACGAGCTTTTTCACGGTGTTCAGCTCTTCGGAACTGGGGTCCATCAGGTTGATCCAGGCGTCTTTCTCGAAAGAAGCCGGATCGAGTTCGCGGAGAGTGTTCTTTTCACTCTTGAGGATCTGGAGCATGCCCTCACCATCCCTTCCACGCGGACAGGCGAAAAACGGGCAAGCAGCTGCACCATGCCGTTCGTTCCTCGTCCGCTTGAATTTTTGTCTGAAAAAAAGGGAGTGGATCGGAAGTGAACGTGTCCACGCCCGGCGGGCGCCGAGCGTGTTTTCCCGTCTTTCGGGAAGCTACGCCGCGACGCCCCTATCGTGTCTACTTAACGGCGAATCACCCGTACTCACGGGAAAACCACCATCCTTTGCCAGTCTGGAATGGAGTATACCATCAAGCGGCCCGAATGGGGAAGGGAAACCGGTCATTCCCGGTGCAGCCCTGCCCTCCTGGCTTCCTTGTTCTTGTACATCCGGTCGTCCGCGAGACGGAGGGCGGTCCTGAGGCTTGCGGTATCGGTGGGGCAGACGGCCGCCCCGAAATCCAGCAGGATCCCTTCCGGGTCCTCGTTTCCCTTGAGCCGGCACTCGCTTTTCACGCGGTTCATCACTTCCTGGACCCCCTTCCGGTCGGTCCCGGGAAGCAGGAGGAGAAATTCGTCACCCCCGTAGCGGAAGGCGTGGTCACAGGCACGGAGGTTTTTCTGGATGCATTCCGCGGTTTCCTTCAGGTACCGGTCTCCCACGAGGTGCCCGTAACGGTCGTTGATGGTCTTGAAATTCGCCAGGTCCGCCATGACGACGGAAACGGTTCCCCCGAACCGCGCAAGGCGGGCTTCCTCCAGGCTGAGGATGTCCTCCAGGGCCCGCCTGTTTCCCAAACCGGTGAGGGAATCCTGCAGCGCCTGGGTTTCGAGCTTTTCCATGGCCTCGAACAGGGCCCAGAGAACCGCCATGTGGCGGGAAAGGATCAGCATCAGGTCCTCGTCCTCCACCTCGAACGGGGTTTCCCGCTCGAGGGAAAGCATCGCGTAGAGGCGCTCGCCGAACAGGATCGGCACGTCCAGCTGGCTTCCTTCGACGCCGAAGCCCACCTTCCGGTATTCCGGGAATACTTTCACGTCCGGGACGTTGTGAATCTTTCCCAGTCTTGCGGAAAGGGTCACGAGCCCTCCTCCGTCCCGGTTCAGCTGGCGGCTGTACCTCTTCAGCTCCGAATGGGAAAGCTTCGTCGATGCCAGGTAGCCCAGCCGAAGGGGGTTTTCCGACTCTACCGCCAGGATGCTGGCAACGGGGTATAGGAGCTTGCTCGAGAGCAGGCCCAGGACTTTCTGGCACATGTCCCGCTTGTCCCTCGACCGGGCCAGCTCCTGCACCACGTCGTGCAGGATCCGCGTCCGGGTCAGCTGCTGCGAAAGGCGGCTCGCTTCCTGCATTCGGGCAAACGCTTCCCCCAGGATCCCGGCCAAAAGTTCCGCGGTCCTCAATTCACGTCTTCCCAGGCTCCGGACCCTACGCGACTGGATGTCCAGGACCCCGTAGGTCCGGTTTTTCCAGAGGATGGGAACGCAAAGCTGCGACCCGGCACCCTTGATGCCGGGGAAATATTCGGGATCCTTCAGGACGTCGTCGACGAGCTGCGATTCCCGGGTGCGAAAGGCCCTCCCCTGGACGCTCCCGTCTTTCGGGACCTGGATCATCTCCGCCGGGAACCCTTCCGAGGCGGCCCGCTCGAGGAACCCCTTCCCCTCTTTTGCCAGGAAGACAGAGACGGCCTGGTACCTGAACTCGTCCCTCATGAACCGGACCGCGAGCACCGAAGCTTCTTCGAAGTTGACCGCCCCGTTGACCTTCCTGACGAATTCGAGGAAGAGAAGCTTTTCCCCGTCCAGGCGGCGCACCTTGATCCAGAGAAGCCCCGCGGCGGACCCGAGGACGATCATGTGAAGCACGGCGAGCCGGGCCGGGACCCCAATGAAGAGGACCTGCACGGGGAACATGGCAAGCAGCAGGACGAGGAAGAGGTTCCTGGCCCGGGGGGAACCGAACAGGAACAGGAAAAACAGCACGGCAAGGTTCAGGACGCAGAACGCTCCGGCCGCAAGGGCCAGGGACTCCGCTTCCACTGCCGCAAGGATCAGACCGGAAAGGGGGGTGAAACCAAGGATCCAGTCCAACGACACGGAAAACCGCCCCTTTATGATTTTGCAGATTGATTTATTATCATATCATGGCCAGCACTACGGCAAACAGGGAAGGCGCGCTTGTCTACCCGGACCAACTCTTCGATCCCCATCCTGCGATGGCGTTCGACAGGCCCGTCTTTTTCCTGGAAGAGGCGGGCCAAACTCCCGCGGTCCTTTACCGGAAGACCTGCGGAAAAGAATGGCTTGCCCGGATGAACCGCCGCGGGTACACCGTCGACCGCATTTCCCAGGGCTTGGAAGGGCCCGGCCGGGCTCTCCGGGAATCTCTTTCCGCCCGCGGGGTGGGGGTCCTCCACGCGGCAGATCCCGTCAACCTGGCAGCGGAAAGCCGGCTTCGAACCTTCTGCAGGGAAAACGGCCTTACCCTGGTGCTCCACGAGACCCCCGCCTTCCTGCTGTCCCGCGGCTGGCTGGACGACTTTTTCGAAGAGAAACCGCGTTTCCGCATGGCGGACTTTTACCGCGCCGTCCGCAGGGAAACCGGCCTGCTGCTCGACGCGAGGGGCCGGCCCCTGGGCGGCAAGTGGAGTTTCGACCCCCAAAACCGACGGCGGCTCCCGAAAGGGATCCCGGTTCCCCGGGCCTGGGGAGAAGCGGAACCGGGCGGTCCGCTTCGCTTCCCGAAAACCCGGGAGGAAGCGGAGAACGCCCTGGAGGATTTCCTGGAAAACCGGCTGGACCGCTTCGGCGACTACGAAGACGCCATGGCCGCTACCGAACCGGTGCTCTTCCACTCCGCCCTGAGCCCTACCCTGAACGTCGGGCTTTTGACCCCCCCCGAGGTGCTCCAGTCCGTCCTGAACCGGCACCGGGAAAGGCCCGTCCCCGTGAATTCGCTGGAGGGCTTCGTCCGGCAGGTTGCCGGCTGGAGGGAGTTCATGAGGGCCATGTACCGCAGGATCGGGCCGCGGCAGCTTGGCAGCAACGCCCTATCCCATTTCGCCCGGCTGCCGTCAGGTTTTGCCGAAGGTCGAACCGGCCTGCCTCCGGTGGACACCGTCGTGGCCCGGGTCAACCTGCACGGGTACGCTCACCATATCGAGCGCCTGATGGTCCTGGGGAACTTCCTCCTGCTCTGCGAAACCGACCCGAAAGGCGTGACCGCCTGGTTCATGACCCGGTTCGCCGACGCGACGGAATGGGCCATGGTGCCCAACGTCTTCGGAATGAGCCAGTTTGCCGACGGAGGGCTGATGACGACGAAGCCTTACTGCAGCGGGTCGGCCTACCTGCTCCGCATGGGAAACTTCCAGGGGGGACCCTGGTGCGCCGACTGGGACGCCCTGTTCTGGCGCTTCGTGAGCCGGCACAGGGAACTGTTTTCCCGAAACCCCCGCACGCTTTTCATGGCCCGGCGGCTGGACAGGATGCCGGAGGCCATGCGGGGCGAATTGATGTCCCGGGCAGAGGCCCTCCTTCGAAAATTTCATGATTTGTCGCAATAAAGGCGTCAATAAAGACTTGGCAGACACCCCTCGGGCCGAGAGCCAAATGGTATAATGCATTATGCAAATATGTCTCCTATTTCACGTTTTCCGACCAACACCAAAGGAGGGAGACCATGAATCCCGAGGCCGTTCCGACGGCCGAAGCGCCTGAAAGTCTGGCCTTTGACCTGCAAGACCTGTTCAAGGCAACCCCGCGGCATCCCCGTTTCCTCCTGCCCCTCCTCCAGGACATCCAGTCCCGGTACCGGTACCTGCCCCGAGCTTCCCTGAAACTAGTCGCCGATCACCTCCAGATCCCAGAAAGCCGCGTCTACGCGGTGGCGACGTTCTACAAGGCGCTCAGCCTCACCCCGAAGGGGGAAAAGACCGTGAAGGTCTGCCTTGGAACAGCCTGCCACCTTCGGGGTGCGGCGAGCGTCCTGGATGCCCTGTCCCGCAGCCTGGGCATCCCGCCGGGAGGAACGACGGCGGACCTTCGTTTTACCCTGGAAACGGTGAACTGCCTGGGCGCATGTGCTCTGGCGCCCGTGGTCACCGTGAACGAACGGGTGTACGGGCAGATGACCCCCGGCCGCGTAGCCGAACTGATCCGGGAGGAGAGCCACCATGAAGCTGACTAGCACGAAAGCCCTGGAAGAATGGCAAGCGGGGCTTGCGGAACGGGAACGGGGCCGGTCCAGCGCCAGGCGGGTTCGCGTCTGCGCCGGAACCGGGTGCCTGGCAAACGGCAGCGCCCGGGTCAAAGCGGCCTTCGAAGCCGAGGCTTCCGCGAGGGGCCTGGCCGTCCCGCTGGAGTTCGCCGCCGAAAGCACCGGCTGCCACGGCTTCTGCGAAAGGGGCCCCCTGGTCGTCATCCAGCCCGGGGAGATCTTCTACGAAAGGGTGAAGCCGGAGGACGTCCCGGAAATCTTCGAGAAAACGGTCCTCCGGGGAGAGATCGTTTCCCGCCTTCAGTACCGGGACCCCAACACCAGGCAGCCCGCCCGGACCTCCGGCGAAATCCCCTTTTACGCGCGACAGCATCGCCTCGTGCTGGGCCGCTGCGGGGAAGTGGATCCCTTCGAGATCGAATCCGCGGTGAGCCGCGGGGCCTACCGCGGACTGGCGCGTGCACTTTCCCTGGAGCCCGAAACCATCGTTTCCATGATCAAGGAGTCCGGGCTTAGGGGAAGGGGCGGAGGCGGGTTCCCGACCGGCGTGAAATGGGAATCCGCCCGCAAGGCCCCCGGGAAGCACCGTTTCGTCCTGGCCAACGGCGATGAAGGAGATCCCGGGGCTTTCATGGACCGGTCCCTGATGGAGGGCGACCCCCACAGCGTGCTGGAGGGGATGATCATCGGCGCCTACGCGGTCGGGTCCCGGAAAGGGTTCATCTACGTCCGGGCCGAATACCCCCTGGCCGTCAAGGCGCTCCAGCAGGCGATCGTCCAGGCAAAGGAACGGGGCCTGCTGGGACGGAACATCCTGGGAACCGGCTTCGATTTCGACCTGGAGGTCTGCCGGGGAGGCGGAGCCTTCGTCTGCGGGGAATCCTCCGCGTTAATGGCCTCGATTGAGGGGCGCGCCGGAGAACCCCGGGTGAAATACATCCGCTCCACGGAGCGGGGCCTCTGGAATTGCCCAACCGTCCTGAACAACGTGGAAACTTGGGCCAACGTCCCCCATATCGTCCTGAACGGCCCCGCATGGTTCCGTTCCATAGGGACCGAAAAGAGTCCCGGGACAAAGATTTTTTCCCTTGTCGGGAAGGTCAAAAACTCCGGTCTCGTCGAAATCCCCATGGGAACCACCTTGAGGACGATGATCGAAGATATCGGGGGAGGCGTTCTGAAAAACCGCGCCTTCAAGGCCGTCCAGACCGGCGGACCTTCCGGGGGCTGCCTGCCCGCAGACGCCCTCGACCTGCCGGTGGACTTCGACGCCCTGACCGCCTCCGGCTCCATGATGGGTTCCGGCGGCATGATCGTCATGGACGAAAGGACCTGCATGGTGGACGTGGCCCGCTATTTCGTGGACTTCCTCGCCGAGGAGTCCTGCGGCAAATGCACCCCGTGCCGGGAAGGACTGAAGGCACTCCAGCGGATCCTGCACAGGCTTTGCTCGGGCATGGGGGAACCCGGAGACGGGGAACGGCTCCGGGAGATTGGAAGGACCCTGGCGGACACTGCCCTTTGCGGGCTGGGGCAGACCGCTCCCAACCCCGTGCTCTCGGTCCTCCGGTATTTCCCCCAGGAAATCGCCGAACACGAAGGGGAACATTTCTGCAGGGCCGGCGTCTGCAGGGGAATGTACTGGCCCAGGATCGACCCGGAGAAATGCGTCGGGTGCGGGGCCTGCCGGAAGGCCTGCGCCGCGGGGGCAATCCGGGGAACCAGCCGCACCCCCCACTCGGTCGACAGGGCCCTTTGCGTCACCTGCGGGGCCTGTCTCGAAGCCTGCCCGTTTTCGGCCATCACAGCCGTACGAAGGGAGGACCCGGAATGATCGAGATCACGATCGACGGGAAACGGCTTTCCGTCGAACCCGGGACCACCGTCCTGGAAGCCGCCCGTTCTGCCGGGATCTTAATCCCAACCCTGTGCGCCCACGATGGGCTGCAGCCCGAGGGCAACTGCCGCCTCTGCTCGGTTGAAGTGACGGAGAGGGGCAGGACGAAGCTGGTGATGTCCTGCATGTACCCCGTTACGAAAGAAGGGCTCGAAGTCCAAACCGACACCAAACGCGTTCGGGACGCCAGGCGGTTCGTCCTGCAGCTGCTCGCAGACCGGAATCCGAATGCCCCAGCCCTCCAGCCGCTCTTCGCAGAGTACGGGGTCAACCCGAAGGTCCCGGAAGGAGTCGAGCCCGAGTTGTGCATCCGCTGCGGGCGCTGCGTCCGTGCTTGCGCGACGAACGGGACCAGCGCCCTTTCCTTCGCCGGACGAGGGTGGGAGCGGGAGGTGACGACCCCCTTTCACGAGGCTTCCGCCGACTGCGTCGGCTGCCTGTCGTGCGCGGAGGTCTGCCCGACAGGCCGAATCACCTGGGAGGAAAAGGACGGGAAACGCTCCATCTGGGGACGGACGTTCGACCTGGTGGAGTGCGAACGCTGCCATGACCGGTATGCCACACCCGAACAGCTGCGCCTGGCCGGAACCGATCCCGAGACGGCCCGGCTCTGCCCGAGATGCCGCAAGGCAGCCCAGCAGGAGCGGGTGAGGCTATCAAACCGGGGGATCTGATCCAGGAAGGCCCCTTCGGCCCGGCCGGTCCCAGGCAGACGGACCCTGCACCGGGCGACCGGAGCGATCCGGCCGCCTGTCGGTGTTGCGTGCGTGACAGTCCAGGCCCGGAGGGCGGGGGAGGGATCTGAAGGACGAAAGGCAAGACAGCCCCGGAAAGCTCGAAAAAACCAAATACCCAAAGGGGGGAGCGCTGATCATGGAAAAGGTGTTGCTCATCTCACCCGAGAAGTGCATCGGGTGCGGGAGCTGCGAGATGGCCTGCTCGATCGAGAAGGAGGGGGAGTTTCGACCCGCGGTTTCGCGGATCTCGGTTCACCGCTTCGAGGGCGGACAGAACGTCCCCATGGCCTGCTTGCAGTGCGAAGATGCTGCGTGCATGGCTGCCTGCAAGACGGGGGCCCTGAGCCGCAACGAGGACGGCGTCGTGGTCGTGGAGAAAGCCAAGTGCATCGGATGCCGCATGTGCGTGATGGCCTGCCCGTTCGGCAACATCAGCTACAGCCGCGTCACGAAGGCCGCGTTCAAGTGCGACCAGTGCGGGGGCGACCCGGAGTGCGTCAAGTGGTGCCCGACCCGGGCCATTGAATTTCTGCCCGCGGACACCGTCAACCTGCAGCGCAAGCGTGCGTTCTCGGCCACCATGGCCAAGGCGCTCGAGGAGGTGAAGGGGTGATGTACGGCTGGACCGGCAACGTCCTGAGGGTCAACCTCACCGACGGGACAATCAGGAAGGAACCCCTGCGCGTGAAGGACGCCGAGGCCTTCATCGGTGCCCGCGGGCTGGGAAGCAAGTACTGGATCGACGACGTGAAGGACCTTTCCATCGACCCTCTCTCGCCGAAAAACAACCTGCTGTTCGCCACCGGCCCCCTGACCGGGACTCTGGCCACTTCCGGGGGACGCTACGAGGTCGTCTGCAAGGCACCCCTGACGGGAGCCCTGGCGGCTTCCAACTCGGGCGGCTACTTCGGACCCGAGCTGAAGTACGCGGGCTACGACCTCATCATCTTCGAGGGCAAGGCCCCGAAACCGGTTTACCTCTACGTTTACAACGACACCGTGGAAATCCGGGACGCCTCCGCCCTCTGGGGGAAAACGACCCATGAAACGACCGACGCCATCCTGGCGGAGACGGACCCGGATGCCAAGGTGGCCTGCATCGGCCCTGCCGGAGAGAAAGGCGTCCTTTTCGCCGCCGTCATCAACGACAAGCACAGGGCAGCCGGCCGGTCGGGCGTCGGGGCGGTCATGGGGTCCAAGAACCTGAAGGCCGTCGCGGTCCGCGGAACGAAGGGGGTCAAGGTCGCCGACCCGGCCGGGTTCCTGAACGCGGTCGCGGAGGCACGGAAAAAGCTGGCCGCCAACCCCGTCACGTCCGCGGGGCTTCCCGCTTACGGCACGAACGTCCTTGTGAACATCCTGAACCAAGCGGGAGGCCTGCCGACCCGGAACTTCCAGACCGGCCACTTCGAGGAAGCCGAGGCCATCTCCGGCGAGACCCTTGCCTCCACCCTTCTCGTGACGAAGAAGGGCTGCGCGGGCTGCAGCTCCGCCTGCGGCCGAGTTTCGAAAACCACGGGACAATTCGCGGGCTCCGGCGAAGGGCCCGAATACGAAACGGCCTGGTCCTTCGGGGCCGACTGCGGGATCTCCGACCTTTCGGCCGTCACCAAGGCCAACTTCCTCTGCAACGAGCTGGGAATCGACACGATCACCATGGGCAGCACCATCGCCTGCGCCATGGAGCTGTTCGAGAAGGGCATCCTCACCCAGGCCGACACGGGCATGGACCTGTCCTTCGGGAACGCCGCCGCCATGGTGGAAATGGTGAAGAAAACCGGCATGCGGGAGGGATTCGGCGACAAGCTGGCCCTCGGATCCTGGAGGCTGGCCTCGGCGTACGGGCATCCCGAGCTCTCCATGACCGCCAAGAAGCAGGAGATGCCGGCCTATGACCCGCGGGCCCTGCAGGGGATGGGCCTGGAATACGCCACCTCAAACCGGGGAGGCTGTCACGTCCGGGGATACCTGACCTCTCCCGAGATCCTGGGGCTGCCCCAGAAGCTGGACCCGGACAGCATCGAGGAAAAACCCGCCTGGCTAAAGGCCTTCCAGGACCTAACGGCGAGTTTCGACTCCAGCGGCCTCTGCCTCTTCACCACCTTTGCCATCGGTGGGGAGGAACTGGCCGCCCAGATGAGCGCAGCCACGGGGATCCCCTACACCGCGGAAAGCATCATGAAAGCCGGGGAACGAATCTGGAACCTCGAGCGCCTCTTCAACCTGGCCGTCGGCTTCACGCGAGAGGACGACACCATCCCGTCCCGCCTGATGAAGGAACCGATCCCCACCGGCCCGGCAAAGGGCAAGGTCAGCCGGCTGCCCGAGATGCTGCCAGCCTATTACGAGACCCGGGGCTGGGACGAATCCGGAGTCCCCACCGACGCCAAGCTTGAGGAACTGGGGCTCGAAAGACTGTAGCGGATGGTCCGGGTGCTTTTTTTCGCGACGATTCGCAACCTGACGAGGGAGAACCAGGCAGCGGTCCCGAACGCTGCGACGGTCCGGGAGCTGATCGAGGCGCTCTGCGAACGTTACGGGAAAGCCTTCCGTGAAGAGGCCCTCGATGGCGACGAGGTTTCCGGCCGCCTGATCGTCATGGTCAACGGCCGCTCGATCGCGCACACCGGAGGGGGAAACACCCCCCTTTCCGAAGGGGACACCGTGGCCATTTTCCCCCTCGTGGGCGGAGGATAGGAACCGAAAGGACTTGAGGGGGGGGCGCATCCCCCCCCTTTTTTCGTGCTATCGTGTAAGCAGAAGGAAGCGAAACGGGAGGAGGGAAGCCGCGTGGAGGTTCGACTGGATCCGCAGCGCCTCAGGGCCCTGAACCGCGCCTCGCGGGGAACCGGGCCGGTACTCTACTGGATGAGCCGTGACCAGCGGGCCGAGGACAACTGGGCCCTTCTTTTCGCCCAGGAGATGGCCCTCGACGGGAAGGTCCCGCTCGGGGTCGTCTTCGTGTTGGACTCCACCTTTCCCGGAGCCACGAGACGGAGCTTCGGCTTCCTGCTCCGGGGCCTGGCCGAAACGGCCTTTACCCTGGAAAACAAGGGGATCCGGTTCTGGCTGCTGGAGGGAACGCCTCCCGAAACCCTGGACGCCTTCGCGAGAAAGGTCGGTGCGGGCGCGGTCGTGACGGACTTCGATCCCCTGCGGGTCAAGCGCGCCTGGAAGGAAAAGGCCGCGGGTCTCCTGCCCTGCCCGCTGTTCGAGGTCGACGCCCACAACGTCGTGCCGTGCTGGGCCGCCTCGGAAAAGGCGGAATACGGTGCCTACACCCTCAGGCCCAGGCTCACCCGGCTCCTTCCGCGGTTTCTGACGGATTTCCCAGCCTTGCAAAAACACCCTTTCCCCTGGGGGGAAGCCAAGGCGCCAATCGATTTCGAGGCAGCCCTCCTTCGTGCGGCTCCTTCGCCGGAGGTCGGCGAGGTCGCAGAGCCAAAGCCGGGGACAAAAGCCGGGATGGCCCTCCTGGGGGAATTCCTCCAGCAGCGGCTCGACTCCTACGCGGTCGACCGGAACGATCCAAACCGGAAAGGGGTTTCGGGGCTGTCCCCCTACCTTCACTTCGGTCAGGTTTCACCCCAGCGCGTCGCCCTCGAGGTCTCGAAAGCGGCCGTTTCGGAAGAAAGCCGGAAGGCCTTCCTGGAAGAGCTGATCGTCCGGAGGGAGCTCTCCGACAATTTCTGCTTCTACAACCCCGCCTACGACAGGACCGAGGGATTTCCTGCCTGGGCCAGGCAAACGCTGGAACGCCACCGTGTTGATCCTAGGGAAGCTTTGTACTCCCTGACCCGGATGGAAAACGCCGAAACGGAAGACCGCCTCTGGAACGCCGCCCAGTTGCAGATGGCCCGGACCGGGAAAATGCACGGGTACCTGCGCATGTACTGGGGAAAAAGGATCCTGGCCTGGACGGCTTCCGCGGAGGAAGCCCTCGCCGCGGCGATCTTCCTGAACGACCGCTACGAACTGGACGGCCGGGATCCAAACGGCTACGCGGGGATCGCCTGGTGCATCGGGGGGGTTCACGACCGACCGTGGCCGGAACGCCCGGTGTTCGGCAAGGTCCGGACCATGACCCTTTCCGGGTGCCGCCGGAAGTTCGACGTGGAGAAATTCATCCGCAACAATTTGTAAAAAACGCCCGCCGCTTCCCCTCTTATAAGCGGAGGTGAAAGAACATGAACCGATTCGAAACCTGCCTGAGCTTCGTCCTGGACGCGGAAGGCGGCCTTTCGGACGATCCGGCGGACCGTGGAGGACGGACGAACCTGGGCATCACGGAAGGGACCCTCGAGCGGGCCAGGCGCGACGGGGTCACCGAAACGGAGCGGGTCGACTCGCTGACGCGGGACGTGGCCGCATCGATCTACCGGACCTATTACTGGAACGCCTGCCGATGCCAGGACCTGCCAAAACCCCTCGACCTGGCCGTGTTTGACGCGGCCGTCCACATGGGAACCAACGCGGCCTCGCGCCAGTTCCAGAGGGCCTTGAACCTGCTTGGGGCCGACCCGCCCCTTGCTGAAGACGGGATCATCGGGCCCCTTTCCGTTCGAGCCGCCCGAAAGCTGCCCGAAAACTGGCGGGTCCGGGCCGCCCGGATCGCGGTAGCGGTAAGGTCTGCCGCCCTGCTGGACATTGCGTCCCGTTCTGTTTCCCAAAGGCGGTTCCTCGTAGGGTGGCTGAACCGGCTCGACCGAGTCCTGGTAAAAAGCAGGCGGGAGCTCGAGTAAAACAATCGGGGGGAGAGAACCGCACCGGTTCCTCCCCTCCCGGCAACCGATCCGTTCCTGTCGGCCACCCTAGCGGTTTTCGCCCTTCCACACGTTCCGGTAGACCCTGCCCGGATCATACCGGTCGGAAGGTCCCTTCTCCTCCGCCCCGTAACCCAGGGCCACCAGCGCAAAGGGAACCAGGTGTTCGGGAAGTTCGAGCAGCTTCCTGAACCCCTGCATGATGGGTTCCTTCGGGTAAACCCCCATCCAGACCGATCCCAGCCCTCTCGAACAGGCTGCCAGCAGGATGTTCTCCACGGCCGCCGCGCAGTCCTGCGGCCAGAATTCCGGGCTCTTCAGTTCTCTCATGTCTCCGCAGACGAGGATGGCCATCGGAGCCTCGTAAAGCATCCGGGAGTAGGGATGAAACCCCGGGATTGCATCCAGGAGATCCCGGTCGTCGATGACCACGAAGGCCCAGGGCTGCTGGTTGTGGGCCGAGGGAGCCGCCATGGCGGCTTTCAGGCAATATTCCACGAGCGGTTCTTCCACGGGACGGTTCTGGTATCGGCGGATGCTCCGCCGCTGGAACAGGATGTCCATTTTTTCATCGTCCTCCCTTCTGACATTTCCTAAAACCCATTGTATTCCAATCCAGCCTCGGACGCCGATGCCGCCCCTCCTGCTGAAACATCAGCCGGAGGGGCTTTACAAAACGAACGATCCTACACATCTTGTGCACGGATCTATATTCCGCGTTTATCCGTGTTGATCAAGCCCCTAAAGTGCTGTAAAAAGGTCGTCTGAAAAAGGCGGCAATCGGTGGGAAGACAAAAAAGCCACCGGGACTTCGGTTACAGTGTAGT
>JALHIN010000026.1:0-24717 GCA_022839995.1 Synergistota bacterium
GACTACACTGTAACCGAAGTCCCGGTGGCTTTTTTGTCTTCCCACCGATTGCCGCCTTTTTCAGACGACCTTTTTACAGCACTTTAGGGGCTTGATCAAGCCCTGTTAAGCCTTCACAAGCTTTTCGCTTTTCTTGTCATCAGGTAACAGCCCTGGATCGAAGCAGAGAACTTAGAATTCTACCCAGAGTTTTCACTCGCAACTCGCTAGGGGGGCAAAAAACCAATGGGGACATTGTGGCTCTGGGTTTTGTTGCTGTGTGTCCTTGCCATCTTCGTTGGAGGGATCATGACGATTCTCAGGGGCCTCATGAAGATGAGGGAACTGCTTCGCAACAAAGCGAAGAAAGGTTAGCTCACTGGAAAATACCGCAAGGGGAGGGAGTCCGACAATGCAGGTTTCCATCGAAAGGATCCGAAAAGATATCGAAACGATCTGCAGCTACAATGCGACACCGGGGAAAGGCTACACCAGATTTTCCTACTCGAAGGAAGATCTGAAAGCTAGGGAATACCTAATTTCCCAGTTCAAGGAGCTGGACATGCCCTACCGAGTCGACCCGGTCGGAAACATGATCGCCCGGATCGAAGGCAGTTCGCCGACAGCTCCTTCCGTAATGAGCGGTTCCCATATCGATACCGTCCTGCACGGCGGGATGTTCGACGGGCTGGTCGGCACCGTCGGAGCTCTCGAGGTTGCCCGGGTTTTAAGGGAAGAGGGGATCACGCCCGTTCATCCCTACGATGTCGTTGTCTTCGTCGAGGAAGAGGGGTCGAACTTCGGATCGACTACCGCCGGAAGCAAAGCCATGGTCGGCAGGTACGGGATCGAGAACCTTCGGAAGCTCAAGAATCTCGAAGGGACTTCCATGTATGAAGCAGCCAAATCCATCGGCCTTGACCCGGAGAAACTCCCGGAATCCACATTGAAACCCGGTGACCTGAAGGCCATGGTTGAACTCCATATCGAACAAAGCGTGGTTCTTGATTCCGAACAGTTGCAGATCGGCATCGTAGAGGCGATCGCAGGAATTCGTGCCTATTCCCTCAGCCTTGAAGGCGTTCCGAATCATGCCGGTGCGACTCCCATGACACTCCGGCAGGATCCTCTTGCCGGCGCAGCAGAAGTCATCCTGGAAGCCGAAGCGGCAGCCAGGGAATGCGCTACGGGAAGCGCTGTCGGCACCGTTGGCCGGATCTTTTGTGAACCCAACGTATCGAATATCATTCCAGGAAAAGTCCGATTCTCTCTCGATGCGAGGGATGTAACCCAACAGGGCATGGACGAGGTGGTCGAAAAAGTCCGGTCCAAGTTGGAAGCCGTTGCCAAAAAACGAAACCTGCTTTGTGAAATGGCGCTTGTCGGAGAATCAAGGGCAATCGAGATCAACAGGGAAATGACGAATCTCATCGAGTGGGCTGCCCAAAAACATCAGGCCCGGTACCGGAGGATGAACAGCGGGGCCGTGCACGACGCCTGCCTGATTGCGGACATCGCCCCGATCGGGATGATTTTCGTTCCAAGCATCAACGGGAGGAGTCATGTTCCGGAAGAAAATACCCGTTGGTCCGATATCGAGATGGGGGCAAACATCCTCCTCGAAACCCTTCTTAAACTTCTCTTCTAGAACAACCCAGTCATTCCGCATTGGAAGACAGGCGGGCGGAACGTCCTCTGCCCGCCTGTCTCTTTTACGTGTCCGTCCTGGATCTAAGCTGTAGGAACCCGAACGTCTTGTCGGTAAAAAGAAGGTGATCCCAGCGCAAGTGGATCAGGGTTTTCTTTCCCTGCCAGAAGCGATCGGTCTGCAAACGCCCGACTGCTCCCAGGACTGGAGGACATTTCGTTACAACCGTTGGGCCGAAAAGCTTTTCGGCCAACCTTTCCATCGCCAGGTAGTTCTCGTCTCCTTTAAAAAGCAGAGTCACGTCAGATAACTTTCCATTGGAAAACGAATACACGATCCGGATCAGGGGAACGTCGTAAAAAAGCAGAGACTCGCCTTCACGAACGTAATTTTCCCTTTTCCCATCCATGAGCGGCTTTTTCCAGTCGTCATCGAAGAAACGATCCGCATACCCGAAACCGTCGACTCTCCAGTGATAAAATTCGTTGGTATATGGAGTCACCTCGTAGGGAATCATTTTCTCGAAACTCGCTAGAGGCTTTCCCCATTCGATTCCCCTGAAGCCGCCAGGGTCGTTGCTCAAACTGGCCGCTTTCTGCGAAGCAGAAGCTGGAGCTAGACAGATCCCCAGTACCAACCAGGCCACCGCCAGAAGGGTTTTCTTCTTCACTTCGATCCCTCTCCCGTCCTAGAAAGCATTTGAGAACAACCTTTTGCCATCCTCTTGTCCTTGCGCAAGCAGGTAACAGATCGTCAGCATCAAGACATCCAGCGGTTCGTTGAAGTCCAGCCCGATCGAATCCTGGATTTCAGAAATGTAATTTCGGACCGTATTGTAGTGGACATGAAGGTCCATGGCGGATTTCTTTGCATTGAAGCCGTTTTTCACCAGGGCTTCGATGACCTGAACAGGCTTCAGGGTTCGATTCTCATCCGGCAAGTCCAGAAGCGGCTGCCAGTAGCGTTTGACCAGGACTTTTC
This sequence comes from Synergistota bacterium, assembly GCA_022839995.1. GTDB lineage: Bacteria > Synergistota > Synergistia > Synergistales > 79-D21 > 79-D21. Next base: position 2,609 of record JALHIN010000026.1, read on the forward strand.
CTTCCCCTGATTTCGCCATTTTCCTGAAAAGTGAAAACAACACGGCTTCTTCGTGAGGGTAGGCACCCGGGGGCAGGAATGTATTTCGAAGAATTGCAATAGACTTCTTGCAATCCAGGTAAGAATCCTGAATCTCGATCAATTTCTCTGCCTTTCTTCCGAAAACCCCCCAGATCTTCATTTTTTTGCAGATTTCAGTAATTTTCTCAAAATGCTGTTCCCTCTCAGACCAGGGGATTATTGAAACTCTCAAGTGGCCGATATGGAACACGAACGACTCTTCCTCACCTTTTTCAGGGGATTCCCTGAAATCGGTGAGATTAAGAATCGTCACAAAACACGGTTCCGGAACCTTTAGACCAAGGGACAAAGCCCTTTGCAATGCGATTTTCTGATCCGAGAACCCCCCGAGGCAAAGTTTTTCCAGGAATGTTGTCTGTGACCCCGTGGAGACCTGGTTTCCCAGTATTCTCTCAAGCGCGAAGGAACGAACCAGGTTCAGGACAAGCATAGCCAGCCGCTCCTGTCTCAGCGAAGGGATCTTTTCCTCCGGATTCAGGATCAGGTGAACCTCCGTCCTTGCCTGTCCTGTAGAACGGTAGACCGCGCTCACCGTTTCTGGAGGAACGTTCCTCGTGGTTCTCGTCACCTGGATCGTTCCATGGGGGGGCAATTGATCTTCGGCGAGAATCTCCGCCTCGAGGTAAGCGTTCGCTTCCTCGATTGGAAGAGCCGTTCCCTCATCGGACACAAAGAGGCGAAGGTCCAGGGAAGGACAATTTACGCAAACGGCATGCTTCAATTCCCTTGCAAGGGCATAGGCCAATTCCGTCGGCTCGAGAAAGTCCTCCAGGAATTTGATTTCTGCCCCCTTCTCCTGGCTAGCGGCTTGTGGCGTATTGAGGTGCCTTTGGACCACCTCGATGATATCTGCCCACCGATAGGTAAAAGGAATCAGAATAAGAGGGAGTTCAAGTTCGTCGGCCACTTCAAGGATTCGCTTGGGAAGCTCCGTCAAAAAACGGTCGAGCTTGATCCCCAGGGCGGAAGCACCATGTTCCCGGATCCTTCGGAGGAAACTCTCGAGTTCCTCCGGGTGGTCTTTGAAGATGTACGCGTTGCCTATGAGCAGCTCTCCTCCCCTGAGCCATTTATGGATATCGGGAGAATCGAAAACCGTGATGGTGTTGATTGGGTTCAGGACTCCCCCGCTGCCCGCGAGAAGGCGGAAATCCGGGAAAAGGTTCATCTTGTAGATGTCGATGACCTGCATCCAATCCCTCCTATGCCAGAATCGCCAGGAGAAGGCCCCCGGCAAGGACGGACCCGATCTGCCCGGAAACGTTTGCGCTGACGGCGTGCATGAGCAGGAAGTTCTGGGGATCCTCCTTCTGTCCCAGTTTCTGGATCACCCGGGCCGACATGGGAAAGGCCGAGATCCCGGCAGCTCCGAGCATCGGGTTCACCTTTTCCTTCCTGAAGAAGTTCAGCAACTTGGCGGAAAGAACTCCAACCGCCGTGTCCAGGACGAAGGCCACGAGGCCCATGGCGATGATGACCAGGGTCGTAGGCTGGAGGAAGCGGTCGGCCGCGAGGGTGGTCGAAATGGCCAAGCCAAGGAGGAGCGTGACAATGTTGGCCAGTTCGTTCTGCGCCCCTTTCGAGAGCCGGTCGACGACCCCGCTTTCCCGGATGAGGTTGCCGAACATCAGAAACCCGATGAGAGCCACCGAAGCGGGAGCAAAAAAACCTGCCAGCAGGGTGACCGCAATCGGAAAACCGACCTTCAGCGACCGGGGAATCTCCCTTTCCCGGTAGACCATGGGGATCCGGCGCTCGGCCTTCGTGGTGAGTGCCCTGATCACCGGCGGCTGGATCAAAGGAACGAGGGCCATGTAGGAGTAGGCGGCGACCGAGATCGGTCCCAGGAGGTGGGGGGCGAACTTTGATGCGACGTAAATCGAAGTTGGGCCGTCGGCCGCACCGATGATGCCGATGGAGGCTGCCTCCCGGACGTCGAAGCCGAGGAAGAGCGCCAGCCCCATCGTCAGGAAGATCCCGGCCTGGGCCGTGAGGCCGAAGAGGAACATCAGCGGGTTCAGAAAAAGCGGTGTGAAGTCGATCATGGCTCCCACCGCAAGGAAGATCAGGAGGGGAAAGAGCTCGGTTGCGATTCCCAGGTTGAAGAGAAGGCTCAGCGCCCCTTCCTGCAGCTTTCCGTCGAACATGTGGGTCACCGCCGCTGACAGCGGGATGTTCACCATGATCGCTCCAAACCCCATCGGCAGGAGCAGGGCGGGTTCGTATTCCTTCGCGATGGCGAGGTAGAGCAACAGGCCCCCGATCGCCAGCATGACCGCCTGCTTGACGGTCAGGGCGGCAAAGCCCGCCAGAAAGGCATCCATATCGTTTTCCTCCTCGTTCTTCACGCTTGAAGTCCTCTGACGTCCCTTCCGGACGAGAGTTTATTATCCCACAGAATGCTCCTCGGAGGCGACCGCACCGCAAGCTTGACAGGGTTTCCCCGCTGCCAATAGAATGAAGTTTGTTCCATTTTCCACGAGGGGAGGGCATCGCATGATCCGCAGAATCGCTTGCCGGTGAAGCCGGATCGGTGGTGCGCACGGTGTGCGCACGTCGGTGCGGTGTTCCCTTTCCCCTGTCACCACCCCTTCCTGAGGATTTCCGCACCCCATTCGGCCTGAAAAAACAACCGCCTGCGGTTCATAGCGGCATGCTCCCTGCCCAAGTACAAATCTCACAGGGAGGTGCATCGTCCTTGCTCAACCGTTTCCTGATGTCCCGCTTCGGCCCTGCCTTGACCGGAGCGGTCGTGGGGATCCTTGCCCCTGTTCTCGTGTTCCTCGGCAACCCGGGGAACATGGGGATCTGCGTCGCCTGCTTCGGCCGCGACATCGCCGGGGCCCTCGGGCTTCACCGGGCGGCCGTCGTCCAGTACCTTCGGCCGGAAATCGCGGGCTTCATCCTCGGGAGCTTCATTTCGGCAGTCCTTTATCGAGAGTATCGGCCCAGGGCCGGCTCTGCACCAATTATCCGCTTCTTCCTCGGGGTCTTTGCCATGGTCGGGGCTCTGATTTTCCTGGGCTGCCCCTGGAGGGCCTATCTCCGCCTTTCGGGCGGTGACTTGAACTCCCTGTGGGGCATCGCGGGCCTGGCTTCCGGGGTCGGGATCGGCATCGCCTTTCTCTGGAACGGCTTCAACCTGGGACGCAGCGCCCCCACGGCGAAGGCCTCCGGGCTGGTCATGCCCGCCTTTTCCGTGATCCTCCTCGTGCTCTTGATTTTGGCTCCCCAGTTCGGCCGTGACGCCGCCGGGCTCCCCGCCGGCCCGATCTTCTTCTCCGCACAGGGACCCGGATCCATGCACGCCCCGACCTTTATCGCGCTGGGCGTGGGACTTTTGATCGGGTGGATGGCCCAGCGCAGCCGTTTCTGCACGGTCGGCGCGCTGCGCGACCTGTTCATGCTGAAAGACCCGCACCTTTTCTACGGCATCCTCGCCCTGATGGCCGCCGCAATCGCCACCAACGTCGCACTGGGCCAGTTCAAGCTCGGTTTTACCGGACAACCCGTAGCCCACACGAACGCCCTCTGGAACTTCCTCGGGATGCTCCTGTCGGGGCTGGCCTTTACCCTGGCAGGCGGCTGCCCGGGGCGCCAGCTCATCATGAGCGGCGAAGGAGACAACGACGCGGCCCTCTTCGTCATGGGGCTGATCGTGGGAGCGGGGATTGCCCACAACTTCGGCTTCGCAAGCGGCCCGAAAGGACCTGGCCCGTATGCAGCGACGGCCTTCGCGGCGGGAATGATCTTCTGCCTGGCCGTGGGCTTCTTCAACCGCGGACGCGTGTCCGCCTAGGGAGGGATTCGGTCATGACTGGTAAGATACTCGTGGACGCCCGGGGCCTTTCCTGCCCTCAACCCGTCCTGGAAACCAAGGCTGCCCTGGAATCCACAGGGCAAGGAACGGTCGAAGTCCTCGTGGACACGGTCACTTCCAGGGAAAACGTGTTGCGGCTTGCGGCCCGCATGGGATGGAAGGGAACCTGGGAGGATTCCGAACAGGGAGGCTTCAGGCTCACCCTGGAGAAATAGGTGGAGATAGAGGAACTCGAAAGCCCGAAAGGAGGCGTTCCCGTGAGACGGCTGACGGAAATGGCACGGACCAGCGGCTGAGCGGCCAAGATCGGTCCGGCGGACCTTGAGAAACTGCTGAAATCGTTGAAATCGGATTCCGGCGGACGCCTCCTCACGGGCTGGGACCACGGGGAGGATGCGGCTCTTTGGGCCATCGACGAAAACCGTGTCGGGATCCTGACACTGGATTTCATCACCCCCATCGTGGACGACCCGGAACTCTGGGGGCAAATCGCCGCGGCCAACTCCCTGAGCGATGTTTTCGCCATGGGGGGAAGGCCCTTCGTGGCCCTCAACATCGTGGGGTTCCCCGTTCACTGCGAACCCCTCGAACTGTTGGAGTCCGTCCTGCGGGGAGGACAAGCGAAAGTGACGGAGGCGGGAGCTGTTCTGGCAGGCGGACACAGCGTCGAGGACGAGGAGCCGAAATACGGCCTCGCGGTGTTTGGCGAGGTCCGTCGCGACCGAATCTGGCGCGTGTCCGGGGCCCGGCCCGGGGACGTCCTTGTCCTGACGAAACCCCTGGGAACCGGCCTCTGCACCACCGCGGTCAAGGCAGAAATGGCGGATCTGATCGAGACGAAGCCGGTGTTCGACTCCATGGGGCAGCTCAACGATCTCCCACGGCACCTCGATGACGATCTCCACCTCGCGATCCATGCCTGCACGGACGTGACGGGGTTCGGCCTGGCGGGGCACCTCCTCGACATGCTTTCGGGGAACGAAACGGACTGCATTCTCGATCCGGAGGCCCTCCCGGCCTTCCCAGGCGTCCTGCAGGTGGCCGATATGGGCTTGATCCCGGCGGGTGCCTACCGTAACCGGGAGCTTTATTCACCCAGGATCGACGGGCTCGAAAAGCTGCCCCTGAAAAACCAGGACCTGATCTTCGACCCCCAGACCTCCGGGGGACTGCTCTTGGCTGTCGATCCAGAACGAGCCGATGCCCTGCTGGATCTCTGCCGGGCAGGCTGCGCCCCGAATTCCTGCAGGATCGGCCAGTTCCGGAAGGGCTCAGGAACCATCCGCTTCTGAGTCCCTCCTCGAGAAAGGAGAACAAATGGAATCCATGGACGCACACTACTTGAACAACGCGGCCACCACGTGGCCGAAGCCGAGCTGCGTGGCAACTGCCATGGCTGCCTTCCTGGAGGGACGCGGGGCCAACCTTGCCCGAGGGTCCGCTTCTCGGCGGGATCTCAGCACCCTCGACATGGTGACGACCTGCCGCATGGAAATCGCTTCCCTTTTCGGAGGGCCGGATGCGGACCCTCGAAACGTGACTTTCACGGCCAACGTAACCGAGTCCCTGAACATCGTACTCAAGGGCTTCCTGAAACCGGGCATGAGGGTTGCCACCTCCTCGATGGAACACAACGCCGTCATGCGCCCCCTGAGGCGCCTGGAAAGCGAGGGGGTGTCGGTCACCGTGATGCCCTGCACGGCCGAAGGCGTCCTCGAACCCGGAACACTTGCCGGGGCGCTGGAAAAGGGACTCGACCTGGTCGTCCTGTCCCACGCCAGCAACGTCTGCGGAACGGTGCAGGACCTGGACCGGCTCGCCCCCCTCTGCGCATCCGCCGGCGTCCCCCTCGTGCTGGACACAGCCCAGACGGCCGGGGTTATTCCGGTCGACGCCAAGGGATGGAACCTGGCCGCCTGCTGTTTCACCGGGCACAAGGGACTCCTGGGTCCCCAGGGTACCGGCGGAATTCTCTGGAGGGAAGATTTTGCCTCGGAATGCAGGCCCCTCATCGAGGGCGGTACGGGAAGCTTTTCCCACGAAGAAATTCAGCCTTCGGTGCTTCCGGACAAGTTCGAGGCGGGAACGCCGAACCTTCCAGGCCTTGCAGGCCTCTTGGCTGCCCTGGACTGGCTGAAGGAGACGGGTATCGGACCGATTCGCCGAAAGGAGGACGAGCTGGGGGAAAGGCTGCTCACGGGTCTTCTTGAAATTCCCGGGATCAGCTTCTACGGGCGACGGACGATGGAAAGCCGTCTTCCCGTTTTTGCCCTCAACCTCGCGAACCTGGACAACGGACGTGCCGCCCTGGAACTGTCGGACCGCTGGGGAATCGAGACCCGACCCGGCTTGCACTGCGCGCCGACCGCCCACAGGACCCTGGGGTCCTTCCCCCAGGGAGCCCTGCGAATCTCCCCGGGTTTCTTCAATACGGAGGATGAAATCGATCTCTGCCTAGAAGCCGTCGGGATCCTTGCGAGGGAAAATGCCGGCCGCCGGGGAACCGGCCTGAAATAAAAAATCCGGAAATTGAGGTTGACATGCATTCCCGCCTTTCCTACGATAGGCTGGCTCCCCGGAAAAACCTTGGCCCTTGCCGATTTTTCCCATTGCCGACGCGCATTTCGGAGAGTCTCGCGTGCGGGGCCGACCAATGGAGTGACATCCCGCCGTGATAGATGACCGCAACATCAGGGAACTCGCCGTCCTTTCCTACAGCCTCGCCAAGTGGCTCCTGCTCTCCGTCCTTGCGGGTGCAGTCGTCGGAACTGCGACCTCTTTTTTCCTCCTCGCCCTTGAATGGAGCATCGGTTTCGTCAGCGGACTCCCTTCCTGGCGCTTTGCCCTCCTGCCCATCGGGCTGGTCACCAGCGCCGCCATCGTCAGGCACCTGGCCCCGGACGCCTCCGGGCACGGCACGGAGAAGGTCATCGAAGCGATACACCAGCGGCAGGGACGGATCGCCTTCAAGGTCGTGCCCGTCAAGCTCGTCGCAACGATCATCACCCTCGCGGCAGGCGGCTCGGCCGGGAAGGAAGGTCCCTGCGCCCAGATCGGCGCCGGGCTGATGTCCGTTATGTCCTCCCTTTTCCGCTTCGAGGATCTGGATCGCAAGAAACTTGTTGTCTGCGGTATTTCCGCGGGCTTCGCGGCGGTCTTCGGCACACCCGTGGCGGGAGCCATCTTCGGTGTTGAGGTCCTCTACGTCGGGCAGATGTTCACCGACGTCCTCCTGCCATCCCTAGTGAGCGGGATAACGGCCTACCTCGTGTCGATGCACTGGGGCGTCGTCCACGGGGCCCAGCCCCTGTTCCTGATCCCCGACACCTCGGGACACGTGCTCGCCTGGACGATCGGGGCCGGGGTCTTTTTCGGCCTGGTTTCGCTCCTTCACATCGAGATGCTGAAGCTCGGGGAAGGTCTCTTCAGGAAATGGAAGGTCCATCCCCTGGCGAAACCGCTGGCGGGAGGCCTTCTTCTCCTCGCTGTGACCGCAGTGACGGGAAGCCGTTACCTCGGCCTGGGCATGGACACGATCAATGCCGCCATGGCCGGGGACCCGATTCCACGGGCAGCCTTCCTGGTCAAGTCGCTTTTAACCGCTATCACCCTGAGTTGCGGCGGGAGCGGCGGCATCGTCACCCCGACCTTCTTTGTCGGTGCAACCTCCGGATCGTTTTTTGCCAGCCTTTTCGGCCTGGACCGGGCCCTCTTTTCAGGAATCGGACTCGTGGCCGTGCTGGCTGCCTCCGCCAACACACCCATCGCAGCCATGGTCATGGGCATCGAGCTTTTTGGGGCGAAGGCGGCCCCCCTGGGCGCGGTCAGCTGTGTCGTCGCCTTCCTCATCTCCGGGCATCGGAGCGTCTACCCCAGCCAGATCCTCGCCCGCTCGAAATCAAAGGCCATCGTCCTTGAGGAACCGGCCCGGATGGATTCGACCCGGTCGACCCCCCGTTTTTCCGGCCTGCTTCTCACGAAGGCCTGGCGTTTCCTTCGCCCGCGAATTCGAGCCACGATAAGGGACATCGACCGGGCCCTCTCCGACCGCCACAACATGAAACCCTAAGGCTCCATTTTTGTTTCGGTTCCGTTTCAAGTTTGCCCTTTTCCTTGTCTTTAGGCTGGCATAGGTCTAAAATGACAGGTAGGAAGGAAAATTTGCCGCGGGGGGAAAGCTGATGCAGGAACCCGGAGGCAGCCGGTTTTCCAGGACAATCCAATCGCAAGGAATATCCGCTCTCACGGCGGCAGGGGGTTCTTCTCCCTGCCGCCTTTTCTTTTTCGGGGGGAGGCGATGACCGTGGAAGCGAACCAGAGGGAGAGAGCCCTGGCGATTGACATCGGAGACACCTACCTTTTCGCCATGATTTCGAACGCACCCCTTTCCCGGGCAGTCCTTGTGAAAAACCCGGTCGACCGGGTAGCCATCGATCGGGCGCGGCGATCGATGCAGTCCGATCCCGAAAAGTTCCATGCCGAGGTGGGGCGTATCGCGGCCTGCGTGGATGCCACCTGCGACCTGGTCCTGCGGAAGTGCCTCGAATGGCAGGTCGGTTCGATCGCCATCGGCACCCGTTCCATTCGAAACCCTTTTTCGATTCGCCCAAGGGCCCTACGGGACAACCCTCTCCTGAACCTGAGCCTTCACCTCTTGAGCACCCTGCGGTTCCGCTGCGCCCTGGCGAGGATCGACGTCCACCTCGTGGACGAGACAAACACCAGCCGGATCGACGCCCTGGGCATGGAGCCGGTGGCGGGGAAAAGAAACCGAGCAAGGGAATACGCGACGGGACGGTTGACCCGGAAGGAGTACCACAGCACCACGGGTGCGGCGATCCACCGGGACATCAACGCGGCCATCAACATCGGCAGGATCGTCTTCGGCGACTCCTTCGCGGAGCCGATCCTGAAAGGGCGGCAGTGGGAACACCCGGAGGTCGAGTTCATCGACATCGAAAACCGCGAAAAGGAAAGCTTCTCTTCCCCCGCTCACCGGCCCCTGTCGGCAGAAGAGGTCGACGGGCTGGTCAAGGAATTGGCCGGGATCGCGGTCGAGGAAGCCAGGGATGCCGCACTCCGGGAAAAGCTCGAGGACAGCATGGCCTGCCTCATTCACCCCGGGCATGGATTCAAGGAGATCGAGAGCTTTGCCGAACGAACCGACGAGGAAATCCCGGGACTCAACACCAAGAGGCTGCGCCGTTACCTGAAGCGCCGGAGGGACCTGGCGGAAAACGCCCGGCAGATGGGGTTCGTCGTTTCCAGGAGGGCGAAGAAGGTTCTCGTGGAGTGGAACCCCGAGGAAGAGGAGGCTCTCCAGGCCGAGGGGGAAGCCCTTGCGCTGGAGGCCGAAGGGGGAGGAATTCGCTCCCTGCTTTCCGCGGCCCTTTCCCTCCAGTCCAGGAGCGAGGCCCGGGCTGCCCGCAGGGAAACACTGGAAAAAATCCTCACCGCCCAGGTGCCGGCGGGAACCACCTATCACGTCGATTCCCCCCCCGCTAGGGTCCGGTTCATCCGAACCCGGCGCGATACCTACGCCTTCCCGGACATCCTCGAGGTTCTTCCTGCAAATGCCCGGCCATTTTTGGTCGAGACGGTCAAGCGAGCGAAGGTCCGGATCAGCGGTTAACCTGCCAGGCTCCGACGGAAATCAGGCCCGCACCCAGGACCATGGCAGTAGAAACGGGCTCGCCGAGTCCGAAAACTGCCACAAGGGTGGCAGATAGCGGATTGAGGTACATCAGGACGCCCGCCTGCGAGGCGGGGAGGATTTTGAGCGCATCGTACCAGAAGACATAGGCCAGGCCCGAGCAGAAAACCCCCAGGAAAAGGACGCAAACCCATCCCTGGAAGTCCAGCCGGAAAACCGAACCGAGGTTGCCCACCCCCACGAAAAGGGCGGTCGTCATAAGCCAGCCGGCAAGCATGACCCGGAGCATCATCGGTGCCGGTCGGTGCCGCTTCAGGAAATTTCGCGAAAGCACGCTGAAAACGGCCCAGTTGAGGGCGCTCAGGAGAACGAGCAGGTCCCCCACCGAGCCGGGATCCTTCATCAGAAGCCTCCCGAGATCTCCCCGAGTGACCACGAGAAGCACTCCGGCGGCCGCCAGGGCAAGGCCGGTCCACCTCCTGGGGGTCATCTTTTCTCCAAGGAAAAGGGTCCCCAGGATGGCGATGAAGACGGGCATACTGGAGATGATCCAGGCCGACGTCGCAGCCTGGGCGGTTTTCAGCCCGGTGCTCTGGATGAGGTGATGAAAAGGCACTCCCAGGAAGCCGAGAAGGACAACCAGCCCCCATTCTTTCAGGGTTAGCGGGTCCTTTTCGCCCCGCAGCGCAGCGAAAAGGAACAGGACGGCCACGCCGAGCCCGAACCGAAGCCAGACCAGCGGGAGAGGGGAAAGGGTCCGCAGGCTCACCTTGATCGCCACGAAGGAGGCTCCCCAGGAAACCGCGGCAGCAATCCCCGCCGCGAGGGCTTTCCCTCGGTTCTGTTCCATGGCCTCACCCCCTCCCGAATGGCCATTATGGACATTGCGTCGCGGGGGCGCAAGGGGAAATCCATGCTAAACTGGTGCCATGGCTGAATCCGGAAAACCCGTGCTCAACCCCGTCCTCGCCCTCGCCGTCGGCATTGCGGCCATCTCCACCGGAGCGATCTTCGCCCGGGCGGCGGATGCCCCCTCCCTGACGATCGCCGCCTATCGGGTCGGGCTGGCTTCCCTGCTCCTCGCTCCCTTTGCCGCATGGAGATGCCCAAAGGAGCTTTCCGGCCTCGACCGCCGGGACTGGCTGGCCGTCCTGGGAGCCGGTTTTTTCCTTGCGGTGCATTTTGCCACCTGGATCGCTTCCCTGGGGTACACCTCCGTGGCTAGTAGCGTCGTCCTCGTGGAAACCATCCCGCTCTGGGTGGGAATCATGACCCCCCTCGTGACCGGGGAAAGACCCGGTAAGGCGACGATCGCCGGAATCGCCCTGAGCTTCACGGGGGGCATCCTGATCGGTGCGGGCGATTTCGCCCTCGGGGGCAGAGCCCTCCTCGGAGACGCGCTTGCGCTGGCGGGAGGATTTTCAGGGGCCCTGTACATCATGCTGGGGCGCAACGTTCGCCCCCGGCTTTCCCTCCTGGCCTACGTTACGACCTGTTACGGGACCGCCGGGATCCTCCTCTGGATCTTGGTCCTCGCCTCGAAAACCCCCTTCACCGGTTTTTCGGCGCCGACCTGGTGGGCCTTCGCCGGGATGGCGCTCATCCCCCAGGTGATCGGCCATTCTTCCTACAACTGGGCCCTTCGCTGGTTCTCTGCCAGCACGGTCGCCGTCTGCCTCCTCGGAGAACCGATCGGAAGCACCCTCCTGGCCTGGATCTTCTTCGGAGAAACCCTGACTGCCTGGAAAACTGCAGGCGGTGCGCTCATCCTTGCGGGGATCGTCCTGGCTGCCCGGGCCGAAAAAGGCTAGTACGGGCTCCTGGAAGGGTGATCGGCCGCGCCGTGGATCCTGTGGATGGCCAGCAGGTCGGACAGCAGTGCCTGTCCCGTTTCGATTCTCCCTGCCCCCGGTCCGACGATCGTGATGTCCCCGAGGTGATCCGTCGTGTACGTGATGGCGTTCATCGCGCCCATGATCCCCGCCAGCGGCCGCACGAGCGGGACTGCCACCGGGGCGACCATCGCCTTGACGCGGCCCTTTTCCCGATAGACCTCCGCCACCAGCTTGATTCGCTTTCCGCGGGAAAGGGCGGTTTGTATCGTTTCCTGCGTCACTTCGGTGATCCCCGTCCGTTCGACGTCCTCCAGCTCAAGCGTGGCATCCATGAAGAGGACCGCCATGATGCAGGCCTTCACCGCAGCGTCCCACCCCTCCACGTCGGCGGTCGGATCCGCCTCGGCAATTCCGAGCCGCTGTGCCTCGGCGAGTGCCTCCTCGTAGGTTTTCCCTTTTTCCATCTCGGTCAGGATGAAGTTGGTGGTGCCGTTGACGATCCCCTGGACATGCTGGATGTCGCACCCGGCCAGGGTTTCCCGCACCAGGTTCAAGGCCGGTGTCCCGCTCATGATCACGCCCTCGTAGCGGAACGAGACCCCGCTCCCTTCCGCCAGGGCCGTCAGCTCGGACAGTGCCCGGACCAGGGGCCCCTTGTTGGACGTCACGACGTGCTTCTTCGCCTTCAGGGCGGTACGGATATGGGTCAGTCCCGGTTCGCCGCGCACGAGGCTGGTGGGTGTGGTTTCGACGAGAATGTCGGTGTGGGCGCTTTTGATGGCTTCCAGCGGATCGATCAGCCGGGCCCCCTCGCATCCCCAGAGCCCCCCGTCCCTCTCCATGGCCTCCAGCAGCATCGCCGGATCGAGACCCTGCTCGTTCGCCAGGCACCCCCGGCGGGCCGTGACGACCGACGTGATCCGAAATTCGAACCCGTATTTCCCGGCAAGCCGCTCCCTCTTGTCGGCCAGGATCCTGGCCAGGCCCTGGGCGACATTGCCAAACCCAACAAGGCAGATGTTCCACATGGCTACATCCCCTCCCTTTTCTTCAGGATGGATTCCCCCGGGCTACCGGCGATTCCGAGGCGCTCCAGGGTGGACGCCGTCGGATGGCCGCCGGCATCCCATCCCCGAAGGACATAGTATTCGTCCAGCATTCCCTGCAGGTCCCACGGCGTCAGGGAAACGGCGGTCTTCCCCTGGGGAGGCATGGGCAGCGGTTCTTTCAGGATCCTCGGGGGGAGGGTGTCCGCCAGGCCCCCCGATCCCGCCTGCCTCAGATTGTACTGTCTCGCCAGGTTCCAGATCCGTTCCCCCACCTCTAGGTAGCCGCGTTCGTCCATTTCAAGCCCCTCGGCGGCCTCGAGCCCCTTCAGCGCGTCCTCCGTCTCCATGGGAAGGAAATCGCACACCACGAGAGAGTAGGCCGCAGCCCGTTCATCCTGAAGGTTCTTGACGATCCGGGCCGTCCCTTCCGCGGAAAACCGCTCGACGGCCCCGTCGATTTCCGGCATGACCGTCCAGGCTCGCTGGTGGCATCCTCCCCGGTCCGCGGTTGCGTAAGCAAGGGCCATTCCCCAGCTCGACCGGGGATCGTAGCCCGGAAGTTCCATCCCCTTCGCGTGGACCGCCAGGTCCTCGGCCTCCATGCCCAACTGCATTGCCGCCCTCCAGGCCCCTTCGGCAAGCAGGTCCCCGATCCCCTCCCTACGGGCAATGGCCTCAAGGAGCCTCACCTGCCCGGCGGCATCCCCGAACTCGGGGACTTCCTCGAGCAGGTCCCGGGATGCGGCATCCATTGCAAAGGCCACTACGCCGCCTGCCGAGATGACGTCCATCCCCGCGTCGTTGCAGACGGCGATGGACCGAGCCACGTCCACCACGTCGATCACGCCGCAGGAGGCCCCCAGCAGGGCAAGCGCCTCGTACTCGACCTTCACGTCACGTCCGTCGACGGCCATGACCCGGCCGCAGACGATCGGGCAGTTGAAGCAGCCTGCATCCCGCTTCGCATGGTAGCGGAGGTTTGCCCCGTTCAGCGCGTGGGCATTTTCCAGGTACCCCCGCCTGAAGTTGAAGCAAGGCAGGATTCCCGTTCGGTTCATCGGTTCGACGAGGGCGGCGGTACCCAGGACCCTGAGGCTGTGGACTCCGGGATTGTTCATGACCCGCCCCAGGAGGTCCTTCACCAGGACCTTCATCCCTGACTCGTCCGCCAGAGGGATGGGCTTCGTGCCCTTCACCGCAACAGCTTTGAGGTTCTTGGACCCCATGACAGCCCCTGCGCCTCCCCTGCCCGCCATCCCCGCCCTCCAGGGATCGGCGTCGCGGTCCACGGCGATGGAAGCGAAGCGGACGCGGTTCTCCCCTGCCTGGCCGATGGAGGCCACGTGGGCCCGGGGGTCGGTTTCCTTCCGGATGCCGGAAACGGTTTCATCCACCCCGTGCCCCCAAAACCCGGCTGCTTCCCGCAGCTCCGCCTTTCCGTCCTGCAGCCAGAGGTAGACCGGGACGTCCGCGCGGCCCGAAAAAACGATCCCGTCGTAACCGGTCCTTCGGAGGGACTGGGCGAAATGTCCGCCGCTATGGCTGTCGAGCCAGAGCCCGGTGAGAGGGGAACGGGTCGCTACGGTGAACCGGCCGGAGGTCGGGAAAGGCGTTCCCGTCAGGGGACCGGTGAGAAAGCAGAGCGGGTTTTCGGGATCCAGCGGGTCGCAGCCTGACGGAGCCAGTTCGTCAAGCAGGGCGATCCCAAGCCCCTTGCCCCCGAGGAAACGGGCCACGGCCTCACGGGTGAGGAATCGGTCCTGGAACTTCCCGGACTCGAGATCAACGAACAGCAGCTTTCCAAACACGCGGCAGCACCTCCTATCATGGGGATGATGATAGCATGTTAAAGCTCCATTGGGGAAGAAACTGCTAGAATAGCTCCATTGACAGGTAGGAAAAAGACACTTTGGGAGGCGATTCAAGTGGAGGTTCGAGCGATCGAGATCACCCCGGGAAGCTGGCCGTGCGATTTTTTGGCCGCGGCGGTTTTCGAGGATGACTGGAACACCCTGGACCGGCTGGAACCCGGCTGGGCGGAACGGCTGAAAGCCCTGGCCGCCAGGCGCAGCTACAGGGGACGGGCCGGAGAGGTCCTGGTTCTGCCCCTGGCTGGAGAACCGACGCTCGCGTTGGTAGGGCTGGGTAAAAAGGGGCCCCTCGGACAGGAAACCGTCCGGCAGGCAACCGGGGAAGCCGTGAAGGCGGCGGTGCGGGACCGGGGGGCTAAGGTCCTGTTCCTCCTGCCGGAACCCCCGGGGTGGGCCCTGTCCAAGGCGGCTGCCGAGGGGGCCATCCTGGCTGGGTACCGCTTCGATAAGTACCGCGGCCGCGATGAGGAAGAACCGCCCCGTTTCGAAGTGGAAACGCTGCTCCTGGCGGACGGGAACGAGGAGGGACTTCAAACGGGGGCAATCCTGGGAGAAGCCCAGAACTACGCCCGCGACCTCGCCAGCGAGCCGGGGAACGTCATCACGCCGGAATCGCTGGCTGAAACCGCCCGAAAGCTCTCGGAGGAATCCGGACTCCAATGCACCGTCTTCGACGAGGAGGCCATCCGCCAAATGGGAATGGAAGCTCTCTGGAGCGTCGGGAAGGGATCGAAGAACAAGCCCCGCCTCATCCACCTGGCCTGGATGCCCGGCGAAGGCGCGAGGGAGCGGATCGCCCTGGTCGGCAAAGGGCTGACCTTCGACAGCGGCGGCCTGAACATCAAGACCGGCGATTTCATGAGGACCATGAAGGGCGACAAGTCCGGCGCCTGCGCGGTCTTGGCCGCCATGAGCGCCGTCAGCGCCCTGGAACTGCCCCTGGAGGTCCACGGGCTGATCGGGGCGGCGGAGAACATGCCGGGAGGGGATGCGTACCGTCCCGACGACATCATCCGGGCGAAAAACGGCAAAACGATCGAGATCGAGAACACGGACGCGGAGGGGCGCCTGACTCTGGCCGACGTGCTCTGTTACGCCAGTGACCTGGAACCGGCCGCCGTGCTGGACATCGCCACCCTCACGGGATCCTGCCACATCGCTCTGGGGGACTACACGGCCGGGCTTTTCTCACCCGACGAGAGCCTCGTCGGACAGCTCATGGAGGCTTCCCGCATTTCCGGCGAACGTCTCTGGCCTTTCCCGATGGATGACGAGAGACTGCGGAAAAAACTGAAATCGGACGTCGCCGACCTGGTGAATGCAGGCAGCCGTTACGGCGGGGCGATCTTTGCCGCCATGTTCCTGCAGGAATTCGTGAAGAAGGGCATCCCCTGGGCTCACATCGACATGGCGGGAACCGACAACAGCAAGGAAGAGTACGGGTATGTCCCGAAGGGCTTTACGGGGTTCGGGACCCGGACGATGCTGGAATTCCTCCTCGGCCGGGCAGGAAGGACCGGCTCATGAAAGAGGACGACTGGACCTTCGAAGGGAGGAGGACCTGGCCGCCGTTTCGCGGAAACGGTCACGAGGGCCCTTCCGAGAGGCCCATCGGCCGTTTCCCGCGCCGATGGCGGCTGCTGTGGACCCTCCTGCCGGCCCTTCTCCTCCTCTTCGTGGCCTGGCCGGCCTTCGCCCGCTTCTACACCGATTGGCTCTGGTTCGATTCGCTGGGCTTCTCCAGCGTTTTCCGAACGCGGTTTTTCACGAGGATCGCGGTTTCCGCGGGGTCGACCGTGCTCCTTTTCGCCTTCCTGGCCTTCAACTGGATGGCCGCCTGGCGCCGGTCCAGGGAGGAGCTGACGGAGGCCTGGTCGATCCGCTGGAATCCAGGCCTCCTTCCATGGGTCATCCTCGGGGCGGCGGCCTTTCTCTCCCTCGGCAACAGCATGGCCGGAAGAGCCGCCTGGGAGACGATCCTGGGCTTCCTCAAGGGGGGGACCTTTGGACAAAAGGATCCCGTTTTCGGGAAGGACGTCGGGTTCTATGTCTTCACCCTGCCTTTCCTGGAATTGACCAGGAACTGGCTCATGAACGGGCTCTTCCTGGCGCTCCTGGGGACGGCCATCCTCTCCCTCCCCGGAAGGCTGGGAAGGTTCTTCGCCAATGACTTCAGCCTCCGGCCGCAGTCCAAAAGGCACCTTTCCGTTCTCGGCTCTGCCCTCGTCCTGGTCTGGGGAAGCGGTTTCCTTCTCGACCGCTGGAACCTGCTCTACTCTCCATCGGGGATCGTCTTCGGCCCAGGCTACACGGACATCCACGCCCTCCTTCCTGCGCTGACCGTCCTGTTCGCCCTCAGCGCCGCCGCGGCGGTCCTTGTTCTCACGGGGATCGGGCGTTCCCGGCGAACCCTCTGGTGGATCCTGGGGGGGATGGCCGTGGCCGTCTTCCTCCTGAGAAGCCTCGTTCCTGGACTGATGCAGTCTTACCTCGTCAAGCCGAACGAATTTGAACGGGAAAAGCCCTACATCGGGCACCACATCGCAGCCACCCTCGAGGCCTTCGGGCTCAGCGACGTGACCGTCCTGGACGTGACCCCGGAGAACGAGGTGACTCCCGAGGGTGTCGCGGCCAATTCCGACACCATCCGGAACATCCGCCTTTGGGACTACGGGCCCCTTCTTCGAACCTACAAGCAGCTCCAGGAGATCCGGTCCTACTACGATTTCACGGACGTGGACATCGACAGGTACCGGTTTGACGGAAAGATGCGCCAGGTCATGCTTTCCGCCAGGGAACTGGATCCCACCCAGCTGCAGAACCGAACCTGGGTCAACACCCACCTCGAGTTCACGCACGGCTACGGCCTGGTGATGAACCCGGTGAACGAGGTCGGACCTTCCGGGCTTCCCATCCTCTTCATCCGCGACCTTCCTCCGAAGGTGGACGTTCCTCTTCAGATCGATCGGCCCCAGATCTATTTCGGGGAAAAGACCAGCACCTATGCCCTGGTGAAAACCGAAGTCAAGGAGTTCGACTATCCCATGGGAGAGTCGAACGTCAGGAGCACTTACGACGGGAAAGGCGGCGTCGGGGTCGGAAGCGCCTGGCGAAGGCTGCTCTTCGCGACCCGCTTCGGGGACACGGAAATCTTCTTCACGGGCTCCCTCCGGCCGGAAAGCCGGATCCTCTTCAACCGCAACATCCAGGATGCCCTGAGGCGCCTGGCCCCGTTCCTGCTGTACGACGCAGATCCCTACCTGGTGGTGCTGGGAGGAAGGCTCGTGTGGGTCCAGGACGCCTACACCGCCACGAACCGTTACCCGTATTCCAGGCCGGTATCCGTATCCGACCCGACGCTATCGAATTTCCAGGGAGCCAACTACCTGCGCAACAGCGTGAAAGCCACGGTCGACGCCTATGACGGAACGGTGACCTTCTACGCCGTCGACGAAAAGGATCCTTTGCTTTCCATGTGGCGCTCCGTCTTCCCAGCGCTTTTCAAACCCGCCTCCGCAATGCCGGGAGAACTTCGAGAACACCTGAGATACCCCGAGGGTCTCTTCGAAATCCAGAGCGCCGTCTACCGGACGTACCACATGACGGATCCAAACACTTTCTACAACAAGGAGGACGTTTGGACCCTCATGCCGGAAGGCAGCCGGAAGCCGGTCTCGCCCAACTACACGATCCTGAAGCTCATGGGAGAGAAGGAGCCGGAATTTGCGCTTATCATCCCGTTCCTCCCCGTGGGCCGAAACAACATGATCGCCTGGATGGCGGGCCGCAGCGACGGGGATCACTACGGCAAGCTCGTGGTGTACAAGTTCCCCAAGCAGAAGCTCATTTTCGGACCTGCCCAGATTGAAGCGCTCATCGACCAGAACCCGGAGATTTCCGCCCAGCTCTCCCTCTGGAGCCAGCGGGGTTCCGAGGTCATCCGAGGGGACCTGCTCGTGATCCCCGTAGGCAAGGGGCTCCTTTACGTCCAGCCTTTATACCTGAAGGCCGAAAGGGGCGATTTGCCCGAATTGAAGAGGGTCATCCTTTCAACGGGAGGCCGGGTGGCCATGGCGGAAACCTTCGACGAAGCCCTGGCACGGGTCGTCGGGACCCAGGCGAAGAGACCGCCCGTCCAAGCGAGACCCGAAACCGTGCCTTCGACCCCGGCCCCCTCGCCTTCGGGTGAGGCGGACCTGAAGAGCCTGGCCCGGGAAGCCCGCAAGGCCTTCGAAGCCGCGGAGGCCGCCCAGCGGGCCGGAGACTGGGCCCGTTACGGAGAAGAGCTCAGGAAGCTCTCGACCCTCCTGGAGCGGATGGCAGGTTCCGAGGCCCCCTAGGCACCCTCCTGGCAAACGTTTCCTTCGATTTGGGCCGGCCCTCGAGGCCGGCCTCTTCCGTTCCGAAACCGCTTCAACTCGCTATAATAGAAATCGTGGAAACAAGGTTGCCGGAAACCATCTCACAACGGTTGGAGGATGGAAAAATGGGAGGCTACTTCGGAACCGCACTCATGGTGGATCTCACGGAACGGACCGTGGAGGAGTCGCTCCTTCCCGGGGAGTGGTACCGGGACTACATCGGGGGGGAGGGGCTTGGCGTCCGCCTCCTCTTGGACCTGGTGGACCCGGAAGCGGAACTTTTGGCCCCGGAGCAGCCCCTGATCTTCGCCACCGGGTCCCTGACGGGTACCGCGGCACCCGCGAGCGGCCGTTGTGCCGTCGTGTTCCGCTCACCCTTGACGGGGACGGTGGGGGTCTCCAACTCCGGTGGGCATTTCGCCCCCGCCCTGAAGCGAGCGGGCTATGACCTCCTGGTCGTCACCGGAAAATCCGAAAAACCGGTCGTCCTGGTCATCGACGACGACGGGGCCGATTTCCTGGACGCTTCGGAAGCCTGGGGCAAGGGAGTCGGCGCCACGGAAGACTGGATCCGTGAGCAGGTCGAGGGTTCCGGCTGGCAGATTGCCTCCATCGGCCCTGCCGGCGAAAAGGGGGTCCTGTTTTCCGCCATCATGACCGACCGGCACCGGGCCTTCGGCCGCGGAGGAGCCGGCACCCTCATGGGAAGCAAGAACCTGAAGGCCATCGCCGTCCGGGGAACGGGGGAACTTCCCATTTCCGACCCCGAGGGCCTGAAGGAAGAGGCGAAAGCGGCCCGGGAAGAACTGTTCAACGAGGCCTTCGTCCGGGACGAGATGAAACCTTACGGAACTCCTTCCTTCTACGATGCGATTTGCGCCCTGGGCATCCTGCCGACCCGCAACTGGCAGAGGGACACTTTCCCCGAATCGCTTCCCGAAATGTCCTACAAGACCTACCATGAAACGCTGGAAGTGAAGCCGTATGCCTGCTTCGGCTGCCCCATCGCCTGCGGCCGCCACACGAAGATCAAAACCGGGAAATGGGCGGGGATGGAAGGGGGAGGCCCCGAGTACGAAACCATGGCCGCGTTCGGCAGCAAGTGCGAGGTGAAGGACCTGAACGCCGTTGCCGCTGCCAACCACCTGGCCAACGACATGGGGCTCGACGTCATCTCCACCGGGCAGGTCATCGCCACGGCCATGGAGTGGGCCAAGAAAGGGATCCTGAAGAAGGATCAACTGAAGGGCCTCGACCTTGCCTTCGGCAACGGGGAAGCCGTGGTGGAAGCGGTTCGCCTGATCGCCCACAGGGAAGGCATCGGCGACCTGCTGGCCCTGGGCAGTGCCAGGGCCGCGGAAAAACTTGGCCCCGAGGCGGAGGCGGCCGTCATGGCCGTGAAGGGGATGGAAATGGCAGCCGACGGCGTCCGGGCCAGCAAGGGGGAGGCCGTCGTCCACGCGGTTTCCCCGCGCGGGGCGGACCACCTTCGCCCCTACGCCTCCACCGTGGACGCTTTCGGCTACAGGGAACCGGAACTGGGGATCTCCCCAGACGCGGCCATTTCGATCACGGAGGACGGGAACAAGGGATGGGTCAAGCCCCTGATGGCCAACGCCATGATCCCGAACCTCCTCGGGACCTGCCTCTTCACCAACATCACCCTGGGAATCAAGCCCTCCACCTGGGCGAAACTGCACTCCAAGGCCGTCGGCAGGGAGATGGACAAGGACGAGCTGTTGCTTGCCGCCGAGCGGGTGATCAACCTGGAGCGCATGGTCAACGCGATCTTCGGCTTTGACAGAAGCGACGACACCCTGCCGGAGCGCTTCCTGAAGGAACCGGGGGCCGACGGCCCCGGCGCCGGCCAGGTCGTGGACCTGAAAGCCGCCCTGGAAAGCTTCTACGATGCGATGGGGTGGGACCCGGAGGAAGGGCTTCCCTCTGTTGAAACTTTGACGCGGCTAGGGCTGGACTGGATGCTCTACGGCTGCGAATGATCCGTTTCGACAGAATGGGGGGGCGGGCTACGGCCCGCCCCCCCATTCGTTTGGACTTTCTTCAGGCCAAGTCCTGGAGGATCCGGTTTCGGACCGCCTGGTCGTCATCCAGGTAGGCATTGATCTCGGCGGTGAGGTTATACAGCAGGAAGAGCCAGTAGATGCCCAGGGTGAGGACCATGAAAACCAGGGAAACAAACAGGTTCCTGTGGCGGATCCGCTTCGGCGGTAGGCAGGGACCTTCTCCCAGGACGTGGGTGATCAGTTTCTGCCTCAAGTCCTGGACCGCGTCGGTAAGCCTGAAGACGGCGTTCAGGTAGAGGGCGATAAAGATGAACGCCACGAAGCCCATCAGCCTACCCGGTCCCCCGGGTAGAAAAACGCCGGCCAGGTGCAGCAGGATATACCCCCAGAAAAGAGCCGTGGACACCCCCATCCCGGAAAGGAGCTCCAGGCCGTTCTGGTAGTTGACCCGTTCGGTTTCGTCGCCGGCATGGGCGACTAAGTGCGCCAGCAGGAGGCGGAGGTTCGCCAGGTTCGTGTTCAGTGCAGCGGCCCACTGGTAGACCACCACCAGCTGCAGGACCGTCCCGACCACCCCCAGCAAGAGAGAGATCAGAAGGATCCCGCCCCCCCCGACTGCGCCCAGCGGGCTTGCGGCCATCAGGGCACCCATGAACCCGAAAAAACCCAGGGCCGTCCCCAGGATTCCGACGATGCTCAGGACCACCGAGGCCACGGCCAGGTTCGAACTGACCCGTTTCTCCACCGAGAGGTCGAGCATCAAGCCTCAAGCCTCTGCCAGGAAACCGGCGCGTTCCTGGGCCTTCCTCACCAGTGCATCCCGGGAAACGACCACGCGCTCGTGCCGCCCGTGGCAGATTTCTCCCAACCCGTCCCAGCCCACGAAGGCAAAGTGGAGGTGATTCCCGTCGATTCCCGTCAGGACGATCCGGTAATGGACGTGGACGCCGAGAAGGGACGGGGCCGTGTGCGAGATCTCGACCTTCCGGCCGACGGAGATCATCCCTTCCGGGAGAAACCGGTCGATCATGTCGATCGCCATCCGGATCATCGTGTTGGCGCAGGCTGACGTCGAGAGGAATTCGTTCAGGCTCGGGGAAAAGTTTCCCACCGTATCGGAGGCTTCCACCGTCTTCGACGTTTCTTCCGTCATTCCGACTGCAAACGCGTCTCTCAGGTCAAACATGTTCTTCACCCCTTTCGTCCCGGTCCACCCGGGCTTCCGGTTTCCCCTTGGTTCTTTTTTTATCTTAGCAGAATCGATGTTCGAGTTCTGCAGGGAAACCTATAATTGGAAACAAAAGTTGCCGCGGGAGGGGATCAAGCCCCTAAAGTGCTGTAAAAAGGTCGTCTGAAAAAGGCGGCAATCGGTGGGAAGACAAAAAAGCCACCGGGACTTCGGTTACAGTGTAGTC
>JALHIN010000027.1:0-24450 GCA_022839995.1 Synergistota bacterium
CGGACTACGGACCCCATGAGCCACACCTCCGTCTTCTAGTATCATAAATCTTAACCACAGAGGTCCGCCACTACTCGTTTTTGTAATGGTAGACCCCCTTGGATTTTATCCTCGCTGTTTCCACCGTAGCTGGCGATCTAGGACCTTGGCGCACTCGGCTCCGTAGAGGAGGGCCTGGTAGGCGTAGAAGATCCAGAGGAGCAGCAGGATGAAGGAGCCAAGGAATCCCTCGATGGACGAGAAGAGGCTCCTCCTGAGCAGGATCCCCAGCACCAGGGAGCCGGCCCGAAATGCCAGGGCCGCGACGGCGGCGCCAAAGGCCGCGGGCCCCCAGTCGACCCTAGAGCGGGGAACGTACCGGTAAACCGCCAGCAGGACCGCAAACCCGAACACGAAGGAGCCAGCCATTTCCAGGATCCGGAAGGGATCCACGGGAAGGACCGCGGAAACGTCCTTGCCTGCCAGGAAGAAGACCAGCCCTTTCAGGGCTTCCACCACCGACTTGATCAACGGGAAAAGGAAGAGCACCACCCCTCCCGCGAAGGAAAGGACGACGGAAAGCGTCCGGTCCCAGAGCCAGCTCCCCAGGCTTTCGGTGTGTTCCGGTGGGAGCCCCCAGAGCATGTTCAGGATCCGCCGCAGGTGGAATCCCACGCTGCTGGCCCCGTACAGGAGGACCGCGATCCCGGCGGCGCTGACCAAAAACCGGGAGCCGGGTGCCTGGACGGCGCGAAGGAGGCGTACAAGGAAGGACAGCCCCTCGGGGCTCAGGAAAGCCTGGAGCCGCTCAAAAAGGACGGCCTCTCCCCTCGCCGTCCCGAAAAGAAATCCCAGGAGAGCGGTCGAGAGGACAAGCATGGGAAAAAGGGCCAACACCGTGAAAAAGGTCAGGGCAGCCGCCTTGACGTCCATGGCGTCCCGGGCGGCGGATCTCCATGCCCGCTTCAGCAGCGAGGTCACCAGGACAAGGCCGACGGTTACTCGGTTTTCGAGAGCCGGCACGTCCCCCCCTCCTTTCCGTGGACTTTCCTATAATAATTGACCATCCTGTTGACCATCATACTCCTCCCCAGGTGGTATACAAACGCCAAAGAACAAGGTCTGACCCCGGTGACGCTGACCCCGGGGAATTGACAGATGGGGTAAAATAAAGCGGTTGGTTGAGTGCGGTAAAGTGACGTGACTCTTTCGATGGGAAGGGGCAGGAGCATGAGCACGATGAAGCTCCAGCAGGCGGCGACGCCTGCCTTGATCGCCCAGGCCAGGTGTCTTTTCAGGGAATACCGAGATTGCCTTAACAACGATTCCTGGTTCCCCCGGTTCGAGGAAGAGCTGGACAACCTCCCCGTTCCGTACGCGCCCCCTTCCGGAAGGCTTTTGATCGGTTGCGTTGAGGGGAAACCGGCGGGCTGCATCGCCTTCAAGGCTGGAGAGACGCCCGATTTCTGCGAGATGAAGCGGCTTTACGTGCGCCCGGAATTCCGGGGAATAAAGCTAGGGAGAGCCCTGGCCGAGCTGCTGATCGTGGAGGCCGTCAACGCAGGATACAAATCGATGCGCCTCAGCATGATCCCGGCGATGCGGGAGGCGATGAGCCTTTACACCTCCCTGGGATTCAGGGAGATCCCCCCCTACAGGAGTTGCCCCTGCGACGGGACGGTCTTCCTGGAACTGGAGCTTTGAACCGGTGCTCAGAAAGGATCAGCGCGGTTCGACCCGATAGAAACGATACGTCACTTCCTGGCTGATTTGAGCAGGTCCTTGGCGGTCCCTTTCCCAATCCCGAAGATCATCCCAACTGCCAAAGGAAGTGTGAGGGCTTACCAGCGCTTCGGCCTGGAGAAACCACGGTTCTTCTTCCATGGCCACAAACAGCCCTTTTTCGTAGGGTTCTCCCCAATGGGCCAGCCGATGCTCGTAATAATTCCGAACCTGGCTGTTCTGCCAATAGGTTCGAAGCCTTTCCGCCTTTAATCCTCCAACTGCCGACGCGTTTTCCGGGGCCCGCCTGGACACCTTCCCGATGGTTCCCCAGGCGACAGGGAGGTGAACGGCAAACCCTTCCGGCGATCGGGCATAATCGAAGGCAATCGAGCCCAGCAATTTCGTTTTCGGCGAAACGGGAAACGTCACCATCAAGCCCGTATAGGCCGGCTGGTTTTCCAGCTTTTCGTACAGCAACCCGACTGCTCCGGCCTCGAAGGCCTTACCGAAAAAGACGTTCCAGCCCCGCTCCCCTCTCCCCAAGGGCTCAGGACGAACCTGCAGCTTCCCGACCCTGGCTTCCAGCCGGTACCCCTGTTCCCACTCTTTCCTGTAGGAAAGATAGGCCTCGACGACCGTGTCCTGCTCTGGGTAGCCAAACCCCCATCGAATTGCCGTGAAGTGTGCACCCAACCCCGAATCGTGAGCGTAGTCCAAAACCAGGCAGCCACCTCCGTACCCGGTCTTTTCCCCCCCGGCCAGATCGGAGACCCCCGGAACCTGGTCAAACACCGAGATGGCGTCTGGATAGGGAAAGTGCAAATAGCGCAGTACGCCGACCTTCAGGCTGGCGCTGAACAGGCCTTTCGAGTCGCGGTGGAAGCCGTAAAACTCGAGGTAACCCTCATCAAAGAACGGGTCAAAACCCGAAACCGTATCCTTTTCCCTGTTCGACCGAACCAGGGAATGCCATCGAATCCCAGGAGCGATATCAACGTCGGTCAAGAGCTGAAGATTCCTCAATTCAAAACGGTCCGACCAGAAGAACGCTCCAATGTCGATTTCCCACAGCCCGTTTCCCGAGCCGATGTATGGGAAAAACCATCCTTCCTCCTTTGGGGAATCGGCAAAGCAAGCTTCTTCTCCCAAGAGGACGGCCCCGAGCAGTCCAAGAAAAACCCAGGCAACCGCAAAAACCAGGAGGCTGCCAGGTCTTACCCTTTTCTTCCCCTTAACCAACCGTGAGCGATTCATGACGATTATCTTAGGAACCTTTGTCGAAATAGGCAAGTTTTGGCAGGAATCCGAAGCAGTTGGAATAAGATAGAAGAAGTGTGCAGCAGGAATCGGCTTCCTGCGAATCGGGGAGGGAAGCGAATGACAGTCCGGATTCACGAATACCGCAAGGTTTCGGAAGCGTTGTCGGCGGCCGTCGAGCTAGACGGGCCCGGAACCGTCTTCGTGGTCCCGTCGCGGGAGGACGGCCGGATTCTGCGGGACGCCCTTTCCAGCGGCCTTCCCCTTTCGCCGGCAGGGGCTCCTTGGACGATGTCGGAGTTTTACCGCAAAACGCTGTCCGGCCTTGAGGAGGCCGGGGCCAGGCCGAAATGGCGCCGCCAGGTGGATCCGCCGGATCACTGGGCCATCCTTTCCTTCCTGCTGGATCGGGCCTTCGAAGAGGCAAGGACGGCGGACCCGCCCCCCCCGGGAGCCCGCATGCCGGGCTTCGTCCCCCTGCTGGGAGAACAGCTGCGGGAACTGCTCCGGGAAGAAACGGCCCCGGGGGCGCTCGCCCTTTCCCTGGGTTGCGCGGGCTGCCGGGAAACCGGGCCCTGCCCGAAGCTTTCGACCCCCGAGGGCCTTCTCTGCCGCCTGTTCCACGACTACGACCGCTACCTCTCGGACAATGGCCTGGCGGACAGCGCCGCCCTGCCGACCCTTGCGAGGGAAGCCCTCGAAGATCACCCCGAAGCCGCGAGGGCCTTCCTGGACGGCAAGCGGTTCGTGTTCGCCGGTTTCCTGAGCTTCACCCACGGGCAGGCTGCTCTTGTCCTCCACCTGGACTGCCTGGGCGTGCCGGTTTCCGTGCTGAAACCCTCGGTGGGCCTGCCGGGCTTCGTCGACGCGGTCGAACAGCTGGTCCTCCCGCCAGACCGCACGGGACCGGCCCTGGAGCTTGCTCCTTTCGGCGGGGAGCCGTTTCCCGCCTTCGAGCTCTCCTCGGGAACGGCGCAGCTGGAACCGGATACGGTGGCCCGTTCGCTGGCCCTGTGGCGTGCCGGGGAAGGCCCCCTGGCGAAGTTCCCCTTTCCGGGATGGGACGGGATCGCGATCCAGTCTTCGATCAGCGAGGCGGGCCGATTCGCGGCGGCCCTGGAGCGCTACCGGATCCCCTACCGGCTGGCCGACGGCCTGCCGGTTGCCGCCACCGCCCCGTGGGCCTACGCGGTGGCGGTGCTGGAAGCCGCTGGAGCCGGATGGCCGCCCCTCGAGACAGCGGCCCTTTTGGCCGACCCCCTGGCCGCGGGAGACCGCTTCCCGCTCGGTGAGGCCCGGAAAGCCTTCCCCCAGGGCGAGGCCGCCTGGAGAAAGTTCCTGGAAGGGCTTCCGGACCCTGCCCCCGCCAGGGCCTTTTCCCGGGCGGCGGCCTTCTCCCGCGTCATCGAGGAGGGAGGCGGCCCGGCGACCCTCCTGGAAAGCCTGAAGCAGCTCTGGGAAGGGGCGGAACTGTCCGGCCTGGCGGAAAGCGACCCGCAGCTGGATCCTTTCGTCCGCCAGGCCGCGGAAGCCTGCCGGGAAGTCGACCGCAAGATCCTGCTGGAGAAGGAGCGGGTTCCCTCGATCGGCCCTGCCCGGGAGCGCGTGCTTCGCCGGGGGGAAGCCCGAGCCTACCTTTCGGGATGGGCCGAAGAGACCTCCGTCCGGCCGGAGCCGCCCCTCGTCAACGCCCTGGCCCTTTTCGGCGCCCCCCCTCCGGTGCTGTTTTCCCGCCCCTGCTTCGTCCTGGCGGGGGCGACCGCGAAAGCCTGGCCGGGGGCCCTGAAGGAATCCCCGCTGCTGCAGGACTCGGTTCGGATGGTATTGAACGGGGAAGGCCCGGGGGGACCCGCGGGACGCCTTCCGCTGATGGCCGACCGGAGGCTCCAGCGTGAGGCCCTTTTCCGGCGGCTCCTGGCGGCAGGCGAGAGCCTGGCGGTCCTGTCCCGGGCCGAGGGAGACGAACAGGGCCGCCCCCTGGAAAGGACCCCGTTCTGGAAGACAGCTGCCGAATCCGGCTGGATCCGGGAGGAGGGGAGTTTCCTCCGGCCCGCGAGCGCTGCCCTGCCTCGCCCCGGGGAACCGTTTTTCCCCCAGGTCGAGCCAAGGCCCGGCGAGCCCCGGGTCGTCCGCAGGCCCCTTCCCCCTTCGGCGGCACGGGAACCGGGCCCGGCCCCGAAGGCCAGCCTGGGGGACCTGGACCTCTGGCTGGACTGCCCGTTCCGTTACTGGGCCCTGAAGCTCGCGGGGTTCGAAGAACCGCCCCGGGGCCTCTTCGACCCGGCCCGGGCAGGAACCTTTCTCCATTGCCTCTGGGAGGAGGTTTGGAAGCAGAGGCTGGAAGGACCGGGAGAACCTTTGCCGAGCCTGGTAGAGAGGCTGTGGGATCCCGTCCTTTTCGACCCGGACCCGCGGCGGGGCTATCCCGCCCTAGGGAGCGACCGGAGACTTTCGAGGCGGTCCGAACGCCTGAAGGAACTCACCCTCAAGCTGGCGGCCCTGCAGGAGGAGACGGAGGACGTGTTCGGTCCTCGCAGGCTCGCCCAGCACCGCGAGTACCGGATGGCCCTGGAGCTTGAGGGTGTCCTCTTCCGGGGGCGGGCGGACCGGGTGGAAGTGATGGACGGCGGCTTCGTCGTCCTGGATTACAAGTCGGGGAAAGTCGACCCCTACAAGCGCTCCCTCCAGCTCGCGGCTTACTCGGCCGTCCTGGAGGACACCCTTGGCCTTGCCCCCTGGGGGACGGGCTTTTTCGGGCACTCCGACGGCCGCCTTTATTTGGCCCTTTCGGAAGAATGCCCGCTGCGGTTCCCCCGGGGAAAAGGCATCACGCTGGCGAAGGCCGGGACCCTGGAGGCTTCCGTCGAAAAGGCCCGGGAGGGGCTGGCGGCCATGGCGCGGGGCATCCGGTCGGGGCTCTACCCCGCTTCCCACGGCACGGCAACGGCTTGCCCCCGATGCCCGGCCCGGGGGCTGTGCCGGCTGGGCGAGGCCCGGGGGGAAATCCTGCCCGAAGAAGAGGAAACGGAGGGGACGGGCGATGACTGAGAACGCCGCCACTTTGGTGCTGGAAACCCTTTTGCGGAATGCCCGGCCCGAGCAGCGGGAGGCCGTGACGGCGGACGAGCCCCTCGTGGTGGTCGGGGCCGGGGCCGGAACCGGCAAGACAAAGACCCTGGCGTGGCGTTTCCTGTGGGCCCTGTTGGCTTTCCCGGAGACGCGGATCGAGAACGTCCTGACGCTGACCTTCACCGAAAAGGCCGCAAGGGAGATGAAGGAGCGCATTGGGAGGATGATCGCCGAAGCGCTCGACGCGGCCCGAGAACTGGGCCTGGAGGAGGCGGTCCTGCGCCTGGCCGACGCGGCCGGCCGCCTGGACGAGGCCTACGTCTCCACGATCCACGCCTTTGCCCTGCGGGTGATCCGGGAAAGCGGGCTGATCCTCCCGGTCGACCCCAAGGCCGGGATCGTGAGCCCTCCCCGGGAGGAAGCCTTCTGGGAGTCGTTCACGGCGGCCCTGGACACCCTGATTCCCGCCGAGGCTTCCCGGGGCCTTCCCGAGCCGTGGAAAAGCCGCGCGGAGAGCCTGTTTGCCTCTCCGCGGCTCAAGGAGGCGGTCAACGCTTTCGGGCCGGAGGCGGTGGCGGACTTCTGCCGCTTTGCCGCGGCTCTCCACGGAAGCCGGGGAAGCACGCCGGAGGACCTCTGGAACTGGGAGCCTTCCCAGGACGAAGCGGTGCGCTCGGCGCTCCTGGAGGAGCGGCTCCCCCGCTGGGCAGCCCGGCTGGCCTTTTTCCGGGACGAGGTCTTCCCTGGCCTGGGCGACCTCTCGAGAGACCGGACGGCGTTGGGAAAACGGCTCGACGCCTTTTCGAAAACCTGGCGGGAACCCCCGTCTTTCGAGGAAGGCCCCGAGCGGCTTCTGTCGTTCCTGGTGGAGCTGGACTCGACCCTGAAGGGCGCGGGCGGGAAGCTGAAGGACACCCTGGCGGAGCTTTTGGGGCAGACCCCCGCGGACCTCCGGAAAGAGCTGGAGAAGGAACTCCCCCTGGCGACCTCGCTGGTGAACGGCCTCCCGGAGGAAGAGCTGGAGCTTCGGAAGGTTCTGGCCCAGACCGCCGGGTTGGCCTGGGCCCGCTGGGAACAGGCGAAGGCGGATAGCGGAAGCCTCTCCTTCGACGACCTGATCCGCCGCGCTGCGGAGGCCGTCGAAGCCAACCCCGCCTACGGGAAGCGCTTCCTGCACCTCCTGGTGGACGAGGTCCAGGATACGGACCCCCTCCAGGAAGCCCTCATCGGGGCCCTGTGGAAAGCGGGGGGAGGAAGGCTTTTCATGGTGGGCGACCTGAAGCAGTCGATCTACCGCTTCCGCCATGCCGAGCCCGCCCTCTTCGCGGCCAGGATCCGGGAAGCGGAAAACGGGAGGGGCGCGCGCTACGTCCTGCTGGACCGGAGCTACCGCATGCGCGAGGGGCTGGTGCGCTTCGTGAACGGCTGCTTCGGTTCTCTCTGGGAGAAGGAGCTGGGGCGACACCTGGGAGTGGCCTACGAGGCCCTGCGGGGACCCGACGACGCGCCGTGGTGGAAAAAGCGGAACGGGCTGGGAACGGATCCGGTCCGCCTGCTGCTGGAAACGCAGCGGGAGGATCCCGTTTCGGGGGAGAAGGAGAAGAAACCCGCCGTCCGGCGGCGGCTGGCAGACCGGCTGGCGGCGGAATTTTCCTCGCTCCGGGGGAAACCCTGCTGGGACAAGGAACGCTGCCTCGAGCGCCCCCTTTCCTGGAAGGACATGGCGGTCCTGGTGCCGGGCAGAACGCAGTATCCCGCCCTGCGGGACGCTTTCGAGGCCGCGGGAATCCCCGCGGTGTTCCTGGGCAGCCAAGGGTTCTTTTCCCGGGGAGAGGTCTTCGACCTGGTCTCGCTGCTCAAGGCCCTGGCCGACCCCGGCGACGGCCTGGCCCTGGCTGGCTGGCTGGCCTCCCCGTTTTCAGGCCTTTGCAAGGAGGACGTCCTTGCCCTGGCCAACGGGCCGGCCCCGGACGATTCGACCCTGTCCGAGCGTTTCCGGCAGGCCTTCCCAGGAGCAGCCCGCCGTTTCGGGGCCCTGAGGTCCAAGGCCCTCCTGGCGGGTCCCGCGGCGGTCCTCGACGAACTCCTGAACCAGCCGGAAGCCCTTCTCGCCGCACCGGGACCGGACCGGCCGAGGATGGCCGCAAACCTGGCACGCGCGGCGACCCTTGCCAGGGAGTTCTCCGCCGCCCGGGGACCCAGCCTCGCCGCCTGCGCGGAATCCCTGGGCAGCGCCCTTCGCCGCGAGCTGCCCGCGGAGGAGCCGGACTTCTTTTCCGAGGACGAAGACGTCGTCCGCGTCATGACGGTCCACGCCGCCAAGGGCCTCGAGTTCCCCGTCGTGGCGGTCGTGGGCCTGGACGACGAAGGGCGGGGGAAGAACCGCGGGACCTCCCTGATCCCTTCCGTTTTCCTCACGGGTGTTTCCGTTTCGCTGCCGGGGGAGGAAGGCTCCCAGGCTCAGGCGGTCCTGTGGCACAGGGCCATGGAGGAGAAAGCCCTGGAGGAAGAGTGGGAACGCCTGTTCTACGTGGCCTGCACCCGTGCCCAGGATGTCCTGGTGCTCTGCGGGATCTGCCCCGTCGACCCCGAAGGCGGCGAGCCGGCCCCTCGCGAGGACACCTGGCTTTCGATGCTGGAAAGAGCTTTCCCGGGAACCCTCCGGCGGGGGCTGGAACTTCCTTCCGAGCCCCACACCGGGGGGGAACCGGCGAAGGCCCGGCCTGGCCTGCAGGAAGCCGGCGAGGGAAAGGCCCTGCCCCTGGGCGGCGAGGTTCCCGTTTTGGCTTCCGTTTCCGCGACCGATTTCGCCCTGTACTCGTTCTGCCCCCGGGCCTGGAGACTCCAGAAACGGCAGGGGCTGGAGCTGCATGGGGAAGCGCGGGAAAAACCCGGGACCGGGGAGCCGGGCGGGGCCGACCTGGGAAGCCTGGCCCACCGGATCCTGGCGGAGTGGGAGTTTTCCCTGGAAAGCCTGGACCGGATCCTCCCGGAAACGTTTGACGGGCCGCAGCTCCGGGCCCTGCTTTGCCTGCCCCCGGAGCTGCGGGCCCCGGCCCGGAGCGAGGCCGACCGGGCCTTCCTGAGGTCCATTCTGGCGGGCTTCCTGGAAACGCCCGCGGGAAAAGAGCTAGCCGAGGCCCATCGCAAGGGGGCGCTACGGCGGGAGTCTTCCTTCCGCCTGACGCTCGGGAACGGACCGGCCCTCGCGGGCGTGATCGACGCTTTCTGGGAGGACCAGGAAGGAATCCACCTGGTCGACTACAAGCTCGGAGACCCCTCTGGCATGGCGGAAGCGACGGGCCTCAGCCAGCTGGCCTTTTACGGCGCGGTCTTAAGCCGGCTGTTCCCGGGAAGGAGGCTGGATCTTTCCCTGGTTTTCCTGAAGACGGGCGAGAGGCATGCCCTGCCCGCGGACTTGGCGGACCCCGGGCAGGTGGAGGCCCGGGCGAGGGAGCTGGCCCGGATCGGGGTCACGGGCCCCTTCGGCCAAAACCCGCGGTCCTGTCCCTTCTGTCCGAGGCAGAGGGCTTGCGGCGCCTCCCTCGGGCATTTACAATGATTCTATAAAGCGATAGACGGAAGCAGCGAGGAGTGGGGGCAGGATGAAAGAAGCCTCGGGTGACACCCTCAAGCGCGCTCTCAGTTTTGCCTGTTTCTGCCTGTACTTTGCCTACGTCCTCCTTCCGATCCTCCTTCTCCTGGCGGGATCGTTCGGGGAACGGTGGTTCAGCACGCTGCTCCCGGAGGGGTTCACCCTCAAGTGGTACTGGGACCTCTTCACGAACCCCATGTACACGAAGGCCATCGGCCGGAGCCTCCTGGTGGCTGGATTGACGGTCCTCCTGAACGCGGCCATCTCGATCCCCGCCGTCTACGCGGTCCACACGCTGCAGCTGGGGTGGCTTCGAAACCTCTACGACTCCGTGATCCTTTTGCCGATCGCGGTTCCCCCCATCGTCATGGGCCTGGGCCTGATCCAGTCCTTCAACTGGCCCGGCTTTTCCCTCGTCGGGACCTGGCAGCTCCTCCTGGGGGCGCACGTGGTCTACACCCTCCCCTTCACGCTTCGTCCCCTCATGGCAAACCTGGAAATGATCCAGTGGAACGTCCTGGAGGAAGCCGGCCTTTCTTTGGGCGCCGGGATGCCTCACCTTTTCCGCCGTGTCCTGGTCCCGAACCTGATGCCCGGCATCCTTTCCGGAGCCTTGATGACCTTCGCCATGTCCCTGGGAGAGTTCCAGCTGGCGGTCATGCTCACCAGCTCGAACTCCCAGACCTATCCCGTGGTCCTCTATCAGGCCTTCTACGTGAGCACCGGCTTCGCCTGTTCCGCCACCATGGTCCTGATCGTGACGAGCCTGTTTACCCTGATGGGTGTCCTTTCCCTGGGTAGGCTGTTCGGGATGGGAAAAACCCAGATCCTGTTCGGAGGAGGTTCCTAGCATGGCGACCCGACTCGTGGGAGTGATCGGCACATCGAAGGCGACGCCTCCCATCGCGGAGCTGGCGTATGAAACCGGCCGCCTTCTCGCCCTCAACGGCTGCACCGTCGTCTGCGGAGGCATGGGAGGGGTCATGGAGGAAGCCGCAAGGGGAGCCGCCTCCGCCGGGGGAGCCAGCATCGGGCTCCTCCCGAGGGCCAGGTCGGAAGCGAACCCCTATCTCACCTATGCCCTGCCCACGGGCCTGGGGGAAGCCCGGAACTTCGTCATCACCCACGCCGTCGGGGTCCTGATCGCGATCGGGGGGGGACTCGGGACCCTCTCGGAAATCGCCATGGCCCTTCGCCTGGGGAAACCGGTCATCACCCTGCGTTCCTGGACCGCCCACGACGAGGAAGGCAGGCCGATGCCGGTGCGGTGCGCAGAAACCCCGGAGGAGGCCGTCCGGATGGCCCTGGAGGAACCGGACCGATGAGCGGCGTTGAGCTGAGGAACGTGACGAAGGCGTTCGGGAGGACGCTGGCGGTCCGCAGCCTGGACCTGGCGGTCCGGAAGGGAGAGTTCCTGGCTCTTTTGGGACCCTCGGGGTGCGGAAAAACAACCACCCTCCGCCTGATCGCGGGCTTCAACCGTCCGGATTCGGGCGAAATCTTCATCGACGGGCAGCCCGTGTCGGAGCTGGGCGTCCGGCAGCGGCAAGTGGGCATCGTCTTCCAGAGCTACGCGCTGTTCCCGAACATGACGGCCTACGAGAACATCGCCTTCGGCCTTCACGTCCGGAAGCTTCCGGAAACTGAGGTCCGCTCCCGGGTCTTCCGGCTCCTGGAGCTGATCGGGCTGGAAGACAAGGCGGAAGCCTACCCCCGGCAGCTTTCGGGGGGGCAGCAGCAACGGGTGGCTCTCGCACGGGCCCTGGCCATCGAGCCCCGCGTCCTCCTCCTGGACGAACCCCTTTCCGCGCTGGACGCGAAGGTCCGCAACAACCTGCGCTTCGAGATCAAGAAGATCCAGCGGGAAAGCGGGATCACGACGATCTACGTCACGCACGACCAGGAGGAGGCCCTGTCGATCTCGGACCGGGTGGCGGTGATGCGTTCCGGGCAGATCGAGCAGGTGGGGACCCCCTGGGAGGTTTACTCCAGCCCCTCCAGCCTTTTCGTGGCGGATTTCGTCGGGGTGAGCAACTTCCTCGACGTCGAGGTAAAAGCGGACGGGTCGGTGTCCTGGCAGGGGCGGCCCCTGGAGGTCGAGGGCTCCGGGAGCTTCGCGCCGGGCCCCTGCCGCCTCGTGATCCGCCCCGAAAGGCTGCTGCCGGTCTCGGGGGAAGCCGGGGGCAAGAACGTCCTGGAGGGAAGAGTCGCGGGCCGGGTCTTCCTGGGGCCGATCCAGCGGGTCGCCCTGGACGTGGAAGGGCAGCGGGTCCTCGTCGACCTCCTCAATTCGGAGAAGGCTCCCCTTTCGGCCGGGGACTCGCTCCGCGTGGCGTTTTCGCCCGTCGACGGACGCCTGATCCGGGTGGAATGAACGTTTCCGGGCGACCGGCCCGGGATCTGGAACCCGCTCAAAACCAAAAAGAACAGGGAGGTGCACGAAGATGAAGAGAAAGTTCGTCGTCCTGCTTTCGGTCCTGCTCCTGGTTTCCTTCGCCTTCCAGGCCGCGGCCGCCGAGCTGTACCCGGGAGAGAACGCGCTGCTGCAGAAGGCGAAGAAGGAAAAGGGGCTCAACAGCTACGACACGGGGCCGACGTGGGCCAACTGGCAGGGACTGTTCGACGCCTTCAAGGCCCGCTACGGGATCAACATCAACTACAACGACCTGGGCAGCGGGGCCACCGTGGTCCGCCTGGAGAAGGAAAAGAACAACCCCCAGGCCGATACGGCCTACTACTTCATGCCGTTCGGGGCCCTGGCCAAGGAAAAAGGCGTGACGCAGCCCTTCAAGCCGGTCAATTTCGAAAAGATCCCTCCGGTGCTGAAGGACAAGGACGGCCACTGGTTCTGCATCCACAAGGGGACCGTGGTCTTCGTGGTCAACAAGCGGCTGGTGAAGGAGTCGCCGAAGTCCTGGAAGGACCTCCTGGACAAGAAGTACGCCAAGTCGGTCGTCTACCTGGACCCTCGGACGACCGGGATCGGCTACGCCATCGTGATCGCTTCGGCCTACGCCAACGGGGGAAGCATCATCGACCTGGCCAAGGGCGTGGATTACCTGGCTGCCCTCCAGAAGGCCGGGAACGTTCGGATGATCGAGAAGACCACCGAGTACGACAAGTTCCTGAAGGGGGAAATCCCCATCTGGATCACCTATGACTGGAACGCCTACCGGGCCAAGTACATCGCGAACCTGGGGGACGCGGTCGACATCATCCTGCCGAAGGACGGGACGATCACGGCTCCCTACGCCATCAGCATGGCCAAGGGAGCCCCGAACCCGAACGCCGCGAAGCTCTGGCTGAACTTCATCCTGAGCGAGGAGGGGCAGGGCATCTTCGCCAAGGGGTTCGTGAGGCCGATCCTCCCGGGCGTGAAGCTGCCGCCGGAAGTGGCCGGGAAATTCCTCCCCGCTTCCGAATACGAGCGGGCCTACGACGTGGACTGGGTCCTGGCGCAGAAGGTCCAGGAAGACGCGGCCAAGATGTGGGGCAGCCGCGTGCTGGGCGAATAGAAGGAAGGGCGCGGACAGCGATGGAGCGGCGGGGCTGGAAGTTTTTTCTCCTTGTTCCCCTGGCGGCGGCCCTGGGGCTTTTCCTGGCCCTGCCGCTCCTTTTCGTCTTTTTCGACAGCTTCCAGGCCGGCGGGCGCCTTTCGCCCGCCAACTACCTCCTGGTGTTCCGCAGGGGCCTTTACAGCGAAGCGCTGAAGACGAGCCTCCTGCTCTCGGTTTCGACCTCCTTCATCGGAGCCGCCGCGGGGCTCCCCCTGTCCTACCTGGTTCACAAGAGCCGAGCTCCCTGGAAGGACATCCTCCTGTCGATCACCGCCGTCCCTCTTACTTTCAGCGGGCTCGTCATCGGGTTTGCCTTCATCGTCCTCCTGGGGACCAGCGGTTTCATCACGATGCTCCTCCAGCGCTTCTTCGGGATCAACCCCCTGGAGTTCTCCGCCTTCCTGTTCACCTGGAAAGGGCTGGTCGTGGCCTACCTCTACTTCCTCATCCCGCGGATGATCCTGACCATGGTGGCGGCCTGGAGCAACGCCGACTGGAGCCAGGTGGAGGCAGCCGTCAGCCTCGGGGCACCCTTTCCGACGGTCCTCGTGCGGATCCTCTTCCCGATGCTGGGACCCTCGCTTCTGGCGGGAAGTTCCCTGCTGTTCGCGGTGAGCATGGGGGCTTTCGGAACCGCCTTCGCCCTGACCGGAACGGCGGTCAAGATCCTTCCGCTGGTGATCTACAACCAGATCTCGGACGTGACGGTGGAAGTTTCGCGGGCAAACGCCCTGGCGATCATCCTGACGGCCGTCACGACGCTCGTGATCGTCCTCTACGAGAGAAGCTTCGCCCGGAAGCGGGCCTGACGCCCCCCCTGCCGATCCCTTACAATGGGGATCATGGAGAACGTATCGGCCTTTCCCCTCTACCTGGTCGTCGACTGGATGCTTTTCGCCGTCCTCGTGCTGGCGCCGCTTTTCATCTCGCTCGCCCTGCGCCGGAGGCACCGCTGATGCCGGTCCTCCTGCTGCAGATCCTGGTGTTCGGGGCCTACACGCTGGCCCTCGTGTTCCTGGCGGGAGAGGCCTTCAACTGGAAGGAAGACCGGCGCCTCTTCTACGTGGGGGGCAACCGCCTGACCCTGGTCCCCATGGTGGGGACCTTCGTGGCGACCTGGATGAGCGCGGCTTCGGTCCTGGGCTACACCATGTGGCTGTACGCCGACGGCTACGTGGCCTTCACGGGGAGCGTGAACGGCTGGCTGATCGGCCTCGTCCTCATGCCCTTCATCGTCCGGAAGCTCCGGGCCACCCGTGCCCTCTCGCTGCCCCAGTGGCTGGCGGACACCTTCGGGGATTCGCGCCTGAGGTCGCTTTCGGCCCTGGCCCTGATCGGGGCCTACACCTTCTACATGGTGATCCAGTTTCGGGCCTTCGGGACCATCGTGGCGACGCTCCTGGACATCAAGGTGATCGTCGCCTCCGCTCTCGTGTACCTCTTCGTGCTGTACACGACCTTCGGCGGGCTCCCGTCCGTGGCCCGAAGCGACACCCTGAACCTGGCCCTCATCCTGGGGGGAGTCACGCTGGCGGCGGGTTCCCTGCTGCAAAGGGCGGGCTCCCTGTCGGCGGTCCACGCGGCGCTGGCGGAGAGGGCACCCGCGATGCTGCACCCGTGGTCGGAGGGGTGGAGCCCCCTGGTGACCACGCTGATGATGCTCTCCTGGGGGCTGGGGGTCGCGGCGAACCCGCAGTACGCCATCCGCCTGCTTTCGGCCCGGACCACCCGGGACGCCTACAACACCCTCGCCCTGTCCTCCCTGATCATCGGTGCCATCTACGCGGGGCTGACCGTCCTGGGGCTGTCGGCATTCGTCCTGTTTCCCGGGGTGCGGGCCGCGAGCGACGAACTGGCCTTCACGAGGCTTTTCAGCCTGGCCCTCCCGCCCGTTCCTGCCATCGCCCTCTTCCTGGCGGTGCTGGCCGCGGCGGTGAGCACCGCGAATTCCCAGCTTTTGCTGGCAGCCTGCTCCCTCTGCTACGACCTGGGCCCTAGGGAAGGAAGGAACCCGCGGGACCTCGTCACCGAGGACCGGTTCCTCTTCAGGAACCGGCTGGCCATCGCCGGGATCGCCACGGCCGCGCTGGCACTGAGCCAGTTCCGGCTGCCCGGCGTCCTCCTGATCGGGCGGTACAGCTGGACGGTGGTGGCCATCTGCTTCTTCCTGCCCCTCTACGTGATCCGCACCCCCCGGCAGAGGGCGCTTTTCGTCCCGCTTTCGGCGGCCCTGCTGCTGCACCTTTTCCTGACGGTGTTCCTGCGGCTTCTCCCCGAGCTGGCCCTGCTGCCCGCCCTGGCCCTGGAGGGACTCCTGTACTTTTGCCCCCGGTGGAGGAGGCGCCCATGAAAAGCAGCCGCCCGGTGAGCATCGAAACCCGCATCAAGGGGATCCTCACGGCCATTGCCATCGGCCTGACGGGCCTGACCCTCGGCACGGCCCTGACGCAGGGATTCCTCGAGCGCACGGGGGAAGCGCGCCTCCTGCTGGAAACGGCCCGGTCGGCGGCCCAGGGCCTTCCCGCAGCCCGGGTGGAGCCCCTGCTGGAGAAGCTTCGCCCCTTCTGGAAGGAGGTCCAGCCCGGGACCCCCTCCGAGACGGTGCGTTCGGCCGACGGCCGGGAATGGCATTTCGCCCTGGATCGCTCCCGGATCTGGAACGCCCTCGTCTACCGGCAACGCTACGTGCTGGTGGCGGGGCTCATCGGCCTGCTGGTGGCGGTGGAGCTGGCGGTTTTCCTGGCCTACGGGCTGACCCGCCCCATGAAGGTCCTGGCCTGGGGATGCGAACAGATGCGAAGCGGGCGGTGGGTTAGGCTGCCGACGCTCTCGCGGACGCCCTACGAGCTGGAAGCCCTGAACGAGGCTTTCAACGGGATGGTGGAGGACCTGAAGCGGTGGCAGGACTTCCAGAAGCAGGCCGCCCGGGTGGAACGCCTCGCGGCCCTGGGCTCCGTGGCCGCCGCGGTGGCCCACGAGGTGAAAAACCCGCTGGCCAGCATGAGGATCCACCTGGACCTGCTGAAAAGCCGCCTCCCCCAGGGAGAGACGGCCAGTTTCGAAATCCTCGGGGCTGAGCTGGACCGGCTCAACCAGACGGTGTCGCAGCTGCTGTCCTATGCGCGGCCGAGGCCGCCCCTCTTCGGCCCCGTGAACGTCCGGGATTTGCTGGCCTGGACCGCATCCATGACCGCGACCCCGTGCCGCCTGGCGGGGGTGAGCCAGTCCTGGGCCGTGGAGGAAGGCTGCCCGCCCCTCTGGGGGGACGGACAGCAGCTGAAGCAGGTGCTGCTGAACCTGGTGCTCAACGCGGTGGACGCCCAGCCGGGCGGGGGGACGGTCAACCTGGAGGCCCGCAGGGACGGACGGACCGTGTCGATCCGGGTCGAGGACTCCGGGCCGGGGATCCCCGCCGAACTTCTGGAAAGGATCTTCGACCCCTTCTTCACGACGCGCCCGGAGGGGACCGGCCTGGGGCTTTCCATCGTCCACCGGATCGTGGAAGGGCACGGGGGACGGGTGAACGTGGAGTCCTCCCCGGGTGGAACAGTTTTCACGCTGCAGCTCCCAATCGCGCCGCCGGAAACGAAGGAGTGCTGACGAACATGGAAATCTGGATCGTTGACGACGAAAAGAACCTGAACCAGGGGCTTTCGCTGGCCCTGGAGGGGGAAGGCTGGGACGTGACCCCGGCCTACTCGCTGGCCGAGCTTTCGAAACTCCTCTCGGAAAGGACGCCCGACGTGGTGCTCCTGGACGTCCGCCTGCCGGACGGCGACGGGATCTCCGCCCTGCCCGCGATCCTCCGGGCCCGTCCCGAGGCGAAGGTCATCGTCATGACCGCTTACGGAGATTCCCCGACGATCGTAAGGGCCATCCAGGAGGGGGCCTACGATTTCCTGGACAAGCCCTTCCCCCTGGAGGCCGTGAAGAACCTGGTCGCCCGGGCGAGGGAGTCGATCCTGCTGAAGAGGCGGATTTCCCGCCTGAACAGCGACCGGGCCGTGACCCTCGTGGGGGACTGCCCGGCCGTTGTCGCTGTCCGGGACCTCGTGGACAAGGTTTCCGGCTACAGGGACGTGAACCTCCTGGTGTCGGGGGAAAGCGGGACGGGAAAGGAAGTCGTGGCAAGGCTGCTCCACGCGTCGGGCCCCGGGTCGGGGGACCTGATCGCCCTGAATTGCGCGGCCATCCCCGAAGCCCTGCTGGAGGCGGAGCTGTTCGGTTACCGGAAGGGGGCCTTCACGGGGGCCTTGCAGGACAAGACCGGGCTGATCGAAAGCGCGGACGGCGGGACCCTTTTCCTGGACGAGATCGCCGACCTTCCCCCGGCCCTCCAGGGGAAGCTGCTGCGCTTCCTGGACAGCCGGACCGTCCGGCCCCTGGGGGCAACCCGGGAAAGGAAAGTTTCCCTGCGGCTGGTCTGTGCCACGGCGGCGGACCTGAAGGCCCGCGTCGAACAGGGCGCCTTCCGGCAGGACCTTTTCTACCGCATCTCCATGATCCCCATCGTCCTGCCTCCCCTGCGGGAACGGGGGCGGGACGTGCTTCTCCTGGCGGAAAGCTTCCTGGCGGAGTTCAACCGCCGGATGAACCGCTCCGTGCGGGGCCTCACCCCGGAAGTGGAGGAGGTCTTCCTGCGCTACCGCTGGCCCGGCAACGTCCGGGAACTCCGCAACGTGCTGGAAAGGGTCTTCATCCTGAAGGATCCGGACGACCCGGACATCCGGCTTTCGGACCTTCCGGCCGAGATGGTGGAGGGGCTATCGGGGGAAACGGGTGCGCCCGGAACTGCCGGCTCCCTGGAAGACCGTCTTTTGGCCAGCGAGCGGGCCATCCTGGAAAAGGCACTGGCGGAGCACGACGGGAACCGGACCCGGGCGGCGGAAAGCCTGGGCATTTCCCGGTACGCCCTCCTGAGGAAGCTGCAGAAGCACCGGCTGGCCTAGGTCATGGAAAGCGGCCGAACGGAGATTCGCCTCGAACCGGGAACACGGATCCGAACCCTTCCCCTCCCGCTGCTGTTCGCCCGGCTGGCGTTCTTGACGACTCCTGCCGCGGGCCTTGCCGCGGCGCTGGAGGAACAGGCCGCCGGGAACCCCCTCCTGTCGGTGGAACCTCCTCGGGCGGACCGGCCAAGCAAAACGGGAGTAGAAAGCGGCTTCGAAAACGAGGAAGATTTTTGGGACTCCGTCCCGGCTTTGCCGAGCCTCGACGAAGCGCTGTTCCCCCAGCTGGCCATGGTCCCGGAAGTGTCGCTGCTCGGGCCGAACCCGGGGGAGAAGCTCGCCTCCTGCCTCGATACGCGGGGGTACCTTGCCGCACCCGCCGCGGAACTTGCCGCAGCCCTCGAAACGGACGAGGGGACGCTGGAGCACGTCCTGCAGAAGGTCCGGGCCGCCGTCGACCCCCCGGGGCTTTTTGCCCGGGACCTCGCCCACTGCCTGCAGCTCCAGCTTTCGCGCCTGGGCCTCGAGGATTCGGACGCGTGGATCCTCCTGGAAAAGGGCCGGGAGGCGCTGGAGCGCCAGGACCTGGCTGCCCTGGGCAATTGCTTGGGCTGGGACCGAAGCCGGGTGGAAAAGGCCATTCTTGCCTTGAGGCGTTTGGATCCCCACCCGGGAAGGGGGTTTTCCTTCCCCGAAACGGTCCTGCCGGAGGTGGAGATCCGGTTCGACGAATCGGGAACCCCTATTGTCCGGCTTCTCTCGGAGAACCTCCCCCGGCTGTCGCTGGACGCGGACCTTCTCGACCTGGCCGGCCCCTGGACACGATCCGCCTTCAGGCAAGCCAAGGGGCTTCTTTTCGCGCTGGCCGCCCGCCTGCGCACCAAGCTGAGGCTGGCCCTCCTCCTGGCTTTTCGGCAGCAGGCCTTCCTGCGAAACCTCGAATCCGCCCCGGCACCGCTCACGCTCGTCAGGGCGGGCCGAGAACTCGGCCTATCCCCTTCGACCGTCCATCGGGCAGCCGCGTGCACCTGGGCGAAGACCCCGCGGGGAACGTTGCCGCTTTCCTCGCTCCTGGGAAGGGGCCTTTCCTCCCGGCCGGAAATGACGCCCAGGGCCCTCCGGGAAGCGATCCGGGCGGGCTGGAAGTCCGGGAAGTCCGACGCCGCGATGGCCAGGGAACTGGGGGTCCCAGCCCGCACAGTAACCTGGCACAGGCACCGCCTGGGTTTGCCCCGAAACCGCCTTTCCTGAGCGCACGCCTGCCGCACGCTTTCTCCCGTTTTCTCCCGCAGCATTCCTCTTTTCGTTCCCTGCGGGCCAATCCCGGAGAATCCCGCGATACCGGTATTTTCCTCTACCCGGAAGGGTCGGACGGAATTTTCCACCGGATGGGGCTCTCAAAGCCGAAAACAGCAACTTTTTTGCTTATACAGGGGGTAGAAGCCCATCTTTCTCTTTCCTGGAGGTGTTCTCATGTCCGATTCCACGAACCACACCCTGCCGAAGCCGGCTTCCCTGCCGGATGCCGCCGCGGCAAGCCGCAAGGAGGTCCTCAGCGTCCTTCTCGGGGCGGCGTTCCTCATGGCGACCTCGGCCATCGGTCCCGGCTTTTTGACCCAGACCGCGGTCTTCACGGACAAGCTGAAGGCTGCCTTCGCCTTCGCGATCCTGGCGAGCGTCGCCATCGACATCGTGGTCCAGCTCAACATCTGGAGGATCCTGGGCATTTCCGGAATGAGGGCCCAGGACGTGGCAAACCGGGTCATCCCCGGCCTCGGCTACTTCCTGGCCTTCGCGGTGGCCCTGGGCGGCCTGGTGTTCAACATCGGCAACATCGCCGGTGCGGCCCTGGGCATGAACGTCCTCTTCGGGAGCAACATGGCGGTCGGGGCCATCGCGAGCGCGGCCGTGGCCATCTTCATCTTCCTGAACAAGGAGATGGGGAAGACCATGGACACGTTCACCAAGATCCTGGGATTCGTGATGATCTCCCTGGTGCTGTTCATGGTCTTCAAGACCCAGCCCCCCGTGGGCCTCGCCCTCAAGGAATCCGTCCTGCCGAGCACCATCGACTGGATGATGGTCCTGACCCTCGTGGGAGGGACCGTCGGGGGCTACATCACGTTCTCCGGCGCCCACCGGATCATCGACGCGGGCATCACGGGCCAGGACAAGGTGAAGCAGATCAGCTACGGGTCCGTGCAGGGGATCGCCATCACGGGCATCATGCGCTTCTTGCTCTTCCTGGCCATCCTGGGCGTCGTCGTCATGGGCAAGCCCCTCGACCCGGCCAATCCCCCGGCTTCCGCGTTCCAGCTCGGCGCCGGGATGATCGGCTACAAGATTTTCGGCGTGGTCCTCTGGGCAGCGGCCGTCACCTCGGTGGTCGGCGCGTCCTACACGTCCATTTCCTTCCTGCAGACCCTTTTCAAGAACGTGAAGCAGTACCAGCGCTGGTGGATCGTCGCGTTCATCATCGCCTCCACGACGATCTTCACCACCGTCGGCAAGCCGGTGAACCTGCTGATTTTCGCCGGATCGATCAACGGGCTCATCCTGCCCCTCTCGCTGCTTTCGATGCTGCTGGCGGCACACCGCAAGGACATCATCGGCGACTACAAGCACCCGAAAATCCTGACCGCCCTCGGCTACGTCATGGTCGCATTCACCGCCTGGATGGGCTGGCAGTCCCTCAGCAAGATCTTCGACCTGATCAAGTAGAATGGCCTTGTCGGGGGCGGGTTATCCCCGCCCCCCGTCTTTTCGAATCGAGGTGAACGGAATGGCTCAACCCACGCTCCCGCGCATCCTGGACGCGGGAGACAGCTGCCTGGTGGCGGAGTTCGGAACGACCGTCGACCGGGCTCTCAACGCAAAGGTCCAGGCCCTGAAAAAGGCTT
The DNA here is from genome assembly GCA_022839995.1 of Synergistota bacterium. Lineage (GTDB taxonomy): Bacteria > Synergistota > Synergistia > Synergistales > 79-D21 > 79-D21. The sequence continues at coordinate 21,032 of JALHIN010000027.1, forward strand.
TGGCCAAATGCAGCATGAATGGAATCGTAGAACTGGTCCCGACCTACCGGTCGCTGGCGGTGTATTACGACCCCTGCGTCGTCGGGCGCAAGGACCTGGCCGGCCGGATCGAGGCCGTTTGCCTGGACCTGGGCGATGAAGAAAGCGGGGCCGGGAGGGTCGTCACGATCCCCGTCTGCTACGGGGGGACCTTCGGCCCTGACCTGGAAAACGTCTGCGCCCACACGGGCCTTTCGAGAGAAGAAGTGATCGCCCGCCACACGGGCCGCGAAACCTACTGCTTCATGCTGGGGTTCACCCCCGGCTTCGCCTACTTGGGAGGCATGGACGAGAGCCTCGCCACCCCGCGCCTGGAAAACCCCAGGACGCTCATTCCCGCCGGAAGCGTCGGGATCGCGGGCAAGCAGACCGGGATCTACCCCATCGACAGCCCGGGAGGATGGCAGCTGATCGGCCGGACCCCGCTGGCGGTTTTCGACCCCCTGAGAACCCCTCCCACCCTGGTGGAAGCCGGGGACTGGGTGCGGTTCCAGGCCATCACCGAGGCGGAATACGAGGAAATCCAGTCCGCCGCGAGGGCCGGGAAATACACCGTGAGAGCCGCCTTCCGGAAGGAGGCCGAATGACATGGGCCTTTTGCTGAAGGTCATAAAGGGCGGGATGAGCACGACCGTGCAGGATTTCGGGCGCTGGGGACACCAGGCCATGGGAATGCCGGTAGCCGGGGCCATGGACCCCGAGGCCCTCGCTGTTGCCAACATCCTGGCCGGGAACGAACCGGGAGAAGCGGCCCTGGAGGTCACCCTGCTGGGGCCGACCCTGGAAGTCGACGGCGAGGGAGCTCTCGCCGTCGCGGGAGCCGACCTCGGGTTCACCCTGAACGGCGTTTCGGCTCCCCGCTGGACCAGCCTGGCGGTGAAAACCGGCGACGTGATCTCCTTCACCGGGCCCGGGGGCAAGGGCTGCAGGGCCTACCTGGCCGTTTCCGGGGGGATCGACGTCCCCGTCATCCTGGGAAGCCGGTCCACCTATACCCGGGCCGCCATCGGCGGGTTCGAGGGCCGGGCGCTGAAGGCGGGCGACACGGTTTCCTGCGGGGAACCGCCGGCGCTCTGGAGGAGGACGATCGGGCTGGCCTGCCCCGAACCCCTTCGACCGGTCCGGGATCCGGAAGCGCCCATACGGGCGGTCCCGGGCCCCCAGGACGACGCTTTCACGCCCGAGGGGCTCGAAACGCTTTTCGGATCGGAGTACACGATCACCAGCCAGGCCGACCGAATGGGCTACCGACTGGAAGGACCGAAAGTGTCCCACAAGGCGGGCGCCGACATCGTTTCGGACGCCATTCCCCTGGGCGCGGTCCAGGTCCCGGGGCACGGGCAGCCGATCGTCATGCTCGCCGACCGCCAGACGACTGGCGGCTATACGAAGGCCGCCGTGGTCCTGACCGTGGACCTGGCCGTTCTGGCCCAGCGGCTACCGGGGGAAAGGTTGCGCTTTGCCCGGTCGACCCCGGAAGAAGGCGCCCGGCTACTGGCCGAGCGTGCCCAGCGCCTGGCCTCCCTGGCGAGGCTCCGGGCGGAATACCGGTCGCGGCCGGAGAGGCCCCTCGGAGGGGCGAGGGCGACTTCGGGAGCCTACTCCCTCAGGATCGACGGGAAGACTGCCGTGATCGAATGGCAGGAACTGTAGAAAGGAAGGGACCAGCCCAATGGCGAAAATCGACCTGAATAGCGACCTCGGGGAAAGTTTCGGCCCCTGGAAGATGGGAATGGACCGGGAAGTCCTCGCCCACGTGAGCTCCGCCAACGTGGCCTGCGGCTTCCACGCCGGGGACCCGGCCGTTATGGTCAAGACCGTGAAGGCCGCCCGGGATGCGGGCGTGGCCGTAGGAGCCCACCCCGGCTACCCCGACCTCGTGGGCTTCGGGCGGCGGAACATGGCCTGCACCCCTGACGAAGTCTACGCCGACTGCCTCGTGCAGATCGGGAGCCTCCTCGCCGTCTGCCGCTCGGCGGGGATCGCGCTGCAACACGTGAAGCCCCACGGCGCCCTGTACAACCAGGCCGCGAAAAACGAATCCCTGGCGGAAGCCGTTGCCTTTGCCGTCAGGGACGCGGCGGAAGGCTTGATCCTCATGGGACTGGCCAACTCGCTCTTCGAGCCCGCGGCGCAAAAGGCCGGGATCCCCTTCGCGGCCGAAGCCTTCGCGGATCGGAGCTACCAGGCGGACGGATCCCTTACGCCCAGGAACCAACCCGGCGCCGTGATCCATGACCCTGAAATGGCGGCGGCCCGTGTCGTCCGGATGGCCACCGAGGGCGTGGTGGAAACCGCGGACGGCAGGATCCTCCACTTCAGGCCGCACTCGATCTGCCTTCACGGGGACAACCCGGAGGCGGTGGCCCTTGCGGCCCGGATCAAAGCCGCCCTGCTGGAGGCGGGCGTGACGGTGACCAACCTCAAGGAGGTGCTTTCTGCATGAGCCTGTCGATGGAAGACCTGGCGTACGTGTCCCCTGCCGAGGCCCGGAAGGCAATCCGGGAAGGGAAGTGGCCCCGGCCGACTTCGGGGCTGTGCCGCGGGCGGGTCCAGGCGAACCTCGTGGTGCTGCCCAAAGAATGGGCCTACGACTTTTTGGTCTTCGCCCAGCGAAACCCCAAACCGTGCCCGATCCTCGACGTGACCGAGCCCGGCGATCCCGAGCCCCGTCTCGTGGCCCCCGGGGCAGACCTTCGGACGGACATCCCGAAGTACCGGGTATGGAAGGACGGGAAATTGGCCGCCGAACCCGAAAACATCCTCGAATACTGGCGCGATGACCTCGTGGCTTTCCTGCTGGGATGCTCGTTCTCCTTCGAGGGGGCACTGCTGGAGGCGGGCGTCCCTGTGCGGCACATCGAGCTGGGGCTGAACGTCCCCATGTACCAGACGAACATCCCTTGCAAGCCCGCGGGACGGCTCTCCGGTCCCATGGTCGTGAGCATGCGCCCGATTCCCCACGCCCTCGTGCCGAAGGCCGTCCTCTGCACCGGGCGTTTTCCCTCCGTCCACGGGGCACCGGTCCACATCGGCGACCCGGCCGCCATCGGCATCTCCGACGTGAACCGGCCCGATTTCGGGCAGGCCGTCCCGATCCACGAAGGAGAAGTACCGGTCTTCTGGGCCTGCGGAGTGACCCCCCAGGCGGCCCTCATGGCCAGCAAGCCGCCCTTCGCGATCACCCACGCACCGGGACACATGTTCATCTGCGATCCGAAGGATTCCGATTACGCGGTGTTCTAGGCTTTGTGGGGGTCAGCTTTGTAGGGGTCATTTGTAGGGGTCAGACCTCATCTATAGTAGAGATGTCCAAATAAATGAACCCGGGTCACCTCCCGGGTTCAAGGGGACGGAGAGGTCAGGTCAGACCTGGGGCA
>JALHIN010000028.1:0-24388 GCA_022839995.1 Synergistota bacterium
AAGGCTTCAGTGAAACAGCCAGTAAACATGTCTCAACCCGAGGTTGTAGCGGTGAATCTGTAACCGGATCTGAATTTACAGCAGTTCTGGGACTTGACTTTGGAAGGCTCAAGCTGAGCCGGTCGAAGCCGGATTTCTTGGGAGAAAAAGGAACGATTCCTTACAAAGAACGAATAGCGGATAAGAATGAAATGGTTCGGGAGAAAGGGCAGGAAAGGATGACAACCCGTCAACCTTTTACGGGAAATTCATGAGAAAGATTTCCCCTGGTTTCTGGATTTCGAACCGGTTTTATCGATTTCAGGAACCGTTACCGTTCAGGGGTTCGATCATTTCGAGGAAGGCTTTCGCCACGGTGGGGTCGAAAAGCCGGCCGGCTCCCTCCCGGATGTAGGCAAGGGCTCGATCGGGGGTCCAGGCTCTCCGGTAGGGCTGGTCCGCCGTCAGGCTGACCCAGACGTCCACCACCGAGAAGATCCGGGCGAAGAAGGGGATTTCCTCCCCTTTCAGGCCGCGGGGATACCCTTGGCCGTCCCAGCGCTCGTGGTGGCTGTGCGGGATCGCGATGGAATCCTTCAGGAAGCCGATGGGCTGCAGCATGTGGAGGGCATAGACCGGGTGCAGGCGCATGATCCTCCACTCTTCCTCGGTCAGCGGGCCGGGTTTGGTGAGGATCGCGTCTGGGATCCCCATCTTCCCGATGTCGTGCAGGATCGCACCCCTCCGGATTGCTTGGAGGTCTTTTCCCGTCACCCCGAGTCGCCCGGCAAGACGGACGGTCAACTCGGCGATTCTTTGCGTGTGCCATTCCGGTTCCCTGCATTTCAGGTCCAGGGCCCTGGACCATCCTTCGATGGTGGAATCATAGGCGAGGTTCAGTTCAAGGTTCGCCCTTTCCAGTTCTTCCACCAGGAAACCGCGGTGCAGGGCTGAGGAAGCCTGCCTTGCGACCGTTTCGATCCTTTCTTTCCAGGTTTCAGGGTCGTCCACCCTCTTCCTGCGGTAGGCCTCGAGGACACCGAGAAGCCGGTTGGACGCCAGGAGAGGTGCCGCGCAGGCGGCTCGAAAGCCCTCGTGGTTCAGGAGGAAAGGGGCGACCCGGATCTCTCCAGGATTGTCCAGGTCCGCCAGAAGGACGGCTTTCCTTTGAAGGGCCGCAGCGCCGGCCGGTCCCTCTCCCGGCTTGAGGGAGTGGGACCGGATCGCGGATTCCCGGAAGCCATCCCCCTCCGCAAATTCCAGCTTCATCGTCCCTTCGTCCAGCAGGTAGACGGCAGCGGCGTCGACCTCGTCGTGGGAGCGCAGCAGGCTGACGAGGAGTTTCAGGGTGGACTTGGGGTGCCAGGTCTCGTTCAGGGCCAGGTTCATGGATTGAAGGGCTGCCAGTTCCCGGGCCTGCACCTCCAGCCGTTTCTCATAAGGGGCTGTTTTCCCGCCCGGCTTCAGGGTGGCGAGGATACGGGCACGGTCCAGGTCATCGCGGAAGACCGCGGAAAAGGTGGCTTCGGCGGGGCTTTTCGTTGCTCCGGCAAGGGAGAAACGGATCTCCCTCGATTCAGGTTCCCGTTCACCCAGGATGAGGCCTTTGAACAGGCCTGACAGCGACCGGGCTTCCTCCTGTCCGAAAAGGCTCATCAGGTCCAGTCCTTCAAGTTCTTCGCGCCGGGTTTTCATCCACCTGCAGAAGGCAGGGTTGCAGCTTTCCAGGCCGTAAATTGGGTGGAATAGGGAGATCGGCTGGTCGGCTTGCAGGAACATCTCCGGCAAGCCGACCAGCGTTTCTGCGGTCTTTTCGGCGAGCCCCCGGACGGCTTCCGCCAGCTCGGTTTGGACCGGAGCGTGAAGGAGGCGCCGAGCTCCTCTCTCCCGGGCGAGAGTCGAAAGGGCTTCGTTTGCCGGATCGACGACGGCCAAGCGGGGGCCCGCCGGCAGGAAACGGGCCTTTACGGGCCACGGGGTCCTTAGATCCAAAAGGACGGCTTCCCACCGACCGGCCTCCGGTTTCGGAGCTTCGGTTCCCACTTCCCAAGCCTGTCCTGCAATCCCCTCTGCCTCGAGGAACCCAAGAAGCGCCTCGGCACTCAGGAGGGAGCGGGAGGCGACCAGGACGCCCATTCGGCTACTCCACCCAGCGTTCAAGGGAAGACGCCAGAAGCTGGGTCAGGTGCTGGGTTACGGGTCCCGGCCGCCCGTCCCCGATCCGGGTCGTTCCGATCCTCACCACGGGGACGATTTCCTTGACGCTCCCGGTGATGAAAAATTCGCGGGCCTGTGGCAATTCCTCCAGTGTTGGGCACCGTTCCTCGATCCGGTACCCGGCTTCCCTTGCCAACTCGAGGACGAAGGCGCGGGTGATGCCGGAGAGAACCCGTTCCAGGGGAGCGGTGACCAGCTTTCCCTCCGCGACCATGAAGGCGTTGCTCGACGTGGCTTCGGTGATCTCTCCCCCCGGGCAGTAGAGGATCTCGAAGGCTTCGGGGTGGAGTCCCCTTTCAACGAAGGCGGCCATGTAGTTGATGCTTTTCAGGAGTGGGAGCGGCCGCTCGTGCGGCAGGGGCCAGAGCGTCACCCCCGCGGACGTCGCGGATGGGTCGATCCGGTGCATGGGCTCGAACAGGACGAACCATCTCGGGGAGGGAAAGCGCCCTCCTTCGCAGCGGTCTCCCCCCGTGACGTAGATCCGGATCGAAGTCTCTTCTTCCATGCGGGAGATCCCCTCGCGGACCACGCGCTCGATTTCCTCCCTGGTGGCCGGAAGCGCGATGCCGGCTTCCTTCAGGGAGTGTTCGAGGCGGTCCAGGTGCAGGGAAAGGGCGAGCGGCCTTCTTCCCAGGGTGCGCAGGGAATCAAAGACACCGACCCCGCGCTGGAGGGCCAGGTCGCTCACGGGGATGCAGACCGAGTTCAAGGGGCGGAATTTCCCTTCAAAATAGACCACTGACAAGCGGAAACCCTTCTTTCCGGCAAGAGGATGGGGGCAGGATGCCCGCGCCAGTATACGGCGAAAAAGTGAAAAGACGGTGACCGGTTGGGGCTGCCTTGCATCCCCGTCTCCCCTGTGCTAGTTTTCACAATATACGACCAAGGAAGAAGCGGGGGATTTCGTGGAATTCATTGCTCAGGGATTTGTCCAGGCTCTGGCTCTCCTGTTGACCGGCGATCCCGAAACCTGGTCCGCCATCGAAGTGACGGTCCGCCTCACCGCCCTTTCGATGCTGGCGAGCCTCCTGCTGGGCCTTCCCCTGGGGATCCTCCTCGGGTCGCGGGATTTCCCCGGCAAGGGGTGGGTTCGCGTAGCGGTAGACACCTGCCTGTCCCTCCCCACGGTCGTTGTGGGATTGCTGGTCTATGCCTTCCTATCCAGGCAGGGGCCCCTCGGTTCTTTGAACCTGCTTTTCACCGTCCGGGGGATGGCCATCGGCCAGGTCTTCCTGGCTCTCCCGATCGTCGTGGCCCTCACGGCTTCGGCCCTGGAGGGGGCCGATCCGCGTATGATGATGACCTTGCAGACCTTGGGGACCCCTCCCGGGAGGATGATGCTGTCCGTCCTCAGGGAATTGCGATATGCCGTCCTTGCCGCGGCCGTGACGGCCTACGGCAGGGTTGTCGCCGAGGTCGGGGTTTCGATGATGCTCGGCGGGAACATCAAGTGGCACACGAGGACGATCACCACGGCGATCACCCTGGAAACCGGCAAGGGGGAGTTCTCCATGGGGATCGCCCTGGGGCTGGTCCTTCTTTCCATCTCCTTCGCGCTCAACGGCGCCCTTTCCCTTTTCCGGAGGAGGGCTGCCTCGTGAGATCCGCGGTCTACCGTCTTGAAAACCTGCAGGTTCGTTACGGGAACCGCCTGGTGCTGGATGTCGGGCATCTCGAGATCGGGGAAGGATCGATCCTGGGCTTGGAGGGACCCAACGGAAGCGGCAAGAGCACCCTTCTGAGGGTCCTGGCGTTTCTGGAATCCCCCACGGCCGGTTCCCTGCTCTTCATGGGGGTATCGGCTTCCGGGTGTGATCCGCTCGCCCTCCGCAGGCAGGTCACGCTTTTGCTGCAGGATCCCTACCTGCTGCGGACTTCGGTTTTCGAGAACGTCGCCTATGGCCTTAGGGCAAGAGGGATCCGCGAAGGGATAAGGGAAAGGGTGTTCCACAGTCTCGAGCTTGTTGGGCTCGACCCGGCCTCCTTTGCCGGGCGTCCCTGGAAGTCCCTTTCGGGCGGAGAGGCCCGTCGGGTGGCCATGGCGTCCCGGCTGGCCATACGGACTCCGGTGCTTCTCCTGGACGAGCCGACAGCGGGAGTGGACGCGGAAAGCGCCGTTCTCCTGAAATCGGCAGCGCTGAAGGCCCGGGAAGAGTGGGGAGCCACCCTGGTGGTGGTGAGCCACGACATGGCCTGGATGAGCCAGGTCGCCGACACGCTCCTGGCGTTCCAGGACGGCCGTCCGGGGCGGCACGTAGTGCACAACCGGTTCGATGGGCCATGGTCCGAGCAGGATGGAGGCTTATGGTCGATGTCGATCGGGGACGGCCAGTCCGTCGTGGCGACGAAGCCGCCTGCCTCCGGAAGGACCGGATTCCTGGATGCGGAGGATATCACCGTTGCCGTCCGGAGACCGCAGGGGCTCTCCATGCGGAACGCAATCCGGGTGACGGTTCTCCAGATGACCCTGGAGAACGGGTCCGGTGCCGTACTCCTGAAGGGGGCCTGCGGAAACCGGATCTTGACCGCCCGGCTGACGCGCTCTTCCGCTGCGGAACTCGGCCTGGTTCCGGGGACGGAGGCCTGGTTCCTGTTCAAGGCTTCAGCTTTTCAATGGGAATGACTTTTTTCCCGAAGTGATATAATCGTTTTTCGGAAAAGACCTGAAAAGGCTTTCTCTTTTTTTGTGCCCGGACACGGTTTTCGGTCCGGAGGAAGATCATTCTGGAGGAGGACTGCCCGGTGAAGAGATCCCCGATCGGTGGCAAGTTCGTTTCCGGCAAGAAGGCGGGCCAAGCCCGGGCCCGAGGGGGGTGCTGACATGGGCCTCCAGGTCCTGGCCATCAACCCCGGCTCGACGAGCACCAAGGTGGGATGGTTCGATGACGGCGTCGAAGTTTGGCACAGCACCGTCACCCACGATCCCGCGGAACTCGCGGCTTTCCCGACCATGGCGGACCAGTTCGGGTTCCGGATGGCAGCCATCGAGAAAGCCTGCGAAGAACACGGCAACCATTTCAGCCAGCTTGCGGCGGTGGTGGGGCGCGGGGGACTGCTGGACCCGATCCCCGGCGGGACCTACACGGTGGATTCCCTGATGAAGGCCCACCTGAGACGAGGGAAACCCTGGGAACACGCATCCAACCTGGGCGGCATCCTGGCTGATGCCATCGCCACCCCGCTCGGGATTCCTGCCTTGATCGTGGATCCGGTCGCGGTGGACGAGCTGGATGACGTGGCCCGGGTGACCGGCCTTCCCGAACTGCCCAAGCGTTCCCTAGGCCATGCCCTCAACGTCAAGGCGACGGTGCGGCGAGCAGCCAGGGACCTGAACGGCGACTGGAAGACGATGGATTTCGTCGTGGCTCACCTGGGCGGCGGCATCACCGTCTGCGCCCACCGCCAGGGTAGGATGGTCGACATCAACAACGCAAACGAATTCGGTCCTTTCTCCCCGGAACGCGCGGGCGGCCTTCCGGCCGGTGACCTCGCCCGCCTCTGCTTCAGCGGGCGCTACACCCTGCAGGACCTGAGAAAGCGGCTGGTCGGAAAGGGTGGGCTCGTGGCCTACACGGGGGAGAGCGACGTCCGGAAGGTCAAGGCCCTCATCGCGGGCGGAGACGAATCCGCCGCCTTGGCCTACCGGTCCATGGCCTTCCAGGTCGCAAAGGAAATCGGCGCCTGTGCCGCGGCAATGGGAGGAAAGGTCGACGCAATCCTCCTGACGGGGGGAGTGGCCCACGATTCCGACTTTGTCGGCATGGTGACGAAAAAAATCCAGTGGATCGCTCCGGTCCTGCTCTATCCCGGCGAGGACGAACTCCTGGCCCTGGCCGAAGGGGCGATGCGGGTCCTGAGGAAAGAGGAAACCCCGTTGCGCTACGGGGATTTCGTGAAATCGGAGGGCTGAAGAGAGATGCAGCTCAAAAACCTGGATTTCCTGCTGGAGAAATGCAAGTCCGCACCCCGGATGACCCTCGCCGTGGCCTGCCCCCAGGGCGATGATATCCTGGAAGCGGTGGTGGACGCCGCTCGAGAGGGAGTGGTCGATCCCGTACTGGTGGGCAACCGGAGCCGGAGCGAGGCGATCGCCGAAGGGCTCGGCCTGGACCTTTCGGGGATCGCGTTCGTCGACGAGCCGAACGACGCCCTTGCGGCGGAAAAAGCCGTGAAGATGGTGTCCTCGGGGGAAGCCCACCTGCTGATGAAGGGCAACGTAAAGACCGCGGTTCTCCTGAAGGCCGTATTGAACAAGGAATGGGGCCTGCGGAGCGGCTCCCTCCTTTCGCACCTGTTCCTGTTCCAGGTTCCCCGGATGCCCGGGGTGATCGGGATGAGCGACGGCGGAATGACGATGTACCCGGACCTCCCCACCAAGGTCGGGATCGTGGAAAACGCCGTCTGGGCCTACCACAGGATCGGTGTCGAATGCCCCAAGATTGCGGCCCTCGCGGCCGTGGAGGTCGTGAACCCGGACATGCAGGCCACGCTGGATGCCGCGGCGCTGGCGCAGATGAACCGGCGGGGGCAGATCAAGGGATGCCTGATCGACGGTCCACTGGCCCTGGACAACGCCGTCAGCGCGGAGGCCGCCCGCATCAAGGGGATCGATTCTCCCGTCGCCGGCGAGGCCGACATGCTTCTCGTCCCGAGCATCGAGGCGGGCAATTTCGTGGGGAAGGTCATGATGTACATGTCGGGAGGAAAGGGCGCAGGGGTCATTCTCGGGGCTCGTCGCCCGATCGTCCTCACGAGCCGGTTCGACAACGCGGAGACGAAACGGCTCTCGATTGCCTTCGGAGCCGTTCTTTCCATGTCCTGAAGCGCGTCAAAATTATCCTTTCCAAGGAGGTTTCCACGTATGGAACAGCTTCGCTCGCTCACCGCACTGCTGGATTATGCAAAAAGGATCGGCGCAGAGAAGGGGCCCCGCAAGGTGGCCATCGCGCTCGCCGAAGATGCGGGGGTCCTCGAGGCCATCGAGGCCGCCCGCAAGGAAGGTTTCGCCTTCGGGATCCTCGTCGGCAACGGCGACAAGATCAAGGCCGAGGCGGACAAGGCCGGGATCGACCTGGCCAACTACGAGGTCGTCGACGAACGCCGCGGAGAGGCTCAGGTCGGCCTGACCGCCGTCCAGCTCGTTTCCTCCGGCAAAGCTGACATCTTCATGAAGGGCATGATCCATACCAACTACTTCCTCAAGGCCCTCCTGAACAAGGAGATCGGGCTCCGCACCGGAAAGACCATCTCCCACTGCTACTTCCACGAGGTGAAGGGTTACGACCGGATTTTCTTCATCGCCGATGCCGCGTTCAACATGTACCCGGACCTGAAGACGAAGGCCGATATCCTGGCCAACACCGTCGGCCTGGCCCGCTCCTTCGGGGTCGAGTGCCCCAAAGCTGCAGTCCTTGCCGCCGTGGAGGTCGTGAACCCCGACATGCCGGCGACCCTGGACGCCGCTGCGATCACCCAGATGAACCGCCGGGGCCAGATCAAGAATTGCCTCGTGGACGGACCCTTCGCTCTGGACAACGCCGTCAGCGAGGAATCGGCCAGGCACAAGGGAATCGTTTCCGAGGTGGCCGGCAAGGCCGATATTCTCCTTGTCCCGAACATCGACGCCGGAAACATGATGGTCAAGGCCCTCGTCTATTTCTCCGAGAACAAGACCGCCGGGCTGATCCTCGGTGCCTCGGCGCCGGTCGTCCTGACCAGCCGCTCCGACACGATCGAGGCCAAGACGCTGTCCATCGCGGCAGCCGTCGCCCTCTCGGTCTTCAAGGGCTAGGTTTTTGGAGGAAGGGGGCTGCTCGAGCGGCCCCCCTCCTTGATGGGAGGGGTTGAACTTGGAGAACGGGAAATACAGGATCCTGACGCTGAACCCGGGTTCCACCAGCACCAAGGTGGCGCTCTTCGAAAACGAAACCGAGTGCTGGAGCGACACCCAGCGGTACGACGCGGACCTCATCCGGTCGTTCGCGAACATCATGGATCAAGAGTCCTTCCGCCTGGAGGCGGTCCGCCAGGCCCTGGCGCGACACGGGACCCCGGTTTCGAGCCTGGATGCGGTCGTGGGCCGCGGGGGGCTTTTGAAGCCCATCCCTGGGGGAACGTATTCAGTGAACCAGGCCATGGTCGAGGACCTGAAGAGCTGCCGCTGGGGGGCGCATGCCTCGAACCTCGGGGCTCCCATGGCCGCCCACCTGGCAGCGGAGGCGGGACACGACAGGGCCTTCATCGTCGATCCGGTGGTGGTCGACGAACTGGTTCCCGAGGCCCGGCTCTCGGGCATCCCCGAGATCGAGCGGCGCTCGATCTTCCACGCGCTGAACCAGAAAGCGGTTGCCCGCCGGGCTGCCCGGGACTTGGGAAAGGAATACACGGAGGTCAACCTCGTTGTCGCCCACATGGGTGGGGGAATTTCCGTGGGTGCCCACGAGAAAGGCCGGGTGATCGACGTGAACAACGCCCTCGACGGGGAGGGGCCTTTCTCGCCGGAAAGGGCCGGTTCGCTGCCCGCCGGGGAACTCGTGCGCCTTTGCTTCAGCGGAGTCTACGGCCTGGACCAGGTCATGAAGAAACTGGTGGGAGGCGGAGGACTGGTCGCCCATCTCGGGACAAACGACCTGCGGGAAGTCGAGCGGCGCATCGCGGAAGGCGACGAGAAGGCAAAGCGGGTTTACGAGGCAATGGCCTACCAGGTGGCCCGGGAGATCGGGGCCAGGGCCGCCGTCCTGGAGGGACGGGTCGATGCCGTGGTCCTGACGGGCGGCCTGGCCTACAGCGAGAGTTTCACGGGTCGGATCGCCTCCCGGGTAGCCTTCATCGCCCCGGTCCGGGTCTATCCCGGAGAGGACGAGTCGGCGGCCCTGGCCGAAGGAGCTCTGCGCGTCCTCCGGGGCGAGGAAGAACCCCGGAACTACGCGTAGAAGCAGGACCGGGGAACGAAAGGAGCGCCGGTGAACGGGTTTCTTGAAGGCGGCGTTGGGTTCGCTTTCGGCCTGACCCTCCTGGCGGGACTTTCGACGGGGCTCGGCAGCCTTGCCGCCCTGTTCTCCCGCAGGACGAACAAGGCCTTCCTGTGCGCGGCCCTGGGGTTTTCCGCCGGGGTCATGGTGTACGTTTCGACGATCGAGATCTATGCGAAGGCCCGGCTTGCCCTGACCGGCCAGCTGGGCCTCCGTGCAGGTTCCTGGGCGACTTCCGGGGCATTTTTTGCCGGGATCCTCCTCATCCTCCTCATCGACCGCCTGATCCCTTCCTACGAAAACCCGCACGAGACTCACGGGGTCGAGGAAATCTGGAACGGAACCCCTGCCGGGCATCAGGACGAGAAACTCATGCGGATGGGGATCATGACGGCACTTGCCATCGGCATCCACAACTTCCCCGAGGGGCTCGCCACCTTCGTGTCGGCCCTGCAGGATCCAGGCCTGGGGCTGTCGGTAGCCGTCGCCATCGCCATCCACAACGTCCCCGAGGGAATTGCCGTCTCCGTGGCCATCTTCTACGGATCCGGGGACCGGCGGAAAGCCTTCCTCTACTCTCTTTTCTCCGGCTTCGCCGAACCTGTCGGAGCCCTTGTCGGGTGGCTGGTCCTGATGCCCTTCATGAGCCCCCTCGTCTTCGGGGTCCTGTTTGCCGCTGTGGGAGGCATCATGGTCTTCATCTCCCTGGACCAGCTGCTCCCCGCCGCGGAGAAATACGGTTTTCACCATCTTGCCATCTACGGCCTCATCTCGGGGATGGCCCTCATGGCTGTCAGCCTCCTGCTCTTTCTGTAAACCTTCCTTTAAGGTCGAGTGCTACAATAAAAAAAGCATCGAAAGAAATGACGAGGAGGACTTCCGGCGATGGACTGCGCTCCCCTTTCGCTCGATTTCCAGCGCGAATACAGGGGCCTGTTCTCCGTGACCCCCGAGCAGGCCTCGGACTGCAGCTTCGTCAACCTGTGGGCCTGGAACGCCCACAGGGAGTACGAAGTTGCCCTGGCCGGGGGGCTGGCCTGGATTCGCCTCAACCGACCGGGTTCGGCCCTCTGGGCTCCCGTGGGGGACTGGACGGCCGTCGACTGGAAACGGGCCTTGCCGGGCTCCTCGGGGGGGTGATCCGGGTGGACCGAAGGATCGCGGCCTACACCGTCGCGGAAGCGAAAAGGGAAACCCTCAAATCAAGGGGATTTACCAGGCCGTGAACCAGCTGTTCCTCGAGCGGATGGGATCGGGGTTCGAATGGGTGAACCGTGAGCAGGACATGGGGGATGAAGGGCTTCGGCAGGCCAAGATGTCCTACAACCCCTGCCGTTTTGTCGAAAAGTTCCGCGTTCGGTTTCTCGGTGAAAAGAAGGAGGGGAAACGATGAGGGACTTGTACCTGGAAAACTTCTTCCTCTGTTCGCCGCATGCCGTTGCGGCCCTCGGACCCGGAGGGACCGTCCTCAAGGTAAACGCGGCTTTTACGGATCTTTTCGGGTATACCCCGGAAGAAGCCGAAGGGTCCAACCTGGACGACCTCATCGCTTTCGGGCCCGAGCACGAGGAAGCCCGCATGATCACGCACAGGATGGCAAACGGGGAGACCTTCGACTTCCGGGCGATTCGCCGGCGCAAGGGAGGAGCCCCGGTCCACGTTCGATGCCTGGGGATCCGGTCTGCCCCCCCGGAAGGTCCCGTCGTCGACTACGCCATTTACGAAGACCTGGATTGCCCCAAGCGGGAAGAGGACACTCCCTCGGAGGATGCCGCCTGCCTGGAAGCCCTTTTCAGCGGGTCTCCCTATGCAGTGGTGCTTGTCGGTTCCGGCAGCGTCGTTCGCAAGGTGAACCGCCGGTTCGAGGCCCTGTTCGGCTATTCGGCCGAAGAGGCTGTGGGGAGGAAACTGGACGATCTGGTCGTTCCCGGGGACAAAAAGGAAGAGGCCAAACGCCTAACCTCGGAGGCGGATGCCGGGGGCAGCTACCGGGTAGAAACCGAGAGGCAGAGGAAGGACGGGATGACGGTTCCCGTGCTTGTTTACAACCTCAAGACCCGAACGGGGAAGGACAAGGTTCGCGACTTCGTCATCTACCTGGACTTGACGGAAACCCGGGAAAAGGAGCGTCTCCAGAGGGAAGCCGCCGAGAGGATGACCCGGATCTTTCGGGCCATCCCTGACGCTGTTTTCATCCTGGATACTCCCGAGGGGCGGGTTTTGGACATGAACGCGGAAGCGGAAGTCCTTTCCGGGTATCTCCTGGAGGAAACCAGGGGAAAAACGTTTTCTGACCTGAACGCTTGGAAAGATTGGGACGAACGGTCCCGCTTGCACCGCCTCCTGGAAGAAAACGGGTCGGTGAGGGATTTCCAGGCCCGTTTCAGGCGCAAGGACGGGAGCGAACTCCATTGCCTGGTTTCAATGGAAAGGATCGAGGTGGACGGAGTCGATCGAATCATCGCCATCGGGAAGGACATCACCCAGCGGGTTCAGTACGAGGAGGAAATCCGAAGGGAAAAGGCCTACTTCGAAAACCTGTTCCACAATTCCCCGGAGGCAGTCGTGCTGGCGGACGAGAAAAGCCGGATCCTCCGCGTCAACCAGGCCTTCCTCGACCTCTTCGGCCTGGATCCGGAGGACGTTCGGCCGGGAGCTTCGGTGGATGAGCTGATCGCTTCCCGGGACCGCTACGAAGAGGCAGCAGGCATCACGGAGGCCGTCTACTCGGGGGCAAGGATCAGCAGGGAGACCGTCCGTTACAGGAAAGACGGGACCCCCGTGGAGGTGTTTCTCCAGGGGCTGTCGTTTCCGGTCGAGGGCGAGGGTCGCGCTGTCTACGGCATCTACCAGGACATCCGAGACCGGAAGGCCGCAGAGAGGAGGCTGCTCGAGCACGCCGAAAGGATGCGCCGTCTCTGGATTGAAACGGTGCACGTCCTTGCTTCCACGGTCGAATTCCGGGATCCCTTCACCTCGGAGCACCAGAAGAACGTCTCCCGGATCGCCTCGCGGATCGCCTTGAAGCTGGGGCTGGACGAGCAGGAACGGGAGGCTCTTTCCCTGGCCGGGCTGGTCCACGATATCGGAAAGCTCGGCATCCCGGCCGAGATCCTCAACAAGCCCTGCAGGCTGAACCCGATGGAATCCAGGCTGGTGGAGATGCACGCGGAGATCGGCTACGAGATCCTTAGGAACATCCACCTTCCATGGCCGCTGGCGGAGATCGTCCGGCAGCACCACGAACGCCTTGACGGCAGCGGTTACCCCTTCGGGCTTTCCGGGCAGGCCATTCTCCGGGAAGCCAGGATCCTCGCCGTGGCGGACGTGTTCGATGCCATGCGGTCGCACCGGCCCTACCGGGCAGCGCTGACGATGGAACAGGCCTGCGAGGAACTCCGCAGGGGAGCCGGGACGCTCTTCGACCCGGATGCGGTCGAGGCTTGCCTGCAGATTCCCTGGTGAGTGGAATGCCCTGCGTTTGCCGGCCTCCTTGCGAAGAGGGGATCCTTTTCCAGGGGACCTGCGTCTGTGCCTGTTCCCCTCGAATCCAGATCCGGACACTTGCGGCCGCCATCCTGGGGGCCAGCCTTTCGTTCATTGACGTCTCCGCCGTCAACCTGGCCCTTCCTGCCATCCAGGCGGAATTTTCGTCGGCCGCCTCCCAGGCCCAGTGGATCATCGAATCCAGCGGGGTTACAACGGCGGCCCTGCTTCTGCTTGGAGGTGTCCTTGGAGACCGGCTGGGGCGAAGGAAAATGTACGCCTTCGGGACCTTTCTCTTTCTCCTGTCTTCCGCTGCCTGCTCGGCTGCAGCCGGAACGGTTTCCCTCGTCTTTTCCAGGGCTTTCCTGGGGGCTTCGGCAGCGCTCTTGATCCCCGGATCCCTTTCTCTCATCGGCAGCGTATTCCCGCCGGAAAAACGGGCTTTCGCAGCTGGAGCCTGGTCCGGGGCCACGGCCCTGGCCATCGTCACGGCCCAACTCGCGGGAGGCTGGATCCTGGACACGTTCTCCTGGAGGACGATCTTTCTCATTCCCCTTCCGATCGGGGCCGCTATTTTTGTCCTCCTTGCCAGGGTTCCGGAAACGCGGTCGGAAGGACCCGCGACCCCCCTGGATTGGGGAGGGGCCGTGCTGGGGTTCCTTTCCCTCGGAAGCCTCACCTGGGGATTGCTGGAATCCCAGGTGAGGGGGATCGGGCCTTCCACCGCAGGGGCCGCTTCCCTCGGCGCCCTTCTCTTCCTGGCTTTTTTGCGTCACGAACGGCGGCACCCGTTCCCCCTCGTGCCTCTCGAGCTTTTCCGATCCCGGACCTTTTGCGGCATCAGCCTGCTCACCTTCCTGCTCTACGGCGGCTTCACGGGATCCCTGTTCTTCCTGCCCTTCAACCTGATCCAGGTCCAGGGGTACAGCGCCCTCCAGGCGGGAGCCGCCAACCTCCCCTTCATCCTCGTCATGGCGGTTCTGGCCCCCGCCAGCGGCGCGGTTTCAGGCCGATTCGGCCTGAAACGGTCCATCGTGGCGGGATGCCTCATCACCGCTGCCTCCTTTGTCCTGTTTGCCTTGCCCGGCGTGGGAGGATCCTACCGTTCGACCTTCTTCCTTCCCGCCTGCCTCCTGGGAACGGGATTCGCCCTGACCGTGCCGGCCCTTTCTTCGCTGGTCATCGGCTCGGCCCCAGCCGGGGGCATTTCCCTGGCGAGCGCCATCAACAGCGCCATTGCCCGGGTGGCGGGCGTCACCGCCATCGCCGTGATGGCCAGCCTCCTCCTGGGGTGTTTTTCCGCGGACCTCGAGCAGAGGATGCCGTCCCTAAACCTGCCCGAAGAGGCACGGGTACAGGTCTGGGAAGGCCGGGCCGCGCTGGCCTCGCTGAAGATCCCGGAGAGCCTTTCCCCGGGACAGGCCGCATCGCTGCGGGATGCCGTAAAATGGAGCTTCGTGAACGGTTTTCGCCGCCTGCTGGCGATTTCTGCGGGCCTGGCGGTCCTGGCTGCCGTTTCGGCCGCTGTCCTGGTCGAAAGCGAATTCGGCGGGTGCGGGATGGATCCCGACAAGGAGGGGCGATCGCCATGAAAGGGTATTTCGATGGGGCATCAAGGGGAAACCCGGGAGAGGCAGGGGCAGGCGCCCTGATCGTGGACGACCGGGGAACGGTGGTCTGGGAAACGGCGACCGCCCTGGGGATCCGGACGAACAACGAGGCGGAGTACATGGCCCTCATCCTTCTCCTCGAGGAGGCCGACCGCCGCGGGATCCGGGAAATGGAGGTCTACGGGGACAGCCGTCTCGTGGTTAGCCAGGTTTCACGGGCCTGGAAAATCAACGAGCCCCGGCTCCGCGAGCTGGCGAACCGGGTTTGGAAGCTCTGCGAAGGGAAAACGGTCCGGTTCGCCTGGATTCCCAGACAGAGGAACGCCCGTGCCGACACCCTTTCCAACCAGGCCCTGGATGGGGCGAAGGCACCGGAACCCCTGGAGTGGGTGCACGAGGGGATCGGGATCGCCCGGGACCCGGACGGCGAGGTCTATGCAGTCGACGTCCGGCACCGTTCCTGCACCTGCGGCCGGTTTCGCAGGTCCGGGAGCTGTCCGCACCTGGAAGCGGCCTTGAACCGACCGGCGGCGCGGTGACCGACGTGCCTTCCTTGACCTTTCGTGCCTTTCCCGAGGAAAGCCTGCTGGACGAAGACGTCCGCATCCGGCTCGAAGGGATCGAACCCGATTCCAGGGTCCGGCTCGTTTGCCGCCTTCACGACGAAAAGGGGATCGATTGGGTGTCCGAAGCCGAGTTCGAGGCGACACCGGGGGGGACCGTCGATCCCGCGGAATTGCCTGCCCTTTCCGGGACCTACGAAGGGTTGGACGGGAAGGGGCTTTTCTGGTCGATGGTCCCCGATCCCCCCGGTCGGGGGCAGGGGAAATTTTCCCTGCACGACCTTTCTCCATTGACCCTGGACCTGGAGGCGTTCTGCCGGGGACGCTTCCTGGCGAGGATTGCACTGACCCGGCATGTCTTGGCTCAGGGGGTCCGGCGGGTAGAGATCCGGGAGGACGACCTGGTGGGGACCCTCTTCCTTCCGCCCGGGCCGGGACCCTTTCCCGGCGTGGTCGACATCGTCCATTCCGGGGGAGGACTTCGGCACGAACCGTTCGCCGCCCTCCTGGCTTCCCGTGGGATTGCGGCCCTGGCACTGGCGCCTTTCGGCATCCCTCCCCTGTCAAGGGCACTCGTGGAAATCCCAGTGGAGAGGGTCGGGGCCGCCCTGGAATGGATGGCCGCTGCAGACGTAGTCGATCCGGGAAGGATCGGCGTGAGCGGGACCTCCAAGGGGGCGGAGCTGGCTCTCCTGGCGGCTTCGATTTATCCGCGGGTGAAGGCCGTGGTGGCCTTCATGCCGAGCAGCGTCCTCTGGTCCGGGGTTGGCAGGGGATACGAGAAGCGCGCCTCCTGGACCCGGGGCGGAAGACCCCTTCCTTTCGTTTCCCCGCGTTATGACTGCCTTGCCCCTCGGTCAAAAGGCCCCCTTCGGCTGGAACCCATGTACCGCGAGGCCCTCTCCGAGCTTCCCGAAGACCACCCGGCGTGGATTCCCCTGGAGCGCTCGTCGGCGGCAGTCCTTCTCCTTTCACCCGAGGACGATGCCGTTCTGCCTTCCGCCCTGATGGGTCGACAGCTCGAAATGCGGCTGAAGCGGGCCGGTTTTCGGCGGCCCTTCCTGCATCGAACCTACCCGGGAGCCGGTCACATGATCGGCTCCGACTTGCTGCCCGACTTGCCGACCTCGGTCCGGCACACCTTTCACCCCCTGGCCCGTTTCCCGATCGCTTACGGGGGGACTGCTCGCGGTACTGCCGAAGCCATCCGGGTGTCCTGGCGGGAAATGCTGGAATTTCTCGGGGAGCATCTCTGATTTCAGCCGTTCCCTAGCGAAACCGGGCCATCAATCGTGCGGCAGCCAGTCCCACCCGCTCCCGGAAGGCCAGGTATCCGGCCATCTCGGGGCCGGGGAGGAAATCCGCCGCCCTCAAGGGAACACGGTCAAGCAGGTGTCCAGCAGGAAAGGGGTACACGCGGATTTCGGGCATGACCCGCTCCGCGATCCAGATCGCCCGTTTCATGTGGAAGGCGTTCGTGACGAGGACCAGGTGCCGGATTCCTTTTGCCTTGAGGATTTCCGAAGTTTGAACCAGGTCTTCCCAGGTCGTCCGGGAACGGCTTGCTAAAAGGATCGGCCCTGCCGTGCCGAGATCCCTGAGCTTTGCCGCCATGATTTCGGCGGTCGTCGGCGCGTTTGGCTTCCATGGCAATCCGCCCGTAACGATGACCGGCCACGGGTGCTTCCTTGCGATTTCGTGAGCTGTGACGATCCGGACCGTTGCCAGGGGGCCGGGTTCGTCGGCGGAGAGGTCCCCGCCGTATCGGACTCCGCCTCCGAGAACGAGGATGGCGGCCTTTTTCCCGGCTTCGGGCAGGGAGGCTTTCACGTCCTCCAGGTCGCCTGCCAGGAAGCGGGCTCCTGCCGGTGTCGAGAAGAGGAACAGGCCGAGGGCCAAAAAGAGGGCCAAGAACCCCGGGGCCCTGTTTCCCCTGCGTCGAAGGTTCGGCACGGCCAGCACGGCGGCGGCCAGGATGAAAAGCCCCGGGGGCACTGCAAAGGATCCTGCCAGCTTGTAAAGGGAAAAGCCCAGGGTCAAAAAAGTTCCACTCCTCTCTTTGGGCCCGTTTTTCTTTCCCATTGTACCGCGGCAGCCTCGTTGTCATAGAATGGAACCGGGGCCCCGTGCGAGGCGTCCCGTTAGGAGGGGTCGACCATCGAACGAAAGGAAAGGCTGCTTGCAAGAATGGAGATCGACGGGTCCGCCATCCGGGCGAACTACCGTGCAGTCAGAGGACTCCTGAAGACCGGGTGCCGGATCATCGCGGTCGTCAAGGCAGACGCCTACGGCCTCGGGCTTGGCCCCGTCGCCGGGATCCTCGCTTCCGAGGGCTGTTCCCACTTCGCCGTGGCGACCGTTGCGGAAGCCGTGGAGCTGCGGTGCCACGGGATCCAGGGAGAGATCCTTGTCCTGGGGTCCATCCCCGAGAGGCTGGCTGAGGAAGTCCCCCGGTGGAACCTGTGTGCCACCTGCGGAGACCTGTCTCTCGCCGGCGCCCTCAGCCGGGCGGGCCTGTCGGTGGGCCGCCCGGCCCGACTGCACGTGAAGGTCGATACAGGGCTGGGGCGGATCGGATTTTCCCCGGAAGAAGTTCTGCCTGCGGTCAAGGCGATCCGTTCCATGAAAGGAGCGGAAATTTCGGGGATCTACACGCACTTTGCGACCGCGGACGAACCGAACCTCGATTACGCCCGGTGGCAGGGTGAGAGGTTCCTGGAGGCGCTCCGGGCGCTCGAAGAGGAGGGGATCCGGATCCCTCTCCGACATGCCTGCAACAGCGCGGCGATCCTGAACTGCCCAGGCCTGCACCTCGATGCCGTACGGTGCGGGATTTTCCTGTACGGGCTGCCCAGCGGCCACGCGTCTCGACCGATCGGCCTTTCGCGGGTTTTCGAAGTCAAGAGCGAACTCGTGGCGGTCCGGGAGCTTCCCGCCAGGCACCCGGTGGGGTACGGCCTTCGGTACGTGACGAGGGGCGCAACCCGCATCGGGGTGATCCCCGTTGGCTTTAACGACGGATTCCTCAGGGGGACCAAAAACCCGGAAGTCCTCATCCGGGGGGTCCGGGTTCCCGTGGTGGGGTCCGTCTGCATGGACCAGATGATGGTCGACCTTGCCGGGGTTCCGGACGCCCACAAGCAGGACGAGGTCGTCCTGATCGGACGCCAGGGCGGCGAGGAGATCACGGCCCTGGAATACGCGGCAAGAATCGACAGCATACCGGCCCAGGCCATGACCCTTTTTTCCAGGAGGGTGGCACGGGTTTACAGGGGAGGAGAAGACCATGCCTGAACGTTCGGGGATCCTTGAACAAATGGCGGCCGGCAGGCCGGTGTTCTGGGAAAACGGGGACAAACCCCCCGCGGGTGCGGTCCTCGGCGGGCTTTCCGTAAAGATGGCCGACATCCTCGAGGCGGAGGCCCGCCTGGACCGCTTCGCCCCGTTCATCCGGAGCGTTTTCCCGGAGACCGGGGACGGCTTGATCGAGTCGCCCCTCGTTCCCGTCCCAAGAGCGAGGCAGTCACTGGAAAAAGCCTACGGGAAGCCGATCCCGGGCAGCCTTTGGATCAAGGCGGACAGCGAGCTTCCCGTGGCAGGCTCCATCAAGGCCAGGGGCGGAATCCACGAGGTCCTGAAGGTTGCCGAGAAGATTGCCCTGGAGGCGGGGCTCGTGAAGGAGGGAACGGACTATTCCTGCCTTGCCTCCCCGCAGGCCCGGGAAATCTTCTCCCGGAAAGAGATCGCGGTAGGGTCCACGGGCAACCTGGGGATGAGCATCGGGATCATGGCTTCGGCCCTGGGGTTCAGGGCAACGGTCACCATGTCGCGGGACGCCAAGGCCTGGAAGAAGGCCCTTCTCCGGGGAAGGGGCGTCCATGTCGTGGAAGTCGATTCGGATTACAGTGAGGCGGTGGCGGAGGGGCGCAGGAAATGTGAGGCGGACCCGGACTGCCACTTCGTGGACGACGAGCGTTCCCTCGACCTGTTCCTGGGCTATGCCGTGGCGGCTCTTCGCCTGAAACGCCAGCTAGAGGATGCCGGGGTGGCCGTCGACGAATCGCACCCCTTGAGCGTCACGCTGCCCTGCGGGGTGGGGGGCGCGCCGGGAGGGATCACCTTCGGCCTGAAGTCCGTGTTCGGGGACGCCGTCAAATGCTGGTTTGTGGAGCCCACGCAGGCGTGTTGCATGACCCTGGCCCTCGTTCGGGGAACGCCGGATGTTTCCGTGAAGGAGCTGGGACTCCATGGCCTGACGGAGGCGGACGGGTTGGCGGTCGGAGTTCCGTCGGCCCTCGTCTGGGGGCTCGTGAAGGATCTTGTCGATGGGGCCTTCACCCTCGAGGACGAGGAACTTTTCCGCCTTCTGGCCCTCCTGTGGGACTCCGAGGGGAGGAAGGCGGAACCTTCAGCGGCAAGCGCCCTGATGGGACCCCTGGTCACGGGGGGAACACCCGAAACGAATCACGTGGCCTGGCTGACGGGCGGTCTCTTCCTGCCGGATGGGATATTCGCGGAAATGCTTTCCCGGGGAAGGGCTCTTCTCGGGAAATAGGGGGGATGCAGATGAAGGTTCTCGTGGTGTTCTATTCCCGGACGGGGGTGACGAAGTCTGTCGCAAACCTTGCGGCCTCGGTCCTGAAGGAACTGGGGGGAGAATCCGTTTCGGTCGAAACGGAGGAGATCGTCGACCTCAAGGACCGCTCCGGCATTCTCGGCTACCTGGGGGCGGGCCGGGACGCCGCCCTGAAGGCGGAAGCCCGGATCAGGCCCTCCCGGGCCAGGGCGGAGGACTTCGACCTGGTGGTCATCGGAACGCCGGTTTGGGCGTTTACGGCGGCACCTGCCGTTCGGACCTACTGTGAACGTCATTGCCGAAATGCCCGGGCCGTCGGGTTCTTCTGCACGATGGGAGGCTCCGGGGACAGGGGAGCTTTCGAATCGATGGAATCCGCCTGCGGGAAAAAGCCGGTGGCGTCCCTCCCGCTCGTCGTCAAGCCGGGACGGGCGGAATCCGTCGAGGCTTACAGGCCAAAGGTCCGCCGTTTTGCGGAACAGCTGCTGAAGGCCTGCCTGCCCGGCTTCCAGGGGTAAGGGGCCCGTGAAAAGAGCTGCCGTTTTCGACATCGGTTCCGTGTCGGTCAAGATGCTCGCGGCGGAAAGCAAGCCGGGAGGGGGATTCGTTCCTCTCCTGGAGCGTTCGAGAGTGACCCGGCTAGCGGAGGGCCTGGCCGTCCGGGAGGATTTCCTGCCCGAGGCGGTCGAAAGGACCCTGGACGCCGTGGCGGATTTTTCGGCCGAAGCGGCCGCTCTCGGCGTGACCGAAATGGAAGCCCTGGGCACCGAAGCCCTGAGAAGGGTTCCCGACCCCGGCGACTTTGCGCTGAAGCTGCTCCGGCGAACGGGAATCCCGCTGCGGGTGATCGGGCCGGAAACGGAGGCGCGCCTCGCTTTCCTTTCGGCCGGCTTGCTCCTGCCCGACGGGGAAACCTCCCTCTGCATCCTGGACGTGGGAGGGGGAAGTACCGAAATCCTCTCCGGAAAGAAGGGTTTTCCGGGCTCCAGGGCCCTCCTTCCCATCGGGGCCTTGCGCCTGAAGGAGGCTTGCGTCGCTGCCGACCCGCCGGGAGAGGTCGAGGTCGCCTGCATGCGGGAAACCGTCTCGAAACTCGTGACGCGGCATGTCAACGGCCTTTCCTGTCCCCGCCTCGTGGGCATGGGAGGGACCGTCATGGTCCTGGCCTCCATCCATGCCGGAGGGCCGTCCTTTGATCCGCAAAAGCTCCACGGCTCCTGGCTGCCCCGGGACGCGGTCTCGTCTTTGATCTCGAAGCTAAAGGGACTTCCCCGCGAGAGGCGCCTGGAAATCCCCGGCCTTCCGCGGGACCGGGAAGACCTTGCCCTCCCCGGGGCGGTCATCGTCGAGGGGGTCATGGATGCCCTCGGGATTTCCGGCCTTCTTGCCTCCGCCTGGGGGATCCGGCACGGCCGGATGGCGGAACGGTTCAGCCAGGCGGGGGAAGGGGAAAGACCATGTCCGCCTCCCTCGGGCTGACCCTTTTCATCGGGGGCCTGGCGCTCTTTCTCTACGGCGCCCAGGTCCTGACCGAATCCTTCCGGAAAGAATTCGGGGGCAAAGCGAGGAACGCCCTCGCCCGCCTGACGGCTCATCGGCCTGGGGCCTTCCTTTTCGGGGTCCTCCTGGCTGGCGGTACGCAGAGCAGTTCGGTCGCCACGTCGATGGCCGTCGGCCTCGTGGACGCGGGCCTGCTGTCTTTTGCGGACGCGCTGACCGTCCTCATGGGGGCCAGCGTCGGGGCGATGGCCGTGACCTTTCTGCTGGGGCTGGATTGGAACGTCTTTTCTCCCCTGCTTTTGGCCGCCTGCGTTGCCGGGAGGAGGCTGCCCGAAGGGCGGATCCGGGCCGCGTCGGAGAAACTGCTGGGGTTTTTCCTCCTCCTGACTGGAATGGCGCTCCTCAGCGCAGGGATCCAGCCCCTTTCCGGGAGCGGGTTTCTCCAGGACTGCATCGGCGCGGCGGAAGGAAACTTCCTGGCGGTCCTGGCGATTTCCGCGGCCCTCACGGCGGTTCTCCAGAGCGGCAATGCCGTGGTGGCGGTTTCGATCGCCCTGGGAACCGCGGGACTGTTTCCCGCCGGTGCCGTCTTTCCCCTGGTGCTTGGAACCCATGTCGGAGGGGCTGCCCCCGTCCTGCTGGTTTCCCTGGGGACCCGGAAGCGTAACGCCCGTCGCCTGGCCTGGGCCAACCTGTTTTACCGGCTGTTCGGGGCGACAGCGGCAAGCCTCGCCTGGAGCCTCCTGCCGATCGGCACAGCCCTGGCGGCGATTCCCCCGTCCATGTCCCCCCCCGTTGCCCTGGGATTCGTGGTAGGCCTGAACGCCGCCCTCGTTTACCCCTTCACCGGCACCTTCGCAAGGGCGTTGGAAAGGCTCCCCATCCGGGAGCGGGAAGCCCTTTCGGAACCTCTCTACCTGGATGAGGGGGCCCTGGCCCTTCCCTTCGTCGCGCTTCGCCTTCTCGCCAGGGAAATGGCCCGGCTTGCCGGGTATGCCGACGAACTCCTGACGAGGATCCTGCTGTCCCCCGAACCCAGGGGGAGGGTGGAAGCTCTCCGGAAGGACCTGCCGATCCTGGCTGAGTCCTGTCTCGATTTCATGTTCGAGATCCCCGCACCGCCGGAGAACGACCCTGCACGGACGGCCTATGCGAGCGTCTCCTATGCCCTGATCGCGCTCAGGAGCCTGGTCTGGGTGGCGGCCCAGCGGCTGGCTCCCCTCTGCCTTGGAGGGGAGTGCGACAATCTGGCGGCCCGGTTGAGGGAAAGGGATTGGGAAAATTCGGTCCGGCGCCTCGTGAGGCTGGTCGGTTTCGCCCTCGGATCCTTTGTCCTCGGTGATTCCGACCTCTCCCGCCGGGCCTTGGACCTGGCGGAGGATTTCGGCAGGGACGCCGAATCCCTCAGGTCCCGCCTGCTGGAAAAAGGGGGGCTTTTCGATTCCCGCTCCGAAGTGGCGGCGTGGGAGTTCCTGTCTGCCGCGGAAGACCTGGTTAGGGCCGCCTGCGAAATCGCCCGCAGCGAGTCGGTCGCGGGAAGGTTCGGACAACGCTGGGAGGGATCAACGTGATCTTCGGTTCGCGGAATAACGAGGAAAAATCGCAGGATCGTTTCCTGTACGAAAAGGACCGCCTGGCACTGACGGCTCTTGTCATGGAGATGGGAAGCCGGGCTGAAGAGGCATTCCGTGATGCCGTGCGGGCCATGGAAGAGCGGGACAGCGAGCTTGCGCAGCGGGTCCTGGACGGGGATGACGTGATCGACGAGCTGGAAGTGGACGCGGAGCTGGAATGCCTCCGATCGATCGGGATGCGCCAGCCGGTGCGGGAGGACCTGCGCTTCGCCTTTTCCGTCCTGAAAATCGTGACTGACCTCGAGCGGATCGGTGACGAGGCGTCGAACATCGCCGAACGGGCGCTTTGGCTGAACAGGCGTCCCCTCCTGAAACCCCTTGTCGATATCCCCCGCATGAGGGACATCGCCGCGCTGATGCTGGGCCAGGCGCTCGAATCGTTCGAGAAGGGGAACGCGGCCCTTGCGGAAGTGGTGTTCCGGGCCGACGACGAGATGGACCGGCTCTACCACTCGATTTTTGACGAACTCCTGGGGATCATGGCCGGCCCTGCCCAGGGCAACCCTGACGCGCTCCTTTCCGCCACGGCGCTCCTTGCCGTGGCCCGTCACCTGGAGCGGATCGGTGACCACTCCGTCAACATCGCGGAGCGGGCCTACTTCATGGTGACGGGCCGGCGCCTTAAGAAAGTGCTCCGGGAAGCAGGCGAAAAACCCTCCCCGCCGTTCATCCGCTAAAGGGAAGGCGACTCCCGGCCCAGGCAATTTCCCTCCTGCTTCTAGGGGCGGCTCTCTTCCAGAGAACCGTCGTTTTCCGGCGAATCGTACCTCGTACCAGGCAGCAGGGGGACGAAGCGGCAATATTCCGACCAGCTGTCCCGGAAGCCGCCGGCAGTTTTCTCCCGCACGAGAAGGCGCTCCAGCCCCGGCTGGATCACCACCGGGACGACGAGCCGGCCCCTTTCGTCCAGCTGGTCCGTCCAGGCTGGTTCGACCCGGGGAGCGGCGGCCGTCACCAGGACCGCCCCGTAGGGGGCCATCTCGGGGTATCCAAGGCGTCCGTCCCCGTGCACCACGAGAACCCGGTACCCGAGACGGGCGAGCCGCTCGCCGGCAGACCGCGCCAGTGAGCCGATTCGCTCGACGGTGACGACTTCCATTCCCATCTCCGCCAGGATCGCCGCCTGGTAGCCTGATCCCGTCCCGATTTCCAGCACCCGTGCCCGTTCCGGCAGGGCCAAAAGTTCCGTCATGAGGGCAACCATGAAAGGCTGCGAAACGGTTTGTCCCTCACCGATCGGCAGCGGTCCGTCCGCGTCCGCCAGGTCCGCGAGGTCGTCCGGGACGAATTCCGTCCGGTCCACCCGTTCCATGGCTGAAAGGATCCGGGCGTCGACGATCCCTCTTGACCGGACCTGGGTTTCGATCATCCACCGTGCTCTTTCCCGCCACGGTTTCATGCCGTACCCACCCTTTCCGCGAGGACTTCCTCCAGTTTCGCCCACTCGGGAATGCCCCGGAAGACCAGTCGGCCGTCCAGGATCCAGGCGACTTCCGTGCTCTTGACCCGGAACCGGATCATATCGAACATCCAGAAAAAACACCGGGGATCCAGGATGTCGATTTCCAGCCGGTCCCCAAACTTGCCCCGCACCTTTACCAGGAGGTCGGCGACGGACTCACGGTCCGCCCGCATCGGGAAGGATTCCATTTCGTCCTTCCCGTAGCTGAACCCCCCTCAGCACAACGCCGACTGGGGGCGTTCCATGAAGATTTTCAGCCGGTGCTTTTTCATGATCCGGTTCCCTCCCGAGTCAAGTCCCAGAACTGCTGTAAATTCGGATCCGGTTACAGATTCACCGCTACGGCCTCAGGTTGAGACATGTTTACCGGCTGTTTCACTGAGGCCT
>JALHIN010000029.1:0-23983 GCA_022839995.1 Synergistota bacterium
GCCCCATCAGGCCCTGGGATACAAGCCGCCAATTATGTTTGACAAGGTTCAGGCATTAAGCGCGTAAGTTGTGCCAATTTCAGGGGGTCATTACACGACAGGCCTGAAACAGAAGAGCCTGAAGTGTGTGGAGTTGGATCATCGTTCAAATACCACACCGCTCCAGTTGGGACATCTCCAGTATTCGGTAAGATATGTACTGTTATCGTAACTGAAGCGTAGGCTGCAGTGGAGAAAAGGAAAAAGAAAGAGAAAAATAGGCAAGCGCTTTTTAAAAACATGCGATATCCTCTTTTCATCTGTTTATCACCACCATAACTTCGAGTTCAACCTTTTTTGCCCCTCCAAGGATTGAGAAAGAGGGGGTTGCGGTTGACCTTATGACATATCGGTGCGATCCTCCTCCGCCGCCTGGAACCATGAAACGGTTCGGGTCAACTATAGCAGATGTACCGACAGGAATGCTTGGAGTCCCAGTTCCTGTACCTGTTCCAAGTCCGGCCTTTTGTTGAGGGGGTAGGTCGGTGTTTGCGGTTGGGGAATGACCGTTAAGGTTGTAATTACAATCCAGAAAAAGAACCGAGACAGTAATTCCAGGATCTATCCCAGGAGGAGTCAACCCATTGGCCAATGGAGTCACATCATCCGAAAGCAATACCCGTATTGAATCTAGGGTGCCATCATAAGAAACAGGATCGACGTTCAGATCTGCGCTATGGACCCAAATTTGTTGAAGCCCCCACTCGATTCCGCTTTGAGCGGCATTGTAAAGTCGCGTTTTTGCCGTAACGCTTTGAGAAGTGGTGAACATATTGGTTACGACATAGGAAGAAACCCCGACGAAAGCCAATCCCGCGAGGACTAGAAGAAGGACAAGCCCCAAAGCCATCCCTTTGTTTTTTCTCTCTAGCATTTTAATATTCATAGTTGCGAACCCTCCATCGAGCCTCAACAACTTTCAACCGGTAGTGTCGATTTTCTTCTGAGATCCCAGAAAAAGGAGGAATATCTTTCGGGGAGACAACTGAATCATAGCGGTTTTGTCCTTTACAAAGAACTGAAACCTTGAATGTTCCTGTTGATTCATCGTTCTGGAACAAGAGGCCTGCTATCCCCTCAACGACAACTCTCGTTGGCCTATTCAAAGGATTGAAATCGTTCATGTCCGCCATAACGAACTTGTCTCCCGAAATAGTTGCCTTTGCCACACGAAGGTAATGGAGGCGATCCATGGCGTAAACCAAACCCGAAGCTCCTCCCGAAGCCCGCACCCGTAAAGGGGAAATCTGTGTTACGTAAAGGGGGAATCCGGTGCTCGGGAAACAAACCCAAGACGATGGATTTTGCGGAGAATTCGCAATGATCCCTTGCGTTGTCCCTATGAGCGGGATCGTCTTATCGGTCGAAGAAACAACGACTTCGCTCGAGGCTACGGCATCAGAAGGGGCGGAGTAAAGGATCTGAACTAAGTCTCCAGAAACCAGTATGGGTTTCCGGTCCGACAGAGGTAGGGTAGTTGGGAAAAAAGCGCTTAATGTCGAGCGTAGATCTTCCGAGTTGCTAGGTAGGCCTAGGCCAGCGCTTAGGACTTTCGGTTGTAGAAGATATATGATGCTTTCTCCATGTTGCTGGGCTGTGGAAACATCGTTGGATTGTTCCAAATGCTTGACAATAGCGAAAAACAAACCAAGTACAGCACCCATTATTATGCCTATGATTAGCAGAGAAGTCAGAATTTCAGATATTGTCATGCCCTTTCTTAATTTGAAATGGAATTTTCCCATAAGTTCTCTCCTATATTTGAAGATTAATTGTTTAATACCTGCCGCTTGAAGGTCAATGTTTCTTGTTTGATGACTCCAACCCAACTTATCGTGAGCGTTATGACGTAATTCCCTGATGTTGTTTCGCCAGTCCAGTTCATGACATAGCCATCCTTCGTCTCTGTTCCGGGGGTTGCGTTTAAATCTCCCTCAATCTCATCCATCTTGCCTACGGCTAGTAAAACTGCTTTTTCTCTCTCTACGGTGTCACTCATCAGCCTCGTCGTCATTATGGGTAAGAGACTCAGTGCGATCAGGATGATCCCCAGGATCACGAAGGCGATGATCGTTTCCACCAGGGAGAAACCCTGGTGGAAACCGGGACGGCGCGGTTTGCTTCTATCCTTTCGGGCGGTTGGGCTCTTCATCGATCGTTCAGGTCCCTTTCGTATTCTTAAATGATTTTGGGATACCTTGAGAATATTCTAGCATCTTGCAACGGTTCTGAAAGGTGCATTTTTTATCCCAGCTTTGCCAGGGCGCTTTTAAGGGTTTCTTTCCTTTCCTTCAGCATGTTCCGGTATTCTTCCTTGTCGCTGGCCGCGATTTCTTCGCGGAGGTTTGCGATGGCCTCTTCGAGAAATTCCTTGAGGACTTCCGTTTCCCGGTCGGTGAATTCGGGCATGATCGACACCTCCTCAGGAATCATTTGAAGCGTTTCTATATTATAATACAATGTGTCGCTAAAGCAACAGATTGAGAATGACCTTTCCGTTGCAAGGCTTTGCCGGAAAGCACGCAAAATCACGTTCTTTTCCAGGGGAGGGAATCTCTTGCAGAATTACGAGAAATTGGGAAGTTTTTACCTGGGTCGCGTGGTGGACCCCGAAACGCGCAGAAGGACGAACTCCCTATGCCTGTACGACTCGCGGGACCTGGTTACGCATGCGGTTTGCATCGGAATGACGGGAAGCGGGAAAACCGGCCTCTGCATCGATTTGCTGGAGGAGGCGGCGATCGACAGGATCCCCGCCCTGGTCATCGATCCCAAGGGGGACATGGGGAATCTCCTTCTGACCTTCCCCGACCTTGCTCCCTCGGATTTTCTGCCCTGGGTGAACGAGGAGGAGGCGGCCCGGAAGGGGCTTTCTCCGGAAGCGTTTGCCGATGAACAGGCGAACCTCTGGCGAAAGGGCCTGGCTTCATGGGATCAGTCTCCGGAACGGATCGCCAGCCTTAGGACTTCAGCCGAGTTCGTGCTTTTCACGCCCGGCAGCACCGCGGGGCGCCCGGTTTCGATCCTGAAGTCGCTTTCGGCTCCGGGGGATTCTGTGATGGAAGATTCGGAGGCCCTTAACGACGCGGTAGGGATGACGGTGACGAGCCTTTTGGGGCTGGTGGGGATCGAATCGGATCCTTTTCAGGGTCGAGAGCACATCCTGTTGTCCAATCTACTGGCGTCCGCCTGGAAGGAAGGCCGTGATCTGGACCTTTCGAACCTCGTCCGGGACATCCAGTCCCCGCCGTTTACCCGGATCGGCGTGATGGACCTGGAGTCGTTCTTCCCGGCGAAGGAGCGTTTCGGCCTCGCCATGAAGGTGAACAGCCTTTTGGCGTCCCCCGGTTTTTCCCTGTGGCTGGAGGGGGATCCCCTCGACCCGGCAAGGCTGCTGTACACCCCCGAAGGAAAACCGCGGGTGTCGATTTTTACCATCGCTCACCTGGGAGAAAAGGAGCGGCAGTTTTTCGTTTCCCTCCTGTTGAATGCGGTGCTTGGCTGGATCCGGGGACTGCCCGGGACGACCAGCTTGCGAGCGATCCTGTACATGGATGAAATCATGGGATATTTCCCCCCCGTGGCGAATCCCCCGACGAAGGAGCCCTTGCTCAAGCTCCTGAAGCAGGCCCGGGCCTACGGGCTGGGGGTGGTCCTGGCGACGCAGAACCCGGTGGACCTGGACTATAAGGGCCTGGCCAACGTCGGGACCTGGTTTATCGGCCGGTTGCAGACCGAGCAGGACAAGGCCCGGATCCTGGAGGCCCTGCAGGGAACCCCCGCCCGGCTGGGGAAGGCGGAAATGGGAAAAATACTTTCTTCGCTTGGCAACAGGGTCTTTCTGCTTTACAACGTTCACGAGGACGAGCCCGTCCTTTTTGAAAGCCGCTGGGCCATGAGCTACCTCTGCGGGCCGTTGACGCGGGCCCAGATCAAAAGGCTGCAGGCGATGCCGGAAACGTCTCTCGCGCCTGCCGTTCCTCTGGTTGGACAGACGGCCCCCAGGGTGCCGGAACCGCTGCGAGGGACAGAGGAACGGAACGTGGCTCGAAGCTCGAAGGCGCCGCTTCTGCCGCCAGACGTGTTCCAGGTGTTCGTCCGTCCCTCGAGGGAAGCGGGGAGGGGTCTGTTTTTCTACCGGCCGATGCTGCTGGCTTCGGGAACCGGAGCCTATTCGAACACACGGCTGAAAGTGGACGAGAACCTTCCTTTCACCATCCTCTGGCCTTTCGCGGAAGGACCGGTTCCCGTGGATTGGGAGCAGGGCGTAGAGCTCCTTGAAGGCCAGGCCGGGCTCGAGAGGGAACTGCGAAGCGAGGCGTCCGGTTTCGAGGAACCCCCGGTTTCGGTGGCTTCCGGAAAGGAGTTGACACGCCTCGGACGAGAAGCTCTCAAGTGGGTTGTCCGCACCCTGCGGTACGAACTCTTCGAAAGTCCATCCCTGAAGTGCGTTTCGCGCCCAGGGGAGACGGAGGGGCAGTTCAGAGTCCGCCTTCAACAAGTTGCCAGGGAGGCCCGGGATGCCCTGGTGGAAAAGCTTAGGGAACGGTACGCAAAACGGATCGAAACGCTTCAGGCGCAGGTCGTTCGGGCGGAATTGGCGGTTCAGCGGGAGGAGCAGGAGGCCAAGCAGCAGAAGCTGCAGACCGCGGTTTCCTTCGGGGCGACGCTCCTCGGGGCCTTCATGGGCAGAAAAACCGCTAACCTGGCCTCCCTCGGGAGGGCGACGACGGCAGCCCGTGGAGTAGGGCGTTCCCTTCGGGCCCAGGAAGACGTGGCCCTGGCAAGCCAAAAGCTGGAGGTCCTCAAGGAAAAGCTCGAGGAGCTGGAAAGGGAGTTCGAGGCCGAAGTGGCGGAACTCGAGGGCAGGGGCGATCCGGCGGAGGATGTGTTGGAAACCGTGACGATCCGGCCCTCGGCAACGGGGACGGTGCTTCAGCTCTTGGCTCTCGCCTGGGTCCCTTTCCTGGAAGGAGAAGGCGGTTTCCAGAAGCCGGCGTGGGAAGGAAGGCCGCTTTAGGCGCTGGGTTTCTCCTCGGTTACACCGGCGGCTCTTTCGCCGCGCGGGGCGCCTTTCCAGAAGTTTTCGTCAAGGGAAAGCCGAATCGTCCTTTGGGGTTCGTTCGGGTTGGCGACTTTCAGGTAGAGGACCGGTGCTCCGCACGCGGGGTTTTCTACGATCCAGGTGGCGAGGGTGCGTGAGCGGGTGGGGCTGCCGCCGGTCCTGCAAATGCTGTCGTCGGGCCCGGCATGCCTGTCTTCGCTGAAGGAGATGAAGTCTTCGAGACTGTAGCCGTCCGCGTCTCGGGTCAGCAGTTCCCGGATCCTCTCGTAGCGTTCCCGGCTGCTTTGGGGGACCTTCCTGTTCAGGATGCGGAGCTGCTCGTCCAGGTAATGGTTGGTCTGGGCGAGGGTCCCGTTTTCGGTAACCCTTGCGGAGGCTTTTCCCCCGGGGCCGACTTCGATCACGGCCACCTTGGCCTTGTCCGCGACGAGGTAATAGGCGGCATGGGAGAAACGGTCGATCTGGCCGAGGACTTCGTCGACGGTGGTGCAGGTTTTCAGGATCTCGGCGCTGGAAATCCCGTTGTCGTTTTGGCTTTTTCGCTTTTCTCTCGGGACGACGGAGGCGGTGGCCGTGACGACGACCAGCCCTTTTTCGTTGATCCCGGCTTTCAGCCCCGTGCCTTCCTCGTCGGTGGCGAAAAGGCCGAGGTAGCGGAATCCTTCTTTCGGGATCACCCGGCGGAGTTCCTGGACCTGGGTTGGGGTCCAGTCCCGGTTTTTGGCGATGAGCGTTCCGCCGCCTTCGACTCTTTCCCCGGCGGCGCCCCAGAGGGTGCAGGCGGTCGCTGCAGGAGCGAAGCCCAGCAAGAAAAGGAGGAGGCCCATGAGGACGGCCGTCGCTTTCCTGGTTTGCATCGTGATCGCCGGCTTTTCCCGTACCATCGTTCTCTCCCCGGTTTTCGGGGGCGCAGGCGGGGGTGGGGAAGGCGGTTTCTTCGAACCTTCGGCAACCCGGCTGTCCTGGCCCTTCGGCTTTAGACCCGTGGTTTTGCGTCGCCGCCTTTCGGCGGGTTTGCCTTTTCGAGCTTTTCGACAAGGAAAGGCCTCCGGCTCTTTGCCGAAGGCCCTGATTTTCGAATGATCACCTTCGGCAACCCGGCTGTCGTGGCCTTTCGGCTTTAGACCCGTGGTTTTGCGTCGCCGCCTTTCGGCGGGTTTGCCTTTTCGCGGTGCCTTTTTGACAATTGTCTAAACATTTTATAGAACGAAAACAAACCTGTCAAGTGAGGGTAAGAAAATCAATCGTCCGGCACTTCTTTTGTGGAACCTGAAAGTTGGAAAAGGGGCCGATCTTATTAGACAGTCAACCCGGAGAGGAGAAAAAACGATGAACCGAAAAAAGAGCGCGTTTTTGTTTACAATTGTCCTTTTCATTTCGATCGTGGCTGCGTTTCTCTACTTGGGCTGGCATCGTGCGGAAAGCGGAACCCCCGGTGGGCTCGGGTTCGCGCAACTGAACAAGCCTTTGCCCGACCTGAAGGCGGGAGAGGCAGAGGCCCTTGTCTTGTATGCAGCGGCCCGACTGAAGGGAGAACCCGCGCCGGGGTTGTTTCCCGAAAGGTTAGAAAAGGACGTCGAACCCCGCATCTGTTTCATTAGCCTCGCGGACGGCAAGGGAGGGCGAAAGGTAGCATCGGGTGCCGGGCAGGGATTGTCCGAAGCGTTGGACCAGGCTCTCCGGAACCTGCAGCAGGACCCTTTGGCGAAACGGTTCAAATGGGTCAAGCTTGACCTGGTCAAAGGGGCTCAGATGCTGAAAAACCTGGATTTCGAACAGCCCCTTCCCTTCGACTCGAGCCTGTTCGGCCTGGCGGTGGATGGGCAGCTGGACAAGGCCCTCCTGCCGGAAGAGCTTTCCGTTCTTCAGGCGGAAAGGGTAGGGAAGGTTTCTCCCGAAAAGGCGAACGCGCTTCTGAAAGAGACAAGAGTAGCTCCTGTAGCTGCCGAGATCGAAAGGCGAGCCTCAAGCTTTGCGGTGTTCAGGACCATATCGGCTTTTTCCGATGGAGTGTCGGCCTGGCCCCTTTTCCGGGGCAACCGACCCTGGCAAACCTATACGGATAAGGACATCGAGCAAAGCCTGGCTTGGGCCGGGAAATTCCTCGCCCGCTCCGTGAGAAAAGATGGGAGCTTCGTGTACCAGTACGACCCGCTCCTTGACCGAGAAGGGCAGGAATACAACATCCTCCGTCATGCGGGAACCGTTTACGCCATGCTTGAGCTCTACCGGAAAAACAGGGATCCGGAGCTGCTGCGGGCCGCGGAAAAGGCGCTCGGCTACCTCATTCGCCAGGTCAAGGAGGGAACCGTCCGTGGGAGGGCAGTGAAGTTCGTTGTCGAGAGGGGAGAAGTCAAGCTCGGGGGAAATGCCCTCGCCGTCCTTGCCTTGGCGGAATACGAAAGAGCCACCTCGGACCGGAGGTATCGAACGGAGATGGAGGGGCTCGGGGAATGGATGCTCGCGACACAGGCTCCGGACGGGCGGTTCACGATTCATAAGCAGGGATACCCGGACGGCAAGGTGTCGAAATTCCAATCGGAATATTATCCAGGGGAAGCAGTTTTTGCCCTGGCACGCGTATATGGGCTGACGGGGGAAAGAAAGTGGCTGGATGCAGCGGATGCAGGTGCCCGTTACCAACTGAAAGTCTTTTCCCGCCTGGAGGATTCAAAGCTGCCGCATGATCACTGGCTGCTCTATGGCCTGAACGAAGTTCACCGCAAAAGGCCCAGGCCCGAATTCCTGGAGGGCGCCATGCGTTTCGCCCGGGTCATCATCCAGGCCCAACATACCCAGGCCAACCAATCTCAGCCCGACTGGGACGGGGGGTATTACAAGCCGCCCCGTTCCGCTCCCACGGCAACCCGGATGGAGGGGCTGAATTCGGCCTATGCCCTCGCAAGGGACTTTGGAACGAAAGAGGGAGCGAAACGGATCCGGGAAGCCGTCCGACGGGGTACTGGATTCCTTCTTAGGATCCAGGTCGGGCCGGAGGTCGCCATGTACTGCAAAAATCCGGAAAAAAGCCTTGGCGGGTTCAGAGAAAGCCTGGACCGCTCAACGATCCGGATCGACTATGTCCAGCATTCCATCTCCGCCATGATAAACCGGTAGGAAAACAATCTTTGACAACTAAAGAAGCCATGATAGAATAATATTATTTTAAGTAGGATTCTTTTGCCCCCGGTCTCTTTCGGGAAAAGAACGAAGCGCTTACCAAAAAAGAAAGAAGGGAGATGGAGCGGGAGCGGAGGCCAAAGCAGAGGAATTTTGAACCCGCCCCACGTTGACAAAAATCCTTTTAGTTTTATAATGATTCTAAATAACTAGGTCATCCAAGAATTTCTGTGAAGCCTAAAGAGCAGGAAAGAGATGAGGTGAGGGAAATGAAGGTAAAGACGAGAAACTTAATCATTAATCTGGTGATCGTTTACGTTATCCTGACGCGGTTGATCACGCCGAGCTACCTGGCATTCGCCTTCAGGGGACCGGTCAGCAACCTTGAAAACGAATACACCTGCAACTGGAACCTCGTGAGCCCCGAAGACGTGACGGAGGAAAATCTCCAGTTCCTCCTTGACACTGGGGTTTGCCAAAGGATCGGGGATGTTGCTGAGCAGCCGCTCTTAACCCCAACGGGCGACGATGATGACGATGACGCCGGCGACGATGACGACGATGACGATGACGATGATGACGACGACGGCGACGATGATGACGACGACGGCGGCGACGATGACGATGATGACGACGCCGGCGACGATGACGATGACGACGACGGCGACGACGATGATGACGACGGCGACAATGATGACGGCGGCGACGATGATGACGACGACGGCGACGACGATGACGACGACGATGATGACGACGCCGACGACGATGATGACGGCGGCGACGATGATGACGACGACGGCGACGATGATGACGACGACGGCGACGATGACGACGACGACGACGACGATGACGACGATGACGACGATGACGACGACGATGACGACGACGACGACGCCGACGACGATGATGACGACGATGACGACGACGACGACGATGACGACGATGACGACGATGACGATGACGGGAAGCCCGGACATGGGCATGGAGATCCGAACCACGATCACACCGGCCCTCCCGGCCAGGACAAAGACAACCCTGGTAACGGCGGAGGCAGCGACAAGGATAAGGACAACAAGGGGTTGGGGAACGGGCCCGAGGCGGGAGACGATCCTGGAGGAAAAGGGGAAGATTCGGACAACCCAGGAAAGGGCTCCAAAACAGAGAAATAGCGTTTGGGCGAGTCAAGGAATCGGACTGGGAGCGGGAAAAACCCGCTCCCTTTTCTATTCTTTTAGGATGGATAGGGTAAAATGATAAAGGATTAGGTGGAAGGGAGCGTTTCTATTGTCCTGGCGGGAGTTGGATCATCCTGCGGATGTCCGTCTCGAGGTCGAGGCGGAAACCTTGGAATCCCTTTTCCGGGAATGTGCCGTTGCATTTTACTCGGTCAGTCTCGGGATCCCGAAGCCGGATTTTGGCCGGGGCTTCCCCGGGGTCGTTTCCCTGAAAGGCACCGAAGATGACCTGGCCGGACTTCTTGTGGCCTGGATGAACGAACTCCTGTTCGAGCTGGAAACGGCACGCCGTGTTTTTATCCCAATGGAGGTCAGGATCGATGAGAGCTGCTGCCTGCTGGCAACCGGCGATTGGGTCACTGCCCCGGCCGCGGGAGGGAAGGTAAAGGCGGTGACCTACGGCGGTCTTGAACTGAACCCGGGACCGCCTTGGCGATTCAGGGTGATCCTGGACGTGTAAGGGGGGAGTGATTCCATGACCATCCAGGTCGAAAGGAAGGATCCGGTGCGATGCCTGATCCCCCAAGGCACGGTAGAAGGGATGCGGGTTCCCGGATTGCTTTACGCGGATGGCAGGATCCTTGCGGAAGTGAAAGAGGACCCGGTTCTCCAGCAGGTGGCGAATGTCGCCTGCCTGCCGGGAATCACGGGATACAGCTTTGCAATGCCGGACATGCACTGGGGATACGGATTCCCTATCGGCGGAGTGGCAGCGTTTTTCGCTGAAAGCGGAGTGGTTTCCCCTGGAGGCGTTGGGTACGATATCTCATGCGGCGTCCGCCTGCACGTTTCCCGGCTTACGGAAGAAGAAGTGAAGCCGGTTTTGCCCAGGCTCCTGGATGCACTGTTTTCCGCGATTCCTTGCGGTGTCGGTTCAGAGGGGCTGACTTCGCTGAAAGGCTCCAGGCTTGAGGCCGTCCTGAAGAGCGGGGCGGCCTGGGCCCCCAAGAACGGTTTCGGGGATGCAGGGGACCTGGAACGGATCGAACACGGGGGATGCCTTGACGGGGCGGATCCCGGAGAGGTTTCCCGCCGCGCAAAGGAACGAGGGCAGGGGCAATTGGGCAGCCTTGGGTCCGGGAACCATTTTCTTGAAATCCAAAGGGTCGATGAAGTCTTTGACCCGGCTTTGGCGAGGTCCTTCGGCCTTGTTCCCGGAAGGGTGACGGTCATGGTCCATTGCGGTAGCCGTGGGTTGGGGCACCAGGTTTGTGACGACTTTCTGAAAACCCTTTCCCGGTCGGTTTCCAGGTATGGAATTCGAATTCCCGACAGGCAGCTTTCCTGCGCCCCCCTGGATTCGGATGAAGGAAAAGCCTACCTTTCAGCCATGAAGGCCGCGGCGAATTTCGCGATGGCCAACCGACAGGCGATCGGCTCAAGGGTTCGAGAAGTCTTTTCCCGTTTTTTCCCGGGAGAATCCCTCGACCTCCTTTACGATGTCAGTCACAACATTGCGCTCATGGAAAAACATTCCTATAGCGGGAAAGAAAGCTGGTTTTGCGTCCACCGGAAGGGAGCGACACGCGCCCTTCCACCGGGACACCCCGAACTGCCAGGAATCTATTCGAAGACCGGACAGCCGGTCATCATCCCCGGCAGCATGGGAACAGCCAGCTACGTGCTTGCCGGCGCGGCCGGTTCCGCCGAGTGCTTCTGCTCGACCTGCCATGGGGCAGGTCGCGTCAAAAGCCGAAGCGCTGCGCTGAAGGCCATGGATGCGAGAGGCGTCGCCTCTGCCTTGGAGGAAAAGGGGATACTCGTACGAGCCGGGGATTTGCGTACCCTGGGGGAAGAAGCCCCTGAAGCCTACAAGGACGTGGATATCGTGGTGGATGTCGTGGAACGGGCGGGATTGAGCCGCAAGGTGGCCAGGCTGACGCCGATTGCGGTAATCAAGGGATAAATGGAAGAATGTGGGGGAAAGAAAGCGGAAGGCCTCTCCGCGGAGAGGCCTTCCGCTTTCTTTCCCTTTCCGGGGGGACTGTTTTAGAGTATGCCGTCCTTGGACGCGATCAAATCTTCCGTTGTTTCCTTTTCTACCCTGGCCATGTTCCCGACCTTCGCAAGCCTTCCTTCAGCCCACCGGGCCAGCCTGACAAACGGAAGTCCCAGGAGCAGATAGATGGCTGCCACGATGATCCCGGTGCCGAAGTAGTCGTAGTACGTGGTCGCCAGCTGCCCGTAGGCCTTGGTTAGGTCCACCATCGTGATGACCGAGACCAGAGAGGAATCCTTGAGCAGAGAGATGAAGTCGTTCGTCAGGGGCGGCAGGACAAGGCGGAAAGCCTGGGGAATCACCACGTACCTCAAAGCCTGCCAACGGGTCATGGCCAAGGCCAGGGCCCCTTCCATCTGGGCTTTCGGGACCGAGATCAACCCGGCCCTGTAGTTCTCTGCCTCGTAGGCGGCGTAGTTCAGTCCCAGTCCGACGGCTCCTGCCACGAAGGGGGAGAGCTTGATGCCGATGTTGGGCAGGCCGTAGAAGATGAAGAAAAGCTGGATCAGGACCGGAGTCCCCCGGATCGTTTCAATGTAGGCGACAGCAAGCCTGGAAAGGGGTTTAGGGCCGAAAACGCGGGCGACGGCTAGAACGAATCCGAAGGCCATCGCCAGGAGCATCGCCACGACGGAAACCTTCATCGTGGTGAGGGCCGCCTTTCCGAGCACCGGCATGAAACCGGCATATCGCTTTATGCGGTCACGGAAGGTGAATTCCGGGCGTTGGAGTTCGGCCCATTCGTTGAACATGACGGAGTCGGTCTGTCTCGGCCTGTAATCGTTGAATTCCTTGGCCATCATCGGGCTCCAGAGGTTCCAGCGGTCGTAGATTTTCCGCAACTCGCCGCTGTCCCGTAGGGCCACGATGGCTCCGTTGATCTCCTTCAGGAGTTCCTTGTCTTCTTTCCGGACCGCGATTCCGTATTCCATCCGGCCGATTTCCGGGCCGACGAACTTGATCTCCGGGTTGAAGCCTGCGTAAAAAACGGCGATCGGAGCGTCAAAGAGAGTGGCGTCAAGGCGCCCGTTGACGAGGTCGCTGTAGGCGTTGATTTCGTCTTCGTAAAGTCGGATCTCGATGCCGCCGAATTCTTCGAGCACCTGTTGGGAATAGGCCTGTTTCAAGGTCCCCACGACTTTTCCGCGGCAGTCCTCGAGGCTTTCGATGGTCTTGTTGTCCCGCCGGACGGCAAGCTGCAAGAACGTGGCGTAGTAAGGGATTGAAAAGTTGACTTCCTGCTTGTGTTCCGGCGTGATTTCCAGTCCGTCGATCGCGACGTCGTAGAGTTTTCTCTGGAGACCCGGGATCAGGTTGTCCCACCCGTTCTGCACGAAAACCGGCTTTTTCCCCAGGTGTTTCGCGATGGCTTCGATGATTTCCACCTCGTAGCCGATGATCCGCGTCGTGTCTTTTGGGTCCTGGAACATGTAGGGGGCTCCGCCTTCCGTGTCTCCGCCCCACCGGAGCTCAGTAGCCCCTGCAAGGGCAAGCGCGGGCGCCGCCAGGCCGGCGAAAAGCGCAAGCACAAGGGCAAGCAGCGTCTTTTTCATAGGGCATCCCCCTCGAAGTGCCTCAAGAACTCGCGCGTTCGCTCGTTTTTCGGGTTGGTGAACAGGATGTCACCGTCGTCGATTTCAACGATTTCACCCTTGTCCATGAAGACGATGTAATCGGAGGCCTTTCTCGCAAAGCGCATTTCGTGGGTGACCACGATCTGGGTCATTCCTTCTGCGTCCAGGTCTCGCATGACCTGGAGGACTTCCTTGACCAGTTCGGGGTCGAGAGCGGACGTGGGTTCGTCGTAAAGCATGACCTTGGGGTTCATGGCTAGGGCACGCGCGATGGCGGCCCGTTGTTTCTGGCCCCCGGAGAGGGTCGACGGGTCACGGTGGATGCAGTCTTCGAGCCCCACTTTTTTCAGCAGGCGCACCGCATTTTCCTCGGCCTGCTCACGGCTTTCCTTCTTGACGACCATCGGGGCAAGCATGATGTTTTCAAGGACGGACTTGTGGGGGAAGAGGTTGAAAATCTGGAAGACCAGCCCGACTTCCTGCCGAAGCAGGTGGGCCTTGTCTAGCAGATCGTCGGTGATGGGGTCCTGCGGGCTCTTTCTGGACACCGTTACACCGGCGATCGAGATGGTTCCCGAATCGAGGATCTCGAGACAGTTCAGGCAACGCAGGAAAGTGGACTTGCCGCACCCTGAGGGACCGATGACGGAAACCAGGTCGCCTTCTCGAATGGAGATGCTGATGTGGTTCAGCACCTCCCCCTGTTCAAAACTCTTGCAGAGGTTGTCGACAACGATCAAGGGCTGGTTCGAAGGAGCCACCCCCTATCTCCCCCCTTTCTTTTCCTGTTGCACGGGTATTATGGAGTACGCAGGATGAATTGACAAGACAAGGCGGACCGGGTCACATCGAAAGGTGCTCGACCAGGATTTTCAGGCCGATTCCGATGAGGACGAGGCCGCCTGCCACCTCCATGCGTCTCCCCAAAAACCGGCCGATTTGTCTGCCCCCGACCATTCCAATCCAGCAGCAGACGAACGTGGTTGCTCCGATGACCGAAACGGTGCTCCAGACGTTCAATTTCAAGGCGACGAAGCTGAAGCCGACTGCCAGGGCATCAATGCTCGTTCCGACCGCTAGGGTCAGCAGGGGCCACCCGGACGTCGGATCCGAGCGGTTGTTGCATTCCTCTTCTTTCCGAAGGCCTTCCAGGACCATTTTGCCGCCGATAAAACCGAGAAGGGCGAACGCCACCCAATGATCGAAGGGGGCGATGACCCTGGAGGCAAGGTTCCCAAGCCCCCAACCCAAAAGCGGCATCAGCGCCTGGAAAAAACCAAAGGCTCCGGCAACACGGCAGATTTGCCGCATTGTGAGGGAAGGGACGCAGAATGGCATGGCGACCGAAACGGCGAAAGCATCCATGGATAGGCTGAGTCCGAGAAAAACGGGAAACAACGGATTCATGTGCACTCCTCCCCAAGAAAAAAAGACTTTTGGCACGGGCAAAACCCCGCCAAAAGTCTCGCTAATCAGCCCCTTAAGGCCGACGGACGCACCAGGCGCATAAGCGCCAGCGTGTTGATGCGGCCTTTCTAGCTACTCCCCTTTGAACGCCTGTATCCTAAGACAATACAACCAGGTGGGTCAAGGGCCGATTTCAGACCCTTGCGAGGGTGGGCTCAAAAAGCTATCCTGTTAAAGAAGAAAAGGGGGGGCAACATGTTCATCGACACGGCCGATATCGTCTTTTTAAGGCTCTACGACGTGGCGGACGAGATCCGTCTCGAGCGCCTTTCCTCAAACCTGTTTGCCGGGAGGCTGCCGTTTCGCCAGGGACTCGTCCGGGTAGACAACCAGTCCATCGACCTTGTCCGACCACCGGCCGCGGTGGAACTCGGGCCGCAGTCCTGGGTCGTCGGCGGGGATCACCTGGATGTTTCTCTTTCGGCCCGTTTTTTTGATTTCGGGGTGATCTCCCTTGGAGCAACGGCAACGCTCCACAATTTGAACCTGGAACAATTTGCCGACCGGGCGATCCAGTTGGGAATGGGGCCGGACCTCGACCGACTGTTCGAAACGGAGCTCCGAACCCTGATGGACTCGGTCGCGGAGACCCTGGTGGATCGGAGGGGGACGGCCTCTTTTTCCGAGGAATACACCCTGTACGTGGTGCGAAAGACTGCCGAGCCGGTTACGAAAAACGACCTACGTGAGCTCCCGGCCCTGATCCGACTGATCTTCGGCGAGAAAAAGCCCCTGAGCCGGCAGCAGGCTCACCTGGCGCTGGAAAACGCTTTTTCGTACACGGAAAACGACCTGATCATCCTGAACTACAACAACGCCTTCATCGTGGAAGAGGGAGACTACGCGGACCTCAGGCTGCTCCTGGAATACGCCAACGTCCAGCTTTTGGAGGCTCGCTACTACGACGACCTGCTGAACCGAAGGCTGGAAAAACTGTTCAAGGACCTAGGCGAAACCCGGTGGGGACTTTTCTCGGTGTTTTCCGGAAAAATGAGCCGTATCTCGCGGACCGCCATGCAGCTGATCCTCGAAACCGAGCTCATGACAGACCACCTGACCTCGGCGGTCCGGGTCACGGAAGATGTGTACTATGCGCAGATCTACAACCGTGCCCTGCAGCTTTTCAGGACGAAAGCCTGGCTGACGCGGATGGACGAGAAACTGCGTGCGATGCGGGAGACGGTTGAACTGTTGAACCAGGAGTTCACCAGCCGGCGGGCCGAAATCCTGGAATGGATCATCATCCTGCTGATTGCCGTGGAAGTTGTCAGGATCTTCCTATGAACAGGCGGATAGGGCGCGGGGCCTTTCTCCCCGTTTCCCGGAAAGACATGGAAGAGCGAGGCTGGAAAGAACTGGATTTTCTCGTGGTCAGCGGAGATGCCTACGTGGACCACCCTAGCTTCGGTCACGCGATCATTGCGAGGGTCCTCGAACGGGAAGGATACCGGGTGGGGATCCTGGCGCAGCCGGACTACCGTTCCCCGGAAGCCTTCCTGGCAATGGGACGTCCCCGCCTGGGGGTGCTCGTTTCGGCGGGAAACCTGGATTCGATGCTGAATGCCTTTACGGCGGCGAAGAAACGCCGGCACACCGACAGCTATTCCCCGGGAAACCGGGCGGGCCGAAGGCCGGAACGGGCCACGATCGTCTACTGCAACCGGGTTCGGCAGGCCATGGGCAACGTCCCCGTCGTCATCGGCGGAATCGAGGCGAGCCTGAGACGGTTTGCCCATTACGACTACTGGGACGACGCGGTTCGGCGCTCTATCCTGGTGGACAGCGGGGCCGACCTCCTGGTGTTCGGGATGGGCGAGCTGCAGGTTCTGGAAATTGCCCGCCAGC
Source organism: Synergistota bacterium (assembly GCA_022839995.1). Classification (GTDB taxonomy): domain Bacteria; phylum Synergistota; class Synergistia; order Synergistales; family 79-D21; genus 79-D21. Next base: position 16,345 of record JALHIN010000029.1, read on the forward strand.
TGGCTCTCGGAATCCGCCCAGGAGACATCCGGGACGTGGCGGGGACCTGCTGGATGGCATCCGAGAGAGACGAGGTCTGGAAGGAATCGGTGGAACTCCCCTCTTTCGAGGCTGTCCTGGAGTCCAAAACGGCTTTTGCCGAGGCATTCCGTCTTTTTTACCTGGAGCAGGACCCCATCCGGGGGAAAACCCTCCTGCAGCTCCACGGCTCGAGGTGGGTCGTCCAGAACCCTCCCGCAAGACCGCTGACGACGGAGCAGCTGGACTCGATCTACGAACTCCCCTATACGAGGTCGGCTCACCCGGACTACGATGCCGAGGGCGGGGTTCCTGCCATTCAGGAGGTCCAGTTCAGCCTGGTGAGCCACAGGGGATGTTTCGGAAGTTGCAGCTTTTGCGCGATCACCTCCCACCAGGGGCGCATCATCCAGTCCAGGAGCAGGGAGTCTCTCGTGGAAGAAGCGGCCTTGCTGACCCGGTTACCGAATTTCAAGGGATACATCCACGATGTGGGTGGGCCGACCGCGAATTTCCGCCATCCGTCCTGCGAAGGCCAACTCGAAAGAGGCACCTGCCGAGGACGTGAGTGTCTCGGTTCAAAGCCCTGTCCGAAACTGAACGCAGACCATTCGGAATACCTGGACATCCTAAGGGCGGTCCGCTCTGTCCCCCGAGTCAAAAAGGTCTTTGTCCGTTCCGGGATCCGATACGACTATCTCCTCGCAGGCGGACCGGAGCCTTTCCTGACGGAGCTTTGCGAGCACCATGTCAGCGGCCAGCTCAAGATTGCCCCCGAGCACGTTTCCAAGAAAGTGACCGAGCTGATGGGCAAGAGCGGGAAGGAAGCCTACCTTGCGTTTGTCGAGGCTTACAGGAGGGTGAACGCGAAGCTGGGAAAGGAACAGTACCTGGTCCCGTATTTCATGTCGAGCCATCCGGGAGCGGGACTCAAGGAAGCGGTGGAACTGGCCGAATTTCTCCGGGACACGGGAATCCACCCGGAACAGGTCCAGGATTTCATCCCAACCCCCGGGACCCTTTCCACCTGCATGTACTACACGGGAATCCATCCACTAACAAGAGAACGGGTCTACGTGGCGAGGAGCCCCCACGAGAAGAAGCTCCAGCGAGCTCTTCTCCAATACAGGGATCCGAAGAACGCGGACCTGGTGAGAGAGGCACTGGAAAGGGCAGGGCGGACGGACCTGATCGGGTTTGGCCCCCAATGTCTCGTTCGGCCGCGGGGAGTTCCAGGAGGCCCGCCTGCGGGGAAAAGCCGCACCCGGCGGCAAAAGGAGGGGAAAGGCCGTGCCGATCGAAGGAAAAATTGAGATTTTGCAGGAAACCGCAACGTTTGCCCTTGGCTGATTCTGGGGGCCTGACGCCCGGTTCGGGAGTCTTGACGGAGTCCTCCGCACCCGAGTCGGCTACTCTGGGGGCAGTACGCCGCACCCGACATATTCCGACCTCGGAGACCATTCCGAGACGGTACAGGTCGATTTTGATCCAGGAATCCTCCGATACGGGAGGCTAGTTGAAATTTTCTGGGAATCCCATGATCCGACCAGGCCGGCCTGGTCCCGCCAATATGCCTCTATTCTTTTCGTGCATTCCGAGGCCCAGGAGGAAGAGGCCCAAAAAAGCTGGAGCCGAGTGGCCTCCACCCATGGACGTCCATTGGTCACCCGGATTCGTCCTTACACGGGATTTACCAGGGCCGAGGATTATCACCAGAAATACTATTTACGACGCGATCCCTTCCTGATGAAGGCGTTCAGGCATCTCTTTCCCGATGAAGAGGCTTTTGCCGATTCAACGGCAGCCGCGCGGGTGAACGGATTCCTTGCGGGATACGGCGATCCGGCCGTTTTCAACGGTCGGGAACCACTCTGGGGCCTGTCCGACGAAGCCTGGGAACGCCTCCGAAAGATCGCTGCAGGGCGTTTTTTCTGAAGGCGAAGTCAACGCTTAAGCCCGGCAGGTCAAGGCTCTTGCGAAGAGCTCCCGTCTTCCTGGAAAGGAGGGGCTTCGGGAGGGTTCCCGGGCTCGGAAGATTCGGGTGTGTCCGGCGGCAGCGCCGTCTCGGGCTGCTTCGCGGGCGGGGGATTTTTCGCTTCCTTTGCCGGAAGCGGCTTTGCATTTCCGGGTGAGGGGCTGTTCCCGCTTTTTTCAACGATCGGCTTCTCGCGGACCACCAGCTTCATCCCCGGCTTGACGTACCGGATCAGCTCTTCGATGTCTTCGTTTCTCATGCGGATACATCCGTGAGTGACCGCTTTTCCGATCGACCAGGGGGCATTCGTTCCGTGTATGGCCAAGTTCCATGGGTTTCTGAAACTGATGGCCCATTTTCCGTAGACGTCCTTCTGCGGTTCTCCCGGTTCGTTGAAGACTTTCGGGTCGAACACCCACTTGCTGGAGTCCGCGATGCGGCGAATGGTGAAGACGCCGACCGGAGTGATCTTGTCGATCGGGCTTTTCTTGATTCCTTTGCCGCTCCCGATGGCGACACGGTAGGTTTTCAGGACTTTGTCCCCTTGCTTCAGGTAGAGCTTCCGTTCTTTCTTGATCACTTCCAGCCACCGTTCCGAAGGTTTGGGTGTCCATTCTCCCGGTTCTTTCGCTGCAGGGGTTCCTGCGTTTGCGGGTAGGGCAAGAACGCAGGACAGCAGAATGGCACACACCCATTTCTTCCAGGATTCCAAGGCGCAACCCCCTCCGTCGCAGGCTTTCTTTTTCTATCCTAGGATACCAGCCGAAGGGGCGCTGTGCATCCACGAAAAAAAGGCCGCGCCGGCGAGGCAGCGGCCTTTCCCGCATTCCCTTTCCCGACCTTCGGCCTAGAGTCCCATGTAGGCCTTACGCACGGAATCCGATTCGAGCAGTTCCTTTGCAGAACCTTCCTGGACGATGCGTCCCGTTTGGATGACGTAGCCCCGGGAAGCGATTTCAAGTGCTTCCTGGACCATCTGTTCGACAAGGAGGATCGTCGTTCCCTTGCGGTTGATTTCTACGACGGTTTCAAGGACTTTTTCGACGAGCGAGGGCATCAGGCCGAGGGAGAGTTCGTCCAGCATGAGAAGCTTCGGTTTCGACATTAGCCCCCGGGCGATGGCGCACATTTGCTGCTCTCCGCCGCTCATGGTCTCGGCAATCTGGTTCGCCCGTTTCCGGAGAATCGGGAAAAGCGAAAAGACTTCTTCCAGCCGCTCTTCGACCACCGAGCGGTTTTTCTCCGTGTAGGCCCCCAGCTCGAGGTTTTCCTTCACCGTCAGCTTGGAGAAAAGGCGGCGTCCCTCCGGGACGAAGCTGATTCCCTTTGTGATCATGGCGTGTCCCGGGGTCCTGGAAATGTCCTCTCCGCAGAAGGAGACCGACCCTTTAACCGGGTGCATCAGTCCGGCGATGGTCCTCATCGTCGTGGATTTCCCCGCTCCGTTGGCTCCAACGATCGCGACGATCTCGCCTTCCCGGACTTCCAGTGAGATGCCGTGGATGACGGGGACCGCATCGTAGGCACAGTGGATGTCGCAGACTTTCAGGATCGCTTCGCTCATACCCGACCACCGTCCTTCATGGCCTTCAGCCGCTTGCTGAACTTTTCCCCGAAATAGGCCTTGATGACGTTTTCGTCCTCGACGACGGCCCGGGGCCGGTCATCCGCGATCTTGACGCCCCCGTCGAGCACGACGATCCGGTCCGCGATGGGCATGATCGCTTCCATGATGTGTTCTACCATAAGAATGGTGATCCCACTTTCCTTGAGGCTCTTGATCAGTTCGACCATCTGTTTGACCTCGGTTGAGGTCAGCCCCGCCACCGCTTCATCCAGCAGGAGCAGTTTCGGCCCCGTGGCGAGAGCCCGGGCCACTTCGAGGCGTTTCTTGTTCCCGATGGTCAGCCCCCCCGCCGGCCGATCCCTGAACTGTCCCAAAAAGCAGGTGTTCATGCAATTTTCAGCGATGGCTTCCGCTTTTTCCGGGTCGGGTTCTCTCAGGTAGGCTCCGACCAGGATGTTCTCCAGGACGGTCATTTCCTTGAGGGGACGGACGACCTGGAAGGTCCTCGCCATGCCAAGGCGTGAGATCCGGTAGGCCGGGAGGTTGGTGATGTCTTTCCCGTCGAAGCGGATTTTCCCCTCCGTAGGCTTGTAGTAACCGGCGACGCAGTTGAAAAGGGTCGTTTTCCCGGCACCGTTCGGGCCGATGAGGCCGACGATCGTTCCCTGTTCGACATCGAAAGAGACATCGCTGTTGGCCACGAGGGAACCGAATTTCATCGTCAAGTTTCGCACTTCAAGGAGGGCCATCTCAGTTTTCCTCCCCTTCCGGTTTCCTTCCCCCGGTCTTGACTCCGAGGTCCTGGAGGATTCCCATGATTCCCTTTGGTTGCCTGATCATCATGAGCATAATGATGATCCCGAAGATGATCAGGTCGACGCCGCTTCCCAGCGAGGTGAGGTAGGCCCGGCTGTATTCCTGGAGCGGGATCAGGATCGCCGCTCCGAGGAGGGGGCCCCAGAAACTGCCCACGCCGCCAAGGATGGTGATAAGTACGAACTTCATCGACATGTCGAGGGACATGACCATGGGAGGATCGACACGGTAGTTGTATTGGACGAAGAACCCGCCGCAGAGGGCGGCCAAAAAGGCCGAAAACGCCATGGCGGAAAGCTTGACGGCAGAACTGTTCACGCCCAGGGACTCGGCGGTTTCCTGACCCTCCCGGACGGCCCTGAGATAGTAGCCGAGGCGGTGCGTTTCAATCCAGCGGACGACGCCGAAGATCAGGATGAAAAGCGCTAGCGCCCCGTAGTAAAAGCCGACCTTCGTTTCCGACCAGACGAAGTTTTTCCACCCGTCCGGAAGAATCGGGTAATCCAGTCCAAGGGCGCCTCCCACCCAATCCCAAACCATGAAGAGCCGGTTGAAGATCTCGACGATGGCAAAGGTCGCGATGGCGAAATAGTGCCCCTTGAGCTTGAAACAGGGGTAACTGATGAGAATGGAGATCAAAGCTGCCAGTACGGCGCCAGCTAGGACCCCCGGCCAGGGTGTCAATCCGTAAGTGACGACGGCCATCCCGGCTCCGTAGGCCCCAATGCCGAAGAAAACCGAGTGTCCGAAGGAAACCTGTCCCGCATAACCGCTGACGATATTCCAGGATTGGGCCATGCTCGCGTAAAGCAGGACGAGAATCAGGACATGGGCTCGGAAGGAATTGCCGATCAGGCCTGGCACCATGGGCAGCAGGGCAAGGAGGCAGACCAGGCTCCCCCAGATGTAGTCTTTGGATTCGAATTTCCGTTTTTTCACGACGCCTCACCACCCGAATAGGCCCTTTGGCCTGACCATGATGACCGCCAGGTAGATGGCGAAGACAGCGACATACTTGAAGACCGGTGCGATGTAGAAGCCTGCAAGGGCTTCCACTAGGCCGATGATTACCGCCGCGGCCAGGGCGCCGGGGATGCTGCCGAACCCTCCCAGTGCCACGATGAGGAAGGCGATGAGTCCAAACAGGGAGCCGACTTCGGGGTGAACCGCCAGGTAGGAAGTCAGGAGACCGCCGGCGATGCCGACGCAGGCTCCCCCCAGGCCGAAGACCAAAAGATAGATGCGGTCCGTGTTGATGCCCATGAGCTCTGCGGCTTCCCGGTCCATCGCTGTGGCCTGGATCGCCCAGCCCAGGCGGGTCTTTTTCATGAGGAAGTAAAGGGCAAAAAGGAGCAAAACCGAGAAGAGACCCGTTACGAGTTGGGGAAGGCCGATTACGATGTCGCCCAGCAGGATTTTTTTCCCCTCGAGAAGAGTGGACTGCAAAATCCTGAAGTTCGGGGAAAAACGGTTCAGGCAGAGGTTCTTGAGAAACATGGAAAGCCCGAAAGTTGCGAGAAGCGGTGCCATGGCGGCTTTGCCGATGCAACGGGAGACGAGGAACCGGTACGTCAGCGCACCGAGGATGAAGACAAAGACCCCGGATGCGATCCAGGAGAAAAGAGGATCCACGTGGGCCAGAAACCCTATCCAGTAGCTCAGGTACATGGCCACCATCAGGAATTCGCCGTGGGCGAAATTGATGACGTCCATCACTCCCCAGATCAGGCTTAGTCCGGCAGCGACCAGGGCGTAAAGCATACCGGCCAGGAGCCCGTCCAGCATTACCTGCACAAACGTGCTCATGCGAGTTCCTCCTAACGGAACGGATCGGATTCGAAAGGGGCGGGGGCTTGCAATCCCCCGCCCCGGGTTGGTGCTTCCTGTAGAGCGAATCTTAGCGGATTAGCGCTTGTCCCAGGGGGTCATGGGAACCGTAGCCTTGATTTCGGCGTAGCCTTTCGGGTAAACCGGCATGTACTTCCCGTCGTGGAGCTGCGTGATGATGCTAGTGGCCTTCATGTTCTGACCGCCGGGCCCGAACGCGACCTTGCCGCCGAGGGAGAGGGGCGAATCGAAGGTGGTGGTGCGGAGAACCTGGGCGACCTTCTCGACGTCGAGGGTCCCGGCCTTCTCGATGGCCTGGGCAAGGATGAAGAGGGCGACGGCTTCCTGAATGGAATCGCTGTCAAAGGGCACGCCGACCTTCTGGGAGTAAATCTTCTCCACCGCAGCGACCTTCTTCATGTACTTGGCCCCGATCTCGGGGGAATAGCCCGTTCCGCCCATGAAGAAGTTGCCGTCGGAACCCAGCTGCTGGGCGATCTTCGGGTCCTGGTAGCCGGTGCAGTAGTTCAGCGCAACCTTGGGCAGCCAGTTCATCTGCTTCATCGTGCGGACCCACAGGGTGTAGTCGCCGCCGAGGCAGGCACCGAAAACGGCATCGGGATTCTTGGCCTTCAGGGTCTGGACTTCGCTGTTCAGGTTCGTGGCTCCTGGGTTGAAGGCCACGTCGGCAACGACTTCGAAGCCGGCTGCCTTCGCGGCGGCCTTGCCTTCATCGGCCGCGTGCTTTCCGAACTCGGTATTTTCGTAGATCAGGCCGATCGTCTTGATGCCTGCTTTCTGGTTCTTGTTCAGCCACTCGATGTATTCGACGAATTCCTTGGACTCTGTCTTGTCGGTCGGGGCGAGGCGGAAGAAGTACTTGAAATCCCGCTCGGTCAAGGCAGCGGAACTGGAACAGCCGCACATGAAGAGTTTCTTCGCGCGCTCCGTCACCGCGGAAGCCGGCTTGGAGGCGGAGCTGTTGTAGGATCCGATGATGGCGTAAACGCCCTCCTGGTTCACCAGGCGCTCGGCCTCGGATTTCGCTACGTCGGGCTTGCCCTGGGTGTCGGCAACGACAAGCTGGACCTTCATTCCGTTGAGGATGCCTTCCTTTTTGGCGAGAGGAACGTCCAGCTCGGGGTGTTTGTTGTTGATGACTTCTGCTGCTGTTTCCACGGCGGCCACGCATCGCTGTCCGGCCGTTGCGCAGGGACCGGTCAGGGGGAACAGGACACCCAGTTTCAGGACGTTCTCCGCGGCGAAAGCACCGCTGGCGGAGAGGAGCAGGGCGAAGACGAGCAGCGAAACGATGGACAGGAACTTGCGCTTTTTCAGGTTCTTCGCTATTTGGTGTGGGTAATTAGCCCCTGTTCTTGTTGCTGAAACCTGCTAATCTGGGCTTGGAGTTCACTTTCCCGAGAGGGGAGATCATC
>JALHIN010000005.1:0-94865 GCA_022839995.1 Synergistota bacterium
TTCCTCGTCCGATACCTGGTAGCTCAGAAACGGCAGGTCCCCGATGCAGAACGTGTTCGGCGCTCCCCGCCTCACCGCCTGCGAGTGACGGATGCAGTCGTCCATCGTCACCGGCACCGTCCCGGGGTATCCCAGCACCACCATCCCCAGGGAATCCCCCACCAGGATCATGTCCATCCCCGCCGCTTCCGCGAACGTGGCCGTCGGGTAATCGTACGCCGTGATCCACGCCGCCTTCTCCCCCGACTGCTTCATCTGCACCAGATCCAGGCGACCCTTCTTCTTCCCCATGGTTCTCTCTCCTTTCAGTTTCGATTTGAGCTGCACACGGAACCTGCTGACGGCAGGCCCGATTTCCCTCCGGGAAAATCGACATCGCTGCGGGGCCGAGGGGGGCTCCGGCCCCTAGTAGAGAAAAGGCCAACCCCCAACGGGCCGTCTCTCCAAGCCGGAGGGTCCCTGTCCCGAGGATCCAGCCGAAGAGAAGCGGAGACGGCACGGTGGCCAGGTATCCGATCGCAGACTGGAAACCGAGAGCCGTTCCCCCGGCGTTCGGGAGATAGGGTTTCGCTCAGGGCAGCCTTGTAGACGAAGGAGGAAGGCTTCAGCGAAAGCCGGCAGTGAAATGCAGAGAACCCCCAAGCTCCAGGAAAAAGCGGCGGCCAGCGGAGAAGCCACGAGGTACCCTCCGGCATAGGAGGCGGTAAGAGCCGAGAAACCGTACCACGGCATGTATCCGAAGAACATGGAGGCAACCATGGCGATCAGGATGCGTGATGGATGCGTCATCGAAGGGGACCGCCTTGTGTTTTGATAATCGAAACAGCGTTTTGAAAATCTCCAGTCAAGGCTACCATGTGTCTTTCTTTTCTGTCAATCCGCCTGGCTTGACAGGAAGAAACGGAGTGTGATAAATTCCTCGCCATGATGAATCGATATAGAGACATCGAAACAGAAACGAACCGGATCGCTCTGTGGTGGTGGGGGCCCTGACCCCCGCCCCTTCGGTGTGCGCTGGAGTGGGCCGCGGGGAAAGCTGATTCCCGCGGCCCCTTTTTTCTCAGGAAACAGGCGGGGGCCAGAAAGGCTCCCGTTTTTTCATTTCAAATCAAGGTAGGGGAGGATGACGAGATGAGACAGGCAAGCACGGAGCAGAAGAACGCGCGGGGGTACTACGGGGAATACGGGGGAAGGTTCGTCCCGGAATCGATCGGGAGCCTGTTGGACGAATTGGAAACCGCCTTTGATTCGGCCATGGCCGACGCATCCTTCGTGGCCGAGATGGACCGGCTGTTGGGCGAGTACGTGGGAAGGCCCTCTCCCATCACCGAGTGCTCGAACCTCTCCAGGGAACTCGGGGGAGGACGACTGTTCCTCAAGCGCGAGGACCTGAACCACACGGGGGCCCACAAGATCAACAACGCCTTGGGGCAGGCCCTCCTGGCGAAACGAATGGGAAAAACCCGCCTCATTGCAGAAACGGGGGCGGGAATGCACGGGACGGCCAGCGCCACTGCGGCGGCTCTCCTGGGCCTGAGCTGCACGGTCTACATGGGCGCGGTAGATGTGGCCAGGCAGGCGCCGAACGTTTCCAGAATGAAGGCCCTGGGTGCCACGGTGGTGGCCGTCCGGGAAGGCCAGGGGACCCTCAAGGAAGCGGTCGACGCCGCCCTGGCCGCCTGGGTCGAGGACCCCGAGGCTTTCTACTTGCTGGGTTCTGTTGTGGGCCCCTCTCCCTACCCGGAAATCGTCCGGACCTTCCAGTCCGTCATCGGGCGGGAAGCCCGGTGGCAGTTCCTCGAGCGGGAGGGGAGGCTCCCCGACGAAGTGGCGGCCTGCGTGGGGGGCGGAAGCAATGCCATGGGCCTTTTTTCGGGATTCCTGGATGACCCGGAAGTCCTCCTCACCGGGGTCGAACCCGGGGGAAAAGGGGTTGAAAAGGGGCTGGGAGCTCATGCCGCGACGCTCTGTGCCGGTAGGCGGGGGGTCGTTCACGGCTTCCGGACGGTGGTCCTTTCGGATGCTTCCGGCGAGCCTGCACCCGTCCATTCCATCGCGGCCGGGCTGGATTATCCGGGAGTTGGACCCGAACACGCCCACCTGCGGGATACGGGGCGGGCACGGTACGTGGCGGTCACGGACGACGAGGCTCTCGAGGCTTTCGGGAGACTTTGCCGGACCGAGGGGATCATCCCGGCGCTCGAGAGCTCCCATGCGCTGGCCTACGCGGTCCGGAGGCTCCCGGAGATGGAACCGGGCCAGGCCTTGCTGGTCAACCTTTCGGGCCGGGGGGACAAGGACCTCGATACGGTCCTCGCCGAAACGCAGAAAAGAACCCCTGCCGGTGAGGGCAGGGGGGGGCGGGCGATCCTGCCCGGCGGGTTGTTCGTCTAGGGACGGGAAAGTTTCGATCCCAGTGCGAGGACGGCTGCCCCGATCGCCCCGGCGTAAGGGGCGTCCGGGGAAGTGACGACGGGGCGCCCCAGGCGTGTCTCCAGGAGGCGGACAAGGTTGCGGCTCCTGGAGACACCTCCGGTGAAGGCGACGGGGCCGGATCCCCCCAGTTTCTGAAGCATCGCGCAGGCCCGGGAGGCGACGGAGTCAAGCAGCCCGAGGGCCAGCGAGCGTTTGTCCACCCCCCGGGCCAGGAGGCTGACCACCTCGGATTCTGCGAAAACCGTGCACATGCTGGAAATGGGTTGGGGTGCCAGCCCTTCCGGCAAGCGGCTGAAATCCTCGAGTTCCATTTCCAGCAGCGAGGCCATGACCTGGAGGAACCGACCCGTTCCTGCCGCACACTTGTCGTTCATCAGGAATTCGCTGACCGTTCCGCCCTTGCCGAGGGCAATGACCTTGCTGTCCTGGCCGCCGATGTCCAGGACGGTTTGGGAGCCGGGGTAAAGAAAAGCGGAACCGGCTGCATGGCAGGTGATCTCGGTCAGGGCCACCCCGGCTTTTCCCAGGCTGTTCCTGCCATAGCCGGTGAGGACCACGGGCGGTGAGTCCGCAGGAAGGATCCCGTTTCGGGCGAGAATTTCCCGGATGGCAAGTTCGCCGGTTTCCCGCGGGTTCCAGCCCGTGGGGACCATGAGGCGGTCCCTGACGACCCCGTCGAAGAGGACGGCCTTGGTGCCCATGGAGCCCAGGTCGATGCCGATGCTCAGTCTCATGGCTGCTGCACCACCAGATCGATGGGGATCCCCAGCCTTGCCGCTTCTTGAATGACCGCATCGGCCTGGAGAACGTCAAACCGCAGCGAAATGCCGCAGCTGTCCGCCAGGTGGCGGGGGGTGGGGCAGATGTCGTCCCTCAGCCCTAGGCTCCGCAGGCGGCGGTGGAGGATCATCCCGTCGGTCGCAGTCTTGAAGAGCGCATACGCGAAGGTCAAGTCCGTTTCCCCTTCGCGAGGCTTTCCCGGGCTTCTTCCCAGGAAGCGGTTTCGGGGTGTCCGTTGTCCACGTCGGTCATGGCAAGGTCAAGGCCCCGGGCGAAAAGTTCCTGGCGGAGGACCTCGACGAAAACCCCCGGTCCCTCTGCCCTTCGGGCCTCCTGGCCGCATCCCGTCGATCCTCCCCGGTACCCGAGGCAGGTGGCCGAGACCCCGCAGCTGGGGCTACCCTTGACCCCGACGATTCCCAGGATCTCGACGCCGTTTTCGAGGGCATCCTCGATCTGGTCGATAAACGGTTCCAGGATTGAGGCGCAGTGCCGCCGGAAAGCCGGCGTGTCGTACTGCTCTGACGTCATGCCCCACCGTCTCAGCCCCAGGAACGTGCTTTCCGGGCAGGGAAGCTGGATAAGCCCGATCCCTTCCCGGGCCAGGGGAAGAAGGAGGTTTTCCATGGCACCCGGATAGGCGGCTTCGCCTTCCACGATGGCGCTTGCGTTCAGGATGCAGTGACAGAGAACGACCACCCGGCGGCTGCGTTTCATGGAAGGCCTCCTATCGACCGGTTGTTCCCTTTAGAAAAGGGTTGCTGCCCTTCGCCAGGGTATGCGGCGGGAGCTTGGGCAGGATGAGTGCCACGAGGGCGGCACAGGCGACCTTGTCCACCAGGTTCCCGGTGATGCGGGGGATGAAGGCGGAGGTGAAGATCGAGTTGCCGCTCTTGAGGAGCCAGAGGAAGAGCAGGTCCGTTCCCCCGCCCGTGAGGCCGCCGTAAATCCAGACGGCGATGGGAGTGCCGATCAAAGGCGCAATGACCGCCAGGGCAAGACCCGTGACGATGGCGACCGGGAGGGTGAAGCGGAACTTTCGGGCGACAAGACCGACGACAAGCCCGATCGCCATGTTGACCAGGGCGAAGGGGATATCCCGCGGGTTGGTCAGGATTCCCTGGACGACGTTCGTGACGAGCCCGATGAGGACCCCGTGGAAAGGACCGAGCAGGACCGCGCCGAAAATCGTCCCGAGGGTGTCCAGGAAGATCAGGGGGATGTGAAGCATCTGGACGAATGTCCCGAGGGCCAGGTTGACCACGACGCAGATGGCGCTAAAAGTCAGGGCGAAGCTCCTGTTCATCGTTTTTCTCCTTTCTTTGCCTCTCTACCCGGAATCAGGCGCGCACTAGCGGCCCAGGCTTTCAACGAAAGCTTCGATCCGGGTTCGCAGTTGTCCTTCGTCTCCGGGGGCGTAATCGGTCTCGAGAGGCAGGAAGGGAATGCCCTCGGCCTGGAGGCGCTTGCGCAATCTTTCGCTTTCCACCTGGTAAGTCGTGCAGAAGCTCAGGTTCAGGCCCACCACTCCGTCTGCTCCGTATTCATGAACCAGGCGGACAACGTCGTCGGCACGCACCTCGTTCGGGGAGAAGCAGGCACAGTGGATCCGGTCGAAATAGCGGTGGGCGATCGCATCGACCAGTTCCACCACTGTCCTGGCGCCCGCGACGTCCACCCGGCTCTCGAAATAGCGGGTCCCCGTGCAGTTTTCTTCGACGACCACGGCTGCACCGCTGGTCTCGATGATCTTGTGGACCTTCCAGTTGGGGACGACGATGGGCGTCCCTGTGACGAGAAGGCGCTTCGTTCCTGCCGGGAAGACGGATTTCCCGGCCTTGACCCGCTCCTCGCATTCCTCGGAGAGGGCGGTCGCCTGTGAGATGAAGCGATCGGCATCGTCGTAAAAGGCGACCTGGCTGGCCAGGAGCATGTCCAGGCCGCTGATGGGGACGTTCGGGGACTTCCGGGTTTCGTACAGGCGCTGGAGGGCGGCACGCTTCCGGTCCACCGTTTCGATGGCCGAAAGCAGCCGTTCGAAAGTGAGACGGTTGCCGGTGACTTCCTCCAGCTTCTCCACGAGATCGGCCATGGATTTTCGGAAAAGGGCGAATCCGGCTTCGCCTTTCGTGTTGGGTAGATCCATCACGTAGGTGGGAGCCATGTCGCCCAGGACTTCCCAGGCTTTTTTCTTCCCGTCGCAGGTGTTTTCCCCCACGACCAGGTCTACGGACTGGAAGTAGGGGCAGGTCCGTGAAACCTTGGCCCCGATGCCCGCCTTGATCAGGGGGCAGAGGTTCCGGGGAAGGACCTGCTCCCCCGCAGGCACCCAGAATTCGGACCCGGCGCAAAGCCCGACCATGATCCCGCCCAGGGCCAGGACGATCTCCTCGGGAACGTAAATGCAGAAGCTCCCGATGATTTTCCCGCCGCTGGACTTGTGGTCCAGGAGCTCCTGGATCCGGAGGCCGTGGACCTCGGCAATCACCATGTTGAAATAATCCATGCCCTGAGGGCGATCCTCCTGGGTCAGGAAGACCTGTTCAAACGCGGGGGGCAGAGCTGCACAAAGCTGGTCATGGGTGGGCAGGTCCATGCCCAGTCCTTCCCACATCTTGTGATAATCGGCCATAGGGCAATCCTCCTTGAAATAGGTCGGCAAAGGGATGCTTCCCAGCCGGAATGCCGGGAAGCCGTCTTCTTTTCGGAACGTGTCCTGTCGGAGGGTGGTCCTGCGGAGGGGTCGTGCTAGAAGGAACTGGAAAAGCGGGTTGAATGAACCGGTCCTTCGGCGCCACCCTCGCTGCCCAGGGCAATCCTCGACTGCGATGCAGACCCTGCATCGCCCGTTTTGCGCGCTCAGTGGCGTGTCTTCCGGACCATCGTCAACCCTCCTTTCTTCGAATCGATCGCACAGAAAAAAATGATAAGGTTTCCAAGCGGTATGGGCAAGGGCAGAAAATCATCCTCCCTCCCGGACCTGGTCACGCGGTGGCCTTCCAGTGCTTGAAGCCCTTGCCGAAGACCTCCGTGGCGTCGGTCTGGATCAGGAACGCGTTCGGATCCTGCTCGGCCAGGAAAAGTTTCAGGTCGGCCACCTGCCGCGGAAGGAGAAGGGACATCACGATTGGCCGATCCTTGCCGGTGTAGGCCCCTTCGCTGTGGATCACCGAGGCCCCGCGATGCAGTTCCTCAAGGATGAACCGCCGGACGTCCATGTGCTTTTCCGAAATGATGAAGACCTGGACGCACCTGTCGAAGGACCGCAGGGCGCCGTCCAGGAAGGTCGAGCTCGCGAACAGCATGGCCACGGCATAGAGCGTGTTCTCGATCCCGACGATGAAGATGGCGGGGACCAGGACGAAGGAGTTGATCCAGAAGGTGAACTTGCCGATCTCCATCCCTGTCTTTCTGCGGACGATGGCGGCCAGGATGTCCGTTCCCCCCATGGACCCGCCTGCGTTGAAAACGAGGGCGCCGCTGATCCCGTTGATCGCTGCTGCGGTCAGGACCGCCAGCAGCTTGTCGCTGAGCGGCAGGGGGGGGAACATCCTGAAGAGGTCCAGCGAACCCGAGAAAAGGATGACCGAATACGCCGTGAGGTAGAGGAAGCGCTTCGGAAGGACCCTCCAGCCTAGTGCGAAGAGGCCGATGTTGAAAATCAGGGTCATAAGCCCGACGGGCAGCCCGAGCGAATAGTTTAGCAGGATGGAAATTCCCGTGAAGCCCGTGCTGGGAAAGCGGTAGGGAAGCACGAAAAGGGAGATGGAAAGGGAATAGAGGACCGTTCCCATCGTCACCCGCAGGAAACCGGGTGCCTCTCGCCTGAGGGTCCTCCTCGTCCGGAGGGTCAAGCGGGAAAGAAAGCGCATGGTTTACCGCCTCCGAAAAGAATCAGTGTGTGTTGTCAGTAGTTTAAGGCAAAGTCGCAGTTTTTTTGAAGGAGACCGCCCCCCTTATCGTGACCAATCCTGACTAATCGGGTAAAATACATTCCCGGAAAAAATCGAAAACCGGGAAATGGGAGGTCGATTCCCCTTGAGTGAAGTTCGAAGCAGGGAGCACCTGGATTTCCAGGCAGAGGCAAAGCAGGTCCTGGACTTGATGATCCACGCCGTGTACTCGAACAAGGACGTTTTTCTCCGGGAACTCGTCAGCAACGCTTCCGACGCACTGGACAAGCTGCGGCTGGAATCCTTGACGAACGAGTCCCTCCGGGATGCCGTCCAGTCCCCAGCGATCACGCTCGAACGGGACGCGGAAAAGCGGACGCTTTCGGTTTCGGACAACGGGATCGGGATGACGAAGGACGAAATGATCCGGTACCTGGGGACGATCGCCAAGTCCGGAACCAGGGAGTTCTTGCGCCTTCTGAAGGAAGCCGGGCGAGGAAGCGATCCGGAAGCCCTGATCGGGCAGTTCGGGGTTGGATTCTACGCCTCGTTCATGGTGGCGGACCGGGTGACGGTGGTCAGCCGGAAGGCGGGAACCGACGAGGCCTGGAAGTGGGAATCGGAGGGGGACGGTGGGTACACCCTGGAACCGGCCGAACGGAACGGGTTCGGGACGACGGTGACCCTCCACCTCCGACCGGCGGATGAAGAGGACGGGCTGAAGGATTACACGGAGGAGTGGGTCCTGAAGGAGATCGTGCGGAAATATTCCGATTTCGTGGCCTACCCGATCCGGCTGGGGAACGAAACCCTCAACAGCATGAAGGCCATCTGGGCCAGGCCCAGGTCGGAAGTCAGCGATGCCGATTACGACGAGTTCTACCGGCATATCAGCCACGACTGGAATCCGCCCCTGAAACGGATCGCCTGGAAGGCGGAAGGGGCGGTCACCTTCGATGCCCTTTTGTTCATTCCCTCGAAGGCTCCCCTCGACCTGTTCATCCGGGACGTGGACCGGGGGCTGCAGCTATACGTGAAGCGCGTCTTCATCAAGGGAGACTGCCGGGAGCTCTTGCCCGACTACCTGCGCTTCATCCGCGGCGTGGTGGACAGCGAGGACCTTTCGCTCAACATGTCGAGGGAGATTCTCCAGCAGAACCGGCAGATGGAGCTGATCCAGGCCGGGCTGACCCGGAGGATCCTTTCTGCCCTGGAGGAGATGCGAGCGACCGAACCGCAAAGTTACCGGACTTTCTGGAAGGAGTTCGGCCGAGTTCTCAAGGAGGGGCTTTTCCTGGACGGCAAGAACCGGGAAAAACTCCTGGAGCTGTGCCTGTTCAAGTCTTCCATCTCGGGGGACGAATGGGTCAGCCTGGAAGAGGCGGCATCGCGGGTCACGGGCGACCGGAAGGAGATTTTCTACCTTCTCGGGGAGGAGCGCTCGGTGCTGGAAAAATCCCCTGTCCTGGAGGCCTTCCGGTCCAGGGGAATCGAAGTGCTGTTCATGACCGACCCTGTCGACGAGATCTGGCTGCAGGCGGTGGACGGGTTCCGCGGTTTCCGGCTGAGGGACGCTGCCAAGGGGGAGCTCGACCTCGAAAGCGGTCCCGGTGACCAGGCGGGACGGAAGGAGCGGGAGGAAGCGGAAAAGCACCTGAGACCGCTGATGGATTACCTGAAAAACCGACTCTCCTCCTCGGTCCGGGAAGTCCGCCTTTCGGGGCGCCTGACGGATTCCCCGGCCTGCCTCGTCCAGGACGAGCGGGACCCGTCCCCCCAGTTTGCAAAGGTCCTGGCCTCCCTGGGCAGGGAAGCCCCGCAGGCACTGCGGATCCTCGAGATCAACCCGGGTCATCCCATCGTCGAGGGAATGGCCGAAATGCTGGAGGAGTCCCCTGCAAGCCCGGCCCTGGAGTCGTACGCGGAACTGCTCTACGGGATCGCGGCTTTGGCGGAAGGCAGCCTGCCGCAGGATGCCCCCGGCTTTTCCAGGAAGCTGGCCGCCTTTCTGGGGGAAAAAGTGAGGCCTGAAAAAGAATCTCGGAAAGACATCTTGCCAGAATAAACAAGTAAGCTTATATTTGGATGAAGGAATGGGTGTTTTCTGGTCGTATCATCAGACAGGGGAGGTGTCGAGGGCGTGCTGACGAATCGTCACGTGGAATGCCCGCACTGCGGGACCGAGTTCAATGTCTACCTGAACTACAAGGAAGGCAAGCTGGTCTGCCCCGGCTGTTCCAAGGATTTCGTGCCGGAATACTTCAACCTGGATTTCAAGCAGATGGAAGAGCAAGCAGGGAAAAAGGAATAGATCAGAAAGGGTCGCAGGGCCCGGCCTTCGCAGGAAGGCCGGGCCTTTCGTTCGGGTTCGCCCGGTTACAGGAGGTAGCGGAGGAAGACGTAGATTGAAGAAGACGCGAGGGTCATAAAGGTAATGGGGATCCCCTTTCTCAGGAAGTTTGTAAAGGTGAGTGGGCGGCCCGCTTTTTCCGCCAGGCCCGCCATCACGAGGTTTGCCGAAGCTCCAACCAGGGTGGCGTTTCCCCCCAGGCACGCTCCCAGGGAAAGGGCCCACCAGAGAGGCCGGGAGTCAAGATGAGCCAAGGCGGCCATGTCCTTCACCAGGGGGATGATCGCTGCGGCGTAGGGAACGTTGTCCACCACGGCCGAGATCGCCCCGGACCCCCAGACGAGGAGCATCGCCAGAATTTTCGGATGGTCGGCCGCGCCGCTCGCCAGGAATCGGGCGGCGATACCGATGAGTCCCAGGTGTTCCAGGGTTCCCACGAGCATGAAGAGGGTCGAGAAGAACAGGATCGTTACCCAGTCGATCTCCTCGAGCGCGGTTTCCACTTTCACGGGGCAGACGACCAGTCCGAGGGTCGCCCCCGCCAGCGCGATGGTAGCCGCTTCGAGGTGGAGCCACCCATGGAGGAAAAAGGCGGCAAGGACCAGGGCAAGGACGGCCAGGACCTTCGCCGCGAGAGGCCTGTCGAGGTGTTTCCGAAGGACGTGGAATCCCTCGACTAGGTCTTCGATGGGGCGGTCTTGGGAAAGCTCGCGCGCATAGAACCAGTGGAGGCCGAAATACATTGCCCCGAGCGACAGGATGGCGGCAGGGCCGACGTTCAGCAGGAAATCGTTGAAGGAAAGTTTTGCCGCGGAACCGATCAGGATGTTTGGCGGGTCCCCGATCAGGGTGGCCGTTCCGCCGATGTTCGAGGCGAAGACCTCGGCAAAGATGAACGGCAGCGGGTCCAGGTCCAGGGTTTCGCAGACGGCCAGGGCGACGGGACCGATCAGCAGGATGGTGGTGACGTTGTCCAGGAAGGCTGAAACGATGGCCGTCAGGAACGAGAGGGATACGAGGAGGCGCCAGGGGTTGCCCTTGCTCTGGCGGATGGCGATCAGCGCGGTATACTGGATCAGGCCGGTCTGCTTGACGATCCCCACCAGGATCATCATGCCGATCAGAAGGCCGATGGTGTTGAAATCGATGAAGCTGAAGGCATCGTGCTGTTCGACGAGCCGCAGGAGAAGAATGCCGGAGAGGCCGACGAGTGCGGCTTTCAGGCGGTGCATGCGTTCCGTGACGATCAGGGAATAGGTGAAAATGAAAAGGCCGAGGGCGATCCACTGGTTTGCCGACATTTTCCCGTCTCCCTTTTGGTGGGGTTTCATCTATCCAGATGACGGGGTATTTTATCAGCAACAGGGGAAACCCGCAATGGGATTCGGAAAAGACAGGTTTATTCAGAAAAAACAGAAAATCCTGCCAACAATGGAAACGGCCAAGGAGGGAATCCCGATGAGGTCCTTGAACTTTCTTTCGAAATGCCCGCCGTGAATGCTGCTTTGGGGGGCCGTGGCCCTCGCCGTCATCCTGGTGTGGCTTCTCCGGGTCCTTGGGGGCTAGGAGGAAAAGAGGAAGGGGCCGGAACGCAGCCGGCCCCTGGTGTCATTTCCTGAAGAGGTAGGGATACCGTTTTGTCTTGCTGGCCTCCCCCGCTTGCGGGGGCTCCGCCGGTTTCGGGGAAGGGGGCTGGCGGAACCCCGCCAGGGAAAGGGCATCGTCGGCCAGGGCTTCTTCCGAGGCCTTGCCGATCATCGCGAAGACTCGGCCCGTCGCGAGCTGGATGCTCTCCCGCACCGACTCCCGGAGGGTTTCGGTGAGGGTTCGGAGTTGACGTTCCAGGTCTTCGGTTTTCTGGAGAGCTCCGCCGACCTGCTGGTAAAATTCGTTCAGCCGGTTCTCGAAATGGTTCCGGAGGTCCCTCTCCAGGGCGGCGAACTGGGCCACCAGGTCGGAGGACATTCCCTGGAGGTCCTTGCGTTCCCGGAGGAGCATCTCTTCCATGGACGACAGCTTGAGGGACTGCTCGCGGTAGAGTTTTTCTAGGGCATGGACCCGTTCCCCGACGTCCGGCGGGAGGTCCCGGGCGAGCGAGGCCAGGCGGGCCACCTCCGCGGCCAGGGGCCTGACGGCCTCCAGGGCCTGCTCACCTTGTTCGGCGAACCTGCGGGATTTTTCTTCGAGCCCGTTCAACAGTTCCTTCCGGGTGGATTCCACCAGGTTGCCGAAGAAGGTCAGCCGTTTCTCCTGGTCGTCCTTTCGGCTTTCCGCTTCCTGGAGGATTCGTTTGCGCGCTTCCTCGATCGTATAGGCGACTTCGTCCTGGATGCGGGTCATGCGCTCGTTGAGAGACATCACGGAATCGCGAAGTCCCCTGGTTTCAGCGGAAAAGCGATCCTGGGTTTCGATGACGCGCCGGTCCAGGTTTTCCTGCATGCGGGCCGAAGTCTCCCGGATTTCCCGGGCGGTTTCAGAGATCCGGCTATGGCAGAACAGGAGGCCGACTGCACCGATTCCGAACAGGATCAGCAGGGTCAGGGTGTTGAATTCAAAGTTCATAACCGATGCCTCCTCCACTCGAGGATTCGATTAGGAAATGATTTTTTTAGCAGCACACCTATCATACCATGCAGAATCGTTTTAGAAGCACTGTCAATCGTACAAGCGGATTGGAGGATTCTTCCTTGGACCGACTCCCTGGAGCAATACGGCTGCACGTTCTTTTCGGATTCCTCGTCACGGCCTACCTTCTCAGTTTCTTCTTCAGGGTCTCTGCAGCAGTGGTCCTGCCGAGACTGGCTTCCGAGATCGGGATGTCGGCCGCAATGACGGGCTTCATTTCCAGCCTCTACTACTACGCCTATGCTTTTGTCCAGCCGCTCTGCGGGTCCCTGAACGACCGCTGGGGGCCACTGCGTGTGGTGGGTACCGGACTGGCCGTTACCGCGGCCGGTGCCTCCATCTTCATGTTTGCTTCAACCCCAGCGGCGCTCGCCGCGGGGCGCCTCCTGACCGGCCTTGGGCTAGCCCCGATGTTTTCCGGCGCTCTCGTTTACCAGTCAACGGCCTTTTCTCCCCGTCGCTACGCTTTCTACTCATCCGTCACCATTGCGGCGGGAAACCTGGGTGCGGTCATTTCGGTCGGGCCGCTCGGAGCTGCGATCGACCGGTGGGGCCGGGGGCCGGTGTTTCTGTTCCTGTCGGCCTTGAGCCTTTTCATGGCAGGACTCCTGTTTCTGAATGCAAAAGCCGATCCCGTGAGGGGGGCGAACCGAGCTTCGCGCCTGCCTGAAACGCCGTTTTTCTCCCACCTGAAGACGGGCTTCTCCACCCTGGCGGCTTCCAGGGAGTGCCGATGCCTGGCGACCCTCTGGGGGATTTCGGTCGCAGCCATGCTGGCCTTCCAGGGGCTCTGGTCCGTAACCTGGTACCAGACCGCCTACGGGGTCGAGGCCGGGGTCGCCCGGAACTGGGCCGGTGCGGTCGGCATCGGGATCATGGTGGGGACGCTCCTGGCCGGGCGCTTCTCCTCGGGCCCCGGCGGGCGGCTGAGGAGCATCGGGTGGGGATTGTCGATGAACCTCGGGGCCTGGACTGCGCTCTGGCTCGGGATCGTCCTGCGCCTTCCCCTGCCGGTGACCGGGAGCCTCGGTTGCCTTCTCGGCGGGGCCACCGGCTTCCTGGTCGTCCATTTCGCCTCCGCCCTGAACGAGATGACCCCTCGCGAGAGGGCTGGATCCGTCCTGGGGGTGGTCAACATGCTGGTCATGGTGAGCGTGATCGCCTTCCAGTGGGGAACCGGTGCGATCCTGGGCCGGTTCCCAGGGTCCGGGGCCGCTCCTTCCTCCCCCCTCGGGTTTTCGGTGACGTTCGGGGTCGTGATCGCCCTGGTGGCGGCAAGCTCCATCGCTTTCAGGGGGATGCGGAATTTCCCGGAAGCGGTCAGGAGGGGATCGGAATGAAAAAAAGGGCGTTGCTGCTGGCCCTGGTGGTCGCGTGTTCTCTTTTCGCACCGGCCGATGCCGGGGTGATCCGTTCGGAAAAGGCGGACGAGTGGGGCGGGATGGCCGGCCTGGGGAAAAAGTCCTTCCGCTTCGTGGTTTTTGGAGACACCCAGCCCCTGGGGCCGGGTCGAAGCCTCTCTCCTCTCTTGGAAAGGCTCCTTCGGGAAATTTCCTGGCTGGGGCCGGATTTCGTCATCCACCTGGGGGACGGTATCTCGGGCTACGGGGATTCCCTCGAGGAGGCCCGGCAGGAGTTTGCCGCGCTGAAAGAGAAGATCGACCGGCTTCTCCCGGGGATCCCGGTCCTGGCCGTCCCGGGCAACCATGACCAGGCAACGCCGGGGGCTCTGGCGGCCTACCAGGAAACCTTCGGTTCGCTGCTATACTATGATTTCCCTTACGGAAGCGCTCGGTTCGTTGTCCTCAACGGGAATTTCCCGGCATGGATGGCCCCCAGGGGGAAGGATTTCGGTTTCTTCAACCTCAACGACGGCATGCACGTGCTGCCGATGGCCGACTGGACCCGGGAAGCCTTCAGCCGGGGAGGGAAGATGCTGTTCGTCTTCCTCCACACGCCGCCTTACCCGGCGTATACTCCTCCCCCCGGCAACGGAACCCACGGTTTCCTCACGCAAGCCAACCGGGACGCTTTCGTGGCCCTACTCCCAAAAGGGAGGACGAAAGCGGTTTTCTCAGGACACGAGCACCTCTTTTACGTGGAAGAGCACGAGGGCATCAAGTTTTTCACGGTCGGCACCGGCGGGGGTCCCCTTTCGGGCCCCGTGACGGGTCCTGCCGGGGTGAATGCGGGAATCCCGCCAAAGTTCAACATCTTGAAAGGAGATCCCGAGGTCGACCAAGGCGGCGGGCGTCCGAAAGGGCTTTTCAGGTCCGGGGCCCTGGGGATTTTCGGATTCCTGCTTGTCAAGGTGGAAGGAGACCGGCTTGCCTATGATTTTGTCGTTCCGTTCACCTTGGAGGTGGAGTACCCCGAGGGGAACGACGGGATCTCGCCCCGGTCGAGGGCCGTCCTGGAAAACCGGAGCCGATTGACGCAGGTGATGAAAGGAGTCACCTTCCTGATGCCCGCTTCTCCCGCCGGTTACAGCCTGAAGGCCACGGCCAGGAACGGGGATCGAACGGCGGTCGAAATCGGGCCGGCCCCGGAAATCCTGGAAGCCACACCCGCGGCCCCCGGGAAGACCCTGGTCCGTGTCCAGGCGACGGTTCCTCCCTCAATGGCAATCGACCTCGAGATTGAGGCAAGGTAGACGCAGAGGCCCCCAAGGGGGCCTCTGCTCCATAAGCCAGGCTCTCGCGGGCGGGTCTTATGCTCCTCCGGGAACTGCCGGCCGCGCGAGGCGGGCATGAAAACCGGGGTTAAAAGGATAGGCCCGGAAAAGCGCTTTTCAGGACTTGCTCCAGGGTGACATCCCGGCGAAGTTCTGGATGCTGCTGCGCCAGGTCGCCGTCGCAAAGGTGTTCGATCTGGCTCTCGGAAAGGAAATGAGGATATGAACCGGTTCGCTTGCCAGGGGCAAAGGGCACTCTTGTCATGGAGCAGGCCTCCCTCGGGAAAGGATAACGGAATGAAGCTTTCCAAGGGAAATGATGACAGAAAGAATCCATTTTGTCAACTGTCAGTTTTCTTTTCCGGAAATTCCGTGGGTCCGGATTTCCTCCAGCTGCTCCAGGGCCTCTCCCAGGTGGCGCCGCAGGGCGGCCATGGCTCCTTCCGAATCTCCCCTGGCGATCGAATCGACGAGAAGTTCGTGTTCGTGAAGGATCTTCCCGGACATGCCCGAATACCGCAACAGCAGGCTGCGGCTTTTGACGATCTGCCTTTCCATCGTCGAGGTCAACCCTTCGTAAACGCGCGTGAGGACGGGGTTATGGGCGGCCCCGACGACGAGGGCATGGAGGAGGGAATCCCAGTAGGCTCCGGAGGAGGCCCCCCCATCGGAGGCGGTATGGACTTCCCGGAGGTGGGCAACGCACCTTTGCATCTGCTCGAGTTCGCGTTCCGTCCTTCTCCGGGCCGCTAGCCCGGCTGCCGGCACTTCCATCACCAGGCGCATTTCCATGAGGTGCACCAGGAGTTCTTCGGGCCAAAGGCTCAGTGTTTTCAGGCTGACCGCGAAATCCTCCCCTTGCGGGGCCCGGACGAAAATACCCTGGCGCTCCCGGACTTCAAGGACCCCAAGAGCTTCCAGCGTGATGACGGCTTCCCGGAGAAGGGTCCGGCTGACCCCCAGTTCGCGGGCCAGGTCCCGTTCCGGAGGAAGCCGGCCACCCTTCAAACGCTCCGGTTCTTCGATCCACTTGGAAAGCTTTCGAACGACTGCCTCCCGCTTGTTCTCCATCCCGCCCCGATTCCCCTTTCGTTCATTAAAAGACAACCGTTGGTTCCCCTTTTCAGTTTCATGGACCCATGATAAACTATAGGTCAGATTTTTGGTAGGTCCTTGGTAGGACCAATATTGAGGAGGTGTGCAGGAATGAAAAAGTGTTTTTCCGTTTTCCTGGTGGCACTGTTCCTGGTTTCCATGGCTGCTTCCGCGTTCGCTATGGAAATCAAGCTGGCACACGTCGTGAACGAGAAGGACTCGTTCCACCTGGCTGCAGAGAAATTCAAGGCTCTCACCGAGAAATACACGAACGGTTCGGTGAAGGTGACGATTTTTCCCAACGCCAAGCTCGGAGACGAAAGGACCTTGCTGGAGCGTATGAAGATGGGCATCGTCGACGCAGGGATCATCACGAACGGTCCCATCATCAACTTCGTTCCCCGTTTCGGGGCCATCGACCTGCCTTTCCTGTTCCGGAGCCCTGAACACGCCTACAAGGTCCTCGACGGGCCCATCGGTCAGGGGCTCTTCGCCGAACTGGAGAAGCAGGGATGGAAAGGGTTGGCCTGGGCCGAGCGCGGTTTCCGCAACCTGACGAACAGCAAGCGGCCTGTCAACTCTCCGGACGACATCAAGGGGCTGAAGATCCGCGTCATGCAGAACCCGGTCTATGTCGATTCCTTCAAGGCCCTCGGCGCCAACGCGGTGCCCATGGCCTGGACGGAAGCTCTCACGGCCCTCCAGCAGGGAACGATCGACGGCCAGGAGAACCCCCTGAACGTCATCGTCGCCTTCAAGCTCAACGAAAGCCAAAAATACATGGCCATCACGCGTCACGCCTATGCCCCGGCCCCGATCCTCATGAGCATGGTCACCTGGAAGAAGCTCAGTGCCGACCAGCAGAAGGCCGTCCTGAAGGCCGCCCAGGAAGCTGCGGTTTACGAGCGGTCCTTCAACAACGCCAGCGAAAAATTGTGGATCCAGGAGCTGGAGGGTAAGGGCATGAAGGTCACCACTCCGGACCTGAAGCCGTTCCTTGCCGCAGTGAAGCCGGTTTATGACACGTATACCCCGAAGTTCGGGAAGGATTTCATCGCGGCCATCCAGAACACCAAGTAGGTGAAAACCCTTGAATCGGACCGGGCAGGAGGAGGGGGCTTCCCGCCCCCTCCTGCAAATTCTCAGTGATTCGGTGAACCGGCTAAGCGAACGCCTTCTGTTCTTCCTGATGCTCCTGATGATCGGCGTGACGACGGCCCAGGTGTTCTTCCGGTTCTTTTTCGAGGCCCTCACCTGGTCGGAGGAACTCTCCTGCTTCCTGCTCGTCCTGGCCTCCCTCCTTGGTGCGGCCGTCGCCTTCAAGCGCGGCAGCCACATCGCGGTGAGTTTCGTGACGCAGAAGCTCTCTCCGGTCCTGCAGAAAGGGGTGGCGGTCCTGGTCAACCTTCTCGGGATCCTCTTTTTCGCCATCGTGGCAGGGTACGGGGCGGTCCTCATGAAGACCGAGGCGAGCCAGACGACGCCTGCCATGATGATTTCCATGTCCTGGATCTACGCGATGTACCCGGTCCTGGGGGCGGTCATCATCCTTCACCTGGCTGCCGGGATTGGCGAGATTCTGAAGGGAGGACGTTCCTGATGGGCTGGGTCATCTTCGGATCCTTCTTCCTCCTGATGCTCATCGGGGTTCCCATCGGCCTTTCCATCGGGCTCGCGGCTCTCGTCGTCTTCCTGGCGAGCGGGATTCCCCTCCAGATGGTTCCACAGACGCTCCTGGAGGGGAACAATTCCTTCGCCCTCGTGGCGGTTCCCTTTTTCGTCCTGGCTGGAGACATCCTCGCGAGGGGCGGGATTTCCGAACGCATCGTCGCGTTCGCGGAAGCCACGCTGGGCAGGATCCGCGGAGGTCTTTCCATCGTCTCGGTGCTGGCGTCCATGTTCATCGCTGCGATCTCCGGCTCCGGGGCGGCCACGACGGCTGCCGTCGGATCGGCGCTTTTGCCCGAACTCAAAACGAAAAAATACGACGTCGATTTTTCTGCTGCCCTCATTGCCTCGGCGGGAACGATCGGGGTGGTCATCCCTCCCAGCGTCCCGATGGTCTTGTACGCGGTCATCGCGGGAGAATCCGTGGCAAAGCTTTTCATGGCCGGGTTCATCCCCGGCGCCCTCATGGGAGGCGGGCTCATCGCCTATGCCCTCTGGATCGCGAACAGGCGCGGTTACCCGGCCGGTGAAAGACTTCCCGGGGCGGAAGTCGGCCGGCGCTTTGTGTCCGCCCTGTGGGGGCTCATGACCCCCGTCATCATCCTTGGCGGGATCTTCACGGGGGTCTTCACTCCGTCCGAGGCGGCGGCCATCGCCGTGGACTACACGCTCCTTGTCGCCTGGCTGGTCTACAGGTCGCTGGATTTCAGGAAGTTCTACGAACTCGTGGTCAACGCGGGTGTCACCTCCGCCCTGATCATGTTCATCATCGCCACGGCGAAGCTGTTCGGCTGGGGGCTGGCGTTCTACCAGATCCCGGAGGCCATCGCGAAGACCCTCATGTCCGTCGCGGGCAACAACACGTTCATGATTTACCTGATGATCAACGTGATCATCCTTCTCGCCGGGATGTTCATGGAGACCGCCTCGGCGCTGATCATCCTCACGCCGATCTTCCTGCCTGCGATCCTCGGGATCGGGGGGAACCTCATCCATTTCGGCCTTCTCATCACGATCGGCCTCGCGATCGGGATGGCCACGCCGCCCGTTGCGATCGACATCTACGTGGCCAGCGCGATCACCGGGCTTTCCATGGAAGAGATCAGCAAGCCGATCGTCCCCATGGTCCTGATCCTGGTGGCGGTGCTTCTCCTCTGCACCTACGTTCCCTCGCTCGTCCTGGTGCTGCCTCGCCTGTTCATGGCGGGGGTCTGACCCTTGAGAAAGGAAGTGTGAAAGTCAATGCGTAGCGACAGCGCAAAGAAAGGCATCGAAAGAGCCCCTCACCGTTCCCTCATGAAGGCTTCCGGCTACACCGACTGGGAGATCGAACGCCCCTGGGTCGGCGTGGTCAACGCCTACAACGCGATCATTCCCGGGCACGTCCACCTGAACCGCCTGGCTGCCGCCGTGAAGGCCGGCGTCTACTCTGCCGGGGGATTGCCCATCGAGTTTCCCGTTATCGGCGTTTGCGACGGTATCGCCATGAACCACGCCGGGATGAAGTTCTCCCTCCCGAGCCGTGAGCTGATCATGGATTCCATCGAGGTCATGGCGCAGGGGCACGCCCTGGACGCCCTCGTCATGGTGACGAACTGCGACAAGATCATCCCGGGCATGGCCATGGCCGCCGCCCGGCTGAACATTCCCACCGTGGTTATCAGCGGGGGGCCCATGATGGCGGGCATCCTGAAGGGGCGCGATGTAGACCTCAACACCGTCTTTGAAACGGTCGGCAAGTGCATCGCCGGTAGCGCCACCGAGGAAGAGCTGATGGAGGTGGAAAACGTGGCCTGCCCGGGCTGCGGATCCTGCGCGGGGATGTTCACCGCCAACACGATGAACTGCATGATGGAAGCCCTGGGGCTGGCCCTTCCCGGCAACGGCACGATTCCGGCCGTCATGGCCGAGCGGGAGCGCCTGGCGAAGGACGCGGGGCGCGCGATCATGGCCCTCCTCGAGAAGAACATCCGTCCCCGTGACATCCTCACGATGGAAGCCTTCGAAAACGCCGTCGCGGTCGACCTCGCCCTGGGCGGATCCACGAATACTGCCCTTCACCTGCCGGCGATCGCCCATGCAGCCGGGCTTGAACTGCCCCTGGATCTCTTCAACACCATCGGGCAGGAGGTTCCCCACCTCTGCAGCATGAGCCCGGCGGGACCCCACCACATCCAGGATCTCTATCGCGCAGGCGGGGTCCAGGCCGTGATGGCCAGGCTTTCCGAAAAAGGCCTCATCAAGGGGGGCTGCATCACTGTCACGGGGCGGACCGTCTCGGAAAACCTCAGCAAGGTATCGGTGCGAGACGAGACCGTGATCCGGCCGCTTGAGAACCCTTACCACGCCCAGGGGGGGTTGGCCTTCATCAAAGGCTCCCTCGCTCCTGGCGGCGGCATCGTCAAGCAGTCCGCCGTGGCGGAGGAGATGCTTCGGCACAAGGGGCCGGCCCGGGTCTTTGACGGCGAGGAAGCGGCCTTCAAGGCGATCCGCGGCCAGCAGATCAGGCCCGGTGACGTGGTGGTGATTCGCTACGAAGGGCCGAAGGGCGGTCCCGGGATGCGGGAAATGCTGACCCCCACTTCTTCCCTGGCCGGCATGGGGCTGGACAAGTCGGTCGCTCTCATCACGGATGGACGATTCTCCGGCGCAAGCCGGGGTGCCGCCATCGGCCACGTCTCGCCGGAGGCGGCTGCTGGAGGGCCCATCGCCCTGGTCCGAGAAGGGGACATCATTTCGATAGACATCCCCGGGAAAAGGCTGGACCTTCTGGTCGACGAGGCGGAGCTCGAGCGCAGGAAAGCCGAATGGAAACCCTGGGCGCAGCCGGTCGAAAGTGCGTTCCTCAACCGTTACAGGGCATTTGTCACCTCGGGGGTCACGGGCGCGGTCCTGGAGGAAGGTCGAAAATAGCGGGGCGAAGGAGACCGGGAGGGGCCGCCGAGGCGGCCCCTCCTTTTTTGTTTGCCCTGGAGGGTCGCTTACAATGAATTGGAGAAGCCGGGAGGTGGTTCGCTTGGAGGGTTCGGAAAGGAGAACGCCGGTGCTGGAGAAGGGCCTGCTGCAGGTCTACACGGGAAACGGCAAGGGGAAGACCACCGCAGCGTTGGGATTGGCCCTCCGGATGTCCGGACACGGGGGGCGCGTGGCGGTCATCCAGTTCATGAAAGGCTGGGACTTTTACGGGGAGATCGAGGCCCTGAAAAGGATCCCGGGTTTGCGTCACGAGAGGACAGGGACCCCGGATTATGTCCGGCGCGGGCAGGAAAGCCCGGTCGACCGAAGCGAGGCGAAGAGGGGCCTGGATTTGGCGCGGGAATGCCTGGGCGGGGAGTTCGACCTGGTGGTGCTGGATGAGCTGAACGTCGTCCTGGACTTTGGCCTCCTGGAGCTGGAACCGGTCATGGAGCTGCTTCGGTCGCGCCCTCCCCACGTGGAAGTACTCGTCACCGGCAGGGGGGCACCGCAGGCTCTCCTGGAAGCTGCCGACCTCGTGACCGAGATGAGGGAGGTCCGCCATCCCTACACAAAGGGGGTTGTTTCCAGGCGGGGGATCGATTACTGAAGCGAAAAACGCCGTGGGAGAAAAGGGGGGGAACCGGCTGAGCCGGTTCCCCCACAACCTTTGTGAAACGCTAGTCGATAGGGATATCCACCGATTTTTCCCTTTTCTTCCGGGCCCGCCAGTCGGAAATGAACGGCCAGGCCAGCGAAATGACGGCCGCGATGAGCAGTCCGTTGGAGATCCCGGAGCGGAAGAAGATCGAAAGTGACCCGTTCGAGAGCATGAGGGACTGCCGGAACGAGGACTCCATCGAGGCTCCGACCACGGAAGCCAGGATGAGGGGAGCGGTGGGAACCTTGAACTTCTTCATGAGGTAGCCGACGAACCCGAGGCCGACAAGGAGGTAGAAGTCCATGATGCTGAAGTTGATCGTGTAGACCCCGAGGAATGCGAGAACCACGACCAGGGGATAAAGGACCTTCGGGGGGATCGACAGCACCCGTACGAGGAGGCCCGCAAGAGGGATGTTGATGAACGCGCAAGCGATATTCCCCAAGAACATACTGGCGATGATGCCCCAGGCGACGTTCGGGTACTGCTCGAAAAGGAGGGGGCCGGGCTGGAGGCCAAGGATCAGCAGTGCGCCCAGCATGACTGCGGTCGTTCCCGAGCCGGGGACGCCAAGGGTCATCATGGGAATCATCGCACCGACCGAGCAGGCGTTGTTCGCGGCTTCAGGGGCAGCCAGGCCCTCGATGGCTCCCTTGCCGAACTCCTCGGGATGTTTCGAGATCTGCTTTTCGTTGTTGTAGGCCATCAGGGCCGCGATCGTCGCCCCTGCGCCCGGGAGGACCCCGACGAAGAATCCGACCGGGGTCTGGCGCAGGATGGGACCGATGCTGCGTTTCCACTGGGCCATGGAGATCCAGATTTTGCCGAACTTCGTCTGGACGGGTTTTACCGTCTGCTGCGCGATGTGCTCCAGGTTCACGAAGACCTCGCTGATGCCGTAGATGCCAATGATGACCACGACGAAGTCGATCCCCATCTGCAACTCTTGGGAACCGAAGGTGAAGCGGGGGACACCGGACTGGAAGTCCAGCCCCACCGTCGTGAACATCAGGCCGAGCACGAGGGAGATGATCCCCTTGAGGAGGGCTTCCTTGGAGATGGCCGCCGTGGCCGCCAGGGCGAACACCATCAGGCAGAAGTACTCCGGCGGCCCGAACCGGAGGGCGAAGCGGGCGACGGGCAGGGCGACGAAAACGAAGGCGATTGTCGCGATGAGCCCTCCGATGAACGAGGCGATGGCCGAGATGGCAAGGGCGGCTTCCGCCTGGCCGCTGCGGGCCATGGGATAGCCGTCGAAGCAGGAGGCTACGGCGGCGCCGTCGCCGGGAACGTTCAGCAGGATCGAGCTCCGCGACCCGCCGAACATGGCCCCGTAATAGATGGCACACATGGCGATCAGGGCGGTGTCCGGCCTCATGCCGAAGGTCAGGGGCAGGAGGAGGGCGATGCCCGTGGAGGGGCCGAGTCCCGGAAGCATGCCTAGAATCGTTCCCAGGATGGAGCCGCCGAGCAGCCAGGCCAGGTTGAGGGGGGTCAGGGCGACGGCGAAACCTTGCATCAGGTGAGCAAATACTTCCATTTCCGATCCCCCCTACGGCAGGTTGATCTGGAATAGCTTGACGAACACGTACCAGGCCCCGAACGTGAAGCCCAGGGTGAGGATCGTGTTGATTTTCCACGCTTTGGGCCCGTTGATCAGAAAGAGGAGGGCCCCCAGGAAGATCAGCGTGGCGAGAATGAAGCCCAGTCTCTCGAAGATGAGGGCGTAGAGGATGCAGAGCCCGGCCGTTCCGAAGATGAGCTTGAGGCTCGCGGCCTGGAAATTGGGGCGCTTGACCCCTTCCAGGTTTGTCAGGCCTTTTTTGGCTTCGAGGACGACCAGGAGGAGTCCCAGGCCGGCCATGAGAATGCCGAGTCCCACGGGAAAGTACACCGGGGCCCAGGGGTTGCCGATCATGGCCTTCGGAAGGTGGAAGGCCTGAATGGTGTAGACGATGCCGATGAAGATTGCTGACAATCCGACCAGTGCATTGGGTCGCATGGGATCACTCCTTGAAGGTAAAGGAAAGGCGGGCTCGGCCGGCCGGGCCCGCCTTTGCAGGCGGAAGGTTTACTGTGCCTTCAGCATTCCGATCTCGCCAAGCAGGGTTTTGTACTCGGCATTGGTCTTTTCAAGGAATTTTGCAAAATCCGCGGAGTTCATGTAGACCTGGGTCCAACCGTTGCGAGTTGCGATTTCACGCCATTCCGGGGTCTTCACCATCTTGGCAAGAGCTTCTTCCATGTACTTCACGGCGTATGCCGGCATGTTCTCCGGGCCGAAAATGCCGCGCCAGTTGATGAATTCCGCGTCGATGCCGGATTCCCTCAGGGTCGGGACCGTCATCATGGGACCGGACTTGATGCGGTTCGGGGCGGAGATGGCCAGGACACGAATATCCCCCGATTGCATCGGGCCGACGGTTTCGGCCATTCCCGTGGAAAGAAGGTCGATGTGTCCGCCCATCAAGGCTGCGATTCCTTCACCGCCCTGGAAGGCGATGTATTGAATGGCCTTCAGGTCCTTCACGCCAGCCGCCTTTGCGGCCACGAGGAACTGGATGTGGTCCATGCTGCCCATGGCGGAGGTGCCGCCGATCTTCACGCTCTTGGGATCCTTCTTGATTGCTTCCATGACATCCTTGATGCTCTTGAACTTCGAGTTCTTGGGCACCGCGTAGGCCCCGTAGTCGTTGATCAGCATTGAAATGGGCGTCAGGTTCTTGTAGCTCAGCGGAGTGGAGCCCGTAAGGTTGATGAGAAGGAGAGGCGGGGAATAGACGACGATCGTGTCGTCACGCCCTTTCTTTTTCTGAAGGTAGGCAAGCGCCACGCCTCCGCCGCCGCCGGGCTTGTTGATGACGGGCATGGGAACGGTGACGAGTTTCTTTTCCGTCAGGACTTTCGTTGTCATCCGCATTGTCGTGTCCCAGCCGCCGCCGGGTCCGGCCGGCGCGATGCTCTCGATGGGCTTCGTGGGATAGGCTGCAGAAGCCATGCCCGCAAACAGGGCGCTGAGGACCAGTGCAGCAAGGATCAGGAACAGGGTTTTGCGCATCATGCTCTTCATTTGGATACCCCCCTTATTGGTTTTTCCCGGAAAAACGCGGAATACGGTCGTCGTGGCTCGCTCTCAGGACGGCTCTTTTCGATCCCCCCGTTCATTTCCCGTTGAGATGCCGGTCGGGCGCAGGACGGGAAAAGCCCTTGAGGTAGGCTTCAAGAGCCCCCCGGATGTGTTCCCTGGTTAGGGCTTCCGCCCTCTTTTCGTCCCGGTCCCGGATGGCTTCGAAGATCTGCCTGTGCTCCCGTCGGACAAGTTCCCTTCGTGAAGGAATGGCGAGGGTGACCCTCCGGAATCGCTCAAGGTAATCCTTGTAGGTATTGATGAGCTGGATCAGCCTCGGCATGTGGCACGCCTCGATGACCGCTTCCGAGAAAACCCGGTTGGCTTCGAAGATTTCCGAAGCGCTGACTTCTCCTCCCATCTCACAAAGACGGTCGATTTCGTCCATCGCTTTTTCCAGGTTTCGGATTTCTTCATCGGTGGCACGCCTGACTGCCTGGACGGCAGCCAAGGCTTCCATGGCTTCCCGGATGGCATAGATCTCGAGAATTTCCTCTTCGCTGAAGCCCTTCACTACAACGCCCTTCCGGGGCTGGTGCTCCACGAGCCCTTCGGCCTCGAGCTTTCGTATGGCCTCTCGAACGGGCATGCGGCTAACGTTGAGGGTTTCCGCCAGGTCACTTTCGACGAGCCGCTCCCCGCGGGGCAGCGAACCGTCGAGGATGGCTTGCCGAAGGGATTCGTACACGACGTTTCGAATCGGTGTCAGCAGGTTCGGGTCAATTGCTTGAAGGTCGATTGTCAAGCGCGATCCCCCTTTTGGGATACGGGATCCAATATCCCGGATCCTATGGTAAAATTTACTCGTTTTTCCGTGGGTTGTCAATTTAAGAAGCGTCTTCAAAGGGGCGTGGTGGAATTGGTTTTGGAGATCGCACAGGCAGGAACCCTTGAATCCGCCGATTGCTTGGTGACCGTGGCCCCGGCAGAGGAATTCGGGCTGGATTACCGGGGGGGAAACCGGAAGATTTACGGAGAAAGGACGCGGAAACTCGTGCTGGAAACCCTAAAACGCTTCGGTTTTTCCGGGGTACAGGTTACCATCCAGGACCAGGGGGCCCTGGAACTGGTGATCCGTGCGAGGCTTGAAACGGCCCTCAAACGGGCGACGAGGGGGGGCATGGCCTCATGAGAGCCATGAGATCGATGCTTTACATCCCTGGAAATGCCCCGGGCATGATCCAGAACGCGGCCGTATTCGGGGCCGATTTGATCATGATCGACCTGGAAGATGCCGTCGCGCTGGCAGAGAAAGACGCGGCCCGGGATATCGCGGCCGGTTTCCTCCGGCATTACGATTTCGGCGACCTTCCGGTTGTGGTCAGGATCAACGGCGCCGATACGTCGTTTTTCGAGGCGGACCTCGAATCGATCGTCCCGTTGCAACCCTTCGCCATCCGATTGCCGAAGTGCCAGGCCCCTTCCGATGTCCTGCTGGCCGACGCGAAGATGATGGAAATCGAAGAAAAGGCAGGGCTTCCGGCAGGCTCGGTCCCGATTCATGCCATGCTCGAGTCGGCTCGAGGGATCGAACATGCTTACGCGATTGCCACGGCTTGCCCCCGCGTCAGGGCCCTGACGCTGGGGGGGCAGGATTTGACTGCAGACCTGGGCATCCAGAAAACGCGGGAAGGGTGGGAATTTTTCTACGCCCGAAGCCGGGTCGTCATGGCTGCCAAAGCTGCAGGCATCGATGCCTTCGATACGGTATGGACTGATTTCAACGACCCGGAAGGGCTTTTCCGCGAAGCGAAACAGATTGTGGAGCTGGGCTTTACCGGGAAGGCAGCCATCCATCCCAGCCAGGTGCCGATCATCCACAGGGCCTTCCGCCCGGACGAAAGGGAAGTCCGAAAGGCGGAGCGCATCCTCGCAGCGGCTGAGGAAGCAGAGCGCCAGGGCCGGGGAGTGGTCGCCGTGGATGGGAAAATGGTGGATGCCCCGATCATTGCAAGGGCGCGACACCTCATCAGCCTGGCGGGCCTTTATGGAATGGAAGGAGGGGAGGAACGATGAACTTCGTGAAAAATGCAGCGGGGAGGCTGGTCCCCACGGAAGTCCACGGCATCGGAGCCTTTGCCCCTTACAGAGGGGCCCTCTCCCGGATCCTGGAAGGCAATCCCTCACCCTCCGCCTTCCCGAAGCGAAAACCGGAGCCGCCATGCCGGAGCAAGGTCGCCCCGAGCCTGAAGGCGGCGATCGAGAAATCGGGCCTCGAGAACGGCATGACGGTTTCTTTTCACCACCACCTCCGCAACGGCGATAAAGTCATCCCCCTCGTGCTTGAAACCCTCCTCCAGATGGGCTTCAGGGACCTTACCTTCGCCCCCAGCTCGATTCCCGACTCGCACGACTGCGTGGCGGACTACGTCCGCAAGGGGCTCATCCGGAGGATCTGGACTTCCGGGGCCCGCGGCGAGGTAGGCCGCATGATCTCCCGGGGTGAGATGGGGGAAATGGTCATCATCCGGAGCCACGGGGGAAGGGCGAGGGCGATCGAGGAAGGTTCCATCCAGATCGATGTGGCCTTCCTGGCCGCCCCGGCCTGTGACGCGCTGGGCAACTTTACCGGCTGCATCGGCAAGTCCGCCTGCGGCTCGCTGGGCTACGCCATCACCGACGCCCGTTTCGCCCGCCATGTCATCGCCGTGACGGACAACCTCGTGGAGTATCCCCTCCATCCCCACGTCTCGGTGCCCCAGTACCTGGTGAACCAGGTCGTAGTGGTGGACAGCCTGGGCGATCCGGCTAAAATCGCCACCGGGGCGGCCCGTATCACGCGTAACCCGCTGGACCTGAAAGTCGCGGAAAACGCCTACCGCCTGCTCTCGGCATCAGGAATCCTGGCCCCCGGATGTTCTTTCCAGGTCGGTGCCGGAGGGGCAAGCCTCGCCGTGGCGGCGTTCGTGCGCGACCACATGAGGGAAAAGGGAATCCAGGGCAGCTTCGGGCTGGGCGGCATCTCGGGCTACATGTCCCAGATGCTGGAAGAGGGCCTTTTCCGGGGTCTTTTCGACGTCCAGAGTTTCGATTCCTCCGTGACCGGTTCGATGGTCAGGAACCGCTCCCACATGGAGATCGACCCCTCGTGGTATGCCAATCCGATGAACCAGGGATGCCTGGTCCACAACCTGGACGTTGTCATCCTCGCGGCTCTTGAAGTGGACACGGATTTCAATGTCAACGTCCTCACCGGGAACGACGGATACCTGCGAGGGGCATCGGGAGGTCACAGCGACACCGCCGCGGGTGCAAGGGTGGCGATCGTCGTGGCGCCTTCCTTCAGGGGAGGAGTCCCGACCATCAAGGACAGGGTTCAGACCATCGTGACCCCCGGAGAGACGGTGGACGCGATCGCAACGGAGCGGGGCATCTGCATCAACCCCAGGCGTGCGGATCTATGGGAGGCAGCGAGGAAGGCCAACTTGCCGATCAGGGAAATCACGGACCTGAAGAAGGAAGTCGAGCGCTTCACGGGGGTTCCCGAGCCTGTCGAACTGGACACGGACCGGGTTGTAGCCGTCGTGGAATACCGGGACGGAACGTTGCTCGACAGCATTTACCGGGTAAGGGAATAACCGGACTAGCACGACGGGGAAGGCGCTCCTTGCGCCTTCCCCGTCATTCCCTGTCCTTGTCCAGCAGGTATTCGAGCAGCGGCAGGACGTGCTTCTCGTTTCCCGCGATCGTTTCCTTCCCTCCGGTGCGGACGGCCCCCATTTTCAGGTAGAAGCCTTCCGCCTTCGGTTCGGCGGTAATCGTCAGCCTGCGCGCACCGGCCTTTTTTGCTTCCCGGACGGCCTGCTCGAACATCCACCGCCCCACTCCCCGCCCCTGGGCTTCCGGAAGGACCCAGAAGTGGTCCAGGTCCAGGGTGTCCGGCCTTTCCACCGGCATCAGTGAGAAAAAGCCGACGGGAACCCGCTGCCCGTCCCGCTCCTCTTCGGCCACGAAATAGGCTTCCTCCAGGATGTGCTTTTCCAGGACCGTCAGGGGGCCGTTCCACTCGTCCAGGGTTTCCTCCGGGTAGCCCCAGCTGCGCTTCGAGGCATATGCCATTTCCGTCAGGGCCGGCCCCTCGTCGGTTCGGGCGGGGCGGAGGATCAGTCCGGTCCTCACGCGATCGTCAGCACCTTCGGGGCCGCCAGCAGGGCGTCGGTAATCTCCATCATGTTCGAAATGCAGCCGACTCCGACTTTTTCGGTCACGCCGAAATGCTTGGTGCAGGTTCCGCAGACAAGGATCGAAACGCCCTTGCCCTCCAGCTTCCGGAGGCTTTCGCAGGTCGAGGTGTCCTCCAGGGCCAGGAGGACAGCTCCATTCATGAGGGCAACGACAAGAGGAGCTTCTTCCCGTTCCGCGAGATTGCTCAGGAAGGCTTTCATGAGCCCCTCCCCCAGGACCTCGTCCGGAAAACCGAGGACGCTTTTTTGCAGGAAGACCGCGTAGCCTTTCTCCGCGCCCTGGGCTTTCTCGGTCCTGGCCGAGGGCGAGGCGCTGGGGGAACCGAGTCCGCGGATGACGAAGTCCGCCCCGTGCAGTTCTTCTGTAACGGAAAATCCCTGGCTCTCGAGGAAACGTTTGACGTTGGAAGCCGAAACGGCGTTGTCGACCAGGATTTCCAACTTCGATGCCCCTTGCTCGATGGCCTTCTTGACCAGTACGACCGGCTGCGGGCAGGGTTTCCCTCGCGCGTCGATCATTTCCATGGATCGAACCTCCCCTTTCTGGAGATGCTTCTCCTGGCGGAATCGCTTCCTCCTTGAATCAGTTTATCGCGGGAGAGCCTGTTTTTCACAGGGGGAGGGAAACGGAAGGGGCCGTTTCTCCGAAAGAAACCTCCTCGGGTGGGGGAATTTCCGGCAGGACAGACTTTCGCCATGGTTGGTACAATTCGGTGGAAGTTTCGGGGGAGGGTTTGGATGGAGTGGTTTTTGGGTTTCCTTCGACTTTTCGCGATCGGGGTTCCGGGATTTTTGGTTCTTCGCCTGTTTCGACTGCCCGCCGCGGCGATGATGGGCGCGATGCTTTCTGCCGCACTGTTTGCCCTCAAGGACCTGGGGCTTTCCGAGGCGCCTGCTGGAGCCAACCTGGTCCTGCAGATCGTCCTGGGGTTGTTCATCGGCGTGCGGGTTAACCGAGAAACACGCCTCGAGTTTGCCGGGAGCGCCCCCGTCGCTCTTCTCGCCAGCGCCTGGTGGCTGAGCCTTCCCCTGGGGCTCGGGTGGCTGGTGACGAGATGGTTCGGGCTGGATCTTTCGACGTCCCTGCTGGGGACCGTGCCCGGGGGGATAGCGGAGATGAGCCTCCTTGCCCTGACGCTGAAAGCGGACGCCGCCCTGGTGGCCCTGATGCAGTTTTTCCGCCTGGCGGCGGTTCTGGTCGGCATGCCCTTCCTTTCGGCCTGGATCAACCGGAGAGTGGGTGGCGGGAGGCAGGGCCAGAAGAAACCGGCTTGTTCGTCCCGGGACGAGAAAAGTCCGTTTCCCCGGCGGAAGGGCATGGTCCTGGCCCTGACCCTGGCCGTTCTCGGAGGACTTGCGGGGTCTTGGGCCGGGCTTCCCGCGGGAGCGTTCGTGGGAGCCATGACCTTCACGGGGATCGCTTCGGTTTCGGGTTTGCGGCTATGTCCCTTGCCCGCGGGCTTTCGGACAACGGCACAGGTGGGGCTCGGGGCTCTCATCGGCCTGAATGTCAATCCTGAAGTCATCGGGACCCTCCAGCGCATGCTCCTTCCGACCCTTGCCATAACGGCCGTCATGATCGCCTGGGGGATCCTCCTCGCCTTGCTGGTGAGGAGAAAAACGGGCTGGGACCTCATGACCTGCCTCATTGCCACCTGCCCGGGAGGGATCACCCAGCTGTCTTCCATCGCAGAGGAACTGGGGGCCGATCCCCTTCGGGTGAGTCTGCTGCACCTGGTGCGACTCTTTACGATCTTCCTGGTTCTGCCGCCCCTCATCACCCGGATCCTGGCGTAGGGGCATGACCGGGGCACTTGGTCTAGACTCAAAAGGGCCGCCTCCGAGCCCGTAAAAGACGGCGCCGGGCTGCCCCGGAGAAATCCCCTTGGTCCTTTCCCATTTCCGTTCAAACCGCGACGACCTTCGTTTCATTCCCGCTCCCGAAGACGCCATGGTCCGAAAAAAACTCCTGGTCGTTTTTCGGGCAGCCTCAGGGGACTGGATTTTCCCTTCCAGGACAGGGATCTGCCGGGGAAAAGGGCACCGGGCCCTTCGCCAGCGTCTGGTGATCCCATTCGTCGCTTCCGTGTTCGGGGACTTCCCCACTCTCGTGGAGGCAGTTTCGTTTCGGACCCGGGATGTCTTCTTCCTGCCGCCCTACAAAACTTCCCGCGTGGATGACCCGAAGGACTGGATCTCCCTGGGGGGTCCCCTGATGGTGGGTGTCCGGATCGGCTTGACGTCGGGAAGACTTCGCGAACGGGAAGCCCTGGCTGTTTCCCCAGGAAAGGGCCAGAGCCCTTCTCAACCGGCTGACCGGGCGCCTGCTCGCGATTCCCGGACTCCCCGAGATGGCGGAAACGCTTTGCGCCGAGATCGAGAGCGTCTTTTCCCCTCGATTTGCCCGTTTCCCCCTGGTGGAAAGTGAGGGCAGGAGAACCCTCCTCTTTGTGGCATGAAGGCCGAACTTGAAATGGACCCGCTGGAGCAGTCGGGAAAGATCCGTGAGTTGCGGGCGTTCGTGAGCGCTGCGACCTTTGCGGATCTCACGGCGGCAGGTGGGACTTGCTCAGGGAATCGTTAGTTAGGGCCCTCGACATCCTGGAGAACGGGGTTCTGCCCGACTCGCCCGAGGGAAGGGAATCCAGGCCAGGCAGGGATCGCGAAATGGTGTGCGAAGATTTTTTCCTGGAAATAGAGTGATGAATCATGCTGGTGCCTTTGGGGGATTTGAAGGGGGAAAACGGCTCCTTCTCTTTTGACAAGGAGGGACATTTGCGATTGATCTTTTCAGATCAATCGGTCATAGTGGACGGCACCGAAGGCGTTTCAATTTCCGGAGAGGGGAAGGCGCAAAGGGAAAGTGAGGCACAAAAGTGGATGAAGGCGCACTGTCCTTTGCGGGCCTGATTGCCCGGCGGGGCATGGGGCGCGGCTCATCCGGGAAACCAGGGGAGGCGTTTGCCCTATAGCCTTCAGGACTTACACTTCATTGGCAACGGAAAGAAAGATCGTAATCGGGTTCCTGGCGCTCATCGGCACAGGAACTGTTGCTATTTTATTGCTTAATGCCAATTCACGGCCCCTTACCTTCGTCGATGCGCTTTTCACAGCGACATCCGCCGTTTGCGTGACGGGGCTTACGGTCGTTGACACCGGAAAGGATCTTACAACCGCTTCTCAGCTTGTCCTCCTGCTGCTGATCCAGCTTGGAGGTCTTGGCGTGATGACGGCAACAACTGCTCTTTCCCTTCTGATGAGGGAGAGGATAGGGCTGCGGCAGCGCATGTTCTTTGCCGGGGGCTTCGGGTTGGACTCCCCTTCGGGGGTGATCCGGCTCTTGATACGGATCCTCTCCCTGACGTTCGCCATCGAGGCGATTGCGGTTTTTCCCCTTTACTGGGGTTTCAGTCGTGCAGGTCTTTCACCCGAACAGTCCCTGTACAATGCGGTTTTCCACAGCGTGAGCGCCTTCTGCAACGCAGGTTTCTCCCTTTTTTCGGAGAACCTGGAAGGTTTCTCAAGCGGTATCCTCGTGCCCGGAACGGTTATGGTCCTTGTCGTATTGGGAGGCTTGGGGTTCATTGTTCTTTCCGAATTGGAGGAGACTTTCCGGGAACCTGCAAGAATCTCGGTGCACTCAAGGCTGGTCCTGTTGACGACGGCTGGGCTTGTCCTTTTCGGGACGGCCTTGTTGCTTCTTTGCGAGTGGAATCGTTCCCTCGAGTCGATGGGGGTGGGGTGGAAGATCTGGAACGCGCTTTTCTCCAGCATCACTCCCCGAACGGCGGGCT
The DNA here is from genome assembly GCA_022839995.1 of Synergistota bacterium. Taxonomy (GTDB): domain Bacteria; phylum Synergistota; class Synergistia; order Synergistales; family 79-D21; genus 79-D21. Next base: position 32,243 of record JALHIN010000005.1, read on the forward strand.
TCGACACCGTCGCCCTGTCGACCTTTTCTTCCGCGGGACTTTTTGTCGTCACCCTGCTGATGATTGTGGGGGCTTCTCCAGGTTCGACGGGAGGCGGGTTCAAGACGACAACACTGGCTGTCCTGCTTGTCTCGACATGGAACGTGCTCAAGGGGCGATCGGAAGTCCACTTGTGGAACAGGCGCATTCCCATCCGGGTCATCCAGAGGGCGATCACGATGATTGTCCTCTATCTTGGTATACTGGGCATAGGATTGATGACCCTGGTATTGCTCGAGCCTTTCCCCTTCCGTTCCCTGCTGTTCGAGACCGCTTCAGCCCTCGGGACGGTGGGGTTGTCGCTGGGGATCACCTCTCAATTAAGCGATCCCGGCAAGCTTGTGCTCGTACTCCTGATGTTCTGGGGCCGTGTGGGCATTATCACGTTCCTATACGGCCTCGTGAAGCGTGAGGCAAGAGGAAAGATTTCCTATCCTGATGCGGAAATCCCGGTGGGTTAGGGAGGGAAAAGCGTGAAGAACGAGGAGAAAGTCATCCTGGTCGTTGGGCTTGGACGTTTCGGACAGGCCCTCTGCAAGACTCTCGTGGAGCAGAAGCACCAGGTCATCGCCGTGGATCGTTCACGGCAATGCGTCGAGGAAATGGCCGATGTGGTGGATCTCTCCGTCCAGGCGGATGCAACCGACGAGGAGGCCCTCTCCAAGGTTGGAGCCAAGGAAGCCGACATCGCCGTCGTGGCGATTGGGCAAAACATTGAGGCCAGTATCTTGGCGACAACCATCCTGAAAGACTTCGGGGTATCGCATGTCGTATCGCGGGCGCAAAATGCCGTTCATGCCCGGGTTCTTGCCCGGGTTGGGGCCAACCGTGTTGTTTTCCCGGAGCGGGACATGGGGGAACGTCTGGCCTTCCTGCTGGTCCATCCATGGATGTCCCACTTTGCCCAGTTGCCGGGATCTCGCTTTTACGTGGGAGAAGTCCGGCCCCTGCCCGAAATGGAAGGGAAAACCCTTTTGGAACTGGATTTTCGGACACGGTACAATGCGGTTGTCCTGAACGTGAACCGGTCGGGGGAAATGTTCATCCCCCGTGCGGATACGGTGATCGAAGCGGGTGACAGGATCCTCGTCGCGGGGCTCAGGGAAGACTTGCAGAAATGGGTGGCGGAGTGAAATGGGAGAACGGGTTTCTTGCTTTTTGGGGAAAGGTTGTTTATAATCGTCCCAATTTCGTGGGAGGTGCCTTCATGGCCCGTATGCCTGTTTCGAAAAATTGTTGTTGTCGGTGGATTCTCTCCTGATCCACCGCGGCCCGCAGGGTCGCGGCGGCACCATTCGCTGCGGCCGGGGCTGCTAGGGCAACCGGTTCCTCCCATAATTAGGAGAACTCCCGTATCGAAAAAGCGATCGGGCTGGCCGCAAGGTCAGCCCGATTTTTTTCGTCTACGAGAGGAGGAGCATCGAATGGGGATTTTCAAAACGCTTGTCGAAGATTTCAAGGCGGTCAAAAAACGAGATCCCGCGATTCCGGGCGGAGTTCGGGGTTTTTTCGAGGTGATCCTTTGCACTCCCGGCTTTCAGGCCGTGGCGGCTCACCGCCTGATCCATTTTCTTCATGTCCGCCTTCGGATTCCGGTGCTTCCCCGCTTCCTCGGCCTCATCGTTCGCTGGTGGACGGGGACCGAGATTCATCCCGGAGCCAGGATCGGCAAGGGGGTTTTCATCGATCACGCGGCGGGAGTGGTTATCGGAGAGTCGGCGGTTGTGGGGGACAACGTAACCCTTTTTCAGGGAGTGACCCTTGGAGCCACGGGCAACGAGAAAACCTGGAAACGGCACCCGACCCTGGAAACCGGGGTGTTTGTGGGAAGCGGAGCCCGCATCCTGGGGCCGGTCACGGTGGGAAAGAACGCTCGTATCGGGGCAGGAAGCGTTGTCCTCAAGGACGTTCCATCCAATGCCACGGTCGCCGGCGTTCCGGCTCGGGTCGTCAGATCGGAAGGACAAAGGGTCGCGCCGCCTTTGGAAAAGGCCGAGGCCAGGATCGAGGCCCTCGAGGGCATGGTTCGGGAACTCCAGCAGGAAGTCTGGAGGCTGCGGGAAGCGACGGTTTTCTGCAGGACCTCGTCCGGGTCGAAAGAGAAGAAGAGGGGGGTGGCCTGAGATGCGTTTTCGGGTGGATTCGCTGGTGGGTTTTTCCCTTGTGGGAGGAACGCCGATAGCGCGGATCGAAGCGGGCGGCGGATCGGAAATCTGGGTCAAGATGGAAGGGAACAACCCTGGGGGATCGATCAAGGACCGCGCGGCCTGGGGCATGTTGAGGAAGGCTGAACAGGACGGCTTCCTCCGGGAAGGCGCGGTGATCGTCGAACCGACTTCTGGGAATACCGGGATCGCCCTGGCGATGCTGGGAAGGTCCCTTGGCTTGCGGGTGATCCTGACGATGCCCGAATCGATGTCTGCCGAAAGGCGGGCCGTACTTTCGGCCTACGGGGCGGAGCTGATCCTCACCCCCGCCGGGGAAGGGATGGGAGGAGCGGTCAGGAAGGCCGAGGAACTGGTGAGGGAGTCTGAACGATGCTTTATGCCCGGGCAGTTCGATAACCCGGGGAACCCGTGGGCACACCAGGTTACAACAGGTCCCGAGATCCTGGAGGCCCTGAAAGGCCAAACTCCCTACGCCTTCGTGGCAGGCGTAGGTACTGGAGGAACCCTTTCAGGGGTTGGAAGAAGCCTGAAATCGGCCTTTCCCCGTATCCGGATCGTCGCCGTGGAACCGGCGAAAAGCCCCGTCCTCGGCGGCGGCGAGCCCGGGACCCACGGAATCCAGGGGATCGGCGCGAACTTCGTCCCGAAGAACCTGGACCTCTCCATCGTGGACGAAATCAAGATAGTAACCGACGAGGCGGCTTTCGACACGACTCGGTGGCTGGCCAGGGAAAAGGGACTTTTCTGCGGGATCTCCACCGGGGCTAACGTCGCGGCTGCCTTCGAGGTCGCGGCAAGGATGCCGGAACCGGGGATCGTGGTCACGGTTTCCCCCGACCGCGGGGACAAGTACCTCAGCACGGGCGTTTTCGGGCCGGGGTAGGCCTTATTTTCGCCAGGTCCCGGGGACGAACAGCATGAGCACGGTGAACAGTTCCAGGCGCCCCAGGAGCATGCAGAGGGAGAGGACCAACTTGCCCGCCTGGGGAACCGCCGCGTAGTTGTCCATCGGCCCTACGATCCCCAGGCCGGGCCCGATGTTGCCCAAGGTCGCCGCGACGGAGGAGATGGCCGAGACCAGGTCCAGGCCCATTCCGGCCATGACGAGGGAGGCTCCCACGAAAAGGGTCATGTAGACGAAGAAGAAGACCGCGACGGAGTTCATCGCTTCCCGCTCGACGACCTTGCCGCCGACTCGCGGAACGATCACGGCCCGCGGGTGAAGGAGCCGAAGGATTTCGGCCTTGGCCTGCCTGGCGAGCAGGAGAACCCGGATGTTTTTCATGCCGCCCCCCGTGGAGCCCGCGCAGCCCCCGATGAACATCAGGACCAGGAGGAGCAGCTGCGCGTAGGCAGGCCACCTCTCGAAATCCGCGGTAACGAAGCCGGTCGTGGTCAGGATGCTGACGACCTGGAAGGCGGAGTAGCGAAGCGCATCGCTAAGCGAGGCATAGGTTTTCCCGGCAAGGAGAACCGTCATGATCGTGGCGGTCCCGAGGAGCGCAACCAGGGCGTAGAAGCGGAATTCCTCGTCCTTCCAGAAGATCGAAAGGCGCCCGCGGAGCGCGAAGTAATGAAGGGTGAAGTTGGCTCCCGCCAGGAACATGAAGGCGGTGATGATCCAGTCGACAAAGGGGCTTCGATAGAAACCGACGCTCAGGCTCTTCGGAGAAAACCCCCCCGTGGCCATGGTCCCGAAAGTGTGAGTGAGGGCTTCGAAAAGGCTCATCCCGGCGAACAGAAGGAGGATCGTCTCGGCAACCGAGAGGATGACGTAGACGCCCCACAGGAGGAGGGCCGTCTGTTGGATCCGTGGCGTGAGCTTCTCCGGCACCGGTCCGGGGACTTCCGCCTTGAACAGCTGCATTCCGCCGACGCCGAGGAAGGGGAGGATGGCCAGGCTTAGGACGATGATCCCCATTCCTCCGAGCCAGTGCGTCAGGCTTCGCCAGAAGAGGATGCCCCTTGAGTTGGCCTCGATGTTCGTCAGAACCGAGGCCCCGGTGGTGGTGAATCCTGACATGGCCTCGAAGAAGGCGTCGGTGTAGGTGGAGACCGAACCGTGGAGGTAGAAGGGCAAGGCCCCGATCGCCGAGCAGAGGATCCAGGAAAGGCTCACGACGGCAAAGGCCTCCCTCGGTCCCAGGTCCGAGGCCTTCGCGTCTCGGCCCAGGCAAAACAGCACCCCCGAAATGGCGAGGCCAACCCCCAGGGAAGCCCCCAGGTCCAGGAGGTCGGAGGAACCGTCCCAGGCGGCCCACGCCATTCCCCAGAGGAGAAAGAGGGAAACGACGGTCGTGATCAAGCTGAGAACCTTGGCTACGATGGCGGGGCGCATGTCTCAGTCCGTCCCCAGGGCGGTCAGGGCCTTCTGCAGGTGATCCCTCGAGGAGAAGAACAGGAGGTGGTCGTTTTCCTTCAGGACGGTGCTGCCCTTTGGGACGAAGACTTCCGTTCCCCTTTCCACCAGGGCCAGGATCACGCCTTTGGGGAGCCCCAGGTCCATCACCTTTTGCCCGACCGCCGGCGAACCGGCAGTGAGCGTGATTTCTCCCATTTCCGCGTCAATCTGGTCGATGACCGACACGGAGCCTATCCCTCTAGGATAGCGAATCCGGTGCAGGATGGTCGAGGCGAGGGCCTCGTTCGGGTTAACCAGGGCATCGGCCTGGAAGGCATCCTGGAGGTTTATGTAGCTGCTTTTCCGGATCACGGCGATGGTTTTGCGGGCACCCAGTTTTCGGCCCATGGCCGACAGGACCAGGTTCATCTCGTCGTTGGCCGTGGTGCAAACGAAGCCGTCCGCTTCCTCGATCCCCTCGTATCGGAGCAGGTCGCTGTCTGAGGCGTCGCCGTGAAGGATCGTCGTCTTGCCGAGTTCCCGGGCCAGGACCTCGCATTTTTCGAGGTCCCGGTCGATCAGGCGGATATCGATCTTCTGGAAGTTCTGTTCAAGGCGCTGCGCCACCTGGAAGCCGATTTTTCCACCGCCCACAATGAACACCCGCCGGAGCGGGCGGGCCGATTTCCCCGTGAAGAGTCCCGCGACCCGGTCCCGTTCCTCCCTGAGGGTGGCGACATAGCACAGGTCTCTCTCCAGGAGCACGCTGTCGCCCGAGGGGACAAAGCCTCCCGTCCCCCGCTGGACATAAACGATGATGGTCCGAAGGTCCTTGTACTCCAGGGTCAAGTCCTTCAGCGGCCGTCCCAAAAGCGGGGATTCCTTCGAGAGGGTAAAGCCGTAAATACCGGCTTTTTCCTGCATCAGGGCCGCTGCATGGAAGGAGGCGCCGACCTGCAGCAGTTCCTGGATCTCGCGGGCTACGCTCCTTTCCGGTGAGATCAAAAGGTCGACGTTCAAGTCCCGCGCCCAGGACTGGGTGTCGGTGAACTCGATGCTCCGGACGCGGGCCATCGTCTGGGGGACACCGCTTTTCTTGGCGATCCAGCAGGCAAGGATGTTCACCTCGTCCCGGTCGGTGGCCCCGATCAAAAGGTCGATCCCTCCCTCTTCCCCAAGGCCGGCTTCCTCGAGGACCTGGGGCCGGGCTCCGTTGCCACGGACGACCCGGGCGTCGAGCTCTTCGTCGATTTGCTGGGCCCGGTCTTCGTCTCGTTCCACGATGGTCAGGTCGTGCCCGTCTCGGATAAGCTCCTTTGCGACATTCCGGCCGACTTCGCCGGCCCCGACCAGGATGATCCTCATCGTCTCAATCCTCCACGTAGTCCGCCGGATCCACCACCCCTAAGGGAGGTTCTCCGGCGAGAAATCGGCAGACGTTATCGACGGCTGCCTTCAGGGCGACCGGGAAGATTCCCTTGACCAAGTTCGAGTTGTGAGGGGAACCGAGGAAGTTTTCCAGCTCGAAAAAGGGGTACTGGAGCCTGAATTCACCGTGCGTGGCGGGTTCGACCCACCAGGTGTCGATGCCGGCCCGGAAGGAGGGGTTGGCCTTCAGATGAACGTACAGGGCTTCCTCCTGGACCAGCGCCCCGCGGGCCACGTTCACGAGGATGGCGTCTTCCCTCATCCACTCCAGCTCTCTTTTTCCGATCAAGCCTCGCGTCCTCCGCGTGAGGGGAAGGCTCAGAACGACGACGTTGGCGTCGCGAACGGCTTCCTCGAGCTGTTCCAGGGTTCCGATCCAGTCGACGGGTTCCAGGGTCCGGCCTGTCGTGTTGACTGCCCGGATCTCCATTCCAAGGCACCGGAAAAGGCGGGCCGTCGCTTTGCCGATCCCCCCGAAGCCGAGGATGGCGGCAGAAGCTTTGCGGAACCACAGGCTTTCCCGGCTGTTGTCGAATTCCCCGCGAGCCAGCTTCGCGTGAAGGGGCAAAAGGTTCTTCCCCAGGGCCAATGCCATGCACAGGGCATGTTCGGCAAGCGGTTCCGCCCAGGCCCCCGCGTTGCTGCATAGGACCGCCTGCTTGGGCATGAGGGGGAAGGGCAGGGCATCCACCCCGGCCAGGAGGGACTGGAAGAGCCTGAGTTTTTTGAGGAAAAGCAGTTCCGGCGAGGAGATTTCCCTCCCGAGGATGAAGCTTAGGAGGACATCCGCGGATTCGAGCGCGGCCTTCCGTCTTTCGGGGTCAGTGAGGTCCTTGAGAAAAACCAGGCGGGAAAATTCTCCCAGTTCCCTGCCAAGCAGAGCTCGGGCTTCGCTGTCGGCTGGGAAACTGACCACGACCACAGGGTTTCGTTCCACGGCGCTTCCTCCCCTGAAGGGCTTGCGGGATTTCCCCTGGGCGGGGACAATGCCAATCATAGACCAATTATGCCTTCGGGAGAAAGGGGAAGGGAAGATGATCGGTCGTTTTTGCGTCAAAAGAGCCGGCAAGATTCTTTTCGCCGCCGCTTTGGTCCTGGTCCTTTCGGCGGCCTTGGCGGCCGCAGCGGAGTTTTCGGCCGAGATGGTCATCAAGGGCCCCGACGGGCAGGCGATGAACGGGAAAGTGTTCGTGAAGGGTCAGAAAATCCGGCAGGAGATGCAGCAGAACGGTGAAACGGTGGTCACGATCCTCCGGTTGGACCGGCGGCTTTCCTGGATTCTCCTGGTAGACGAGAAAGCCTACTTGGAGATGAAGATGAGGGAAAGCTCCGAGGACCCCTCCCTGGTAGAGAAGGCCGACCCGGCGAAGGTCAGGCGCCTGGGGAAGGAAACGGTCAACGGCTTCCTCTGCGAGAAGGTCCAGGTCACCGACAATGGGACCGTGGTCACCCAGTGGATCTCGGAGGAGCTCGCCTGGCCCATCAAGGGCGAAGTGAAATCTCCCAAGGGGATCTCGTCCCACGAGTACAGGAACATCAGGAAGGGCGGCGTTTCGGATTCCCTTTTCGAGATCCCCCAGGGGTTTCAGAAAATGGCCGTGCCCGGGATGCAGTAGGGAGAGGCCTATCGGCTAGGGGGAATCCACTCCAGGGAGGCTTGTCCCTCCAGTCGGACCAGGAGTGCGAGCCCGTCCTTCGTGACCGCAACCGAGTCCAGGACGACCTGCCTGGCCGTCCCCCTCAGGGTGAGCCCGCTTCCGATTTCCTGCTTTTCCAGGAACCTGCCCAGTGTTCTTGAGGCCTCGGCCGCCGGCCCGGAAAGGGGAAAGACGGCAGCTTGCCGGAGGGTTTCAAGCAGAAGGGGCCGTCCGATCCAGGCGGCTGCCCGGACGAGCCCTGCCGCGGTCCCCTTGTCGAAATCGACGGAATCCAGCCGGATAACCTGCCGCTTGGCATCCCAGGCCGGCATCCCGAGGATGTAGACCGTTCCCGCCCGGCGGGAGGAGAAGATCCCGGCGCCCTCCAGCGCCTCTATATCCACTGCAAAGACCAGCCGGTTGCCGTTTGCCGAAACCGAAACCTTCCCGATCCTGAGTCTCCTCCCCTCCCCCATGGAAAGGGAACGGTTCGAGACCTCCTGTTCGAGCCTGCGGTTGAGAGCGTCGTAGCCGAGAAAGACGGGGAGCTCGATCGCGAATCCGGACCGGGTTTTCCCCGAAGCGGAGGTCGCGGCGGGGGGCAGGGGGACCGCCCTCGGGGGTTCGGGTTTGAGCGTCGAGAGGGTCAATCGGGCTTCAAGCCCCGCTTCCAAAAGGGCCCGTTCCGGGCCGATCCGAACGGGGGGCAGACTGACCGAAAGCGGGTGGACGGTCAGCCACAAATCCGGCGAGGCTGAGACGAGCCTGGGTTGCTGGATCTCCCGCCAGAATTCCTCCGCCCGTTCCCTGAGCTTCAGGGATTCGTTGAGGGCCGCGTCGATCCTTGGGAGGGCTTCCTCGATCCGGGCCCTCAGAAACTCGTCTGCGGCCCCCTGGAAGGTTACCCGGACCCCGAGGAGGGTCGCGGTCGGCGGGCGGCGCCATTTCACGTGGATGCGCGCCTGGGTTTGGACTTTCCAGTCGGAGGTCACCGAAGGCCTTGCCGAGATCTCGACGGTGGCCGCTCCTTCCGCGGAAAGGGAGACGGGCACGGAGAGCCCCAGGGCGGTTGCCGAGCCGTTCAGGCGGGCCTTGAAGGCGATGGGCACCGAAAGGACGAGACGGTCGCCGTCGAGATGGACGTCGGGATCCCCGTCCCTTCGGACGAGGTAGGTCCCGCGCCCATCGAAGAGGCTCTCCCTTACCGGGCTGGCCCCGCTGATCTCCTCGGGCAGCCTGGCTTGGGCAAGGGTTTCCAGCTCCCCCACCGAAACCGAAAAGGGAACGGAAAGGGTGGACACCGGGGGTTCGGGCAGCGGGTTTGCCGGTATCGGCACCGGCGGAGTCACGCCGAGAGGCTTGCTTCCGAAGGAAAAGAACCAGGCTCCCCCGGCGGCAGCTGCCAGGAAAAGGATAAGCAGGACGAATCCCTTGCGCATGAACCTTCCCTCCTCGACCTCATTTTATCCCGAAAGAAGACAGGATCCGGAAAAAGCGCGATACAATAGGCAAATGAAAACAACCCCGGCGAGAGCCGGGTCAGACCGCGAAAAGAAAGGGTGGTTGCAGGATGAGCCGGATTTGCGACGTGAGCGCCATGGAAATCCTGGATTCGAGGGGCAATCCCACGATTCGGGTGTTCGTGGAGCTGGACAGCGGAGCGAGGGTAAGCGCGTCCGTTCCCTCGGGAGCCTCGACCGGCGAGAACGAGGCCGTCGAACTCCGTGACGGGGACAAGGGGCGTTTCGGGGGAAAGGGCGTTCTGAAGGCCGTCACGAACGTCAACGAGATCCTTGGGCCGGCCCTTCTCGGGATGGATCCGACGCGGCAGGGGCAGATCGACCGAATGATGATCGAGATGGACGGGACGCCCAACAAGGCCAAGCTGGGAGCCAACGCAATCCTCGGCGTTTCGATGGCCGTGGCCCGGGCTGCGGCGATGGACTGCGGATTGCCCCTCTATGCCTACCTCGGAGGTTGCGGGGCCCGGCGCCTTCCCGTCCCGATGATGAACGTCATCAATGGCGGCAAGCACGCCGAAAACAGCGTCGACCTCCAGGAGTTCATGCTCTTCCCGGTGGGTGCCCCGACGTTCGCGGAGGCCCTGAGGTACGGCGCGGAAACCTTCCATGCCCTGAAGGGCATCCTGAAAAAGCACGGGTATTCGGTGGGCGTGGGCGACGAGGGTGGGTTCGCCCCCAACCTGAAGAGCAACGAAGAGGCGGTCGAGCTGATGGTCAAGGCGATCGAGGCCGCCGGCTTCGAACCCGGCCGGCAAGTGGCCATCGCCCTGGATCCCGCCGCGAGCTCCTTCTGGGAGGACGGTTCCTACAACCTGGCAAAGTCGGGGCAGGGGCGGCGGACTTCCGATGAGATGGTGGACATGTACGCCGAATGGGTGGACAAGTACCCCATCCTCAGCATCGAGGACGGGCACGCGGAGGACGACTGGAAAGGCTTTGCGGCCCTCACGAAAAGGATCGGCGACCGGGTCCAGATCGTGGGTGACGACATCTTTGTCACGAACACCCGGTTCATCGCCCGGGGCATCGAGGAGAAATCGGCCAACGCGGTCCTGATCAAGCTCAACCAGATCGGTACGGTCACCGAAAGCATCGAGGCCATCGAGATGGCCCGCAAGGCCGGTTGGGGATACGTCATCTCCCATCGCTCCGGGGAGACGGAAGACACATTCATGGCCGATTTCGCCGTGGCCATGGGCGGGGGGCAGATCAAGACGGGTTCCGCCTGCCGCAGCGAACGGATCGCAAAGTACAACCGCCTCCTGGAGATCGAGGCGGAACTGGACGACGCGGCGGTTTTCGGGCGATAGCCCGCGGGAGGCCGAAAAATCCGAGAGAGGGCCGGCGGAAAATTCCGCCGGCCCTCTTTTTTCTATTGCAAAGTAAAAAGTCATACTTTATACTTGCCCACACTTGAACCTACAGCCGGTGACGGGGAGTGACCGCGATGCCTCGCGAAAAGGCCCGAAAAGGGTTGAAAATGAAGGAGCTGGAGGAGATGACGGGAGAAAGCCGGGGAACGATCCTCTACTGGATTTCCCAGGGGCTGCTGCCGGCTCCGCTCAAGACGAGCGCGAACATGTCCTGGTACGACCCCAGGTACCCGAAGCTCATCGAAGCCATCCGACTCCTGCAGAAGCGGATGAACTACTCCATTTCGGATATCCGGGCGTACGTGGAACAGAAGGGAGGGCCCCTGGGCCTCCTTTCGGCACGGGAACAGATCGACGATTTCCTCTTCGGGGGAACGAGCCCGACGATGGTCCGCATGGGCCGGGAAGAGCTGCTCGAGTCCGCAGGAATCGACTCCGAAACCCTGGACCGCATGCTGGAACTGGGGATCCTTCGGCCGGAATCCCCCGGGGAGTTCGACGAGGGGGACCTGAACGCAGCCTTGAAAGTGAAGTCTTTGGTGTCCCTCGGCATTCCCCTGGAGGACCTTGCCTTTTACGGGAAAACTGCCGACACCGTGGCCCGGCTGGAAGCGGAAATGGTCCGAAGGGAATGGAAGGCGGCTCCCCCGGAAGAGCCCGAGGAGGCCAGGCAGAAAGCGCAGAGGGAATTGAGCTTTGCGAGACAGTATTACTTCGGAAGGGCTTTTCGCAGGGAGATCGAGAAGGTCGTGCATGCGTTCGGAAAGCCGCCGCTGGAGGCGGCGCGGAGAGGAGGGCAGGGACAATGAAGCGGCTTTTTCCGTTCCGGGTCATCGTCGTTCTTGGAGCGTTGCTGGCGGCGCCCTTTCCGTCCTTGGGCGCGACAATGCTCGACAGCGGGGGATACCTGGCGCTGGTGGCGGAAAAAAATCCCGAGCTGGCGGCGTCGGCCTCGCGAGTCGAGGCTTTATACCGGATCGTGGAAGTGGTGACCGGCTCGACGCGGCCTCGCTTGGGGCTGGTGGCCGCTACCGCCAGGACCCTCCGGGAGGGCGAGGGGGAAAGCACCCTATCCCTGAGCCTGGGAAAACGGCTGGATCTTTGGGGGCTTGACGCGCTCAAAATCCGCCAGGCGGAACTGGCCGCCCAGCTCCAGGAAGCCCGGCATGCGGAATTTGCCGCATCCCTGATGCGGGAAGCCGAGACGGCCTACTGGAACGCCGCTGCCGGGAAGAGCACGGCGGCTCTCTATTCTTCGCTGCTGGCCCAGCGGGAAGAGGACCTTCGGGTGGCCCGCCTTCGGTTCGAGCAGGGAACTGCAGCGAAGCTGGACGTGTTTCGTGCGGAGGTCCAGGTGGAAAAGACCCGGGCGGCAAAAACCGAAGCGGAAGCGGCCCTGCGGGATGCCCTCTCCCTGATGGCCCGACTTGCGGGAGGAGAGCAGGTCGAGCCCTCCGAGGCCCCTTCCCGGTTCGACACCGCCCTTTCCGCGGACCTGGATGCAGCCTGGAAGGCCCGGCCCGAGGCACGAAGTGCGGCTCTCGAAAAGGAGGCGGCCGCCGTTTCGACCCGGATTGCCTCTCTCGGCATGCATCCCGTCCTGGATGCGTCCCTTGCCTCGACGCTCCTCTCCGACTCAAGGAACGCAGTGCCTCCCGAGTCCGACCTGCTGCTTTCCTTCCGGCTGGAGCTGCCGCTTTATGACGGAGGCCAGGTCCGTTCCGAGAAGGAATCGAAGAAGTTTCTTGAAAAGTCCGCGTCCTACGAAGAAGCGGCCTTGCGGGCGAAGGTCGCCATGGAACTGGAACAGGCTTCGAGCCGGCTGGTGAAGGCCCAGGCTCTGGAGAAAAGCCGGAAGAAGGAGGCCGAGCTGGCTTCCGAGGAGCTGCGGATCACGCGGCTCAGGTACAGGACGGGGGTCGGGTCCCAGCTGGAGCTTCTCGATGCCCAGGTGCGGGAACAGGCCGCAAGGACGGCCTACCTGGACGCCCTGCGGGAAATGGCCGTCGCCCGGGCGGAGCTCTCCTACGCCCTCGGCCTGAGTGTCCCTCCCCGGGCGGGAACCGGGGAAAGACCGGCCGGAAAGGAGTATCCGAGCCCATGAGAACGCTGAAGGAACTGGTGAAGGACCGGAAAACCCTGGCCTGGATGATCATCGCGGGTCTTGCCCTGGGGGTCCTGGTTTTCCGCATCGCTTTCCCCCAAAAGAAGGCTCCGGCCGTATCGGTTTCCGCGATCCGCGCGGAGAAGGGCCTCCCCGTCACGATCCTGGTCGCGGAATCCAGGGCCCTGGATATCCGCCGCAGCTACTATGGACAGGTCCGATCGGCAAGGATCCAGGAGGTGACGGCTTTCCTCCGGGAAATCGTCGATTCCGTCCGGGTCGAAGTGGGCGACCGAGTCCGCGCGGGAGAGATCCTGGCCGTGCTTTCCGGAGGGGAACAGGCCGCAGCGGCCGCGGCTGACCGCGCTTCCGTAGAGGAAGCCAGGAAAGACGTCGAGCGGATGAAGGTCCTCTTTCGGGAGGGCGCCGTCTCCAGGGCCGAGCTGGATCAGGCCGTGGTGCGTCTCAAGGGGCTCGAGGCGTCTCTTTCGGCCTCCAGCAACCGGTCTGCGCGGACGGTCGTTCGGGCAAAGATCGACGGGGTGGTGACCGAAAGGCATGCCGAAGCGGGCGAGATCGCCGAACCCGGAAGGGTCCTGCTTGTCGTCCAGGACACGGCGGAACTCGAGATCGAGGTGCTCCTTCCCCAGGCCGACCGGCTGTACATCGTCGGGGGGACGGACGTGGAGGTCCCCCTGGAGGACCGGATCGTCCGGGGAAGCGTGAAACGCCTGGATCCGGCGGCGGATCCCAGGACAGGTTTGTTCAGGGCCATCATCGCAATGCCTCCCGACCGGGCGCTTTTGCCCGGCTCCACGGTTGAAGCCAGGATCCTGGTCAAGCGGAGCCTGGGAGGGGTCGTCCTGCCGTCGGGGATTGTCCAGAGAGAAGGGGACGAGAGTTTCGTCTACGTGGTTTCCGGTGATGTCGTCCAGCGGCGGGTCGTGAGTCTCGGCGAAGGGGCGGACGGGCTGATCGAGATCCGGTCCGGGCTGAAACCCGGGGAAACCATCGTGGCCGAGGGATCCTCGGCCCTTTATGACGGGGCCCGGGTCTGGATCCAGGAGGACGGGCCCGCCTCGGGCGAGGCAACCCCATGAACCTGATCCGCTTCTGCGTCCGAAGGCCGGTCTTCACCTGGGTTACGGTCATCCTGGCCGCCCTTTTGGGGCTGTACGGCTTCTTCAAGCTGGGCGTGGCCCTCTACCCGAAGGTGGATATCCCGGTCATCGTCATCTCGGCGACGTACCGGGGAGCGAGCCCCTCCGAGATCGAGTCTTTGGTCAGCAAACCCCTGGAGGATGCGGTCTCGGAGGTGGACGGGGTCGACAAGATCGAAAGCTACTCCATCGAAGGCGTTTCCTTCGTGGTCGCCGAAATGAAGCTCGACGTGAACCTCTCGGAAGCCGTGGTGGACGTCTCCAACCGGATCAAGGCGGCCCGGTCGAAACTGCCTTCCGAGGTGGACGACCCCGTGGTTGAAAAGGTGGACATCAACGCGGAACCGTTCATGGTGGCCGTCTTTACCACCGACATGGACGGGAAGAAGGCCCGCGACATCCTGGAAGACAAGGTCAAGAGGCGCCTTACCCGGGTTGAAGGGATCGCCCAGGTGGCGCTGGTCGGCGGCGAGGAGCGGGAAATCCATGTCCTCCTGAATCCCGTTGCCGTGAAGAATTTCAACCTCTCCCCCGTCATGGTGGCTTCCATCGTGAGGGCCAACAATCTGACGAACCCTGCGGGGTACATTGCCCAGGAGAACCAGGAAATCACCCTTCGGTACAAGGGAGAGGCTCCCGATGTCCGGGCCCTCGGAGAAATCCAGATCCCGCTGGGTGACGGGGCTTCCGTCCGGCTTCAGGACGTGGCCCGAATAGAGGACGGGGCTAAGGACCTGAGGGAGTTTGCGAGGTTTGACGGAAAACCTGCCTTTCAGCTGCAAATCAAGGCAAGGCCGAACGCGAACATCGTCGAGGTTGGACGGGGTGTCCGGAAGGAACTGGAAAGGATCCTCCCGACCCTGCCGAAGGGGTTCCGACTCGACATTCCCTACGACAACTCGAAGTTCGTCTCGAACTCAGTCCGGAACGTCATCCGCGACATGATCACGGGGACGCTTCTCACGGCCTTGGTCCTTTACCTTTTTCTCCGCCGGCTTTCCGCCACCGCGGTCGTTGCCATCGCGATGCCGACCGCGGTCCTCGCGACCTTCATTCCCATGATGATCCAGGGGTATACCCTGAACATGATGAGCACCCTGGGACTTGCTCTCTCCATGGGGGTGCTGGTGAACAACTCGATCCTGGTCCTGGAAAACATCACGCGGTTCCGGGACTTGGGCTTCGAACCGATCGAAGCCGCGGAAAGGGGAACCGCAGAAATCTCCCTTTCCGTTTTGGCCACGACGGGGACGAACCTCGGGGTTTTCCTGCCCGTGGCATTCCTGCCGGGAGTGGCGGGGCAATTCCTGGTCCAGTACGCCATGGTCATCGTTTATGCCACGCTTTTCTCCCTCTGGGTTTCCCTGACCCTGACCCCGATGCTGGCTGCCCGGATGTCCCAGGCACCCCCTACCCCTCTTTCCTGCCGCCTCTGCGGCTGGTGGGAGTGGCTTTACGAAGGGCTCGAAAACCTGCACCACCGGCTGGTGGCCGCTGCAGTGGGGCGTCCCTGGAGAACCCTCCTGGTCACGGCGGGTGTCCTGGTCCTGGTTTTTGCCCTCGCCCCCCGGCTGGGATCCGAGTTTTTCCCAAGGGTGGATGAAGGGGTCGTGAGCATCAGCGTCGAGCTTCCTGCCGAAAGTTCCCTTGCCAGGACGGAGCGTACCGTCAGGAGGATCGAAAAATTCGTGCTGGAGCAGCCCCACGTGAAAGACGTGGTAGTTTCCGTGGGCGGGAGCGGAGCGAGGACCGGAGTGAACCTGGGAAGCGTGGAAGCCTACCTGGACGACGACCCGAAACGGCCTTCCACGTTCGAGTTCGCGGACCGTATCCGGCCTTTCCTGGCTTCTCTTCCGGATGCCACGCTGAGCGTCCAGGCCGTCAAGACGAGTTTTTCCCGGGGCAAGCCTCTCCAGATCGTCGTTACTGGAGAGGACACGGACACCCTCAGCCAGGTCGCGGGAGAGGTCATGAAGAGGATCCGATCGGTGCCCGGGGTCGTCGACGTAGACCTAGACTGGCGGATCGGGAGGCCCGAACTCGCCATGGACCCGATCCGCTGGCGCATGGGACGCCTCGGAGCCGACGCGGCTTCCGTTTCCTCGAACGTCCGTGGGTACATCACCGGCTTGGAGGCAGGCAAGTACCGGGAAGGCGGCCTGGAATACGACATCCTGGTGAAAATGGAGCCGGAGAGAACGAAAAGCGTTTTTTCGGCCCCGGACCTTCCGGTCATGACGGCCCTGGGATCCGTTCCCCTGAAGGAGTTGACCCGCTTCTCCTACGAGGCCGGGCCGACCCGGATCGTGCGCAAGGACCGGATCCGTTCGGTGACCGTCGAAGCCGACGTAGTGGGCCGAACGGTCGGAGAGGCGTTCCAGGAGATCCGCCAGGGCTTGAAGGAGCTGTCGGTTCCACCCGGGTATTCCGTGAAGTACGAGGGAGACGTGGAAGCGATGCAGGAAACCTTCAGGGACATGGGGATCGCCTTCGGGCTGGCGGTGGCCATCACGTTCCTCATGATCGCGGCCATCCTCGAATCCTGGGCTTTCGCGTTCATCATCATCCTGACGGTTCCCCTGTCGGCCATTGGCGTCATCCCTGCCATGGTCGCGACGAACACGGCGGTGAGCCTATACGCGCTCATGGGGTTGGTCATGCTGGTCGGCCTGGTGGTCAACAATGCCATCGTCATCGTGGATTTCGCCGAAGGCCTGCGGAGGTCGGGGGAAAAGGCCGCCGAGGCCATCGTCGAAGCCTGCCGGGTGCGGTTCCGGTCCATCCTGATGGCCGACCTGACCTCGATTTTCGCCATGATCCCGCTGGCGCTGGGGATGGGCGAAGGGGGGGCCTTGCGGGCCCCGATGGCGGTCGTGGCGATCGGCGGGCTTTTTGCCGGGGGTGGCCTGGCGCTTTTCGTCATCCCTCCCGTTTACCGGCTTTTCTGGGAGAGGCGCGAGAAAATGCCGGTCCAGCGCAGGGGTCGTTGGAGGGAAGTCCTCTTGGCTTTCCTCCGGCGTCCTAGGGATTGAGCCGCCAAATCGCGGCATTGAGGATCGCGGCGAAAGCCACCCAGGCCAGGTAGGGTGTCATCAGCCAGGCCGCAGCAGGGGAAATCGGCCTGAAGACGACGATCGTGGCCGCTATGGCGGCCAACAGCGCCACGATGTCCACAAGGGCCAGCAGGGGAGATTTCAGCCCGAAAAAGAGGACAGACCACAGGGCGTTCAAGACGAGCTGCAGGAAAAACAACGAAAGGGCGGCCCGTACGGAGGGACTGGAAAGGCTGCCCCGTTTCCACACCAGCCAGGCGGCGATTCCCATCAGAGTGTAGAGAAAAGTCCAAACCGGGCCGAAAACCCATCCTGGCGGGTTGAAGGAAGGTTTAACCAGGCCAGGGTACCAGGATTGAAGGCCTGAGGCGGTAAAGAGCGATCCGAACATCCCGGCGGCCTGGCAGATCAGGATGCAGGCCGCGAGGCGCAGGAAATCCGAGCGGTTCATGGGATGTCACCCCTCCCTCGAAGGAATGTTTTAAAATAATATCATACGAAAAAACAAGAACGGACGGGGGGGTGGCCTTGAAGCCTGCATTCCTTGAAGGGGAACTGTCGCCCGCCGAAGCAGTGGCCCTGCAGCTCGAACTGGCAGGGAAGGTCGTCCCGGAAGACGGATTTTCCGGGATGCCCCTCAGTGTGGCAGGTGTCGACGTTTCGATCCGCAAGTCCCCCGGGGGGGATCGGGCCATCGCTTGCATCGCGGTGATGGAATGGGGAACCTGGCGGGTTCTCTCGGTTGCCGTCGCCGAGGACCGGGTGCGCTTTCCCTACATTCCGGGCCTTCTTTCCTTTCGCGAACTCCCGGTGATCCTCAAGGCGGCGGAACGTCTTTCGGAGTGGCCAGGGCTTTTCATGGTGGACGGGGCCGGAATGGCCCACCCCAGGTTTTTCGGCCTTGCCTGTCACCTGGGGGTCGTCTCGGGGTGCCCGTCCGTCGGGGTGGCCAAGAGCCGGCTGGTCGGAACCCATGATCCTCTCCCGGAAGGCCGGGGCTCGCGTGTTCCCCTGCTTGTCGGCGGGAGGGTGGCGGGAACCGTCCTCCGGTCGCGCTCCGGTGTTCGCCCTCTCTACGTGAGCCCCGGCCATCTCGTTTCCCTGGAAACCAGCGCGGATCTTGTCCTGGCCTCGTGCACCCGCTTCCGGCTTCCCGAGCCGGTTCGGGCGGCCCATAAGCTGGCAGGGGATCAAAACCTTCTGTATTCTTAATACCCCGAACTCTTGCAAAAGGTCGGGGTGTCGTTGATGATACGAAAGCAAAAAGCCATCCCAATTTTTCAAAAGAGGTGACCTGTGCGTGCTGATCACGATCGCGGATCCGTTTGACCCTTCCCTTCCCCAGAAACTGGGCGAGTTCGGGGAAGTGGCGACAGGACTGGACCGGCTGGAAGAGACCGACGTCCTCCTGGTCCGGAGCAAGACGAAGGTGACGCGGGAAATGCTGGAAAGGGCCCCGAAGCTGAAGCTGGTCATCCGGGGAGGAGTGGGAATCGACACGATCGACACGAAAGCGGCTGCCGAGCGGAAAGTTCTGGTTAAGAACACCCCGAAGGCTTCCTCGATCACGGTGGCGGAACTGGCTTTTGCCCTCATGCTGGCGGCTCCGACGCGCCTCATCGAGGCCCACATCAGCATGTGCCAGGGGAAATGGGAAAAGAACGAACTGAAGCGCACGGAGCTTTTCGGCAAGAACCTGACGTTGATCGGGCTGGGGAACATCGCTAGCGAAGTGGCCAAGAGGGCTATCGCTTTCGGCATGAAGGTCTACGCCTATGATCCGCTCGTACCGGCGCAGCGGGCGGAGGAACTGGGTGTCACGCTCGTAGCGGACCTGAAGGAGGCCCTTTCCAAGGCCGATTACGTTTCGATTCACGTTCCGCTCGTGGAGGGCACGAAAAACCTCATCAACAAGGAAACACTTTCGGTCATGAAGAAGGGCGCCGTCCTGGTGAACACGGCCAGGGCAGGCGTCATCGTTGCGGAGGATGTCCTCGAGGCGCTCGAGAGCGGACAGCTGTCCTACTACTGCGCGGACGTCTGGCCAACGGATCCGCCCTCCCCGGACTACCCCATCCTGAAGTCCAGCCGGGTCTTCATGGTGCCGCACCTCGGAGCCAACAGCAAGGAAAACCTTCTTCGCATCGGCGAGGAGGTTTGCTCCATCATTCGCGAAGCCCAGAAGGAAGGAGTGTTGTAAGATGCCCCGCAAACTCAATTTCCACGCCGGCCCCTCGACGCTTCCGCTGGAAGTCCTGGAGGAACTCCAGGAAAACATGGTCGACTTCCAGGGAACGGGCCTGTCCCTGATCGAGGAAAGCCACCGAAGCGCCAACTACGAAGCCGTTCACAACGGTGCGATCCAGCTGTTCCGTGAACTTTTCTCCGTGCCGGAGAACACCGACATCCTGTTCCTCGGGGGAGGCGCAACCCTTCAGTTCGCCATGATCCCGATGAACTTCCTACCGCAGGGGAAAACGGCCGAGTACG
This sequence comes from Synergistota bacterium, assembly GCA_022839995.1. Taxonomy (GTDB): domain Bacteria; phylum Synergistota; class Synergistia; order Synergistales; family 79-D21; genus 79-D21. The sequence goes on from JALHIN010000005.1 coordinate 51,559, forward strand.
TGGCGACAGGAACCTGGTCGAAAAAGGCCATCGAGGACGCGAAGAAGCTTGGTAGCGTCCGGGTCGTCTTCGACGGGAAGGAGAGCGGCTACACGACCCTGCCGGATCCCTCCTCCATGAAGGTCGATCCTGATGCGGCCTACCTCCACATCACGGCCAACGAAACGATCGGCGGCCTCGAGTGGAAGGACTGGCCCGAAACGGGCGACGTTCCGCTGGTCTGCGACATGTCCAGCGACATCCTGAGCCGGCCGGTCCCCGTGGAGAAGTTCGCCCTGATCTACGCGGGGGCCCAGAAGAACCTGGGACCCGCCGGGACGACCGTCGTCATCCTCAGGAAAGACATGCTCGACCGGATTCCCGATACGCTTCCGGCCTACCTGAGCTACAAGAACCACGCGGCCAACAATTCCCTCTACAACACGCCGCCCGTTTTCGCCATCTGGACGATCAAGCTGGTCCTCGAGCACATGAAGAAAAACGGCGGGCTGGCTGCCGTGGCCGAGCGCAACCTGAAGAAGGCCGGGCTCGTGTACGGGGTCATCGATTCCAGCGGGGGATTCTACCGTTCGCCGGTCGATGCCCGGTACCGTTCGAACATGAACATCGTCTTCCGGCTCCCGACGGAAGAGCTTGAGAAGAAATTCATCGACGAGGCCAAGGCCGCCGGCATGATCGGGCTGAAGGGACACCGCAGCGTCGGCGGGTGCCGGGCTTCTCTCTACAACGCCATGACCCTCGAAGGCGCGGAAGCGCTGGCGGCCTTCATGAAGGAATTCGCGGCGAAGAACGGCTAGGGGTCGACGATGGAAGACGTCAAGGTTCGACTCGAAAAGATCGGCATCGGGCTCCCGGAAATCCTGCTCCCGAAGGCCGGGACGGACCTGTCGAAATGGTCGGTGGTGGCCTGCGACCAGTTCTCGTCCGAGCGCCACTACTGGGAGCAGGTGAAGGAGATCGTGGGCGACGCCCCGTCGACCCTGCGCCTGATCCTGCCCGAATGCTACCTCGAGGACGGGGACACGGAAGCCCGTGTCGCAAAGATCAACGAGGAAATGGTGCGGGTTCTCGAAACCGTGCTCGAACCCCATGAAAACGGGTTTGTCCTCATCGACCGCAAGACCGCCCATGCCGGTTCACGCAAGGGGCTTGTCCTTGCGGTGGACCTCGAGGCCTACAGTTTCGAGGCAGGGGCCGCCTCGCTGATCCGCCCGACCGAAGGAACGATCCTGAAAAGGCTTCCTCCCCGCATGGCCATCCGCCGGGGGGCGACCCTGGACCTCCCGCACATCCTGCTTCTGCTCGACGATCCGGGCAGGACGGTCATCGAGCCTCTCTTTGCCGCCAGGGAAAAGTTCCGCAAGCTCTACGAGTTCGAACTCATGCAGGGCGGGGGGGCGATCACGGGTTGGCACGTCCCTGCGGAGGCCCTGGAAGGCGCGGTGTCCGCACTGGAAAACCTGGCTCGCGGCGGATTCCTCTTCGCCGTGGGGGACGGGAACCACTCCCTGGCCGCCGCAAAGAGCCTCTGGGAGGAGAAGAAGGCTGCCGGGGCGAGCTTTGACGATCCGGCCCGGTGGGCTCTCGTGGAGGTGGAGAACATCCACGACGAGGGGCTGCACTTCCACCCGATCCACCGCGTGCTTTTCGGAGTGGACGCAGGCGCCTTGCTGGAAGAGATGAAGGAGGCGTTGTCCGGAAGGGTCGAGGAGGGGCTTGCCGAGCCGACCCCGAAGACCCCGGCCGGGCACGTCATCGGGGTGCTCACCGAGAAGGGCGATGCCCGCTTCGTGTTCGACCCGAGGGAGGAACGCATGACCGTGGAATTCTTCCAGGAATTCCTTGACGCCTACCTGGCGAAGCATCCCGAGGTGTCGATCGACTACATCCACGGGGAGGAAGCCGTACGGGAAATGGGGACGAAACCCGGCAACGCGGGGTTCTACATGCCCCCTCTCGACAAGTCCTCCTTCTTCAGGCGGATGGTCGAAGTGGGGCCCTACCCGAGGAAGACCTTCTCCATCGGAGAAGCCACCGAGAAACGATATTACCTGGAAAGCCGGAAACTGGTCCGGTAGAAATGCCTGGAACGCGAAAGGGGACCCCCGAGGGGTCCCCTTTTTTTCTTCCCTAGGAAACGCCATGCGGTGCTATACTTTTCTATGATGGTTTTTTAATTGGCTGTCATCTAGAGAAAAAACGATCGAAAAGGGGGGCTTTTTTCATGAGAAGGATTCCGAGACTGTCGCTGCTGTTGCTCGTCGTTTCGCTCCTTGCCTTTGCCGGTGCGGCCTGGGGGGTGAGCGCCCTTTCCCTGGATTATCCTGGAGAAGGGGCCGACTCCGTCAGCACGAGCTTCAATTTATAGTGGACCCTCACGCATGATGTCGACGTGACCAGCCCGGATCTCGCCAGTTACGACCTTTACCTGTCCAAGACGCTGTCGGGCCTTGGCACGAGTCCGTTGTCCCTGGGTATGACCTTCGCCGGATATGCCGGAACGGCTCCGTCCGGTACGCTTGACGAGGATTCCCTCTATTTCTGGAAGGTCGTCGCCCACACGCCCTCGGGGGACGTCGGTGCGACAAGTTTCTTCATGACCCAGGGCGAGGACGCCAGCTTGGTGCTGAAGAGCCCATCGAACGGCCAGATCGGGGTTGCCCCCCAGAACGTCGAATTCAAGTGGGAATTCGACTCCGGGAACGAAAGCCTGACCGCTTCGGATGTCACCTTCGACCTGTACCTCTCGGACAAATACGAGACCATTTTCGACGGGGCGCCGAAGAGGTCGGGGATAGTGGCCCTTGATCCCGACGTTGTCGACGGGGTCTTCAGCGTGACGATCAACCAGTCGGTCGGTTACGGCAAGCACTACTGGACGGTTGTCGCCCATGTGGCCGGCGATGGGGATTTCACCACCTCCCCGCATTCCTTCACGACCCTCTCCGAGGCCTCCGACCCGAACCTGTCGGGCGGCTGCTCCGCGGCTCCGCTGGGCGGGCTGGCGGCCATGGCCCTCTTGGCAGGCCTGGCTTTGGTGAAGCGCCGCAACTAGAGCTGAAGCCTCAAACCGAAAGCAAAAGAGAGGGACCCGGGCTGAGATGCCCGGGTCCCTCTCTTTTGCTTGGCTGTCCTTTTCCTAGAAGCCTTCCTGGGCCGTGCGGGCGATGATCTCCTCCTGGTGGTACTGGTCCAGGTCCACGAAGTAGTCGCTGTAGCCCGCCACCCGGACGAGGAGGTCGCGGTAGTTCTCCGGGTGCTTCTGGGCATCTCGCAGGGTGTCGGAGTCCACCACGTTGAACTGCATGTGGTGACCCCCCAGGCGGAAGTACGTGCGGATCAGCTGGCAGAGGGCATCGACTCCCTCTTCCCCCGCAAGGACGGAGGGAAGGAACCTCTGGTTCAGCAGCGTGCCGCCCGACTTGACCTGGTCCATCTTGGCCAGCGATTTCACGACGGCCGTCGGACCGTGGCGGTCGGCCCCGTGGGACGGGGAAGTCCCGTCGGATTCGGGCAGGTGCGCGAAACGCCCGTTGGGCGTGGCCCCGAGCTTTTTCCCGAAGTAGACGTGGCAGGTCGTGGAGAGCATGTTCAGGTGGTAGGTCGGGCCCTTGGGGCTGTGCTGCCCTTCGATGGTCCTAAACAGGGAATCGTAAACCCGCTGCATGATCGAATCGGCGTAATCGTCGTCGTTGCCGAAGAACGGAGTCTTGTTCCAGACGAACTGCCTCAGGGGTTCGTCGCCTTCCCAGTTCTTCCTGAGGGCTTCGAGGAGGGTCTTCATGGGGATCGTGTTGTCCTCGAAGACGTGCTTCTTCAGCACCGCCAGGCTGTCCGTGATGGTGCCGATGCCGCAGCACTGGATGTAGTCGGAGTTGTAGCGGGCCCCGCCGTCGTAGTAGTCGCGGCCGTTCTTGATGCAGTCGTTGATCACCACGGAAAGGAAGGGGGCCGGGGCGTAGGTGGCAAACATCCGCTGCAGGAAGTTGTCGACCTCGATCTTCGTTTCGACCACGTAGCGCAGCTGCTTCTCGAAGGCCGCGTAGAGTTCGTCGAAAGTGGCGAAGCTTTCCGGGTCGCCCGTTTCCAGCCCGACCTTCTTGCCGGTGAGGGGATCCACGCCGTTGTTCAGGGTCAGTTCGAGGATTTTCGGAACGTTGAGATAGCCGTGGAGGATGTAGGCTTCCTTGCCGAAGGCTCCCGTTTCAACGCATCCGCTGGTGCCTCCTTCGCGGGCGTCCTCGGGAGTCTTTCCGACGCGGATCTGTTCCGCGATGACCATGTCCGCGTTGAAAACCGAGGGGTAGCCGGAGCCGCGGCGGATCACCTTCGCGGCGAACTTCAGGAACGCGTCGGGGGTTTTGGCGCTGATCTGGACGCTCACCTGCGGCTGCAAAAGCTGGAGTTCGTCCAGGACCTCCAGGATCAGGGTCGAAACCTCGCTCGACCCGTCGGTGCCGTCCGCCTTCAGCCCTCCCAGGTTGATCTGGGTGAAGTCGTTGTAGGTGCCGCTTTCCGCGGCCGTGACGCCGACCTTCGGGGGAGCCGGGGTGTTGTTCACCTTGATCCAGAAGCAGGAAAGCAGCTCTCGGGCTCCTTCCCGGTCCAGGATCCCCTCCGCGAGGTCTTTCTCGTAGAAAGGAGCGAGGTGCTGGTCAAGGTGCCCCGGGCTCATGGCATCCCAGCCGTTGAGTTCGGTGATCGTCCCGAGATGGACGAACCAGTACATCTGCAGGGCTTCCCAGAAATTCCGCGGGGCATGGGCGGGGACCCAGCGGCAGACCGAGGCGATCTTCAGGAGCTCGGCCTTGCGCCGCGGATCCTTTTCCTCGGCGGCCATCTTCTCCGCCAGGTCCGCGTGACGCTCCGCGAAGAGGATCGCCGCGTCGCAGGAGATGTCCATGGCGGTCAGTTCTTCGGCTTTCTCCGTGGCATGGGGGTCGTTGAGATAATCGAGGCGTGCCTTGCTCTCGGCGATCTCCCTCTTGAAGTCGAGCATGCCCTTTCGGTAGATGGTCCCGTCCAGGGCCGTGTGTCCAGGGGCCCTCTGCTCCATGAACTCCGTGAAAAGGCCGGCTTCGTACAGGGCCTTCCATTTCCCGGGGATCTGGGCAAAGGCCTTGTCGCGCATGCTCCGTCCCCGCCAGTAGGGGATGACCTTCTCCGCGTAGAGGTCGATGTCTTCCGGGGAAACGGAATAGCTCGTCATCTTCCGGGAGTTGAGGATTTCCAGGTCCTCCCGGGAATGGCAATTGAGCTCGGGGAAGGTGGACACCGCCTTGGGAGCCGGTCCCCGTTCCCCGACGATCAGCTCGTCCGGGCCGATGTAGATCGTCTTTTTCTCGCAGAGGTTCTTGAAATTCATCGCGCGCATGACGGGAGTCGAGAATTTCCCCGCGTTTTCCTGGTAGAACTCGGTTACCAGAAGGGCCCGTTCGATGGAGATGGACGGGTGGGTTTCGAAACTTTCCTTCCTGAGCCTGGCAATGCGGTCGTTCATGCCTTTCACCCTCCTATGAGGACATTGAGTCCAAATGACTTCAGGCTTTGCGCCGCGGCTTCCTGCGCCTCCGCGCTGGGCGGAAGGGTGTCCGGAAGGCGGTAGGCGATTCCCCACTTCGCGTACTTGTTGCGGCCCGCGGCATGGTACGGGAGCAGGTGTACGGAAACGACTCCTTTCAGGGCCGCGACGAACCGGCCCGTCTGCCGCAGGTTTTCTTCATCGTCGTTGATTCCGGGGATCAGGGGGATCCGGATTGCGACCCGGGCCCCCGAATCGGTGAGCGCCTTCAGGTTTTCCAGGATCAGGGTGTTGTCGACGCCGGTGTAAAGCTTGTGTTTCTCGGGATCCATGTGCTTGATGTCGTAAAGGAAGAGGTCGGCCAGGCGGGCGGTCTCCAGCAGGACCGAGGTCTGGGCGAAGCCCGTGGTGTCCACTGCCGTGTGGATCTGCAGTTTCCGGCAGCCTTCCAGGAGCTCCCAGAGGAAATCCGGCTGGAGGAGCGGCTCGCCGCCGGAAAAGGTGGCCCCGCCGCCGGATTCGTCGTAGAAGGGGATGTCTTTCCGGATAACCTCCAGCACCTCGCCCGAAGTCATCACGCGCCCCACCCTTTCCCGGGCGGTGGACGGGCAAGCATCCGCGCAGGCTCCGCAGCCGGTGCAAAGGGAAGGGTCGGCGAAGAAACCTTCCGGCGTGGCAGTGATGGCTCCGAGGGGGCAAGCCTTGAGGCAGGCTCCGCAGCCGATGCACCTCTCGGGCCGGTACAGGACGGCGGGCTGGGGAGAAATGCTCTCTGGGTTGTGGCACCACCAGCAGGACAACGGGCAACCCTTCAGGAACACGGTTGTGCGGATGCCGGGCCCGTCGTGGATGGAATACTTTTTGAAGTCGAACACGATGCCGCTTTTCATGGCAGGTTCCCCTTTTTGAAAACCCACTTTCGGGGCTTTCGCTGATACATCATATATCAGTTGGGGAAACCCGTCAAGCCTCGCGGCGAAAAGCGCCGAGCTTTTGCAGCTCGAGGGCTGACCGCAGCATCAGGATTCCCCTGGCATCCCGAAGGTCCAGGCCCGTCAGGCGCCCGATTTTCTGCAGCCGGTAGGACAGGGTGTTCCGGTGGATGGAAAGAGACCGGGCAACCCGGGCCGGCTCGAAAGGCCGGTCGCACCAGGCCAGGAAGGTCCGAACGAGGTCCCTGGAATCGGGACAGGCGAGGAGGTCCTTCAGGACGGTTTCGCAAAAGGCCGATGCGCGGTCCTTCGGAATAGTGGACAGGAGGGATTCCATCCGGAGTTCGCCGATGAAGAAGACCCGTTCGGCCGTGTCCTTCCCGGCGGAAAGGCGGGCGGCCTCGAGGGCGGTCCGGTAGGCTTCGCCCAGGAGGGCTGCCGATGTGGCGATCTCGCCGATTCCGATCCAAACCGGAAGCCCCTCCCCCTCAAGGGAAAGTGCCAAAAGCCGGGCGGTTTTCCGAACCTCCCCGAGGGGGTCCTTTTCTTTCGCGGCAAGCCCCAGGAAAGCAAGGACGACGAGTTTTTCGTCTCCGAGGCGGGTGACGATGTCCTGCGGGTGCGAAAAGAACTTGCGGCCGAGGGCTTGCGCCTCCAGCCGCCTGTTCAGGGGCACATCCTCGGGGCGGAGGAGCTCCGCCACCAGGACCGCACGGGGCGACCGCAGGTCGTAGCCGAGTTCCCGGCCCCGCATCACCGGGAGGGACTCGTCTGCTTTCCGGGGATCGAAAGCGGCGATCTCCAGGATCAACTCCTGGAGGGCCTGTTCCCGCATCATCGCTGAGCGGACCAGGGCGTTCTCCCGGAGAAGGAGTTCGGCCTGTTTCTGCACGAGACGACCGTACCGGGAGACTTCCTCGGGGGGCCCGGCGATGGCGATGGAGCCGACGACCCGGCCCGCAAGAGAAATTGGAAGGGTGATCCCCGGGCGGACCCCTTCCGGGAGGTTTTGGGCCTCTTCCTGGGTCGTGATTTCCGGGCGGCGCGTCCGGATGACTTCCAGCGAAGGACTGTGAAGAGAACCGAGGCGGGACGGGTCGCTCGATCCGATCACGAGACCTTTTTCGTCGGTCAGGAGAACGCTGTAACCGGCGATCTCCGAGGTGTTTTCTGCAAGTTCCTGTGCGCAGGCCCGCAGCATCGTCAGTCTCCTTTCATTTGTGCAGAAAGACAAAAATCAATGCATTTCCTGCGATAATTCTAGGTCAAAAGCCTAATGAAAGCGAGGGAAGAAAACGGATACACTAAGCTGAAAGAAGTTCTGCTGCCTGGGTGTAAAGGCGAAGCTTCAAAGAAAAAGCGGAACAAGCGAAGGGAGGGGCCCGAATGAGGCTGGAACTGCACGAAGTCCAGATTTCGGATATCCAGTGGGGGCAGAAGACGGAAGCCGTCGATCACGTGCTTCGGGTGAACCGTGAAGAGGCCGAGAGCGCGGTTTCCGGCGATGAGCGCTTTGCGTCGGTTCGGCTTGACCTGGCGCGCCCGGGGGAGAGCGTCCGGATCATTCCCGTCAAGGATGTGGTGGAGCCGCGGGTCAAGTTGAAGGGAGGACGAGGGTATTTCCCGGGTTTCTTCGCTCCGCCGGAAACCGCGGGGGAAGGGGTCACGCTGGTCCTCAAGGGGGCGGCCGTGGTGACCTGCGGGCCGATCGTGGCTTTCCAGGAAGGGTTCATCGATATGTCGGGAACGGGTGCCGAATATACGCCGTTCTCGAAAACCCACAACCTGGTCCTGACGGTCGAACCGGTGGAAGGACTGGGAAAGCATGCCTACGAAGAGGCCCTGAGGCTGGCGGGCCTGAAGCTCGCCCTGTACCTGGCGGAGTCCTGTCGAGAGGCGAAGGTCGACAGGGTCCGCGTTTTCGAAAAGGGGTCCATCCAGGAGGAGAACGAGAAATACCCGGACCTGCCGCGGATCCTCTACATCTGCATGGCCATCACCCAGGGCCTGCTTCACGACACGTTCCTCTACGCGGCCGACATGAAGACCGTTCTGCCCACCCTCCTGCATCCCAACGAGGTGCTGGACGGGGCTCTCGTTTCGGGCAACTGCGTTTCCGCCTGCGACAAGAACACGACGTTCCACCACGTCAACAACCCGGTGGTGGAGGCTCTCTACAGGCGCCACGGGAAGGACCTGAACTTCCTGGGCGTCGTTCCGACGGTGGAAGACGTCCGGCTGGCCGGCAAGGAGAGGGCCTCTTCGATGAACGCGGCACTGGCCAAAAACCTGGGAGCTCACGGGGTCATCGTCACCGAGGAAGGGTACGGCAACCCGGACACGGATCTCTGCCTGAACGCAAGGAAATGCGAGAACCTCGGGATCCGCACCGTCGTGATTTCCGACGAAGCCGCCGGGACGGACGGTTCAAGCCAGGGCCTGGCGGACGCAACGCCCGAAATGAGCGCGTTCGTTTCCTCGGGGAACGTCAACGAGATGATCGAGGTGCCTCCCATGCAGACGGTGCTCGGGCATCCCGAATCGATCGCGAACCTGTCCGGCGGCGCGGCGGAAAGCCTGAGGCCGGACGGAAGCATGTTCGTGGAACTGCAGGCCGTGATCGGGTCCACCTGCGAACTCGGCTTCAGCCGCATCGGCTGCGAATGGATCTAGGCGAGGGAGGAATGAGCACGATGACGATACGGGTTGTCCACTACATCAACCAGTTTTACGCCGGGCTGGGCGGCGAAGAGGCGGCCAACGCGCTTCCCGAGAGCCGCGAAGGAGCCGTCGGGCCCGGAATGCAGCTGCAAGCCCTCTTCGGGGAGAAAGCAAGGATCGTCGGGACCGTCGTCTGCGGTGACGGAACCTACGGCGAGCGGACGGAGGAAGCCCGCTCGGAATGCCTTCGGCTCATCGAAGATTTCCGGCCGGACCTTTTCGTCGCCGGGCCCGCTTTCAACGCCGGCCGGTACGGGTTTGCATGCGGGGACATCTGCTCCACGGTCGGAAAGAAGCTGGGCATTCCCACGGTAACGGCTCTCTACCCGGAAAATCCCGGCGTGGAGCTTTTCGCGAAGAACACCGTTATCGTCCAGGCGGCGGATAGCGCGAGGGGCATGAAGCCCGCCCTGGAAGGACTGGCCCGCATCGGTCTCAAGCTGGCCGCCGGTGAGCCGCTGGGTCCGGCAAGGCTGGAAGGGACGATCCCCCGGGGGATCCGGAAGAATTTCTTCTTCGAAAAAAACGGGGCCGAGCGGGCGGTGGAAATGCTGCTGGAAAAGATCGCAGGCAGGCCCTTCCGAACGGAGTACGAGATGCCGGTCTTCAAGCGGATTCCGCCGGCTCCTCCCATCAAGGACCTGAAAAAGGCCACCATCGCGCTGGTCTGCTCAGGGGGGATCGTTCCCAGGGGGAACCCGGACCATATCCGGGTCTCTTCCGCCGAAACCTACGGGAAGTACGATATTTCCAAGCTGGACGACCTGACCCCGGAAACCTACGAGTCAATCCACGGCGGCTATGACCGGGTTTGGGCCAACGAGGACCCGGACGTGGTCCTCCCGGTCGACCTCATGCGGGAACTCGAGCGGGAAGGAGTTTTCGGGAAGCTGTATGATTGGATCTATACGACGACGGGAACCGGGACGGCCGTCTCCCACGCGGAGCGTTTCGGGCGCGAGATCGGGGCCCAGTTGAAAGAGGCGGGCGTCGACGGGGTGATCCTCACATCCACCTGAGGCACCTGCACTCGATGCGGCGCATCGATGACCCGGGAAATCGAGAAGGCGGCGGGGATCCCCGTCGTCCAGATTGCCACCATCGTCCCGATCATGCTGACGGTTGGATCCAACCGGATCGTTCCGGGTGTGGCGATTCCCCACCCCGTTGGAGACCCGGCGAAGGGGCCGGAAGCGGACAGGAAGGCCAGGCGAGAACTTCTCCTGAAAGCTCTGGAAGCCATGACGACCCCGATCACCGAGCAGACCATTTTCGAAAGGAAGTGACCTCCTCGACACCCATGAAAAGATCGACCACGCTGATGCCGGTTTCAAAGAACCCGCCGGCCAAAGTCCGGGACAAGGGGCTCATCCGGCTGGCCAAGGCCGGTGCGGCTGCCTACGATGCCTCGAGGGACCGGATCCTCTGGCTTCCCCTGGGGAAGGCGATGCTGGAACGGTTGGGAAGCGGGCTTTCCTCCCGCTTCCAGTCCGCCGGTGCCCAACCCGTGGACTGCGGCCAGGGAGAAGGAGGAACCCTCCCGGTCGCGGTTCGGGTCCTGAAGACCGTCGACCAACTCCCCCTCGCCCTCATGGAGAAAAGCGGGGATTCGATCCTGCTGGAAGGATTCGATCCCGAGGGTTCCCTGCCCGGGTGGCCGGTTTACGCGGAACGCCTCCTCTCCTTCCTCCAGGAGAGGGGGATGGAACTCTCCGTGTTCCAGGAGGCCCTGCCTTTCGGTGAAAGGACGGTCATCGCCTGCGGCTGCGACGGGGATGCGCGGGGTGCCCGAGAGTCGCGGACATGTCCCGCCTGCGGATGGACGGCCTCGGTCGACACTTTGCTCCCGCCGGAAACGCCGCCCGACGAAGAGGAAAGGCCTCTGGAAGCCGTCCTGACTCCGGGCGCGACGACCATCGCGGAGCTTTGCAGGCAGCTGGGATGTCCCCCGGACCGGACCATCAAGACGATGTTCTATGCCGCGGAAAAGGAAGGCAGGACGTTCGTGGCGGCGGCCCTGGTCCGCGGAGACCGGGCGGTCAACGTCACGAAGCTTTCCCGGGCCCTGGACGGTGCAGTGGTGAGAAGGGCCGAAAGCGTCGACCTCAAGCAGGCCGGTTGCGACGTGGCGGGATTTTTGGGACCTGTCGGCCTGCCAGGGACGGTTCAGGTGATTGCCGACCTGTCCGTTGCGGGAACGAAGAACCGCGTGATCGGGGCCAACCGCCCCGAGACCCACTTCACCGGCGCCTGCTGGGGAAGGGATTACGAGGCACCCGTGGCGGACATCTCCGGGTTGGAGCCCCAAGCCCCTTGCCCGGCCTGCGGAAAACCCGTGGAAAAGGGGTGGGTCCGGGTTGTTGCCGAATTTGCCAAGGGTCACCCGGCCCTGCCCGCTTTCCCTTCGCTGGGGTACCTGGACGAAAACAGGAAGCGCAAGCTGCCTGAGGTTTGGCGGGGCCGGATCCAGCTGGAAGCGATCGCCCTGGGTGCTGCGGGGGATGGGGACCGGCCGTTCCGCCGGGGCCTCAGTCCAGCCGACCTCCTCGTCCTTCCGCTCGAAACGGGCGGGACGGAGGCGGCCAAGGCCGCGGAAAGCCTGGCGGAGAAACTGGAACGAAACGGCTGGGCCGTCCTCCTGGACGACCGGGTGCTTCCCGACGGGGTGCGTCTTGCGGAAGCCGCGCTGGTCGGTACTCCGCTGCAGGTCCTCGTCGCGGACGGGCAGGAGGCGGAAGTGATCGGCGGCGGGGGGAGCCTTGGTCGGGTTTCCCTGGAGGGGGTAGAATCCCTCCTGGAGCCGTTGAGGCTGGATTAATAAGTACCCGAGAGGGGGCGGGGGCAAAGAGCTTCGCCCCCCCAGTTGATATTTCAGCGGGCAAAAGCGTCGCGTCTTGACTGCATTAAGGCCCCTATCTATACTCGAAGGAAATTCGGTTCAGGAGGTGTTTTGTGGATGAAGAAGGCTTTAATCATCGCGCTTTTCGTCGTCATGGCTCTTTCTTCCGTCGCATTGGCGGCCACTCCGATCAAGATCGGCTACCTGGCCAACCTCACGGGTGACGCAGCCACGTGGGGGGTTCACGAGAAGAACGGGGCGATCCTGGCCATCGAAGAAATCAACAAGAAGGGCGGAGTCCTGGGCCGTCCCCTGGAACTCGTCGTCTACGACGTCAAGGCCAAGGCAGAAGACGCCATCAGCGCCGCTCGGCGCCTGATCCTGGAGGACAAGGTCGTCGCCATCGGCGGAACGAACTTCAGCGGCCTGAACATCGCGACGGTTCCTATCATCGAGCAGTACAAGGTCCCCCAGATCGGGAGCTACCCGACCAACCCGGCCGTGACGGTGGATCCGAAGACCGGCAAAGTCCGCCCCTACTCCTTCCGGATCTGCTTCACGGATCCCTACCAGGGCAAGGTTATTGCCGAGTACCTCTTCAACAAGCTGGGAATCAAGGAAGCGGCGATCATCCATGACATCGGCAGCGACTACTCCGAGGGGCTGACCGAATACTTCATCAAGACCTACACGGGGCTCGGCGGCAAGGTCGTCTCCAACCAGGCTTTCCGCAGCGGTGACGTGGACTTCCGCGCCCAGCTGACCAACGCAAAGCAGAGCGGAGCCAAGGCCCTCGTCATGCCGAACCTCTACAAGGAAATGTCCCTGATGATGAAGCAGTCCTGGGAACTCGGGTGGAAGCCGGTCTTCATCGGCGGCGACGGCTTCAGCATGAACATGTTCGAAATCGCCGGGCCGGCCATGGAAGGCAGCTACTGGATCTACCATCTCAGCTTCGACGACCCGATCCTGAAACCCCTCTATGAAAAATACGAGGCGCGCTTCAAGGAGAAGCCGACGGAGATCGTCAACACCGTGGCAGCGTACGACATCATCTACTGGATCGCCGACGCCATCAAGAGGGCCGGCAAGGCGGAAGGACCTGCCGTCCGGGATGCCATCGAGAACACGAAGAACCTGAAACTCCTCCATTTCACCCTGACCGTGGACAAGGCGACCCACAATCCCTTGAACAAGCCTGCCGCCATCCTGAAGGCAACCGGCGGGAAGATGGTCTTCCTCGAGACCTACAAGCCCCAGAGCAATTTCTAGTTCCCTTCGACCTCCAAAAAAAGCGGGGCCCCTTGGGGCCCCGCTTTTCGATTCCTTTCCCGTGTCCCTAGAAGGCAGGCCAGCCTGGCAGCTCGCCGTGGGTGACATACCCTCCCGCGAGGGTGAGTCGGGCCTTGACTTCCCTTAGATCCATGGGGTCGGCCTTGAAGATGTCGCGGTCGAGGATCGCCAGGTCAGCCAGGTAGCCGGGGGCGATCCGGCCTCTGCGGCCTCCCTCTCCAACAGCGACCGCCCCGTTGACGGTCCAGAGTTCCAGCGCTTCGTCCAGGGTCAGTTTCTGGTGGGGCTGCCATCCCTCCTCCGGCTTCCCGTCGTCTCCCACCCTGCAGACGGCCCCCCAGACCCCCCGCCAGGGGGATGGCGGTTCGACGGGGCAGTCGCTGGAACCCGTGACGACGAGCCCGGAATCGACGAAGGACTTCCAGGGATAGCTCCACGGGATCCTTTCCTCGCCCAGGCGGGCCGTCGCCATGGAAATCTCGCTCGGGACGAAGGCCGGCTGGACGTCCAGGACGACCCCCAGTTTTTTGAGGGCCTCCAGTTGGTCCGGGCGGCAGATCATGACGTGGTTGATCCGGTGCGGCAGGCCGCAGGGACAAGGTCCCTCCGCGTAGGCCGCTTCCACGGCGCGGATGGCCTGGTCGAGCGCCCTGTCGCCGATGGCATGGATGAGCATCTGCAGGCCTCTTTTGTGGGCTTCCTTCACCGTGGCCATCAAGGCCCCTTCTTCATGGTTGAGCAGGCCGCACGTCGACGGATCGTCGGCGTACGGGGCACCGAGAGCCGCGGTTCGTCCTCCCAGCGAACCGTCGAGGAAGAGCTTGAACCCCCCGTAGCGGATCCAGTCGTCTCCAAGTCCGCTCATGACGTTCCACTGGGGCATCCGGTCCTCGTAAAGGACGACTCGAACGGGCAGCCGCCGTTCCAGCCGGAGGCGCTGGAACGGCGCGAGGTCGTCGGCCAGTCCATAGCCGGAAGCGCTGCAGGTCTGGATCTCGGTCACGCCGAAGCCGGCGAAATCCCTGCAGGCTTCCTCGATCATCCCCAGGGTCCTGCCGGTTTCCGATCTCCAGGCCTCCATCGCCTTGAGGACCGGGGCGACCTCGGTTTCCAGGAGGATCCCGTCTCCCCACTGGTCTTCGGGTATGCCCGAGGCAGCCAGAGCGGCGCTGTTGGCCACCTGCACGTGCGTGCAGACGCGCGTCAGGAGGATGGGCCTGTCGATGCCCGCGGCGTCCAGGTCGTGGCGGGTCGGGGCCCTGTTCTCGGCCCAGTAGGCATCGTTGTAGCGCACCCCGTGGATCCAGTCGCCGGGCCGGGTTCCGGCTGCGGCGTCCCGGAGGGCCTGGAGGGCTTCGGCCAGGGATTTCGTCTCGAAGAGGGAGACCCCGGCCCTTTGCTTGGAGTAATAGAGAAGGTGAAGGTGTGCGTCGGTCATCCCCGGGATCACCGTTTCACCTGCCAGGTCCAGGGTCTGCGCGCCTCTCGCGCATTCATGGTTTTGTACCTCCGCGGACGATCCGACGGCGAGGATCCGCTCCCCCCGTACAAGGACGGCCTCCGCTCGCGGGTTCCTGCGGTCGGCAGTCCAGACCGTACCTCCGCGGATCAACAGGCACTTTTCATCCACGCGACTCCCTCCTCCGTGATGTGCGCAAGTTCGCTTCATTATAGCAAAGACATCCTGTCAGGGTTTCCCCTGCAGTTCTTTCACCGCTTGCCGGATTTCCGCGACTTCCTTGCCCAGTTCGGCGGCGAGATCCTTCAGGGGCTTGTCGGAGGGCAGGTCCAGGGGCCAGCCCGCTTTTTCGAGAACCTTCCGTTCCTCCACTCCGTACGTTTCGGCCACCTGTCGCAGGGTCATGGAACCCTTGATTTCCTCGGGGTTCGCGGGAGAAGGAGGCGGCACCGGGGCCCGGCTTTCCTTTTGGGCCGCAAACCAGGCCTGCAGGGTTTCCCTGAAAGCTTCGTCGTCGGTGATTTCCTTGATCGGCTTATCCAGCGGGGTGTCGGCCGGAAGTCCCGTGATCGCCAGGACCTTTTCGGCCGGCAGACCGACCGTTTCGGAAACCTTCTCCACCGTCATCCATCCGAAGACCGCGCTTGCAGGGTCTTCGGCAATCACGGCCGCAGGGGGCGGTGCGTAGGTCGACCAGAGGTTCGCGGCGCGGGCCAGGCCATAGCCGCCCAGGTAAAGGCCGACTCCTAGCAGCCCGATGGCGGTCACGGAGAGGGCTTTCGATCGCGTGCCGAAGAAAAGGGCTTTCTCCCGGGGGCAGGCTTCGACACATCGTCCGCAGGCCAGGCATTCGGCCGAGGTCGTCACGTCCGTGGATTCGGGGTTAAGCCTGACCGGGCAGGACTTGCCGCAAAGGTGGCAGTGAATGCAGTGTTCCTCGGATCGCCGCACCTTGAAAAGGGACAGTTTCTGGAGGGGGGCCAGCAGCGCCCCCAGGGGGCAAAGGTATCGGCACCAGAAGCGCTCGACGAAGAGGCTGGCGCCGATGACTGTGACAAATAGCACCACGAAGGACCATGGCGCTTCGGCCATTCCCTCAAGACCCGCCGAGAGGTGCATCCAGGCGACCCACGGGTCGTAGGGCCTCCAGGCTAGGGTGCCGAGTTTCCACGTGAAGGCGATGATCATGGCGAAGACGGCATATTTCAGGAAGCGCAACTGGCGGTCGAGCGGTTCGGGCATTTCACGCGGCCTGATTCCCAGCCGGCGGGAGATTTTCGCCGTCCACTCGCCGATTGTCCCGAGGGGACAGATCCAGCCGCAGAAAACCCGACCGAAGAGGAGCGTGGCAAGTGCGACGATGACGAGGAGGATCAGGGAGCTTGGGGCGACGCGGCGAAGCCAGGTTCCCGAGGCCAGGAGGGAATACAGGCTTTCCATCCCGCCGAGAGGGCAAAGGGCATCCACCGGGGGAACGCCAGTGGGACCCCCGCCCACGACCTGGTGCCGGTAACCCGTCCAGGTCATGAAAGCCAGAAAGGCAAACTGGATCAGCATTCTCAGTCTCATGGGATTCATCCTCCGTCCTCCCCTTCGGGGTCTATTTGAACCCCCAATCCCTATTGTCTTCGATTCATTTTATCAGAATCAACGGCCGGGACACCCAGGTGCAGATTTTTCTTTCGGCCGGCTTGCATTAAACTGGAAGCCAGAAATTCAAGTCGAGGAGGTCTGTCCCGTGACCATCAACCCATCGATCACCGATGTCCTTCGTGCATACCGATTCCTCAGGCACAGGATCCGCCATACCCCTGTCGAACGCTCGTTTTCCCTGAGCGAACGCACCGGCGCACAGGTGTACGTCAAATGGGAAAACACGCAGTTCTGCGGCTCGTTCAAGATCCGGGGAGCCCTGAACAAGATGTTTTCCCTGACTCCCGAGGAGCGGGCGCGCGGAGTGGTGACGCCTTCGAGCGGCAATCACGGCCAGGGCGTGGCCTTCGCGGCTTCCCAGCTGGGCGTGAAGGCCGTGGTTTGTGTCCCTGGGGCCTGTCCCCGGACGAAGCGGCAGGCGATCCGGCGCCTGGGGGGCGAGTGGGTCGATCTCAGGGTGGTCGGCGAGCTCTACGACGATGCGGAACACGAGGCTCACCGCCTGGCGGAAACGGAAGGGATGACTTTCGTTTCCTCATACGAGGACGCCGCAGTGATCAGCGGCGCTGCGACCGTGGGCCTGGAATTGATGATGGACGAGCCCGAGCTGGACGTGCTCCTCGTGCCCGCGGGAGGAGGCGGCCTCATGAACGGGGTAGCCCTGGCCGCAAAGGCGCTGCGCCCGGGAATCCGCGTCTGGGGAGTCCAGTCCGTGGCCTCACAGCCGTGGGTCGCCTCCTGGGAAGGAGGGAAAGTCGTCGAGGTCGTTTACGAGGACTCTCTCGCGGACGGATTGACCGGATCGATTCCCCAGAGCCTGCTGGACCTGGCGAAAACACGGATGGAGGGCTGCTTCGCCGTGACCGAGGAAGAGATCGCCCAAGCCATCGCCTTCCTGCACGCCGAGCACCACCAGGTGGTGGAAGGCGCGGGAGCCGTGGGTGTTGCGGCCCTCCTCTCGGGGAAGGTCCCGGAGGTCCTATCGGGACTTCGGGTCGGGGTCGTCATCTCGGGAGGAAACATCGACCACGGGAGGCTGATGGCCGTACTCCAGCGCTGGGGATAGCTCAGTTCCCGTTCCCCGGCTTCAGGATCTGCTTGATGATCTGTTCGAGCAGCTGGTCGCCGATCTGGGTTCCGGGATCCTCGCTGGTCCTGGAACCCCCTTCGCCGGTGGGAACGGTGATGGTGATCCGCATCTGGTCCAGGTCCTGTTTCCCGGAGGGATCGGAGGGCGAGGTGGGGATCGGGCTTTCCTTCGGGTGCTGGATCACCTTCAGGTTCCCGATGGTCGGTTTCCGCCAGGGGCCCTTGAGGTCGAAGCTGACTTCCTGGAAGTCCCGGCGGGTTGCTCCCCCGAGGACCCCCCTGAGAAACTGCTGCAGGGTGGCGGTGGACCAGGAACCGTCGGAGGAAAGGAGCCCTTCAAGCCCCCCGAGGAGGAGGTTGAGCCCCCTTACGTTGATTTCCCCGTAGCTTTTCAGGTCGAGGTTGCCTCCCTCACCGATCGAGCCGTCCACCGAGAGGTACCGGTAGAAGCGGTCGCCCGGAACGGCGTTGGCGCGGGTCCCCGGGAGAAGGAACACGGACTTGCCGTCGATGTTGAAGTTCGCGTTGACCGAGCTGTAGCGGATGGAGGGGCTCCCGGTGATGGGAACGAGGCTTTTCAGGGCCGTAAACCCTTCGACGGCACCGTCTTTTACCTTTAGCAGCCCGTGGCCGTCCATTAGGAAGGCCTTGCCGTACTCGTTGGAAATACGGAAATCGAGATCGGCTTTCCCGGAAATGGTCCCTTCCGTTTTCAGGGCGTCTTTCAGCGCAGGGGCCAGGTTGGCTCCCCGCACGGTCATCCTGGCCCCCCACCTGGCCTTTCCCATTTCCAGGGATCCCGCGGCTTTGACTTCGCCCCCGTAGGCTTTTGCCGTTCCGCTTTCGACCGTGATGAAATCGTCGGTGGTGACGAAAGGAGCGTCGACGTCCGTGAGATGGAACCCCCAGATCTCCAGGGACGGGGACTTCAGCCTGCCGGACCCCTGGAAGCCGTCGGCGCTGATCCTGCCCGAAATCCTGGCATCCACGGCACCTTTCAGGATCCCCCTTGCCCCGCTGATGAACCTGGGAACGAGGTCCTGGAGTTCGAGCTTCGATCCTTCCATCGTAAAGGCGAGCTCAAATCCCTCCTTGCCCCTCACGATTGTTCCGCAGCCGCTCATGGGAGAGTCTCCGACCAGCGCCCTGGCCTCGTGGATCTGAAGAGCCTCCCCGGTCGACGTCCCCTCCCCCTTGACCTGGACCTGCCGAAACAGCAGGCCGGAAAGGTTCAGTTCGGGAACCTGCACGGTAAGGGACACCACGGGTCTACCGGAAGGGCCGCGGACGGTCGCCTCGGCCAAAGCGAGCCCCTTCAGGGGAAGAGCCAGGCTATAGCGGTTCGTGATCTCCTTCAGGTCCAGGCCTTCGGCGGACGCCTTCAGGTCCAGTTCGGCGGGCTGAGATGCCGTTGCCCTTCGGATTTGGCCGACTCCCTTCACCAGTCCCCCGATGATCTCTCCTTCCAGCCGTTCCAGCTGGATCCGGTTCTCACTGCCTGCAAGGCTGAAGCGGAAGCCCTTGACTGCAAGGCCGGCGGCGGAAACGGATTCCGAAGAGCCTTCCGCGTTCCAGGACGGGGTGGATAGTGCCCCCTTCAGGCCGAAGCGTCCCTCGATTTTCCCGGAAACCGGGATCGGAAGCAGACCCTCCAGGAAGGGGGCGATCTCCGTGCCGGAAAACCCGCCCTTCAGGTCGGCTTCAGGCCTGGAGGAAATTTTCGTGATCCTCCCGGAAAGGGAAAGGGTCCCTCCCCTTTCCGACATGGATAGGATTTCCAGGGTGTCCTGGCCGAACCGGAAAGAGAGGTCGAATTCCCTGGAAGGAAGCGAGGAAGCCAGGCGGGCCCGGATTCCTCCCAGGCTGGCTTCGAGGGAAGGTGCCCTGGCGCTCCCGGAAAGGCGGTAGGAGCCGCCGATTTTCCCGCTGAGCCCCATGGGGCGAAGCGCCGCTAAACGACCTGAAATCCGGTCCGCATCGACAGCCGAAACCTGACCGGAAAGAGCCAGGCGGGGCTGTGGAGTGAAGAGCCCTTCCACCTGTCCCGACAGGCTCACTTTTCCGCCCTGCCAGAGGAAGGTCCCTTCGTGGATCCGGGCGTTCTTGCCGTCGCTGGTGAAGGGGAGCCGCAGTCCCAGTAGCGGTTCACCGAGGGCCTCGAGCCTTTCGGAACGGAGCTGGCCCTCGTACCGCAGGGCAGAGACGGGGCCCAAAAGGCGGATTTCCCCTGCGAGGACCCCTTTGCCCTTCAATTCGGCAAGTCCCTTGAAGCGCGTTGAAAGTCTGTTAAAATCGACCCCCTGGAGCCTGAGGCGAAGGTCCAGCTCGACCCGCGGCTTGATCCGGACGGGTCCCCTGGCTTCGATCTCGGAATCCAGCCACTTCCCCGAAAGGTCGAGGTTGCCGGTCCGTCCCTCCTCCACGGTGAAGGCGGCCCGGGCGGCTGTGAGGTCCTGGCTGGCGACCGTCATGGCCGCCGCTTCGGCCTCCACTTTTCCGGAAAGGGCCCGGAGGGGCCCCTCCAGGTCGACGGAAACCGTGCGGGCCTGTCCTTTCAGGAAATCGATCCAGGGCAGTACGGCTTTCCAGCGGGAGACTTCCATGTCTTTCCCGGAAACCCGGAGCGACCAGGGCACGGGGGCCTGGGAGAAATCGGCGGAGACGGTTCCCGTGAGGGGATGGCCGAAGGCGTTTCCGGCCATTTCGTCGAAGGAAAGGACCTTTCCGTCGAACGACCATCGGCTTTTCAGGTTCTCGAAATCGATCCCGGCCACGCGACCGGAACGGAGGGAAAGGTTCCCCCCGTAGCGCAGGTTCGGCCACTTCCCTTCCACTCGAAATTCCGTCGTCAGCGGGCCGAAAAATCGTTCTCCCATGGTCGGCCAGAAATTCCGGAAGCTCGCGAGTTCGACTCCCGAGAGGCGGACGAGGAGTCCCAGGTTCGGGCGGACCGTGCCGAAGACCTCAATGCGGCCTTTCCCGAACTCCATCTCGAGGTTTTCGATCTGGGCAAGCCCCCCGACCAGGCGGTACCTGCCTCGGCCCGTCGCTTCCACCCCGTTGACCTCGGTCCGAAACGCCGCGTCGATTGCAAAGTCCGAGATCTTGAGGGTGCTCTTGCGGATGTTGACCCCGCCGAACCGGGTCCGGACGAGGCAATCGTCCAGGCGGACCGCATCGAGGGGAAGGTTGAGACGGTCGCTGTCCTGCCGGAATTCGGGCAGGATCTCCCTCAGGCGGTCGAGATCCACGTCCGCCCCGCGGATATCCAGCCTCCGGATGAAAATACGCCGTTGTAAAATCGAGGGAAGGTCCTGCCGGAAGGTCAGTTCGGTGGCGGAAAGGACGGGCAGTCCCTCGCGCGAGAGCACGATGTCCCGGGCCCGGTAGCCGACGACGGGATTGCCGCTCATGGAACCGATGTACAGGTCCGCCCCGAGGCGGCTTTTCGCCCCCTGGACCGCGAGATTGCGCACGATGCCCTCGCCGTAGGGCATTCGGACTGCCGCGACGGCGAGGAGTGCGGGGATCAGGATCAGGAAGGCCCAGAAGGCCAGTTTTGCAGGGGAGCTGTTTTTGCCGTGCATCGGGCACCTCTTCGAAAAGAATGCGACGGCTCCATTTTACCTTACCGGAAAGAAGGGCGGGGCATGGACATGGACGGGAAAGAAGGGCATCCTGAGCGAACGGCCAAGTGGCTTGAACTTCTTTGCCTGTTGCGGGAAAGGGAAAACGCCGTCGTCCTCTTTTCGGGGGGCGTCGACAGCACCCTTTTGGCCACAGCGGCTTTTCTCGCCCTCGGGGACTGGGCCGTGGCCCTCACGTTCCGCTCTCCCCTGGAAGACCCCTCCGAGGCAAGGCGGGCTTTCTCGGCGGCTGAACGGATCGGCATCCGCCACGTCATCCTGGAATCGGAAGACCTTGAAGTCCCAGAAATCGCGGGCAACAGGCCGAACCGGTGCTACGCCTGCCGAAAACACCGGGACAGGCTGGCCCTGGCGTGGGCCCGACAGCACGGGTTTACCTCGGTCGTCGACGGCCTGACCCTTTCCGACCTGGAAGAGGACCGCCCGGGAAGGAAGGCCTCGGACGAGGACGGAATCGGTCATCCCCTGCTGGAAGCAGGCCTCGGCAGGGAGGAGATCCGCGAGATCTCCCGGTTGCTGGGCATCGAGGGGTGGGATCGTCCCGGGAGTCCATGCCTGGCGACCCGGTTTCCGTTCTTCACCAGCCTCAGCGAAGATACGCTCAGGCAGGTGGGCAGGGCCGAGGGGGGCATCGCCGAGCTGGGCTTTACCCTGGTCCGGGTGCGCTTCTTGCCGGGGCTGGGGGCGGTGGTGGAAACGGACGATCCCTCCGGAGTCGCCGCCCAGAGGGAGAAAGTGCTTCGAATCCTGAAAGACGAGGGGTTCCCCGCGGCCTACCTCGACCTGGAAGGGTACGCGAGGGGGAAAATGGGCCGCCTCGGTGCCACTGGGCGCTAGCCCATGTAGGGGCGTCTCCAGTCGAGCGGAGGCACGGTCGTTTCCTTGACGGTCCTGGGTGAAAGCCACCGCGTGATGTTGTTCAGGAAGCCGGCCTTGTCGTTCGTCCCCGAATGCCTGGAACCGCCGAAGGGTTGCCGGCCGACGATGGCTCCGGTCGGCTTGTCGTTGATGTAGAAGTTCCCGGCCGCGAACCGCAGGGTGCAGGCCGCCTTGTCGATGGCTCCCCGGTCCCGGGCGAAGATCGACCCGGTGAGGGCGTAGGGAGTGCTGGAGTCGCAAAGCGCAAGGATCGCCTCGTAACGGTCGTCGGGGTAGACGAAGACGGTGACGACCGGCCCGAAGATCTCTTCCTTCATCAGCTTCCCGTGCGGGTTTTTCGTGACGTACAGGGTCGGTTCCACGAACCAGCCCTCAGCGTCCCGGTATCCTCCCCCGAAGATCCTTTCGTACTCTTCAGGATGGAGGGCCGCGTGTTCGATGTAGCGGACGACCTTCCGGTACGCTTCCCCGTCGATGAGAGCTCCCATGAAGCAGTTCAAATCGTCGGTCGGCCCGAGGCGCAACCCGGGGACTTCCTCCAGGAGGAGCTCCCGTATCCTCGGCCAGAGGCTTTCGGGGACATAGGCCCTGGAAAGGGCAGAACATTTCTGCCCCTGGTATTCGAACCCGCCCCGGATCAGGCTCACGGCGACGGCCCTGGGGTCCGCGGAAGGGTGAACGACCGCAAAATCCTTTCCTCCCGTTTCCCCGACGACACGGGGGAAGGACCGGTAAAGGTCGACGTTTGCACCGATTGTCCTCCAGAGCGTCATGAAGGTGTCGTAGCTTCCCGTAAAATGCAGGCCGGCGAAATCCGGGTGTTCCAGGATCCGGGAAACGAGCCGGCTGGAAAAGGGGACGAAGTTGACGACGCCGCCGGGCAGCCCGGCTTCTTCGAGGACCTTCATGATTTCCCAGTTGCAGGCGATGGCGGCCCGAGACGGTTTCCAGACGGCAACGTTTCCCGCCATGGCCGGGGCCGTCGGCAGGTTCCCCGCGATGCTGTAGAAATTGAAGGGACTGACCGCAAAAACGAACCCTTCGAGCGGACGCCAGTCGAAGCGGTTGATTTCGCCCCCGGACTGCTCGGGCTGCATCCCGTACAGCAGGTGGAGGTACCAGGCGTTGAACCGCCAGAAATCCACGAGCTCCGCGAGGTCGATTTCCGCCTCGTAGGGGGTCTTGGAAAGGTTCAGCATGATGGAGGCGATGTTTTGCGTCCGTTTCGGACCCGCCAGGAGGTCGGCTGCTTTCTGGAAGACGGCCGCACGATCCCTCCAGGGCATCAAGGACCAGCTTTTCCAGGCCTGCAGGGCGGATTCCACGGCCGCGTCGATTTCCCTTTCTCCCGCCAGGCGGGCACGTCCCAGGACCAGGCGGTGGTCGGCGGGAGATCGGATCTCCAGGATTTCTCCCTCCCAGGACCGTTTCCCGTCGATATAGAGGGGAATTTCCTCGGGGGAGCTCTTCAACCGGTCGAGTTCAAAGAGAAGGCGCTCCCTTTCCTCGGATCCCGGCCGGTAAGGGGGGATCGAATCGACGTCATTTTTGGGCTTTTCCGGTTGCCACATTCCATCCTTCCCTCCTTTCCCTACCCGACTATAGTACACGAAAAGGGCAAAGGGTCAACGCGTCAGGAAAAGATATGCTTTAACAAGGTGGAAGAAGAACGCGTTATCCTGTACGTTAATGTGGACATGTGGAAAACCCTGTGGATAACCTCGCGCTTACGGTCTAACGGGGGGAATGACCGAAAGGATCTGCGCCGGGTCGCTGACGTGGATTTCCGCCCCGCGGTAAGAAGCCTGGACCTTTCCCAGGACCCGGATCCTGGCTCCCAGGAGTGCCTTGACAGGGCCGAAAAGGCCGGGCGGTTCGTCGTACAGGACGAGGTCGGTGCGGCTCCCCTTTTCGAACAGCCGCCAACTGCTTTTCGAGCGGCGGATCCCGTCGACCCGCATCTCGAGGGTGAGGAACGAGCCCGCCAGGAGGGGTAGGTCGGCCCAGACCTGTTTCGGGCTGAAAAGTCGTCCGTAGGCCACTCCCCAGAACCCCTTTCCTCGATCGCGGGCGCTCAGCAATGCAGCATGGATCCGTTCGGCGTAGCGAACATTGGGCGGAAGGGTGAAGGGCAGGGCGAATCCTTCCGCCACAAGCCTTTCGTTCACCATGAGGGGGCCGTTCGGTCGATCGATCCAGACGATGGCCAACAGGCGGCCAAACCGGTCTCGAGCCTGGACGTCGGTTTCGAGGCGGACCCTCCTGCCCAGGACCAGGTCCCTGTTGGCAAGGGCGGCTTCCAGGCCGAACTCCTCGACTTCCCTCTTCGGGTGGTGAAGTTCGGGAGTGTCGATCATCAGGTAGCGCACCTTTTCGGTGCGCCCGTCGTCCAGCAGGACTTCCACCGTGTCCCCGTCGAAAACGGTTTGGACGATCCCGTGAAACGTTTCGCCCCAAGCCGTTCCAGGAGCGAGAAACGCCCCGGGGAGCCTGGCCAAGATGGCCAGGAGCAGTACGGGAAGGATGAGGGCCCGTTTCGATCCAGGCAAGACCGTTTCCCCCCTTATCCGGCGAATAAAACGGGAATCGTGCCGATACGATATGATACCCTGTAGAGACGATCTTTGGGAAAAGGGAGGATACGGACGGGATGAGGACGGTGGGATCCCTGCCCCTCGGGATTGCCCTGGAAGAAGCGGCGGCGAACCGGGAACGGTTATGGCAGTACTGCGAGGCACTGGTCCTGGGAAACCGGCGTGCACGGCTCACCGGCCCGGCGGATCCCGAAACCCTGTGGAAGGAACACGTGCTGGATTGTGCGGCGGCTCTTCCCCTTCTTCCGCGCGAAGGGCGGGTAGTCGATGTCGGCACGGGAGGCGGGTTGCCCGGGGTCGTATGGGCGATCTGCAGGCCGGGACTTTCCGTCAGCCTCCTCGACAGCGTGAGCCGCAAGTGTATCGCCCTCCAGGGAATCGTCGATTCGCTCGGACTGGGAAACGTTTCGATCGTCTGCCTTCGTTCCGAGGAACTGGCTCGCCTGGACCGGGAGGGCTTCGACGTCGCTGCGGCAAGGGCGGTGACGGCAGCCGGGCCTCTCGCGGAGCTGCTGAGTCCGCTGGTTGCGGTTGGGGGGGAACTCCTGGCCTTCAAGGGCCCCCGCGTTCACGAGGAACTGGACGCGGTCGGGGATAAATGGTCCCGCCTGGGGCTCGGGGATCCGGTCCTTTACCCCTACCCCCTCGACGGGAAGGAGCGGGTGATTGTCCGGTGGTCGAAGGAAAAATCCGCCCCTGCGACTTTTCCGAGAAACCCTGCAGCGCTGGAAAGAAACCCCTGGTGGAGGTGAGTCGATGCTGGTGATGGCGGTCGCGAACCAAAAGGGCGGTGTCGGCAAGACGACCTGCTGCGTCAACCTTTCGGCGGAGCTGGGGAGGATGGGCATTCGGACCCTGGTGGTCGATGCCGATCCCCAGGGCAACAGCAGCAGCGCTCTGGGGATCGACCGGAACGCCCTCGACTGCAGCGTCTACGACGTGATCGCAGGAGACCTGTCCGCTTCCGAAGCGATCGTGGCGACACCATGGGAAAATGTTTTCCTCCTCCCGGCGACCCTGGACCTGGCCGGGGCGGAAGTGGAGCTGGCGGGAGCCATGAGCCGGGAGAGCCGTCTCCGGAGGAAGATGTCCGACCTAAAGGGCTACGATCTCGTCCTGATCGATTGCCCTCCTTCCCTGGGGCTTTTGACGGTGAATGCCCTGGTCGCGAGCGACGGCATTCTCGTCCCGGTCCAGTGCGAGTATTTCGCCCTGGAGGGACTGGGACAGCTCCTCAAAACCATGGATCTCGTCCGTTCCTACCTCAGGGAGGACCTTTCCCTGTCCGGGTTGATCATGACCATGTTCGACAGCCGGACCCGCCTTTCACGTGAAGTGGTGGAAGAGGTGAGGCGCCAGTTCGGGAGCCTCGTGCTGGAAACGGTCATCCCGCGAAACGTCAAGCTTTCCGAAGCTCCTAGCCACGGGCGGCCGATCGGCTATTACGATTCCGTCAGCGCCGGTGCCGAAGCTTTCAGGGAACTGGCGAGGGAGGTGGCCCAGAGATGGCTGGGCAAAAGGCTCTAGGACGAGGGCTAGGCGCCCTGCTTCCCGGAGGGGAAAACCAGCCGGGAAAGGGGGCTCCGGTCAGCCTGCCGATCGGCGCGATCCGGCCGAACCCCGCGCAGCCGAGGAAGCGCATCGACCCGGAGCAACTCGATTCCCTGGCGGAATCCATCCGCCTGCACGGGATCATCCAACCCCTGGTGGTGCGTCCGGCCGGTGAGGGATACGAGATCGTGGCCGGAGAACGACGCTGGAGGGCTGCCCGGCTTGCCGGACTCGAGGAGGTCCCCGTGCGTGTCCTGGTGATGAACGAATCCCAGTCTGTCCAGGCCGCACTCATCGAAAACATCCAAAGGGAGGACCTGAGTCCTCTAGAGGTGGCGGACGGTATCCGCGACCTAATCTCCCGCTTTGCCATCTCCCACGAGGAAGCCTCGAGAAGGCTGGGGTGGAGCCGGGCGGCCGTGACAAACAAGCTCCGTCTCCTTACCCTGCCCGATCCCGTGAAGGCGATGCTGGCGGAACGTTCCCTGAGCGAGGGACATGCGAGGGCCCTTGCGGGGCTGGACGACCCGGTCAGGGTCACGAAGCTGGCGCTACGGATCGTGCGCCATGGACTCTCCGTCCGCCAGGCGGAAATCCTCGTCCAGGAAGAGAAGGAACGCGGTACCGGCCTGCCGGTTCCAGAAAAGGTCGGGCTCAAGGTTCCCGAGGAATTCGCCGCCTTTTCGAAAGAGAAGGGGTTCAGGGCCTCGATGAAGCGGAAGGGCGGCAAGATTGCCCTCCTGCTTGACGGGCTCAGTGAAAGGCAGGCCGAGGGGCTTCTCGATTTGATCCGGACCGCGGGAGAGGGCGTTTTCCACCCGGAAGAGGGGTAACCCATGCCTTTCAAAATGGAGGACTTCGCCGCTTTCTCCAGGATTCTCTCCGCCGCCCTCGTGATCTGCGGCTTCATCCTCCTGGGACTTCTCCTGGGAAGGCAGTTCGCTGGGAAGGGAGCCCCAGCCTGGATCGTGCCGGCGATGACGGCGGCCGGGGCCCTGGTCGGGATGTCACAGGGGTGGGCGATGATCCGTCCCCTGTGGAAAGACCGCGGGAAGAAGCGCCCCTAAGCCAATGTTTCACGTGAAACAGAAAAGGAGGGATCCCATTGGAGACGCTCTATTCCCCGTGGCGGATGGCGTACATCGAATCGGCTGAAAAAACGCCGGGCTGCATTTTCTGCGAGTTTCCCAAGAAGGACGATGACGAGGCGCTCCTGATCCTTCACCGGGGAAAATCCTGTTTTGTCATCATGAACGCCTTTCCCTACAATCCGGGCCACCTGATGGTCGTGCCCTACCGGCACATCGCGGAATACGAGGAACTCCGGGACGAAGAACTGCTCGAAATGAACCGGCTGGCGGGAGACTGCATCGCAGCTCTGAAGAAGGCCATGTCGCCTCACGGGTTCAACCTGGGAGTCAATCTCGGCCGGGTTGCCGGAGCCGGAGTCGAGGGGCATGTCCATCTTCACATCGTCCCCCGGTGGAGCGGGGACACCAACTTCATCACCGTCACCGGCCAAACCCGCGTTTTGCCCGAAGCGCTCCCGGTGACTTGGGCCAAGCTCAGGGAGGCACTCCTGGCCCGTGGGTGAAAGGGAGGACCGATTTCTCGAACCGGCTTCGGAGACCGATGTCGAGATAACGGAGAAGCGTTCCCGATTCGTAGCCGCCGTCAGGGTGGCCCGTACGCCGCTGGAGGCGAAGGAAACCATACGGAATATTTCGTCCGCCCGTCCGGATGCCAACCACCATTGCTGGGCCTACCGGGTAGGACTCCCCCCCTCCGAGTATTATTCCGATGCAGGAGAACCCTCGGGAACGGCGGGGAAACCCATCCTCGGAGCCATCCAGCGGGCGGGGACGACCAACACGGTGGTGGTGGTCACGCGTTACTTCGGGGGAATCAAGCTTGGTGTCCGGGGCCTCATCGAGGCGTACGGGGCCTGCGCGAGGAAAGCCCTCCAAGCCGCGGGAACCGTCGCGAGGGTTGCCGTCCGGACGGCCTTGATCCGGGTCTCTTACGAAGAGCAGGGGAACCTGAGGTTCTACCTTAGGGAGATCGGCGTCGAGGCCGAATCCGTGAGCTGTCGCTACGAAGAAAAGGTGATCATGGAGGTGCCCGTCCCCCTGTCAATGGAAGAACGGGCCCAAGTGCTGTTCGGCTCCCTTCTCGCCAGGGGCCAGGTCCTGGGCTGGGAATGGCGGTGAAGGGCAGCACGAAGACCAAAGGAGGCGAACGAAGGTGATCATGGAAGAGGCGCAGGATTCTTTGTTCAGAAGGCTGAGGCATCCCGTGTGTCGCAGCCTCCTGCGCGACCTGACCGAGGAGGAGCTTCGCCACATGAGCGCCGCGGATTGCATTCCGAACAACCGGAACGCGGCCCTCTACGTCACGAGGATCCGCTCGAGGAGCGCGGCGTTCACTGAAAACGTCTACGATATCGACGAGGGGACGATTTCCCTGCTCGAACAGGTCTGGGGCTATCTCCGCTGGCAGCAGATGATCCGCGTGAGCGCGCGGGTCGGATCCCCCGAAGGCAGCCCGCTGAAGGCCAACCTCTACGTCACGAGGAGGTTTTCCCGTATCGCGCACATGTTCCACGGGAACTTCTTCCCCCAGGTGGACGAGGATTTCGCCGACATGGTGACTGTTGTGGTGCCGGAATGGCACCAGCGGAAGGTCCTGGTCTTCCCGAGGCAGAGGGTGACTTACATCCTGGGAAGCGACTACTACGGGGAGGCGAAGATGGCGACCCTCCGGATGGCGATGCACATCGCCCGGGAGGAACTGAACGGCATCGGTCTCCACGCGGGAAGCAAGATGGTCCGCGTTCAGTCCGAAGCCGGGATGAAGGAACTGGGCATCCTCGTGTTCGGGCTGTCGGGAACGGGCAAAACGACGATCACGACCGCGGACCACGGGTTGAGGGCTCCCGAGGGAGTGGAAGTCCTGCAGGACGACATCAACCTCCTGCTGTCCGACGGCCGATCCCTGGGAACGGAACGGAACTTCTACATCAAGACCGACAACGTGAGCAAGCAGCCTCCCCTCTTGGCGGCAGCCGCCGACAGCCGGGCCATCCTCGAGAACTGCTGGGTGGATGACGACGGGGACATCAACTTTGACAACCATGCCATCACGACGAACGGGCGGGCCGTCGTCCCCCGCGAAGCCATCCCGAACACCTCCGGCCGAATCGACCTTCCGCACACCGATATCCTTCTTTTCAACATGCGCCGGTATGACATCCCCCCCATCGGGAGGCTCGTCTCACCCGAACAGGCGGCCGCCTATTTCATGCTCGGGGAATCCACCATCACCAGTGCGGAAGACCCAAGCCGGGTCGGCCAGGCAAAGCGGGTGGTCGGTTTCGACCCCTTCATCGTCAACCAGCCGCAGAAGAACGGGAACCGGATCCTCCAGATCCTGAGGGAAAACCCCCAGGTCCGCTGCTATGTCATGAGCACCGGCAGGGTGGGAGGCAACAGCGGCGCGAACATCACCCCGGAGGTCACGTTTGCCTGCATCGAGGCCGTCCTCCGGGACCAGCTCCAATTCCGCTACGATGACATCCTTGGCTACGAGGTGCCCGAAAGTTACCCGTTCGAAGGCGGAGAGCGGTACGACCCTTACCGGGTCTGGGATCGGGATACCTACAAGAAAATCATCGGCGAACTCCGAAAAGATAGGCGGGAATACCTGGGCAAGTTCTCGGGCCTTGCGCAGGAGATCGTGACGGCTGTCTAGGGGCCCGGGAAAGAAGGCCGAGGTGGGACGCGGTTTTCTGGCAGCAGGTTGCGATGGGGTAGGGTAGGGGATATAATTCCGGTGTCAACCATATCCAATAGAAAGGATGACACCAGATGCAGAACCGGACCCGTTCGATGATCCAGGCTTCCCTGTTTGCCGTACTGACCGCCGTGGGAGCCCAGGTGAGGATTCCCCTCCCTCTCGTTCCCATGACGCTCCAGGTTCTTTTCGTCTTTCTATCGGGCGTCCTGCTGCCCCCTCGGGCGGCGCTCCTGTCGATGGTTCTTTACGTCGCCATGGGACTGCTCGGCCTTCCCGTCTTTGCGGGGGAAAGCGGCCCGTCGGTCGTCCTCCATCCCACGTTCGGGTTCCTGCTGGGGTTCATCCTGGCCGCCTGGCTGATCTCCGCCATCGTCTCGGCCAGGGGGCAACGCTTTCCGGTCTGCCTTGCCGCCTGCCTCGCGGGCCTGGCGGTCATTTACGGGACGGGAATCGCCGGGCTGTTCCTGAACGTGAATTTCGTCATGGGGAAAACGATGACCTGGACCCAGGCAGTGAAGGTCGGCATGATCCCCTTCGTTGCCGGGGACCTGCTGAAAGGGCTGGCAGCGGCCTTCATCGCATCCCGGATTGGCCCTCGGCTGTCGGCGGCGGGGGCAGGCGACAGGCGCTGAACCATGGAAAGGACCTCGGGGGAAATCCCCGGGGTCCTTTTTGGTAAAGTCATCCTGGAAGTTTCTTTTCGGAGGTGAGGGGATGGATTGGCGGAAACGGGTACGGACGGAGTGCCCGGCGTGCGGGCACCGGTACGAAATGGATCTTCGTCCGCTTCGGTGCGGGTGCGGCTCTCCCCTTGAGACGACGATGGAATGGGAGGAGATGAGAATCGACGGCCGCCTGCCGGGACTGTGGCGGTATGGTTCGGCGCTTCCTTTCGAACGCTTTGAAGCCCCGACGATGGGAGAAGGATGGACGCCGCTCGTTTCGGCCGGCAAGCCGGAAAATTTCTTCTACAAGCTGGAATTCCTGTTCCCGACCGGATCTTTCAAAGATCGGGGTTCCGTCATGGTGATGGCGGAAGCCAGGGCTCGGAAAGCCTCAGAGGTGGTCCAGGATTCCTCGGGGAACGCAGGTGCCAGCATCGCCGCCTATGCGGCCAGGAGCGGGATCCGAGCGACGATCCTCGTTCCCGCGAACACTTCGGAAGGGAAAAAGAACCAGATTCGATCCTACGGTGCCGAACTGCGAACCGTCCAGGGGGATCGATCCGCCACGGCCCGGGAGGCCTGGATGTTGGCGCAGAAAAGGTTTTACGCGAGCCACGTCTGGAATCCCCTTTTCCTGGAAGGGACGAAGACCTTTGCCTTTGAAACTTGGGAACAGCTGGACTTCCGGGCCCCGGATGCCCTCTTCGTCCCCGCGGGAAACGGGACCCTGCTCCTGGGGGCCTGGAAAGGGTTCTCGGAGCTTTTGGCGAGAGGGCTCATCGAACGCTTGCCCCGGCTTATCGCCTGCCAGAGTTCCCGGTGCGCTCCCCTTTACGCCCGCCTTTACGGGAATGCGAGGGCGGGTTGGGGAGAAACTGTCGCAGAGGGAATCGCGGTGCCGGTACCTCCGAGAATCGTAGGCATGGAGCGGGCGGTGGCCGAAACCGGGGGCGCCTGCGTCCTCGTGGAAGACGCCGAGGTGCTCCAGGAGCAGAAACGCCTGGCCGGGGAGGGATTCCTCGTGGAACCGACGGCAGCCGTGGCTTCGGCAGCGGCCTTGAAAGCTCTGGGAGAAGGGCTGGTGAAGGACTCGGAACGGGTCGTCGTTCCCCTGACCGGCTCCGGCCTGAAGAAGCCACCGGCTTGAAGTGAAGGCGTAGCGAAAGCGGGAGGGGGGAGCCTTTGGCTCCCCCCTCTTTTATAACATCAAAATAGGTCAGCCCCTTCAACCCCCTGGTTTCGGTGGTTTTTCTTCGAAGTGCCGAAAGACGGGGCGACGGCCGCCGTTCCCTGGATGCAACGCGTTAAAATGAAAAAAAATCCCTATTTCGGGACCGGGAAAAGAAAAACAAGGGAACGAAAACTCGGAAAGGGAGAAAAAGGCCAAAGGAGACCCCCAAAAAGGGGAAAGGAGAAGTTGACCTAACCTGACGGTATGGCAGTACGGAACGGTGCGAGGAAACGAACATCCGATCCAGACGAAAGGAAGTGAACCGCCATGGAGAACCTCGAAACCCTGGCAGCGTGGATCCTGGAGGAAGGGCCGTTCGTGGTGCTTTCGGGAGCCGGCATGAGCACCGAGTCGAACCTTCCGGATTTCCGGTCCCGCCAGGGCCTTTGGGCTCGTTTCGATCCCGCCCGCCTGGCGACGGACTGGGCCATGGAAAACCGGCCCGACGAATTCTACGCCTTTTACCGGATGAGGGTGGAATCGCTATTGGCGGCATCCCCGAACCAGGGACACCGGGTCCTGGCGGAGTGGGAACGGCGAGGGCTGTTGTCGGCCATCGTAACGCAGAACGTGGACGGGCTCCACCAGGCGGCAGGTTCGCGGCGCGTGGTGGAGCTTCATGGAAGCCTCCGAACGGTACGATGCAGGACCTGCGGGGCGGCTTACCCCGGGGCCGCGCTCCTGGAAGGGCCCTTTTGCCCGGCCTGCGGGGGCCGGATCAGGCCCAACGTGGTCCTTTTCGGAGAAAACCTTCCCGAATCCGCGCTGGAAGAAGCCGAACGCCTTGCGTCCACGGCGGGGTTGTTCGCAGTCCTGGGATCCTCCCTTGCCGTCTCGCCGGCGAATTCCCTCCCCGGCATCGCGGCAGCCTGCGGGGCCAAGGTGGCAATCGTCAACCGGGAAGAGACACCGTTCGACAAAAAGGCGGACCTCGTGATCCGGGCAGGGATCGGAGAAGTCCTATCGGAAATCGACCGGGTCGTTTCGGAAAGGGCGGCTTCTTCAGAAGGGGCGGTCTAAAAGGGACGGATCTTCCTCCAGAAGGGAGGCGAAGGCGGAAACGACGTTCGGGTCGAATTGGACGCCGGATGCCCGTCGAAGGTGGTCGAGTGCCCTTTCGGGGGTCCACCTCCTGCGAAAGCTGGTTTCCGAGAGAAGTGCGTCCCAGACGTCCACGACGGCAAAAATCCTTGCCGCCAGGGGGATGTCCGCCCCTTTCAGGCCGTCGGGATACCCGCTGCCGTCAAACCGTTCGTGGTGCCTCAGGGGAACGTCCAGGGCCCCTTTCAGCGCGGGCACTGAGCGGAAGGCTTCGTAAGCCCTAACCGTGTGGGTTCGCATCGTTTTCCAGTCCTCTTCCGTCAGCGGCGGACTCTTCTGCAGGAGGCTGTCCGGCAGGGTCAGCTTGCCGATGTCGTGCAACAGGGCTCCCCTCCGCAGGTCGACCAGTTCGCGGCCGGAAAGCCCAAGGCGTTCCCCGAGCCTGACCGCCAGGGCGGTCACCCGTTCGCTGTGTCCCGCGGTTTCATGCCCGCGAAGCTCCAGGAGCTTCGCGCAGGCTTCCACCATTGCATCGACAGAAGAATCCAGCAGGGAAGCCCCGCGGTCCAGGGCCCTGAGGCGCTGGGTCTTTTCCCGTGCTTCCCCGATCGCTTCCGCAAGGCCGCCGAGTACCGACAGGACTTCCTCTTCCGGGGGGGTGCCCCTGAATCCCGCTACGAGGAGGCCAGCGGCGAGATCGTTCTTGACCAGAGGGATGGGGTGGGGGTGGTACCCCTCTTCGGGTTTCAGGGAGATTTCCGCCGATCCTGCCGGAAATTCGGCTTCGATCCACGCGGGCGGGGTCCCTGAAGAGGCGGCCCTGCATGCCAGGAGGGCCCTTTCCTTGACCGGCAGGAAGAGTGCGACGGGAAGCCGGGTCGCATGAGAAACGCCCTCCAACACCGCGAAGAGGTCCTCCGCCGGAGGATCCGGATGGGTGAGCACCTTGGTCAGCGCCTCAAAGGTGGGCGAAATCTCCTCGCCTGGGGCCGGCAGCGCCGCTTCGATCCCGAAACCGGCTTCCCGCAGAACCTCCAGGAATTGTGCCTGTTCCTCAGGAGAAGCGTCCTGGAGCGTGACAACGATTTTCCCGGCCATGGAGGCCCCCCCCTGCGGTTCGAATGCGCCCGGAATGCGGACGAGGCTATTGTATCAAAGAGGGGGCAAAGCGGTGCAGCGGATGGTCAAAGCCAGGGAAAGGCGATCCGGCAGGGTGTTCATGTCTGCAAAACCCGCGGGGATTTCCAGGACAGCCAGAGCCTGGGGATGGAAGGCGAATGACCAGGGTTTCAGGACCGAGTGCCGGAGGACGATTCCGTCTTTTCCCAGAAACAGGACGTCGAGCGGATACCGCATCCAGTGGGAATGGACGGAACGGCACGCCGGGAACCAGACTCCCAGCGGCTCGGGAGCCGTGAACAGGAGCCCCTTGAAGCGCTCCCCGAAGGTGGCGGCAATCCTGACCGGCTCGAACCAGACCTTCCCGTCGGGGCCGACGGCGGCGAGGGGCTTCCTGTCGAGGACATGCGTCGTCATGGCTTCAGGTTCTCCATGATCTGGATCATGGCGGGCCCCAGGATGATGACGAAAAGGCTGGGAAAGATAAAGAGGACGAGGGGGAAAAGGATCTTCACCGGGGCTTTCCTGGCATGTTCTTCGGCTCTCAGGCGGCGCCGTTTCCTCAGCCCCGCGGCCTGGGAGCGGAGGACCGCTGCGATGCTGGTTCCCAGGCGCTCGGCCTGGATGATGCTGGCGGTGAAGGATTTGATCTCGTCGAAGGGCAGGGCCTCCGCGATGCCCCTGAAAGCGGCTTCTCGCGGAGATCCAAGGCTGATCTCGGCCATGGCCTTCGAGAAGAGTTCCCCCAGGGGGCGCCGAAAGCGGTTTGCGACCCGCTGGATGGCGGCATCGAGCCCCAGTCCCGCTTCGACGCTGACGACGAGCAGGTCCATCGCGTCGGCCAGCTGCGCCCGTGCGAGTTCTACCCTTTTTCGGATCCGGGACGTTAGCCACAGGCCCGGGAGGACGTAGCCGAGGCAGGCGGAGAGAATCGAGGCGGGGAGGACGAGCTTGCCGCGAAAGACGAGGGGGGCGGCGACCCAGAGCAGGAAAGCAGAAACGACCTTGGAAACCGCAAGGGATTTTCCCGTGAGGCCCAGGGGGCGTCCGGCCCGGTCGCAGTATTCGTCCAGCCGTTCGAGCGTTCTGGGAGGATACAGGCGGGACAGGACGTTCACCAGCGCCTTTCCCAGAGGGGAGAGGACCCTCTGCCTGAAGCTCTGGGTTTCGACCCGCCTTTGGACTTCCAGGTATTCCGCGGCTCTCTGAAGCCGAACGTCCTCCCCCGCGAGGAGGGTCTGGAAGAAAAACCAGAGGCTACAGCCCAGGAGAAAAAACAGGGCAATCGGAATCCAAAGGTCCATTCGGTTCCCTCCTTAGTAGCGGGGCTTGACGATCCGGTTTACCAGGAAGACCCCGATGATCCCGAAGATCACGGAAAGGGTCAGCATCCGGACTCCCTGGGGAGTGTGGAAAAGGACCCCCATGTATTCCGGCCGCGTCAGGGTGAAGAACACCCCCAGCACGACCGGCAGCAGCGAGATGATCCAGCCCTCCATGCGTCCCTGAGCCGTCAGGGATCGCATTTCCATCTGGGCCTCGCGGCGGTCCCGCATGATCCCGGCAATATTGTCCAGGACCTCCGCAAGGTTTCCGCCGACTTCCCTCTGGATCAGGATGGCGGAAACGGCCAGCTCCAGGTCGAGGCTGCCGGTGCGCTCCAGCCATCGCCGAAGGGCCGTTTCGACGTCGAAACCGACCGTCATCTCCGTGATCACCTGCCGAAGGGTCGGGCCAATCGGGGCGTCCATCTGGCCGGCCGCGTGCTGGAGGCTCTGGAAAAAGCTGAACCCGGCCCGGAGTCCCGAGGCGAGCAAATCGAGCAGGTCGGGGATCTGCCCTTCCATTTGCCGTTTTCGCCTGGCGCTCAGGATCCGAAGGTACAGCAGGGGAAGCGCCCCTCCGGCAGCGAGGCCTATGGCGAGTCCGGTGAGCCTGGCCGCCAGAAACCCCGACAGGGTGCAGGCCAGGAGAAGGATGGTCCATAGGAGGAGGGCTTCTTCGACCTCCAGAGGGATCCCGGCGTTCTGAAGCAGCCGGAAAACTTTCCGCTGGAACTGCCTGGGAGTCAGCGACGAAACGAGGCGCAGGCGAGGCCGTTCCTCTGGGTTAGACCGATTCTCCTGGGCAAACCATTGCTTCACCCGCTCGACGGGATCGCTCGCCAAGGCCGGCCTGAATGCCCGAACGGCGCACAAGAGAGAAACGAGCCCCAGCGCGACCGACAGAAGAGCTACGAGAAGGTCCTGCATGGTGTTCCCCCTCAGCGCCCCGAAAGGCAGTCCACCGGCAGGGCAACGCCCGCGAGCTCGAACTTCACCAGGTGTTTCGGCTGGATCCCGGTGGGGCGAAGCCGTCCGCGGACCCGCCCCCTTTCGTCGAACCCCTGCAGGTCGAAGTGGAAGATATCCTGGGTCTGGATGATCTCGCCTTCCATCCCCGTGATCTCCGTGACGGTCATCACCCTTCGGGTGCCATCCCGGAGCCGTTCCTGGTAGACCAGCAGGTCCACGGCAGAGGCGATCTGGTCGCGGATAGCCTTGAGGGGGAGGTCCAGGCCGGACATCATCACCATGCTTTCCAGCCGGGCAAGGGCATCCCGGGCCGAGTTGGCATGGATCGTGGTCATGGAGCCGTCGTGCCCCGTGTTCATGGCCTGGAGCATGTCGAACGCCTCCCCGCCGCGGCATTCTCCCACAATGATCCGGTCCGGGCGCATCCGGAGGGCATTCTTGACAAGGCTCCGGATCGGGATGGCTCCCTTCCCCTCGATGTTCGCCGGACGGGCTTCGAGCCTGACGACGTGGGGCTGCTGCAGCTTGAGCTCGGCGGCGTCCTCGATCGTCAGGATCCGTTCCTTTTCCGGGATGAAGCCGGAAAGGACGTTCAGCAGCGTCGTTTTCCCGGAACCCGTTCCCCCGACGATCACGATGTTGAAACGTGCCTCCACTGCCGCCCGGATGAACGCCACAGCTTCCTCGGAGAGGGTGCCGCCGGCGATGAGGTCGGCGGTCGTCAGGGGGGTCTTCCTGAATTTCCGGATGGTGACCAAGGGGCCCTCGAGAGAAAGCGGCGGGATGACCCCGTTGACCCTTGAACCGTCGGGGAGGCGGGCGTCCACCATCGGGGAGGACTCGTCGATGCGCCTTCCGAGCGGGGAAACGATCCTTTCCAGGACCCTCTTGACGTGTTCGTCGTCAGCGAAAACGACATCGGTGAGCTCGATGTTGCCCCGGCGCTCCACGTAAACGATGTCCGGCCCGTTCACCATGATCTCGCTGATCGAATCGTCGTCGATTAGGGGCTGGATCGGGCCATAACCGAAAACCTCGTTCAGGACTTCCTCCCGGAGCCTTTCCTGCTCTGCTGCCGACAGGTCCGGGCATCCGGAAAGGAAACCGTCCACGATTCGGACGACCTTCTTCCGAAGTTCGGGGTTTCCCTGGTTCCCGGTGTCCGCCGCGCCCAGGTCCTTCGGGTCCACTTCCTCGGCAAGCCGGACGAGGAGGCGTCTTTGCGCGGCCCGGAAGGCCCCGGACACCTGGATCCGCTCTTTCTGTTCCTCGGTAGAACGGCCTGCGAGCCGCTTGAGAAGGCTCATCCGGTTTTCCTCCCCTTCCCGGCGGCGGGGCTAGCGGGGAAAAGCCGGTCCAGGAGTTCCCCCACGGCCTTGACGAAGGGAGACCGAGGCATCGTCTTCGCAGGGGTTCGACCGCTTTCCCAGGCTCGTTCCAGGGCGGGTTCCTCCGGGATTATCGCCACGGCCCGGTAAAGCGAGGAAAGCTTTGCAGCCGTCTGGGCGTTCCCCTTGTTGACCCGGTTGATCAGCGAGGCCCTTTCTTCGTGGACAAGCCTGAGCTGGTCCAGGAGGTTCCAGAAAAGGCTGACGTTCTTGACCCCCGTTAAAGAGGCGTCCGTGACGAGCCAGAGGCGCTGGGCCTTCTCCGCGATGTGCAAGGTGATTTCGTCAAAGCTCCGGTGCAGGTCCGCGATGACGAGGTCGTGGGACTTCAGGAGGAGGTCCAGGGCCTGAGAAACTGCCTGGGGCCGGATGAGTTCGGACTGAGCCGGTGATTTCGGGGCGGCCAGGATCGAGAACCCCTCTTCCGTTGGCACGAGGTAACGGTGGATGTCCCGTTCCCCGGTGCTGCTGTCGCGGGCCCAGTCCACCCAAGTCAGGGCAGGTCTCGTGTTCACGAGGAAGGCCGAGTCACCCAGGGCGATGTCGCCGTCCGCCACCGCGACTTTAAGTCCCTTCCGGCGGGCGGCTCCCGCGAGGGTCAGGGCGACCGAGGTCGTCCCTGCCCCTCCACGGCATCCCCAGAGTCCCAGGAGAAGGCCTGTCCGGTCCCGGTTTTGCCCGACCGCAGCTGAATAGGCCCGGTTCACCACCGATTCGAGCTCGGCCGGCCCGCAAGCGGCGGGCAGGAAATCCCGCGCCTTCAGGCGGATGATGGTCCGGATCGCTTCAGGGTCGTTTTCCTCTGCCGCGACGATGACTCCCGGACAGAATTGGAGCTGCTCCAAGGTCTCCAGAAGTACCGCTGCTTCAGGTTCCCCCGCCGGCAGTCCCACGAGGAGGACGTGGGGCCGGACCGCCTGGGCAAGGGAGTTCAGCTCGGCAAGGGAAGCAGCCTCGCCGGCGATCTCGATCGCCGGGTTTTCCCGAAGACCGTTCTTCCATTGGTTTCGGCGTTCTTCCGAGCCTGCCAGGAGGAGACGGATCATGGGGTTTTCACCACCTGGGGCACGACGGTGATCACCAGCTCGGTCTCGTTGTTCTGGAACTGCTTGCTTCGGAAAAGGCTGCCTAGAAGCGGCAGGTCCGCGAGGAACGGGATCTTCTTGACCATGCGGGTTTGCTTGTTGTCCAGGAGTCCTCCGATCACCAGCGGCTCTCCGTCTTTCAGGACCGTCCGGTTTTCCACCTTTCGGCTCCGGAGGGCCGGGATGGAGACCCCGTTCGTGACGATTCGGTTGTCCCAGTCCAGTTCCGAAACCTCGGCGGAAAGGTTCAGGAGGATGTCTCCGTCACCGAGGACTTCCGGGACGATCGTCATGATGACGCCGTAGGGTTTCCATTCGATTTTGACCTGGTTGTTCTCGACGCCCACCGGAACGGGAATTTCGCCGCCCACGTTGATGAAGGCCCTTTCCCCGCTTAGCCCGCTTACGCTTGGCCGACTGAGGATCCGCGTGTTGGTCGTGTTCCCGACCGCTTCGAAAAGGCCTTTGAGGTTGGAGGCGATGTCGGCGGTCCGGTTCCAGGTGAACCCGATCTGTCCCAGTTCGGAGTTGATGAGGTTGGCGGATCCGGAAACGAGCTGTCCCCGCCCTCCTTCGAGGTAGGACAAGCCGAGCTTTTGGCCGTTCCCCTTCGCCATTTCCATGACGATCGCCTCGATTTTCACGCGCGGATCTCCCTCGACATTCAGGAGGTTGACGACGTTGGGCGCGAAGCCCTTGGCGATCGCCTCGGCCCGCCGCTTGTCGTAGGGGGTCCTTACGGTGCCCTCCAGAATCACGCTGGTGTCCGTCACGACGACTTTGATCCCAGGGCACTGCAGGATCCGCTCGAGGTCCCACGTTCGAACGCGCCGGGAGGGATGGACGAGGATGTCGAACCTGTGATATCCCTTGGAATCCCAGACCACGAGAGAAGAAACCCCCTCGGACTTGCCGAAAAGGAGCAGTTCGTTCCGGCTGACCGGCTGTGCGTCAAGGACGTTCGGGTTCCCGATGGCGACCCGGGTGAGAGAAGAAAAGGAAAGAGGGGCGTTTTCTCCCGTTTCCAGGTGAAAGGTCTTCTGGGGCTGGGAAAAAGCCGCAGCCTGATGCACGGGCAACAGCACCAGCAGGAGGACAGCAAGGGCTGTATAGAGGGGTGTTTTCGTCATCGTTCAGGCCTCCCTTCATTGGGCTGGAACCGCGACGGATTCCGTCTTGCCCGGAAGCATCACCTGTACGGACCAGCTGCGGTCCGGCCTGCCGCCGGATGGCCCGGAAACCGGTGAAAGAGCGGGTTTCGTCTTTGAGGGCGCCGCTTCGCCGCCCGGTTTTGGCTGTTCCTTCCACGCACCCGGCTCCGGCCCGGCGTAGACAGCCTCGGGGGTTTTTCCCGTGTCCCCGGCTGGACGGAGGGAAAGCCAAAGGTCGCCTCGCCGCTGGGCCCAGGCCAAGATCGGGGCCTGTTGCGGCGTCACCTCCAGGACCACCGACTTCGCTAATTCCACGGGGGCTGGCTTTTTCCGCTCTTCCGAGGTGGAGCCGGCGTCTACTCCAACGGCCAGGACCTTCAATCCGGAAAGCAGGTTGCGCGCTGGGGTGACCCCTCCCGGTCGCTTTTCGAGGATCACCACGTCCACCCGGTCGTCGGCACGGATATGCCCGGACACCAGGCTGACCTCGTCCACGGCCATGGCGATCGCCCTCATTCCGTTGGGCAAGGCCAGGGAAAGGCTTCCCTTTCCTCCCGGTTCTGCCGTCACCTTGAATTTCAGGACTGGATCCCCCTTGGCAAGGCGGTAGAGGGTCCGCTTGCCCGCCAGCTGTTCGGGGGGAAGGATTTCCGCGGCGGGAAAGGAATCCTTGGGCATTTTCAGGATCGTGATGTCCTCCGGAGCAAGGGTGCTGAAAGCTTCGATTTCCCTTGCAGCAGCGGGCACCGGCACCGTGCGGTTCTCTGCCGCGACCAGGCGCTGCCGGTACCCCCGGATCTGCCCGAAAACCAGGGCCGCAGCGATCAGGGCAAGAAGGATCGAAAGGGTCAGCAACAGGATTTTCCTTCGCATTCCATTCCCTCCTCAGGATTCCGGTACGACCAGGCGAATGCCGTAGGCCCCGAAGTCGGGGACGCTCCTGCCGCTTTTGGAGTTCGGGGTCGCCATCTTTACGAAACGTCCCAGGATGTCCACGTCGTTGCCTGTCCCCACGGCGTTTTCCAGGAAGACCCGGGCGAAGCCGATGACGTGGACCAATACACGGCCGTTGATGTCGGCCATGGATTCGATGACGGGAATCGTGATGAGGCGGCTGCTTTCCTCGATGCCGGGCATGGACTGGTAATAGGCCCAGTCGTGGGGGTCCTGTCCCACGAGGTAGTTCACCCCTTCCCGGGTCGGACCCGCCATGTTGCCGGGTTCCGTGTAGATCCAGTCGTCGTCGGTGGGGATTTCGCTTCCGGTGCGGATCCAGCCGTCGGAGCCGTACTTGATGTTCTCCAGGTAGTCCTTCGCTCCCTGGTCGTCCGGGTCCAGGGCCACGGCGTTGAAGTTGCCGTGGTAGGACCCGCTGCCGGGGCCAGGGCCGTACTTGATCGTGTAGGTCACGCCGTAAATGAAGCCTCCCTCGGGCGGGACGATGGCAAAGGGACGCAGCCCACGGGCCTCGGAAACGGGTGAAGCGATGGCTTCCGCGTGAGCCCGGACGGTGATCGTGTCCCTCCCGAGGAAAGCGGCGAAGAATGTCCTCAAGGCTTTTTCCCCGTCCACGTGGCAGCGGTTCGAGGCCGGGAAGCGGACAGAATAGGAAGCCTCAAGGTTCTCGTTGCCGATCTCAATGGCTTTCCCGGCGGCGGTCCCCGGATGTCCCATGGCTAGTTCCATGGCCCCGCAGAGGGCGGCGGCGTCGACGGCGCCCTGGAGGCGCTCCTTCATGAGGACCGCGTACCCGTAGTCCACGGCCAGGGCGGCTGCTGAAAGCAGGACGCCCAGCGAGAGAGCCGTGAGGACAAGGATGCCGCCCCTTCTCCTGCGGACTTGCCCCATCCTCACCCCTCCTTCCGGAAGACGGCCACCGCCGTCGGGCTGAAGGTCCCCGAAAACGAGGGGACGAAACGGCCGAGAGGCGTGATCGTTCTCAGGGGGACCGAAACGGAAACTCTCGTTTCCACGTAGGAAGGAAGGGGCAATTCCTCTACCTGGATCGTCGGGGTCCCCGCGAAGGAACGCAGGGAAAGGAGGTTCGAAACCGCGGCCGTCACGGCTTCCGTGGATTCGCCGAGGGCCGCGAGGCGGGCTCCCTCTCGGGCAGAATGCTGGACGACCTGGAACTGCTGGAAAAGCGAGGCCATCTCGATGATCCCCATGACGAGGACCAAAAGCACCGGCAGGGTCAGGGCCAGTTCCACCAGGGCGCTGCCAGGCTGCCTTCTTTCGGTCATCGAACCCACCCGCTCCCGATGAGGGGAAAGAAATGCGAAAGAACGAAGCCCGCGGTCATCGCAAGGGCGTAGGGGACTTTTTTCCGTTTCCGCGAAGCGGTGCTGCGGCATAGGGATTTCAAGGCCTCCCTGGGGCCGGAGGCAGCGGCCAACCAGGCTTGTTGCCATTCCTCCCGCCGGATCGCCAGGGAGACGACCAGGACGCCCCCGGACAGGGCCGACCAGAGGATGGTATCGGCTGCAAAGGGCCAGCCCGCAGCAGCTCCGAGGGCCGCCATGAACTTGACGTCCCCTGCCCCCATGCCGCCAAGCCAATAGGGGACGAGGAGGGCCAGGAACCCGGCCGCAGCTCCCCAGGCCGCCTGCAGGACGTCTCCCCGGCTTGCATGCCAGGCGAGCGCGGCCAACAGGATCGCTCCGTTCAGGAGGTTGGGGATTTTCATGAACCGCAAGTCCCAAAGACCCCCGAAAAGGGACGCCGGAAAAAAGATCCAGAAGGCCGCCATGTTCTCACCTCATTTGCCCGTGAACCTTCCCTGGCCTGGGCGAGAAAAGGGGCGGAAAACCGCCCCTTTTCTCCTTCTTCAGCTTCGTTCGGGTTTTCCCTCAGGAGCCGCTGCTGTTGCTGCTCATCTGGTCGGAGGCATTTTGAAACACGCCCGAAATGCCTCCCCTCAAGGTCACCAGGGCGGCTACCAGGGCGACCGCGATTACGGCGATGATCAGCCCGTATTCGACCATTCCCTGCCCCTCTTCATCCCGCGTCAAACCGATCAGCTTCTTCATCATATCCTCCACCTCCCCGATTGGTTGTGCCCCAGCGTGTTTTTCATGAAAAAATTATCCGAACCTGTCTAAAGAAGCGAAACCTTGCAAGGCTCATTATAGAAGGGCAGAATACCCTGTCAAGCCTTACAAAAAGTGGCATTAGCCTGTTTTTTAAAATATTTATGGAAACGGAAGTCTTCCATTTTGTAAAAAAAAGAGAGGAACAGTCCGACCCAGGTGGCTCTTGTTGGAAGGGATCAAGCCCCTAAAGTGCTGTAAAAAGGTCGTCTGAAAAAGGCGGCAATCGGTGGGAAGACAAAAAAGCCACCGGGACTTCGGTTACAGTGTA
>JALHIN010000030.1:0-23587 GCA_022839995.1 Synergistota bacterium
ACGGCATCCTGGCTTTTTACCTCGTCGGAGGTCGTTTTGAATTCCAGTTACCAAAGTTCTATGCCGTCACCCACACAAAATAGCGAAGAACCTTTTTTTATAAGATAGACGCAATTTCTCTAATTAGGTTTACGCAGACCTTTTCTGGTATAAATCGTTTATAATTTATTAGACCTTTCTTTATCAGCATTTCTCTTAAATCCGGACTGTTGATCAGGCTTTGCATCGCTAAGGATATTTCAGCTGGGCTTTGAGTTCTTAAAAAAAGGGCGCCATTCCCAGCTGTTTCTACTATTGCCGGACATGTTGTTGTAATGACAGGACAACCATGGTATTGTGCTTCTAGTATTGGCAAACCGAACCCTTCTATTTTACTCGGAAAAACTAAAGCGAATGCATGATGGTAGAGAGCATTGAGCTCTTCATCTGAAATATAGCCCGTAAAGATAATGTTATCGGAAGACATTTGTTTTGTTTCTATTTGACCGATATCAGGTTTACCGACTAGCACCAACTTAAAAATAGAATTTTGTAAGATTTTAAAGGCCTCAACAGTTTGGTTAAACCCTTTATAATCTCGCATTGCAGATACAAATAAAAAAAACTTTTTTGGCTTTATGTTTATTTTATTTAATATACTATCGTCATATTTCTCCATTTTTTTCGATGGGAACGGGGTCGAATGTTTCTTGATTTTCTGCTCAAAAAATGGATAGTATTTGACGATTTGCTTTTGGCTATAAGCTGAAACAGTTATTATCTTATCGGCTATAAGACCACCAACAAGTGTAGAAAGATACCCGTTTAAATACCTAAAAAGAGACGCGCTTTCTTGTAAATATATTAGGTCATGCATAGTTATGACAATCTTGGTTTTTTTAATTTTTTTTACGATCCTTGGGAACCAGGTA
Organism: Synergistota bacterium; assembly: GCA_022839995.1. Lineage (GTDB taxonomy): Bacteria > Synergistota > Synergistia > Synergistales > 79-D21 > 79-D21. The sequence continues at coordinate 912 of JALHIN010000030.1, forward strand.
GGCGAATAAAAGATATCCCATTCGCCTTTCTGGAGCATATTCTGCGTTTCATATATCGACTTTACATGACTATCTGTAAGACTAAATTTACATTCGATCCACTCATAATTATATTCTTGATAAAAATCTCGAACCCTCTTATTTTTATGCAGAACGCCTATTCTTTGAAAATATGGCTTAAAATAAGGCAATAACTCTCTTAAATAGATAGCGATGCCAACGTTTGTTTGATCTAAAACTCTTCCATCAACCATTATGTTCATAGCGAATCACCTTATTAATAAATTGTTTGAATGCGCATCATATCAAGCATTTTTCTACTCCATTCGAAAAAATCTCTTGCAATGAGTTTTTTTCCTTCAGAGTTCTCAGATAAACTCGGTATTTTATTGCTTATAACCGGTGTTCCTAGAGCCAATGCTTCGAGCGGTGGAATGCCATACCCTTCAGCAAAGGAGGGGAAGCAAAAAACCTTCGCATTCGCGTAAAGTTGCCAGAGTTCTTCATCTGTCACTTCGCCAATTCCTACAGCCTTTGGAGTCTTTTCTATTCTTTCAGGGATCTCCTCCCCGAAACTCTTACCTGCTAATACCAAGCGGGCTGTCAAAGGTAGCTCTGCTTGGACCTCCTGCCAGACATCGAGCAGGAAATCTACTCCCTTGTGTGGCTTTAGATTTCCCACGTAGAGGGCATACTGCCCCTTCTCGAAATGCCATTTTTCAGGCCAGGGTTTTTCCCAAAGGGTCCGCCGAAACGCCGGGTCATTAAGAAACGGCGGCAAGACGTTTGGATAGCGGACCTCTGTCTTTTTGTTCCTGGCTTCGGGCACTTTTTCTAATAGAACATCCCTTGTGGCCTTCGAAACGCAGCGGATGACGTCGGCACTTCGGACCGCGTTGAGGAAAATCGGCCACCCGAGCCTGGACTTCATGGATTTCGCGTAGGCCGGAAAAGTCCAGGGGATCAAGTCATGAACCGTAAGAATCATCTCGACTCCCTTCGGCTTTGAAAACACCATCGGGACATTCCAATGTGGAAACCATACGGTGTCCGTCATCTTGAGGGTTTTCCCCAGCAAGAGAGAGGAAAAGAATTGCTCCTTGAAGGAGAACGCCCGCGCTTCCCACACGACGGTATTCTCGCAGCCTGCTTCTATGAACCCTGGGGCATCTTCGGACCGACAGAGAATGCCAACGCTCCTTGGGGGTTCCTCTGGGGTAGGGAAGTCTGGGCTTGCCCCCGGGATTTTGAACCCAAGCAAAGAAAGCTCTCCCTTGATGTATCTTCCAATACCGCTCATCCTGAAACAGCGTGCATCGAAAAGGAGATCCACCCTATTCATTCCAAAAACTCCTGTTTTTTCCCTACAGAGCTTTTGAACAACTCCAGGTAAACTCCTGACATCTCTTCCAGCTTCATTGGGTTTGTATTGGCGGTACTATTGTTTCTTGCAAAGTTACACTTACTGGAGCCGGTGGCGAGTTTCCGGATCGCTTCCGCGAGGTTTTCCACATTCCCGGCTTCCACTACGTAGCCAGTGATTCCGTTCCTGTTGTAGCAGGACGTCCCCGTTCCAAGTTCCGTCGTGATGATCGGCAACCCTGCAGCCATCGCTTCCAGCCCGACAATGCCAAAAGCCTCGGTTCTTTCAACCGACGGTAGCACGAAGAGATCGGCGCAATGGTAAATCGAAGGGTACAGGTCTTCTGGCAAAGGATCCAGGAACCGGACACGTCCTGAAATCCCGAGCTTTTCCGCCAAGCCGGTCAATTTCCCCTTGAGAGGCCCCTCGCCCACGACCACACAGGAAACGCCTGGAACCTGGGCCAACGCCTGCAGAAGAACATCCACTCCCTTGTAATACACGAGCCGCCCTACGAAAAGCGCCCGTGGGCGGGGCAATCCCTCCAGTATCTTTTCGCATCGGGCAACGGCTTCGGAATTCACCTTCGAGAACCGCTCCACATCCACTCCCAGGGGAATGACGGTGCAGCGGGTTTCTATTGGTTTGAGTACGGGCGAGCTCTGGATGTAATTCGGAGATGTCGCGACGATAGAATCGCACCGGTCGAGGAAAGGCCTTAGCAATCGCTGGTAGGCGCCCGCCGCCCATTTGGGGCGAAGGGGATCCGAGTGGTAAGTGCAGACGACCTTTTTGGCAGATCCCCTCCCTCTAAGGAGGAGGGCCAGTTCGCCCATCGGGTTGGGTACGTGAAAGTGAATCACGTCCGCCTGGTAAGCCATCTGTCGGTATCTTTCAAGGAAGCGCCATGCCAGCGGTGCGCTACCCAATTTAATGGTCGACATGACCCGGTGCACCCTGACGCCGTCGATTTCCTCTTCCGCATCCTTATCCGCGAGGCAAAGGACGTCTACTTCAAAACCCGCCCTTGCCGCCCCCTCGGCCAGTTGCCGCGCCACTGTTTCCACGCCACCCAGGTGGGGGTAGTAGGCCTTGTTCACCACCAGCAACCGCCTCACCGCGCCCCCCGCCTTCCCACCATGATCTCCAGGGTCTTCAGCAGGATCTGCAGGTCCAGCATGAGCGACCGCCGTTTGACGTAGTAAAGATCGTACTCCAGTTTCCGCTTCGTGCCTTCCAGGTCATACGCATAATCATAGTTGATCTGCGCCCAGCCGGTGATGCCCGGTTTCGCCTCGTGGCGGTAGTCATAAAAGGGAATCGATTCCCGAAATTGTTCAGCGAATGCGGGCTGTTCCGGCCGAGGCCCCACCAGGCTCATTTTCCCCCTTAGCACGTCCCAGAGCTGGGGCAGTTCGTCCAGGCGGGTCTTGCGCAAAATGCGGCCGACCTTCGTGATCCGGTGTTCTTCCTTGTCCGCGAACGCGGGTGCCCCGTGTCCCTCTTCCCGCGCCGTCATCGTCCGGAACTTGTGCATCCGGTAGACCGTCCCGTCCAGCCCGACCCGTTCCTGGACGAAAAATACAGATCCCCTCGAGCCTAGGCGAATGGTCACCGCGATGAGCGCCATCAGCGGGGAAAGTAGGACCAGCGCCGCTAGAGAAACGGCAACGTCCAGGATTCTTTGCGCCGGATCCAGTGCCAAGTCGTTGAAAACGACCTCGTAATGGCTGCGGAAGGCCTGCGCCACTTCCAGGGGAATCCTTCCAAGAACACGCTCAGCGAGGTTGGGAAGGAGCTCCACGCTCAGCCCGTTGCCTCCCAGCCTAGTTAGGAGCTTGCGGACCCCCCCCTTGACCAGGGCTTTCGGGTCGGCCAGGATAAAAAGCCTGCCGTTTAAGCCCTCCGCGAGGGACTCCGGGGGCAGGTTCTCCGCGTCGTCCAAGGAAATAAAAGTCAAAGGGTCGAAAGAACTCCCGAGACTCCGGGCGGTTTCTTCCAGCAAGGACTTCCACTCTTCGGAACCCACCACCCAGACGGCCGTGAACGACTCCTTCTTCGCGAACCACCTCGGCCAGGCGATCCGACCGACCAGCGCGGCTCCAAGGTAGGCTAAAAACACGGAAATGAAGAAATAACGGGGAATGCGCGGAAACTGCGTCATCAAAAGAGAAACGGCGAGGATGCCTCCGAAGAACACCCCCTGCGCGGCCGCGGTGAGAGCCTCATACGGTTTCTTCAGTCTAGCCGGGTCGTACCCCCTGAAAGCGTAGAGTCCCAAGGCCAGGCAGGCATTGATGACAGCGTACTGCCCGAAATAAGCTTTCCCTTCAAACACCAGGAAGCCCCCGGCCAGCACGGCACCCCAGAGGACAATGCTTTCAAAGGCAAAAAGGGCAACCACAGCGGGGCGGTAGCGGGAATTAACCCTAAGCATCTGCTTCTCTCTTTTCGGGAAATGGGTGTGCCATGGAAATTTCTCCCAATTCCAGTCCCTCTGTCACGGCCGGTCTTGGTGGATCTGGTGCGGTTAAGACATAAGCCCCCCAAAACACGGAAAAAACACCGTAAAACGAGAAAAATATTCCTTTGTTTCCATTAGCAATAAGCGCAAATGCCGTATTCAAAACGACGGGAGTAATCAGGAAAGCGGCACCAGATAGAACTAGGCTTTTCCTTGACGGTTGAATTTTTCCCATCAAAGGAGCAAGCCCGGCGATCCCCGTCAAAACCAACATAACCACCTTTACCGTCAGATCGTGCATCCCGTATCCCTGGACGAAACCCATGGTGTGCAACGGGGAAAAGCCTCTCGGGTCAAAAAGATAAAAAGGTAGCGTAAGAACACAGAAGGCGCCCAAGCTTGCGAAAAGAACGAGAAATAAACACTTGCCACCAACCGTACGCCTCAGGTATACGAGAAGAGGGATTATCAAAGGCAAAAATATAATCCTGGATGATAAACCGATACCCAGGCATAGCGAGGGTAGAGCCACTTTCCACAGTCTTTCAGAACGCCAAGAAGCTGCCTCGATCACCCAATGAAGAAATATAAAAACGTAAAGACTATTTGAGATATAATCGCTACCAATAATTAAATTATGGAGTATGGTCGGAGAAAAGACAAGTGGGAGTAAGAACACTAAAACAGCGACCTTGCAACCGTATTCTTTTTTTAAAACGAAAGCCAGGATTATAATCCAGAATAGGTTTTGAAACTGAACGAGGTTCAATAGAACAAACGGCACAGATAGTAAAATAGCACCTGGCATGGGTGTGATCGGCGCACCAAGATAGGTTTTTTGATAATATGGGAAATGACCACTTAAAAGAGCCCTTACGGAGATTTCCAGCGCCTCATCCATATCGCTTCCGCCGCCCCATAGGCCAGAATCTGCAATAGGAAAACCGATTAAAATTGAGATAAACAAAAAAAGGATGATAAGATAGAGAAATAAAGTCGCACCTTTTATGCTTATTTTGTAATAATAAGCCATGTTCTTTTTACAGATATAAAAACCAGTAAATGAAAGTAATACGTATATTACCTCCGCTGTTTTACCACCTATCTTAGAAACAACAAATAGCGAAGGGAATACGATGAAAAAAAGAAAAAACAAATAATCCAGGCTAGAATTGACATCGTCTACATCTTGCAAAGCAGGGATTTTCTTCAGGTCAAAAGAGCCGCTTGACAAGCCCCAACACCCCCTGCTTCCAAGGCACTCGATGTGTAACCCCCGCCTTGCCCGAGAAATCCTCCAGATGCCCCACGTACCAGCGGTAATTGCGAATCAGGGCGTCCTTGTTCGAAAATTTCGGTCTGAAGTTCAGTCTTTCCTTTGCTTTGTCGATCGCCACGAAGGACTCACGGAAGACCGTGTCGTAAATCCACTGGTAAAGCGGTGATCCCCCCACTTTCTCCAGAAGGCGCAGAACCACTAGGGCCGGCCCTACCGGAATCGAAACGACCCGCTTCCCACGCCCGGCTTCATCAAGCACCGCCTGAAAATCCTCTCTTAGCGTGGTGAATTTTTCTGCTCCTATGTTGTAGACATCATCAAGAACTTCTTCCGGCCCTTCAAGGCAAAGCTGGATTGCATCGCAAAGATCTTCAACGTCCAGGAATTGGTAGGGGTTGTCTCCCTTGCCCAGGATCGGAAAGTTGTGGCCGGTGTACGCCCAGTCGTAAAGAAGCGCGAAAACACCTAATCGCTCCGGGCCAATGAATGACTTGGGACGAAGAACCGTGATACGCATTCCCTTCCCTCGTGCGTCGGCACAGATTTCTTCAGCCAGGATTTTAGCCCTGCCATAGGCTCCGACCCCAACCAGAGCGTCACTCTCGTAAAGGGGGTGATGATCGGGTACCCCGTAAACGGCGGTTGAGGAAATGTGAACGAATCGCTTCACTCCATGCTCCAGGGCCGATTGCACTACGTTCCTCGTACCGTCTACATCCGTGGTCATGATGTCTTCCTCGGAATAAAGCGGTAGAGCCGCTGCGCAGTGAACCACCGCATCGACCCCCTCCATGGCATTGTCTACACGGGCACGGTCCCGGATGTCGCCATCGACCATGCGGATTCTGGCTTTGCAATCGGGGTAGTCAAAAGGCGCAAAATCAATATTCGAGACTTCAAAACCATGCCCAAGCAAGTGACGGGTCAGGTTTATGCCCAAAAATCCTGATCCCCCAGTAACAAGGACGCGCCTCATCAGATAGCCTCCTTCAACCGAAAAGGTTAAACCTGGGTCCATAGAGCAAAAGCAGGAACAATGCCACCCAACCCAGCAGGACAAACCGAAGAACCGGATCCAGGTAGAAATGACGCGTTGGTGAACCCGAGTCGTTTTTCACGAAGATAAGCTGCAAGTATCGCAGGACCCCAAAAAGGACGAACAGAAAGGTTGAATACAGGTAGGGCGAGCCCTTTTTTGCCATGACGACGGGATCCAGGCCATACATGAGGTAGGCAACCAGCAAAACGCTGGCACAGAGGACTATTGCGGAGTTCAGGAATTCCAGGTTATAGCCGCCAAGACTTTTCCGAGCCTTTCCGTTTCCGGAAAGTTCAAGAAAAAGGTCGTCCCTACGTTTTGCAAGAGCCAGGAAAAGCGCTAGCAAAAAAGTCATCACCTGGATCCATTGGGAAAGGGGAATGCCCGTTGCTGTGCCTCCAATAATGACACGGAAAAGAAACCCCGTGGCAACACAGAAAACGTCCAAGATGGGAAAGTGTTTCAATTTATAAGAATAAAGGCCGTTCATCGCAAGGTAAAGCAGCAGGACCCATAGACTGCTGTACCCAAGAAACCAAGCGAGAGACAGCCCCCCTAAAATGAAGCCTGCTGAGATCGATACGGCTTCTTTTACACCGACCCTTCCCGCAGCAATGGGGCGGTCCTTCTTACAAGGGTGATGGCGATCGTCTTCCCTGTCCGCAAGGTCGTTAAAAACGTAGACGCCGCTGGAAACAAGACTGAAAGCCGCTGCTGCGAGAGCAGTCCTGGCCATTACCGAGCGGTCAAATAAGCTGAACGCAAAAAAAACCGGCGCAAAAACAAAGACATTCTTGACCCAATGATGGGGTCGAATTAAACTCACGCGATCCTTCAGCATGGCGATTTGAACCTCCAGCGGTAAACCGGGAAAGTCGCCAACTCCAACATCTGCCTGTCCCCTCTACTGTTGCCGTAAGCATAGACAGTCGCTGCCGACCAAGGAAACCCCATTTCCCTTAAACGCCGCACCTTCTCGGACCCCCTGCAGTTAGGTGTGGAAAAGAACCCGGTCAGGATTCCCGACTGAACCTCAGGTTCTGTGGCAATCACCGCGGAAAAACCCGCATCATGGGCCCAAGGTTCCATCCATTCCCTCAGAGATGCGGAAACAAGTATCATTTTGTCTTTTCTTTCGCGGTGAAATGCGATTGCCTTGCTGGCATGTTTTTTAACTAGCGAAGGAAGGCGCCCGATAGAATACCCTTTCCCCATTTCGACAAAGTATTCATAATCCTTTCCTTGCCAATAGTTTGAAAATAATCGTTGTTTCGCACCCTCTCGCCCTGTGCGAAAGATGATGCCCGGTAGTTTCATATCGAGCAAGCCGAGCAAGGTCTTCCCTAGGCCGAGTGCCCAAAGGTGAAAATCGAGAAAAGTGTCCCGATCGGTGATGGTTCCGTCTAGATCGAATAACGCAAGAATTTCGCTGGAAAAAACCATGACATCCCTCCCGTTTAAGTCCTTTATAACACAGGAAGCCGTTCCTTGCCCCTTTCGCCTGGTCCGTACCATCCCGAATCGTTTGATTCTTCCCTCGAATCACGGTATTCTCTTTTCGTAAACCGCTATCGATATACAGCATTCATTATTCCACGAGAGGAGCGTGATTCGTCCATGCCCAAGACCCTCGAGGTCCGATGGCACGGCCGGGGCGGACAGGGTGCCAAGACGGGATCGGCCGTCCTGGCGGAAGTCCTGTTCGAGGCCGGCAAGTACGTGCAGTCGTTCCCGGAATACGGGGCCGAGCGCCAGGGAGCCCCCATGAAGGCGTTCAACCGCGTCTCGGACGCCCCCATCCGCAAGCGCTGCGGCGTCCAGAATCCCGACGTCGTGGCGGTCATCGACCCGACCCTGCTGGAATCCGTCCGCCCCACGGAAGGGTGCACCGAAAAGACCGTGTACCTGGTGAACACCCCGGCGACACCGGCGGAGATCAAGGCCCGGCTGGGGCTTCCCGACACCGTCAAGGTCATCACCATCGACGCGACGAAGATCACCCTGGAGGAGTTCGGCCAGAACCGCCCCAACGCCCCCATGCTCGGCACCTTTGCCCACGTTTTCGACGAAGTCCCCATCGAGGCCTTCGTCGAGCATTTTTCCCACAAGATGGCCAAGCTCCCGGAGAAGATCCTCGCGGCGAACGTGCGGGCGATCCGGCGGGGCTACGAGGAGGTGCAGGTCGGATGAAGGAACGCGGGAACAGCGCCGAGCTGGGCAAGCCGAAAAGGTGGCAGGACGTCCCCATGGGCGGCATCGCTTTCGGGTCCTCCGCCGAGGCCGTCGAAACCGGCCAGTGGCGCAGCATGCGCCCGGTCTGGGACGGCGAGAAGTGCATCTCCTGCCTCCTGTGCTGGAACCAGTGTCCCGACCGCTCCATCCTGACCGATGAAAGCGGCAAGGTCACCGGCATCGACACGTTCTACTGCAAGGGTTGCGGCATCTGCGCGCACATCTGCCCGAAGAAGGCCATCGAGATGCGGCCCGAGTCCGAGTTCACCGGCCCCGGCGCCGGCGCGAAGGGGGAATGAGCCATGCCTCGCAGGGAAATCACGTCGGGAAACTGGGCCTTCGCTGAAGCGATGCGCCAGATCAACCCGGACGTCGTCGCCGCCTATCCCATCACCCCGTCCACGGACATTCCCATGAAATTTGCGGAATTCGTGGCCAACGGCAAGGTGGATACGAACTTCGTCACCGTGGAAAGCGAGCATTCCGCCATCACCGCCTGCGTCACCGCCGCGGCGGCCGGTGCACGCGTCATGACCGCCTCCAGCGCCAACGGGGTAGCTCTCATGCACGAGATCTTCCCCATCGCAGGCTGCTTCCGGACGCCCATCGTCTTCGGGCTCGTGAACCGAAGCATCGGCGCCCCCATCAACATCCACTGCGACCACAGCGACAGCATGGCCGAGCGCGACGCGGGCTGGGTCCACCTCTACTGCGAGGACGCCCAGGAAGCCTACGACACGGCGATCCTGGCCGTCCGCCTGGCCGAGCACAAGGACGTCCTTTCCCCGGTCTTCGTTTGCCAGGACGGGTTCATCACGAGCCACGGCTTCGAACCCGTGGAAATTCTCGACGACGCCACCGTGAAGGCATTCGTCGGCGAGCGCGACGCGGACTTCCCGCTTTTGGACGTCGATCATCCGGTCACCTACGGCTCTTTCGCCATGGCCGAGTACTACTTCGAGATCAAGCGGCAGCAGGTCGAGGCCATGAAGAACGTGCTCAAGGTCTACGACGGGGTGGCGAAGGAGTACGAGGCCCTGTCCGGGCGCTTCTACCCCAAGCTCGAACGGTACCGCACGGAGGACGCTGATTTCACCGTGGTGGTGATGTCCTCGGCCTCCGGGGTCGTGAAGGACGTCGTGGACGAGCTGCGGGAACAGGGGATCAAGGCAGGCTGCCTGCGGGTGCGGATGTTCCGCCCCTTCCCCGCCGAGGAACTCGCCACGGCTTTGGGGAGTTCGAAGGCCATCGCGGTCCTGGACCGGGCCCTGAGCATCGGGGGGACGGCCCCCCTGGCCGCGGAAGTCAAGAGCGCCCTGTACGACTCGGGGAAACACGTCCCCGTGCAATCCTGCGTCTACGGCCTGGGCGGGCGGGACTTCTTCCCGCAGTACGCCCGTGAACTGTTTGCGGACCTTTCCGCGGGGAAGGTCTCCCGCGAAGAGCGTTACCTGGGACTGCTGGAATAGGGGGGAAAGGAAATGGCTATCCGGATCAAGGACTACACGCAAAAGCAAAGCCCCCTGACCAACGGGCACCGCATGTGCCCGGGCTGCGGCGCCCCGACGGCGGTGCACCAGGGGCTCATGGGGGTCGAATCCCCGATCGTGGTCGTCAACGCGACCGGCTGCCTGGAAGTGTCCACCACGGTCTACCCCTTCAGCTCCTGGAGGGTGCCGTGGATCCACACGGCCTTCGAGAACGCGGGGGCGGGCGTTTCCGGCGTCGAGGCTGCCTACGTTGCGCTGAAGAAGCGCGGAAGGATCGACAGGGAAATCAAGTTCGTCGCATTCGGCGGCGACGGGGGCACCTACGACATCGGCCTCCAGTCCCTGTCAGGGGCCCTCGAGCGCGGGCACGATTTCACTTACATCTGCTACAACAACGGGGGGTACATGAACACCGGCGCCCAGCGGAGCAGCGCCACCCCGAAGGGAGCCAACGCCACCACTTCCCCGGCCGGAAGCGTCGTGCCCGGCAAGATCCAGAAACCGAAAGACCTCACTGCCATCGTGGAGGCCCACCGTATCCCCTATGTCGCCCAGACGACCCTGTTCAACGCCACCGACGTGGCCGAAAAAGTGAAGCGGGCCGTCGAAACCCCAGGGCCCGCCTTCGTCAACATCCTCGTTCCGTGCGTCCTGTTCTGGGGGATCGATCCGGCCCTCCAGCAGGACATCTGCAAGCTGGCCGCGGACACCCGCTTCTGGCCGGTGTACGAGGTGGTCGACGGGGCTTGGAAGCTCACCTACAAGCCGAAGAAGCGCGTTCCCATCGAGGAGTTCCTCAAGCCCCAGGGCCGCTTCCGCCACCTCTTCAAGGGCGACGGCTCAAAAGCCCTGCTGGAGGAGATCCAGGCCGACGTCGACGCCGACTGGCAGAAGGTTCTCGACCGCTGCGGCGAAACCTGGGAGGCGTAATTCAGGAAAGGTTTGCGCAAGGGGCCGTGACCTCTTCCGGCCCCTTGTATTTCTTCAAGCCTTCCAGCACCCGCCAGGCCTCCGGTTTTTCGAACCCCCGCCGCCAGGCCGCCGCGCCCCCAAGGCCGAACCGCCCCACCAGCGCCGCCTTCAGGGCCAGGGAACGCTCCTCCTCCAGCCAGATGCGGTAACGCTTCCCCCCTCGCAGGTATTCCCCGTAATAGAGCCCCGCGGATTCGTCCCAGGAGACGGCCGCGCCGTTCGCCGCCAGGCGTGCCTCCGCGTCGGCCATCGACAGGGCGCGTGCCCCCGTTTTCTGCCATCCTCCGTTAGCGGGGACCTCCTCCCACTCCCGGGTATAAAAGGGGATCCCCAGCCAGATTTTTCCCGGCGGCACGAGCTCCGCCAGTTCCTTGACCGCCCGCTCCACCCAGCCTATGGAAGCCACGGGGCCGCTCACGGGACCGCTTCGCCAGTGTTCGTCGTAGGCCATCAGCACCACGGCGTCGACGATCTTCCCCAGGGCCGCGCGGTCGTAGCATGCCGACCAGTTGGGCTTGTCGGAAATCACCGTCACGTCGATCGAAACGCGAAAACCGGCCGAGTGGAGCTCTCGCGCGAGTTCGGCAACGTACGCGGTGAGCCGGTCGCGGTCGTCGTCGAAGACGTTCTCGAAATCGACGTTGATGCCGTCAAGCCCCAGGCTCCGGCAAAAACCCAGGACCTGTGCCACGGACCTGGCCCGGGCTGCCGGGTCCGCGAGAAAAGCCCGGGTTCGGTCCGGGTCAAAGCCGTTTGCGAAAAGAGGTTCCACCCGGACACCGCGTTTCTTCGCCTCTGCGACGTAGGCCCTGTCGGCCTTGGAACCCACCGACCCATCCGGGCCGGACAGCACGAACCAGGTGGGACTGAGGACGGTCACGGCAGGGTGGGGCGGATCCGCCGCAAGGTTCGGGGGTTCGGACCGGACGTGGTCCCACGCCAGGATCACCGGCACAGCCGGTTTTGCCTGCCCGGGCGTTGCGAGTGAAACCAGTCCGGCTGCCGCCAGCAGGGCCAAGGCGCACCGCAGGAGGATTCGGGAGAAATCCCGGCTCGACTTCCTGAAGAACGACTCTTTCCAGGCTGGTTGTATACATCCAATGCGGTTACGTTTTTGGGAATCTTTTTTGGGAAGCAGGCAAAATGCCAAGTGAAACGCCTCCTCCGGTTCAAGAACATCGAATAGGACAGTTCGATCTCGCTCAAAATATTACATTCTAAAATTGTTTTATCAATAAAAACCATTTTTTGCCGATTTTTTTCTTGTGTTTTAGGGTTGAATCTTTATAATTATATTTGTATGGTAACCTATTTTTATCTTTGGATTGAAATCCTTTGAAAGGGTTGATGCGATTGGACATCCTGGCAAATAAAGACGAATTCCTGGGACCCCCTTTCGCAGAACACACGCTTTTCCTGCAGCTGGTCCTCAATCCGCAGGAAACGATCGAATCGGAGATCTACTTCTGCGACCCCGAGTTCATCGTGGCCAACTGCATGGCCTTGACCAGCGAAGGCGTCACTCTCTGGAGGAAGACCTCGCAGCCGGAGGAACCGTTCGTCCAGGTTCGCCCCTGGACACTCCGCCTGAAGGACGTCACCGGGGGATTCCTCTTCTCCTCTCCTTCGGAGGCGGCCCTGGTCCCCCTTGAAAACCACTTCAAAAGAGATTGGCTGCGGAACTTCCGCAGGGAATGGGCGATGCGCAAGGCTTTCTGGACCTCCAAGCCGGCCGAATTCGCCGTGGAGTGCGAAAAGGCACGGGAAAAGCTAAAGGGGATCATTCTCGAGTAGACAGTCCCCTCATCGACAACCCGATCCTTCTTCGGGCTAGGTCGATCGAAATGACCCGCACGCGGACCCTTTGGCCCGGCCGGACGACCTCCGCCGGGTTTTTCACGTACCTTCCCGACAGTTCGCTGACGTGAACGAGGCCGTCCTGGTGAACCCCGACGTCGACGAAGGCCCCGAAGGCCGTCACGTTCGTCACCACCCCGGGCAGCTCCATTCCTTCCCGCAGGTCCCCCATTTCCTTCACCTCGGGCGCGAATTCCGGCGTTTCGAAGGTCTCCCTCGGGTCCCTCCCGGGCTTTTCCAGCTCGTCGAGGATGTCCTTCAGGGTATAGGCGCCCGCGCATTGACCCACGTAGCGTTCCGGATCGATCCGCTTCCTCAGGGCGGGGTCGGCCAGCAGGTCGCCCACCGAGCAGTTCAGGTCCTTCGCCATGGCCTTGACCACCCCGTAGGATTCCGGGTGGACGGCGCTCGCGTCCAGCGGCTCCGCGCCTCCCCGGATCCTCAGGAACCCAGCCGCCTGCTCGAAGGCTTTCGGCCCCATCCGGGGGACCTTTCGCAATTCCGCGCGGCTCCGAAACGGCCCGTTCTCCTGCCGGTAAGCCACGATCGCGGCCGCCAGTGCCGGCCCCACCCCTGATACGGCCGTCAACAGCTGTCGGCTTGCGGTGTTCACCTCGACCCCGACTCGGTTCACGCAAAGGCTCACCACGTCATCGAGGGCTTTCTTCAGCATCTTCTGGTCCACGTCGTGCTGGTATTGCCCTACCCCGATGGATTTCGGGTCGATCTTGACCAGCTCCGCCAGCGGATCCTGCAGCCTCCGGCCGATGGAAACCGCCCCCCGGTACGTCAGGTCCAGGTCGGGGAACTCCTCGCGGGCCGCCTCCGAGGCAGAGTAGACCGAGGCCCCGCTCTCGTTCACCAGGACAATGATGGGCTTCCCCGGAAGGTCCAGTTCCCGCAGGAAAGCCTCCGTTTCCCGGCCTCCCGTTCCGTTTCCCACCGCCACCGCTTCCACGGGATGCCTTTCGATCAAGTCCCTCACGGTATCCGCTGCGGTCTTTAGGTCGCCCTTCCCACGCAGCGGGTAAATCACCCCCGTCTCCAGCAGGCGCCCCTGTTCGTCCAGCACCGCCAGTTTGCAGCCGGTCCGCACTCCGGGATCCACCGCCAGGACCGCCCTCTGTCCGAAGGGGGCTTCCATCAGGACCTCCCGGACGTTCTGCGCGAATACCGCCACAGCGGTTTCGTCGGCCTTCTTCTTCAGCACGCCCCGAAGTTCCGTTTCCATGGACGGGCCCAAAAGCCGGGCGTACCCGTCGGCCAAGGCAGCCCGCACCTGTTCTGCCGCCGGAGAGTCGGCTTTCACGAAGAGTTCCTCAAGCTCCGCCAGGGCCTCGCTTTCGGGGGGCCTGAAGGAAAGCGACAGGACTCCTTCCGCCTCTCCACGGAAAGCCGCGAGGATCCGGTGAGACGGCGCCTTCACGGCCGGCTCCTTCCAGTCGAAGTAGTCGCGGAACTTTCCCCCTTGCTCCTCCTTGCCCTTCACCACACGGCTGGCAAAGATCCCCCTTCGGACGAAAAGCCGCCGCATGGCGTGGCGCGCCGAGGGATCTTCCGAAACCCGCTCCGCGACGATATCCCTGGCGCCGGAAAGAGCCGTCTCGGCATCGGGAACGCCTTTTTCCGCGTCGACGAACCGGGCCGCTTCCTCCAGGGGATCCGGCAAGGCCGCCTTCCCGGCTGATGCCTCCAACAGGAGGAGGGCCAGGGGTTCGAGGCCGCGTTCCGCGGCAATCGCGGCCCGCGTCCGGCGCTTCGGCCGAAAGGGCAGGTACAGGTCTTCCAGGCGGGTCAGCGTTTCCGCCGCTTCGAGGGAAGCCTTCAATTCGTCGGTCAAAAGGTCCCGTTCGGCCAGCGACTTCAGCACCGCCTCCCGCCGCCTGTCCAGTTCCGCCAGCTGCTCCAGCCTGTCCCGCACCGCCGCGACCTGCACCTCGTCCAGGGCGCCCGTGGCTTCCTTCCGGTACCGCGCGATGAACGGAACCGTCCCCCCCTCCTCGAGCAGCTCCGCCGCCGCCCTCACCTGCGCCGGCCGGATCCCGAGCTCCCCGGCGATCCGCCCCACATGGACCTCGTTCATCGAAAAAACCTCCCCGCTGGCAAGCTGCGAATTCTTTGGCTATCCTATCCGCGGTGCAAGGAAGTGACAACCCAACCACGGGGTCAGACCTTGTTCTTTGACATTGCATGCAAAACGAACGGCAAGCCGCCGAAAAGGAGGCCGGAAAAAATGAAACCGACACGAATCGCCATCTGGGGGCTGGGTGCCATGGGAAGCGGGATCGCGCGGGCCGTCGCCGAAAGGCGGGACATGGAAGTCGTGGGGGCCATCGACACCGACCCGGCCAAGATCGGGCGCCCCCTGTCCGAATTCGCTGGAAACGGCGCAACCGGCGACTCAAGAGTCGTGGCGACCCTCGAGGAGGCCATGGCCGCAAACCCGGACCTCTTCGTCATCGCCACCGCATCCCTGGTGCGGGACGTCTTCCCTCGGATCATGGAAGCCCTGGAGTGCGGCAAACACGTCGTCACGACCGCGGAGGAAATGGCCTACCCCTGGGCGGCGGAGCCTGAGCTTTGCGCCCGGATGGACGAGGCTGCCCGCAGGAAAGGGGTCGCCGTCCTGGGCACAGGCATCAACCCCGGGTTCGTCATGGACCTGCTGCCCATCGCCCTCAGCGCAGCCTGCACGGACGTGAGGCGGGTTCGGGTGACCCGCGTCAACGATCTTTCCCCCTTCGGCCCGACCGTCCTTCGGGAACAGGGAGTCGGGCTTACCGTCGAAGCCTTCCGCCAGGGCGTCTCGAACGGCACGGTGGAAGGACACGTGGGATTCGTCCAGTCCATCGCCATGGTGTCGGACGCCCTGGGGCTCGGGATCGACAGGATCGAACAGTTCCGGGAACCCATCGTCTCCACGGTCCGCCGTGAGGAAAAGGGCATCGTCGTGGAACCCGGCATGGTGGCGGGCTGCCGCCAGACCGGCTACGGCTACCGAAACGGCGAGGCCGTCATCGAAATGATCCACCCCCAGCAGATCCACCCCCACCTGGAAGGAATCCAGACCGGCGACACAATTGAGATCTTCGGCAATCCGGACATCCGCCTGGAAATCAAGCCGGAAATCCCCGGCGGCACCGGCACGGTCGCCTTGATCGTCAACTCCGTTCCGCTCGTGCTGCGGGCCCGCCCGGGGCTGCTGACCCTCCTCGACCTGCCGGTCCCACGATGCGCTGCCGGGTTCAGGAAAGCGAGCCTCGAAGAAACCGGTGCAGGCCGGACAGTTCTCTGGCCGGAAAGGAACTGAACACGAAAAGAGATTTTATTTTAGTGTTTGACAGATTATAAACCTTGGTTTACACTCCCGGAATCCCGCCGCATGGCGAATTCCGAGGAGGTCTGTTTCGATGAAGCCCGCCACCCCGATCCGCGCACCGAGGCTTTTCGTCCCCTACAGCCGGCTCAGGCCGGAGGAGAAGATGCTCGCCTCTGCCGCGCTGAGACTGGGGATCCCGGCGGACTTCCGGGATGTGTCTTCCCTGGCTTGGCCGGACGGCTTCGACACCATGCCCGGCGACGTGGCGATTTGCCGCTGCGTTGGACAGACCCACAACCTGGCCCTCGCCCGCCTGCTTGAGTCACGCGGGGTAAAGACGATCAACGCTTCTTCCGTCATGGCCCTTTGCGGCGACAAGATCGCCACCGCCGCCCGCTTGGACGCCGCGGGTATCCCCCAGCCGGCCTACCGCGTGGCGGCTTCACCCGAGTCAGCCGTGGAGGCCGCCGAGGCCCTCGGGTACCCGGTGGTCTTCAAGCCCGCCTGCGGCAGTTGGGGAAGGCTCCTGGCGAAAGTGAGCGACCGCGCCGGGGCGGAAGCGGTGGCCCTGCACAAGGCGGCCCTGGGCGCGTCTCACTCCGTGTTTTTCATCCAGCAGTACGTCGAAAAAGGCGGCTACGACCTCCGTGCGATCCTGGTGGGCGGCCAGCCGGTTTCCCTGATGCGGCGAAGGAGCGGGCACTGGATCACCAACACGGCCCGCGGCGCCGCCCCCGAGCCCTGCGAGATGCCTTCCGCCCTTGCCGGTTTGCTCGAAAAGGTCGGAGGCGTCATCGGGGGTGATTTCCTGGCCGTCGACCTGTTCGAGACGGGAAAGGGCTGGCTGGTGAACGAAGTCAACGGACAGCCGGAATTTCACGGTTCGGTCGAGGCCACTGGGGTGGACCTTCCAGGCCAACTCCTGAAATACGCCTGGAATTTCATCGAAGCCGGGCTTGACAAGCCGAGTTTTGCCCGATAAACTCCATTTCAATTCGCGATGAGCGGTTTGGTACGAACCACTTTCACAACCGAAAATTTTAAGAAATGCGATGACGCGAGTGGCCTGACGGGGCAACAGCCCTACAGCGAGGGACCTCCACCGGATGAGAGGGGTGCCGGGCTGCCGAAGGGCCCAAGGCTCGAAGAGCAGGTGCCGAAAGGGTTTCTGCCCATAGTAGGTTTCCCGGGGACGGACAGCCGTTACCTGTCCGAGAGCGGGACCGCCCCCCTGACGGGGGACGCGTCCAAGTTGGGTGGTACCGCGGGTCTTTACGAGGACTCGTCCCTTCACACGTGTGGAGGGGCGGGTCCTTTTTTCATACCAAATTCCACAATTCGAAGGAGGAGTTCGAGATGGCAAAAACGGTGACGTGCGTGGTGTGTGAGGGAACGGTGGCGCTCCCGGAAAACTGTGGGCTGGGGGAAATCCTGGTTTGCGGGGATTGCGGGACTGAATTGGAAGTGGTGGCCCTCGACCCGGCACGGGTGGAGGAAGCGCCGCAGGTGCAGGAGGATTGGGGTGAGTAGGCTCAGGATCCTCTACTCCCGGCTTAGGGCCGAGGAAAAGCAGCTTTTCGCCGCCGCCGAGGCGAAGGGCATCTGCTGCAGCCTGGAGGACGTCCGAACCGAACCCTGGCGGATCGAGCCGAACGAGGGAGACGTCTTCCTCGCCCGTTGCATCGGGCACCTGCAGAACGTCTCCGTGGCCCGCATGCTCGAGGCCGGGGGAGCCCGGGTGGTGAACCCGAGCGCCGTCATGGAGCTGTGCGGGGACAAGCTGGCCACGAGCGCCGCCCTGGCCGCGGCCGAAATCCCTCAACCGGCCTTTCGGGCGGCCTTTTCCGAGGGAGCGGCCCTCGAGGCGGCCGAAGAGCTCGGCTACCCCGTCGTGTTCAAGCCCGTGACGGGGAGCTGGGGACGCCTTCTCGCCCTGGCATCCAACCGCGAAACAGCGGAAGCCATCGTGGAGCACAAGGCCCACCTGGGCCCCGCCCACCAGGTCTATTACATCCAATCGTACGTCGAGAAGGGCGGTTTCGACGTGAGGGCTTTCGTCCTGGAAGGACGTCCCCTGTGCGCCATCCGGAGAACGAGCGGCCATTGGATCACCAACACCGCTCGTGGGGGCCTGGCCGAGATCCAGCCGATGGATGCCGGGCTCTGCCCGATCCTGGAAAGGGTCCATGGAGCCGTGGGAGGCGACTTCATCGCCGTCGACCTGTTCCTGACCCCGGAAGGCTGGCTCGTGAACGAGGTCAACGACGGGGCGGAATTCAGAAACTCCAGCGCACCCACGGGTGTCGACATCCCCGGCGCGGTCGTGGAAGCCTGTGCCAGGCTGATGAAAAGAGAAAAGCGCGGCGAAAAGCGCGGCGCCAAACGCAGCGCGACCTCATGCGGGTCCTCGGATTCGGGGGTTTGAACCCCGAAGCGGCTTGAATCCAACAAGCCTCGAGGCCCGCGGGAAAAGACCGCGGGCCATTTTTATACCCTGGAAACGGAGGAAAGAATCCATGCAAAAGCAGCCGGTGGTGGTCTTTGGCGGAAGCGGAATGGCAGGAGGGGAGCTTTTGAGGATCCTGGCGGGGCACCCGGCCATGGAAGTGGTCGGCGTCGTTTCCCGCGGCAAGGCCGGACACCCGGTGGCGGCGGTTCACCCGCACCTGAGACCCGATTTCCCGGACACCCTTTTCATCACTCCAGAACAGGCAAGCGAGCTCGATCCCGCCCTCGTTTTCCTGGCATTGCCCCACGGCTCTTCCGCCCCGGTGATCCGGGGCTGGCTCGACCGGGGCACTAGGGTCGTGGACCTCGCCGCCGACGTCCGCCTGAGGGACCCCGAAGTTTACCAACGCTGGTACGGCGGTCCGCACCCGGATCCCGGACTTCTCCAGGAAGCCGTCTACGGCCTCCCCGAACTGCACCGGGAAGAGATCCGCCGCGCCCGCCTCGTCTCCGGGGTTGGCTGCAACGCCGCTGCTGCAATCCTGGCCTTGGCACCCCTGGCGCGGGCCGGGGTCGTCTCCGAAGCCCGGATCGAAGCCCGCGTGGGGTCCTCCGAGGGGGGGAGCCGGGCCACTGAAGGAAGCCACCATCCTTACCGGAGCCGGGCCTTGCGGATGTTCGAACCCTTCGCCCATCGCCACCTGGCCGAGGTGTCCCAGGAAACCGGCCTGCCCGAAGATCGGCTTACCCTGGGTGTCACCGCCGTCGAAAGTGTCCGCGGGGTCCAGGCCGTGGCGACGGTTACCCTGGCTGAGCCTGTGCGGGAAGGAGACCTGTGGAAGACCTACCGGGCCGCCTACGGGAGCGAGCCGTTCGTCTTCCTCTGCCCGGCCCGCCCTTCGCACCTTCGGTTGCCGGATCCCCGCCTTGTGATGGGGTCCAACCGGGCCCTGGTGGGCTTTGCCCTGCACCCGGACGGCCGTCGCCTGACCGCCGTGGCCGCCATCGACAATTTGCTAAAGGGGGCCTCCGGGACCGCCGTCCAGGCGGCCAACCTCCTCCTGGGATGCCCAGAGACCGCGGGGCTTGAAATGCGGCCGGTCTACCCGGCCTGAAGAGGGAAAGGAGACGATGCAAATGCATTTCACGGGAATCGTCAAGATCGGCGGAGCGCTCGGGAACGACCCCCGGCCGCTTTTGGACGACCTCAGCGCCCGGGTGGCCCGCGGCGAGCGGTGGGCCCTCGTCCACGGGGCCAGCGGCATCATGGACACCCTCGCCAAAGCCTGCGGGTTGCAGCCGCGCTATGTGACCAGCCCTTCCGGCTACCGCAGCCGCTTTTTGGGGGAGGCCGAAAGGGACCTCTTCGTCAGCGCGGCCCTGTCCGTCTCGGCCACGCTCTCCTGCGAACTCTTCACCCGGGGAGTTCGGGCCTCGGTCCTCCATCCCGGCCTGGCCCGTTCCGCCACGGGAACCCGCAAGGAGGCCCTGCGCTCCGTCGAGGACGGCCGCGTGCGGATCCTCCACGGCAACACCAGCGGGACGACCCGCTCCGTCGATCCCGAAGCCCTCAGGAGGGCCTGGGCCATGGGCACCGTGCCGCTGCTTCCGCCCCTTGCGCTGGACCGGGACGGGGCGGGCCTCCTCAACGTGGACGGCGACCGCCTCGCCGCCGCGGCTGCCGCAGCCGTTCGCGCCGACGTGCTGGTCATCCTCAGCAACGTCCCGGGACTGCTCGCCGATCCCGCGGACCCGGAAAGCCTCGTGGAAAGGGCCGGCCTCGAGGAATGGGAACGCCTCGAGAACATGGCCCGGGGCAACATGAAGAGGAAGCTTTTGGCCTGCCGCGAGGCCCTCGAAGGCGGCCTTGAGCGGGTCTGCATCGCCGACAGCCGCGTGGACTGGCCCTTGAGCCGGGCGCTGGAAGGGAGGGGAACGACCCTATGCCAAGCTGTCTATACGGAAGCCGCGGTCTAGCGCTCGCCTCCGGTCGCGGCGGGACCGTCACCGACACGGCCGGAAGGGAATACGTCGACTTTTTCACCGCTCACGGTTCCGCCCTCTTCGGCCATTGCCACCCCCGCCTGGGAGCCGCCCTTTCGGAGGCCGCCGCCCGGCCCTGGACAATCGGGATGGGCTTCGACAACGACTTTCGCGCCCTGCTGATGGAAAAGCTCGGCAGCCTTTTGCCGGAGGGCAGGGTTTACCTGTGCAACAGCGGCACCGAGGCCATCGAGGCGGCCCTGAAGCTCGTGACCCTGGCCCGCCCGGAAAGGCGCCGGATCCTGGCCTTGCGCCGGGCCTTTCACGGCCGGACCTCCGGAGCCCTGAGCCTGACCTTCAATCCCCACTACAGGCGGCCCTTCCAATCGCTGCTTTTCAACGTGGAACACCACGCCCCGGAGAACCTTCCCGGCGCCGTTGACGAAACCGTCGCGGCCGTCTTCATCGAGCCCGTCCAGGGCGAGGGAGGGGTTTATCCCCTCGATCCCGCCCTCGGGCAGGAAATTTCCGCATCTTGCCAAAAGGCCGGGGCCCTGCTCGTGGCCGACGAGATCCAGAGCGGCTTCGGCCGCTGCGGGGCGATGCTGGCCAGTTCTCTGACGGGCCTTGCCGCCGACGTGGTCTGCCTGGCGAAGGGCGTGGCGGGAGGACTTCCGGTGGGCGTCACGATCTGGAAAGGGAGCCTCGGGGATTTCCCCCAGGGCAGCCACGGATCCACTTATGGCGGGAATCCCCTCGTGTGCAGGGTGGCCTGCGAAGCCCTGGCCCTGCTGACGGACGAAAAGCTGTGCGAAAGGGCGCGGCTTTTCGGGGATTCTTTCCGTTCCCGCCTTGAAGAGGTCTCCTCACCGGCGATAAAAGAGGTCAGGGGGTTGGGCCTCCTGGTGGGGGTCCAGGTCGAGGGACGGTCGGCTCCCGTCGTTCGAGCCCTCCAGGAACGCGGGGTCCTGGCGTTGCCGGCCGGGCCAAACGTGGTCCGCTTCCTTCCGTCGTTTGCCGCCGAGCCGGATCATTTCGAGCGGGTTGCCCAAACCCTCCAGGAGGTCCTTTCCCTTGGAAACGCCGAATGACCCTGCCGTGGACCTGCTCTTCGACCTTGTCTCCGTCCCCGGGACGAGCGGCAACGAGGCGGAGGCGGCAGCGTTCTTCGCCTCCCGGCTTCCGGCTTTCGGATGGGAAACCGCAAGGGTCGACGAGGCCGGCAACGTGCTCGCCACCCGGGGCAGCGGCCCTCGCGAGTTCCTCCTCCTGGGGCACATCGACACCGTTCCGGGAGGGCCCGCTCCACGGATCGAAGGGAACCTCCTGTGGGGAAGGGGGAGCGTGGATGCCAGGGGGGCACTGTGCGCTTTCGCCGTGGCAGGCGGCGCGGCAGACCTCCCTCCCGGCTGGCGGCTGACCCTCGTCGCGGCCGTTGCCGAAGAGACCGACTCCCGGGGAACGCGGTACCGGATTCCCCTGCACGCTCCCGCGGCCTGCCTCGTGGGAGAACCCTCGGGTACGGACGGAATCACCGTCGCCTACCGGGGATTCCTCCAGGTTCGGCTTGAAGCGGAAGACGGCGGCTCGCACCGAAGCGGCGGAACGAGCCCCCTTACCGCCTGCCTGAGAGCCGCCGCGGACATCCTGGAAGAAATCGAGAGAAGGGACGACCCCGGAAAACCGCTCATCGAGAGGATGGGAGGGAACGTCCTGTCCATGTCGGGTGCCGAGGAAGGCAACCGTACCGCGACCGTGGACCTGGACATCCGCCTGCCCCTGGGGGCCGCCGCCGAGGACGTTTTCTCCGTCTGCCTGAAAAAGGCAGCGTTCCGCGGGGCGGCCGCGAGGCTGGTCTCGGCCGTTGCCGCCCACGCGGCCGACCGGTCCAACCCAGTGATCCGGGCCCTTCGGGTTGCGATCCGAGAAGAGGGGAAAACCCCGCGGCTGTTGGCCAAGGGCGGGACCGCCGACTTCAACTACGCCGCCGCCTGGAACTGCCCTCTCGCCGCTTACGGGCCGGGCGATTCACGCCTCGACCACACCAGCGAAGAACGCCTCGACCTGGACGAATACGCCCGTTCCATCCGCATCCTCAAGGCCATGTTCCGAAACCTTGGATAAAGAAGGTGGGGGTCTACCATTACAAAAACGAGTAGTGGCGGACCTCTGTGGTTAAGATTTATGATACTAGAAGACGGAGGTGTGGCTCATGGGGTCCGTAGTCCGG
>JALHIN010000031.1:0-22306 GCA_022839995.1 Synergistota bacterium
CAAGAAGCAGCAGAACATCCGGATGCGCCAGGCCACCTACGTGAGGGCGATGGGCCGGATCATCGCCGCCATGCGGTTCCGCGGCATCTGGCCGTAAGGACCTGCAAACGCGAAGGCGGCGGGTATATACCCGCCGCCTTCGCGTTCCGGGAAAAGGTCACACTAAAACGACTTGGCCGATTTCGGAGTCGCCGTCCATGTACACCGCGAAATTGCCGTGGTAGATCCGAACGGCAGGATGGTGCCCCTTTTCGTAGGGAGAGTTGTCGAACCACTCCTTGTTGAACACGTTCCCCGATTCTCCGGCGAAGACCGGCAGGTACAGGATTCCGTCGACGTCCAGGTCCAGGAAGAAATGGGTGCCGTAGGAAAGTTCCGGTGTGAAATTGCTCTCCCGGATTCCCACTTCCACGAGGCATCCACAATGGCAGATCTCGTTGTACTTGACGGGGACGCCGAGGTCGGGGTTCGTGCTGCCCCAACGGCCCGGGCCGACGAGGACGTAGCGGGTTCCGGCGAGAGAGGCATTCGCGTTCCCGACGGCACGGGCGACTTCGTAGAACGTGGCGTCTGTGCCGTACAGGTCAGGGTCAACGTACACAAGGTGTTCGGCTTTTTCGAGGATCCCGTTGCTGACCATCCGGTTACCGCGCAGAAGCAGGCGGTCTTCGGAGACCTCCGGGATTTCCACCTTTGCCATCTCGGAATAGGCCGCCAGCGGGCGCATCTGGATCAGGGACAATTCCCGCGTCTCGGTTTCGTACGTGAATTCGATATCCACGGGGAATCCCGTCGATTTTTCCAGGTGAGCCAGGAGGGTCCTCATCAGTTGGAACAGGTAGGGGTGCCGGGTGGGCAGGGCCGAGAAGGAAAAGATCGGCTTGGAAAATCGTTTCAGCGGGCTGCCGGCCCAGTAAAGAAGATTGTCCGTATAAATTTCGACAAAGGAATGGACGGACTTGTGCTGTTTCAGGATGTAAGGAAGGAACTGGCGCAGGGATCCGGTCATGAAGGATCCGAAGTTCCGGTCGATGTAGTCGAAATCGACCTGGCTTGCCATGGCGATTTCCCCGGGCTGGTTCCCTTCCGGGCGCAAATTGGGGTTGGTCAGGTAAAAGACCCGGGCTTTCGCCCGATCGACGGTTCGCGTCCCCAGCCCGAAGCAGATGCGCATGAGCCCGTCTTCTTTTCGGACGCGAGGGGTGGGCCTCCGGTAGACCTTCGAAAAAGCGGCTCCCGCGAGCTCGGGGTAATAAAGGTGCCCGTGGGCCTTTCCCATGATCGGCTGAACCAGGACAGCCATGGCTTCGTCCTCGTCTCGAAAACCGTGTTTGTTCCGGTAGGCCCTGGGAGCCGGATTGAAAAGGGAAGCCCAGACGGCCCGGATCCCGTCCTGCAGTTCGCGAAGGCGCCTTTCCGGGGTTCCCGTGTTGGCGGAGAAACAGGTGTCGTATTTCCCCGCGAAGGAAAGACGGACCGAATCTTCGAGCAGGGAACTCGACCGGATCGCAAGCGGCCGATCCCCGAGCGTTTCCATCGATCGGGCCAGGTCGGCAAGGAAGCTCTCCCTGAGCCGCCCCTTCGAGAAGGCAAGATCGATCCGGTCGGTGTCCGGTTCGGAATAAACCCATTCCATCCGGTTGTCCTGGATGAAGTCCCGGAAAATCTCCGTGCTGACGACGAGGGTGGAGGGTGGGAGCGAAACGGCTTCCTGCAAGGGGGAATCCTTCAGGGCAAAATAGGCGAAAGCGAGGCCCTTTGCCTTCCCACCGACAGGGCCTTTGCCGATGAGCCATCCTCTTTCCGCGTAGACGGATTCGGCATCGAACCGGGAAAAATAGCTGAGGTATTCCCTTTCCGGCATTCCCATCCCTCCTGTCAGTCAGGCTTTACGGGTTCAGGCGGTAGATCGTCCTCGGCCAGGGGATCGCCTCGCGGATGTGCTGGAGGCCGCAAATCCAGGAAACGACCCGTTCGATTCCCATCCCGAAGCCGCTGTGGGGGAACGAGCCGTACCGCCGAAGGTCCAGGTACCAGTCATAGGAGGATTCGGGCAGGCCCTCTTCTCGGATTCTCTTCAGGAGGAGGTCCAGGTTGTCCTCCCTCTGGGAACCTCCGATGATTTCCCCGTATCCTTCCGGGGCAAGCAGGTCATCACAAAGGACAAGGTCCTCCCTCTCCGGGTGCTGCTTCATGTAGAAGGCCTTGACCTTTTTGGGGTAGCACTCCACGAAAACCGGTTTGTCGAACTGCTTTGTGAGGAGGGTTTCGTCGTCTCCCCCAAAGTCGTCACCATAAGGGATGTCGCTCCCGAGCCTTTGGAGCAGGGCAACGGCATCGTCATAGGTGATGTGGTAAAAGGGCGGCTTGATCTTCTCGAGTGCGGAAACATCCCGCTCCAGGAGTTCGAGTTCCTTCCGGCAGTGGGCAAGAACCCCTTCCACGACGGCGCAGACCAGCCCCTCCTGAAGGGCCATGTTGTCGTTGTGGTCCGCATAGGCGACTTCCGGTTCGATCATCCAGAATTCCGTGAGGTGGCGGCGTGTCTTTGATTTTTCCGCCCTGAATGTCGGGCCGAAACAATAGACCTTTCCGAAAGCCGCCGCCGCGGCTTCTGCATAGAGCTGTCCGGTTTGTGCCAGGTAGGCTTTGCCGAGGTCGAAATACTCGACTTCGAACAGGCCGTCCGCCCCTTCGCCGATGGCCCCGGTCAAAAGGGGGCTGTCCACGAGGAGGAAGCCGTTGTTGTGAAGGTATTCCCGGCAGGTCCAGATGACCCTCTCCCGGACCGTCAGGATCGCTTTCTGCCTTGCCGAGCGGATCCAGAGATGTCGGTGGTCGAGCAGAAAATCGATCCCGTGCTCCTTTTTCGCGATGGGATACTCGTCCACGGGGTTCTGGACGACCTCGAGACCCGTTACGGAAAGCTCAACCCCGGAGGGCGCCCTTTCGTCCTTCCGAACTACCCCGGTTACAATGATCGATGCTTCCAGCCAAAGCCCTTTTGCCGCGGCGAACTGTTCGTCCGGAACTTCTCCCTTGACCATGACGGCCTGGATGAACCCGGAACCATCCCGAACCTGGAGGAAGTGGATCTTCCCGGAGCTTCTCTTGTTGTACATCCAGCCTTTTAAGGTAACCTCCCGATCCACCCAGGAAGGGAGATCTCGGATCATAACCCATGGTGCGGGCAACGGCACCGACCTCCTTCATTTCATGATTCTTCTGCTGAGACCTATGATACACTAACAAGGATGAAAAACGGGAGGAATGACGTGGCGCAAGCCCCTTTCCGAATGCCGGATTCGAGGAGACAGGGAAAATGACGGGAGCAGGAACGAGAGGGCCGATCGGCCCCGAGCTTCTTGAAGCGGCGGAGGCGATCTCCGACCAGCTGGTGGCCTGGAGGCGCGAATTCCACCAGTTCCCGGAGCTCGCTTTCGAGGAAAATGTCACCTCTGCCCGGATCGTGGAAAACCTTTCCGCGATCGACGGGATCGAGGTCGTCAAGGGATTCGGATGTCCAACCTCGGTTGTCGCGGTTATCGGGGGGGATCTTCCCGGCAAGGCGCTGATGATCCGGGCCGAAATGGATGCCCTGGCGCTGGATGAAGAAACCGGTGTGCCCTTTTCCTCCTGCATCCCCGGGGTGATGCATGCCGCTGGCCACGATGCCCATATGGCCAGCTTGCTGGGGGCTGCCGTCCTTCTTTCGGAAAGAAAAGACGAGCTGAACCGCCCGGTTGCCCTTCTTTTTCAACCTGCTGAAGAGGGGAAGGGAGGCGCAAGAACCCTTGTGCAGGCTGGCCTGATCCAGCGGTTCAACGTGGGGCAGGTGGTGGCTCCCCTTCTTTGGCCCAAAACCCCTTACGGTACATTCATGACGCGTCCTTCCGTCATGACGGCCCTTTCAGACCGGATCCACGTAGAGATCCGGGGTGTGGGCGGTCATGCCGCCCTTCCCCATGTAACCGTCGATCCGATCCTCATCGGCGCCCACATTGTCCTTGCCGTTCAAAGCCTGGTCAGCCGCGAGCTGGATCCCCTGGAGAGCGCCGTGATCTCCTTTGGCCAGGTGGAAGCGGGCGAAGCCTACAACATCATTCCCGAAACCGGGCATATGTGGGGGACTCTCCGGGCCTTCGACACGAGGGTACGGGACTTCCTGAGAAACCGCCTGGGAAGCCTTGTCCCCGCGGTTGCCTCGGCCTTCAGGGGAACGGCCGTCCTCGACTACACCCAGAATTATCCCCAGACCCAGAACGATTCGGGGTTGACGAATGCCGTTCTCGGCTGCGCGGAAGACTTTTTCGGGAAGGACCAGGTTCGGATCCTTGATCGCCCGCTCCTGTCGGGGGAAGATTTTTCCTTTTATTCCCTGGAGGTCCCCTCCTGCCTGATGCTGATCGGGACGGGAGAAGAGGTCGGACTTCACCATGCGCGGTACCAGGTCCCGGAGGAGGCCCTTTCCCTGGTGGCTGCCTGGGAAGCGTTCATGGCCCTGACTCTTCCCGGGGATTCCCAAGGGAGTATGCTATAGTCTAACGGTTTTATGAAAGAAAAGACTCCGTCCGCCGGCGGATGGGGCCGGGACAAAAGACTCGACTGGGGAGGATTTCGGATTGGACGAACGACTGGAAGAGACATTTGTCAGCCTCGCCAAGGGGGCGCCGGGACAGAGATCCATCTGGTGGCGGGGAGCCTGGTGGTCCCGGAGTTGTTTAATGGAGCTGGTGGAAGGGTGCGAAACGACTCTTGCCCAATCCGGGTTCCGGGAGGGGCAAAGGCTGGCTCTCCTCCTGCCCAATTCACCGGTCAACTTGGCGCTGAGCCTTGCCGCCTGGAGGCTGGGAGGGACGGTGGTTCCCCTAAACGTCCAGGCAGGCGAGAAGGAGATCCTCCGTTGCACTCGCCACGGGGACGTGTTCGGGGCGATTCTCTGTAAAGGATTCGAACCCCTGGCGGAAGCGCTGGCACAAAACGGGGTTCCAAGCGCCATCACCCCGCTCGAGGGGCCGATCCCGGAACTGCCTGGCCGCCAGGGGATTCCGGAAACCCCGGAAACCGCGGTCATCTTTTTCACCTCGGGGACGACGGGTTCCCCTAAGGCCGTTTGCATCACGCACGGGAACATCAGGGCCAATGTCGAGGCGTCCCTCCACCATTTCACCGAGCTTCGGGATAACGAGGTTTTCCTGAACGCGCTGCCGAATTTCCACACCCTCGGTTTCACCGTTTGCGGCATGCTGCCGATGCTTTCCGGGATGGGTCAGGCCCTTGTCCCCAACTTCATGCCGGCGGAAGCTACCCTGGAGGTCATGAGGACGGCCGGTGTTTCGGTCGCCATCACGGTTCCGGCCATGGTCGCGCTCCTCGAAGGTGCGATCGCCCGCGGGGCTGTCCCCCCGCAGGAACTTCACATCCTAATCTCGGGCGGGGACCGCCTTCCTCCGAGGATCGCCTCGCGTTCCGCGCAGTTGCTTGGTGTTCCGGTCCTTGAAGGATACGGGCTGACGGAAACGTCTCCCGTTGTGGCGGTCAACCCCTCCTATGCGAGGAACAAGCCGGGCACGGTGGGACCTCTCCTCCCGGGTTACCAGGCCCGCATCCTGGACGCCGAAGGAATGGAGGTCCCCCGGGGACAGGAGGGCACCCTCTGGCTGAAGGGCCCCTCCGTGACACCCGGCTATTTCCGGCGTCCCGACCTGACCGAAAGCCGCATCCATGACGGGTGGCTCGACACCGGGGACATGGTCCGGATGGATGAGGACGGGTATCTTTCCATCGTCGGCAGGGTCAGCGACATCATCATCGTGGGCGGCTTCAACGTCTATCCCCAGGAAGTGGAGTCCATGCTCCAGGAGCATCCCTCGGTCAGGGAAGCCGCCGTGATCGGGGTACCCAACCCGGCCCTGGGGGAAGTGGTGAAAGCCTATGTCGTGCTCCAGGCGGGAAGCCGGGCGACCCCCAGGGACCTGGTTGCGTTCTGCCGCGAACGTCTTTCCCATTACAAGGTTCCGAGGATGGTCGAATTCGTCGAGGAACTTCCGAAGTCGAGCATCGGGAAAGTCCTGAACCGGGAGCTCAAAAAGCGTGCGCAGGAGGAAACGGTTTGTTTGGATTCGACATCGAGTTGATCCGTAACCTTTCAAGCGGAGAAGAGAAACGGCTCAGGAAGTTCCTGGACGATCACGGGCTCCGTTTCGAAGGGAAGCCGGACATTACCGTTCTTGTGAAGGATCCGGCAGGCCGGCTGATCGCGACTGGAAGCCTCCAGGGCGAGGTCATCCGGATGGTCGCCGTGGATCCTTCCTGGCAGGAAGCCGGACTTTCCGGCATCGTGATTTCCAGGCTGGTCGAGTTCGCGAGGGAGCGCGGAATGACGCGCCTCTTCGTCTACACGAAGCCGGAATCGGCGGATCGTTTCGCCGCCCTTGGGTTCAGGGAACTGGCCCGGGTGGAGGGTTCGGTTGTCCTCCTCGAGATGGGGGAGCCGGGAGTTGACGCGTACCGGGCCTACCTCGAGGAGAATCGTGCCGTAGGGGGCAAAAACGGTGCGGTTGTCGTAAACTGCAATCCCTTCACGCTGGGGCACCGGTTCCTCATCGAACGCGCCGCCTCTTCCTGCGACCGGCTCTTCATCATCGTCGTGGAAGCCGACCTTTCCCTTTTCCCTTTCAAGGACCGCTACGCCCTGGTTCGAGAAGGGACCTCCGACCTGGCGAACGTGACCGTCCTGAAAAGCGGGGCCTACGCGGTGTCTCCCGCGACTTTCCCCACCTATTTCCTGAGAGACAAGGGATCCGAAGAAACGGCCGCGATCCAGGCGAAGCTGGACGTGACCCTTTTCGCGAACCTTTTCGTCCCGGCACTCGACCTCCGGGTCCGTTTCGTGGGAACCGAACCCTACTGCGAAGTCACAGGGGCCTACAACGAAGCGATGAAGTCCATCCTGCCCGCTCGGGGGGTCGAACTTTTCGAGATCCCGCGGTATGCCCTGGACGACGGCACGATCGTTTCCGCGTCCACCGTCCGGGAGAGGATTCGGTGCAGTGACTGGGCTGGGGTGCGCCGTCTCGTTCCAGACGTGACCTGGAATTACCTCAACTCCTCGGGGGCGGCCGAAATCATCTCGCGCATCCAGTCGAGCCGGACTCGCCACTGACCCTTCCCTTCAGGAAACCGAGGTTCAAAAGGGCCTCCGATACGGTTTCAAAACGGAGGGTTTCTTCCGGGAGCAGGCCTCCGACCGCAACGAAGATTCCCCTGCCGAACCCCCTGAGACTCTCCCTGTCGCTTCCCGTGTCTCCGAAATAGACCGGGAAGCGAGTCCCAGTCACCTCACAAAGACGGGAGAACCCCTCAGGCGAGGGCTTGCTGATTCCCGTTTCTGGCGTCACCGCGCGATCCGGCGGAAAGTCTTCCCAGCCCAGGCGAATCAGGGCGAGCCTGAGTTCGGGAAGGAACCTCCCCGTATAGATGCCCACGGGGAGGGGAAGTTCGCTCCAATGCACGTCCAGGAGGGGATTTTCCTGGTGCCAGAGCCCCCTCTTCAGCGACGTCTGCCTTCCGCTTCCGAAAAAATGTTCGCCCAGGTACATTTCCTCGCACAAGGCCCGGAATCGATCTCGGCCGACCGGATCCCCGTACCGGCCCATCGTTTGAAAAACGACGCCTTCCGCGGGGAACTCCTTCAGGATCGATTCCCATTCCTCCGGGGAAGGCATGGAACGGGATAGTCTTCTGTCTCCGGATTTCCTGGAACGGGCCGCGGAGACGGAAAGAAGCACCCAGGCGATATCGTAGTCGTCGTTGAAGCCGGGATGCCTCTTGCTGACCCGAAAGTGTTCCAATTCAAACCCCGTGCAGTCCGCTTCCAGTCCCAGCATTCTACGCCATCCCCATTGTATGGCCGCCCGGATGACCGAGGGATAGGAACGCCTCGTGTCGATCAGGACGCCGTCCACGTCAAAAACCAGCAGGTCCCCTTCTTCGAGTTGGGGGGTAAGGCTTGCGTGATTCAAAAGACCTCCGCCTTTCTCCTTAAAAGTTCGGTACAATCTAGAACTGTAGCATACACCACGAGGACCGGGGGGATCGAACTCTTGCTTGAAATCCCGATTCACCGTCAAGGCGGGACTCCTCTCTATTTTCAGGTCGCAGAGCACTTGCGGCGTCTCGTCTCCAGCGGGGCGCTTCCTCCGGGAACCCGCCTGCCGGGAACCCGGATGCTGTCCGAGGAACTGGATGTCAGCAGGACCACGGTAATGCAGGCGTATGCCCTTCTTGAAAGCGACGGGATCATCAGGCTGGAAGGGAGGAGGGGCGCCTTTGTGATCGGGAGTTGCACGGAGCGGGGGACCCGGCCGTCGGCAGAGGCTGTCCTGGACCTGGCCTCCGGGCTGCCCTCGATGGATCTCGTCCCGTTGAAATCGATCACGCGGGCCCTGCGGGACATTCTCCGCACCTTTCCGGAAGCTGCGCTTCTCGGTTCCCCCCCCGAGGGGCTCGAGCCCCTTCGGCGCGCCCTGGTCAGCCATGCGGCAGCCCGTGGAATCCCCGCTTCGTGGGAAAGCCTCTTCGTCACCGCCGGTCTCCAGGAGGGGCTCTCAACGCTTCTCAAGACCCTGGCCGTATCGGGGATGAGGAGGCTTTGGGTAGAACCCTTGACCTATCCCGACGCGGTTCTGATGGCCTCGAGCGAAAAAATCGAGGTCAGTTGCCTGCCCGAGAACCCTGCCGAAATCCCGGGATTCGTTTCGGGCATGAATCGGCAAGATGCACTGTACCTGATCCCTAGCTTTCACAACCCTCTCGGCCGGACCCTGCCGCTAGGGCTGAGGCGTGCGATCCTTGCGGAAACGGTCCGCACGGGGACCTGGGTGATCGAAGATGATGCCTACGGTGAACTCCGGTACGGCGAAGAAAGCGTCCCGGCGTTGAAGTCTTTGCCGGAAGCGGAGCGGGTGCTGTATATGGGATCCTTCAGCCAGGTTCTCTTCCCGGGTCTTCGCTTTGGCTACATGCTCCTGCCCCCTTCCCTGGCGGAAGAAGCGGGGCTGATCCGGAAGATCCGGACAGGGGGTGCCTCTTCCCTCGTTCAGATGCTGGTGCTGAACCTGATCGAAACGGGGGATCTCTCGAGGGCGCTGGATGCCGCCCGCCGGCAAATGGCCATACGCATGGAAACTCTTGCGGGAGCCATCTCGAGAGAGCTTCCGCAAGCTCCCTTCCAGCGCCCGGAAGGAGGGATCTACCTCTGGCTGGAGACTCCCGGGATCGAAGGGAAGGAGGCTGTTTCGAGGGCGGCTGCCCGGGGGGTCCGCCTATCTCCCGGAGAAGAGTTTTCCGTGAGCGGCAGGCGGGTGGAGGCGGTTCGGCTTTCGATCAGCCGGCATGGATCGCAGGACCTGGCCGGGGCAGTCTGCGCCATGGCGTTGGCCTGGGGCTACCGGTGATGAAGAGCCTCTGGGAAGTGCTTGAGGGAAGGGAAGGAAGATCCAGGACGCAAGCCAGGCTTTTGAAAGCCGGCTTGACCGTGGTGCAGGTTTCCCTGAACATCCCGGGTTTCCCGAAAAGGCTCAGGAATGACCTCTTCTGCGTCGAGTGGACCGCTTGGCTGGTTCGACAACGGTGCCTTTCCCTCGGGTGGGGAATCGGGGCGGAAATCGGCCTCCTGAACGGAGCTGGCTATGCTCTCCTGATCGGCGTGCTTCCGGGGCTGGATCCGATTCGCCTCAAGCAGGAATGCCTTGCGCTGGAAGAGGCCCTCTCCTGGGGAAGGGCCCTGGACCTGGATGTCCGGGTTCAGTCGGGGAATATCGGTCGCGAGGCTCTTGGACTACCCCCCAGGACATGCCTCCTTTGCGGCGAGGAAGCCAAGGCCTGCAACCGGGAAGGCCGGCACGACAGGCGCGCGCTGAGGAAAATCGTCGAGGAACTGATCGGGCAATGCGCCGCGGAGGAAATCCCCACCGTTCATTCCTGACCGTTCGTCTTCCCGGCGGAATTGATCTCCTTCAGGTAGCGCCTCCAGGTCCAGAAGGCGGCCAAGGTGCATACGAAACCAAGCGCCAGTCCCTGGACGATGTAGTCGACCCGGCCCTTCCCGAAAAGGAACCCGCCGAACCCCGCAAGGGCCCTGCCAAAACTGGCGAGGGTCACGATGGAAAAGAACAAGGTCAGAATTCTCACTCGAAATCCTCCAGGCAAAGCGGATGCGGTTGTCCCTGGAACAGTATAAACGAACCGGGATAGACTTTTGTTGTGTGCAACCTAACCGCGTGATAAGATTGCACCCAAGTGGTACAAAACAGAACGGTATGCAGGATGATAGGGGGGGCCATGGATCGATGAGAGAGGCGCGCTTCTATACAACGTCGGCTGACTATGTCTACCAGGATTTGAGGCACCGCATCATCACCAAGCAGCTGCAGCCCGGACAGCGCCTGCCGGAGGTGAGCATCGCGGTTCAGATGGGGGTTAGCCGGACGCCTGTCCGGGAAGCCTTGAGACGCCTCGCCAGCGAGGGGCTGGTCACCATCATCCCGAACAGCGGGGCCCGCCTTGCCTGCCCCAGCCAGAAGGAAATGGAAAACGCCTATATCCTTCGTGAGCACCTGGAGTGCCTGGCCATTCGGCTGGCCGCCGAGCGGATCACGGAACGCCAGCTGCGGAGGCTGGAGGACTCGGTTCTCGAAGAAGAGCGGGCGTTTCATGAAAAGAACCTGGAACTCTACCTGGAAGTGAACGAAAACTTCCACCGAACCATCGCCGAGTCAAGCGGAAACCGGATCTTGGCGGAATACGTGGAAAACATCCTGGCCCGCACGAACGTCTACATTGTTTTCTACGACCCGTTCTACAATATCGAGACCAACCCGAGCATCCCGCAGCACCGAGCCATCATTGCAGCGCTGGCCGAAAGGTCGCCCGAGAAGGCGGAGGCCCTCATGAGGGAGCACCTCCGGTTTTCGATGGAAGACCTCCAGCCGCCAAAGGAAGCGGAAGAATTCTGAAAACGACCGCCCCCGGCAGGAGCCCCCGAGGGGGGCTCTTTTTTTCGGAAGAACACGATTGCGAAAGAAAGAACGAAAAAAATCCCGGATTAACCCATGAGTTGGTATAATCCCGGTGTTCAAATCCCGTTCACAATTTAGGAGGGTTTTTCATGCCCGCTCGCAGATTACCGACCCTTGACCTGAAACGCAATTACGACCGCGTGAGAGATGAGATCCGCCAAGCCGTGGACAAGGTTCTCGAAAGCCAGCATTTCATCCTGGGCCCCGAAGTCCGGGCTTTCGAAGAAGAAGTCGCCCGTACGCTGGGGGTTCCCCATGCGATCGCTTGTGCCTCCGGAACGGATGCGCTTGTCCTTGCCCTAATGGCCCTGAAGGTCGGCCCGGGAGACGAGGTCATCACGACCCCCTACAGCTTCTTCGCCACCGCGAGCTGCATCACCAGGGTCGGAGCGAGGCCGGTCTTCGTCGACATCGATCCGGGAACCTACAACATGGACATCGGCCAGGTGCTCGAGAGCATCACCCCCAAAACCAGGGCGGTGATCCCCGTCCACCTTTTCGGGCAAATGGTCCCCGTGGAAGAGCTTTTTCCCGAACTGGAAAAGAGAGGGATTGCCATGGTGGAGGATACAGCCCAGGCCTTCGGCGCCTGCCGGCAAGTCGGCGACAGGATCTACCGGGCTGGAGCGGTAGGTGACCTGGGCTGCATCTCGTTCTTCCCGACCAAGAACCTCGGGGCCTACGGGGACGGAGGCATGGTCACCTCGACGAAAGAGGACCTGGCGAAGAGCCTGAAGAGTCTCCGTGTCCACGGATCCACGGAAACCTACTTCCACGACACCGTGGGGATCAACAGCCGGCTCGACGAGATCCAGGCGGCGATCCTTCGGGTCCGTCTACGTCACCTGCAGGAGTGGAACGAGGAACGAAGACAGGCTGCCGCGCGGTACGCCCTGCTGTTCCGCGAATACGGCCTTCAGGAACAGGTCCTCCCGCCGGTCGAGGCAGCGGGAAACACGCACATCTACCACCAGTATGTCGTCCGCTGCCGGAACCGGGATGCGCTTCAGGCCTTCCTGGAATCGGAAGGCATCAGTACGAGGATCTACTACCCGCTTTGCCTCCACCTGCAGCCCTGCTTCTCGGACCTGGGTTACGCCGAGGGGGATTTCCCGCAGGCCGAGGCGCTTAGCCGCGAGTGCCTCGCGCTTCCCATATTCCCGGAACTGAAGGCGGAAGAGCAGGAATGGCTCGTATCCTCGATGGCGGAGTTCTATCGCCACTAATATTTGACCAATCTTGCCTTTTGCCGGCCGGTCGTGTAAAATCCGAATCGAAGGTTGCGGGAAGATCCTGATCCGCACCACAGAGGAGGTTTGCGAAGCATGTTCCCTTTGTTCGATCCGACATTTGTGCTCCTTATCCCTGCCCTGTTGCTCGGCTTGTGGGCCCAGGCAAAGGTTCAGGGGGCCTTTGCGACATACAGCCAGGTCCCCTCTCGCAGGGGAGTCCGGGCGTGCGACGTGGCGAGGGCGATCATGGACCGGTTCGGTCTTTCCGCGATCCGGATTGAGCGGGTTCCAGGAAACCTGACGGATCATTACGATCCCCGGTCCAAGGTGCTGCGCTTGTCGGAAGGGGTTTACTCGAGCTCGAGCCTGGCGGCAATCGGGATTGCCGCCCACGAAGTAGGGCACGCGATCCAGGACGCGGAGGATTACGTGCCGATCCGTTTGCGGAATGCGATCGTACCCGTAGCAAGCCTGACTTCGTGGCTTGCCTTCCCGCTGTTCTTCATCGGCCTGCTGATGAGGACCCCTTTCCTGATGGATCTGGGGATCCTTTTCTTCCTGGGCGTGATTGTCTTCCACCTCGTGACGCTGCCGGTGGAGTTCGATGCTTCCGCCCGGGCCCTTCGTCTCCTGGCCGATACCGGAACCCTTGACATGGACGAGATCGGCGGGGCAAGGGCGGTTCTTCGTGCAGCGGCTTTGACCTACGTGGCAGCGGCAGTCATGGCGGTCGCCCAGCTTTTCCGCCTCCTTCTCCTGAGGGGCATGATCGGGGGGCGCAGGGATTAGCCCGTTCTACCAAGCCGAAACCGAGGGGAGTGGGGGGAGACCCTCGCTCCCCCGTCGTTTTTTTCTAGGCCCGCCTTGCGGGCCGGAACGATCGGAGGACAACGGTGGTATGATTCGAAAGGTTCGTGGAACCACTGGGAAGGCTGGGTCGCCATGAGAGGGATCGAAGCTGCTCTGGAATGTCGCCGGGAAGTTCGCAGGGGAGCCTTTGCCCCGGAAGCGTTGAGGAAGCTGGGAGGGGGATTGGAACCCCCTGACCGTGTTTTGGCTTCTTCTCTCCTATATGCGACTTCCAGGAGGGAATCGCTTTGGAAGCACCTGCTTGGCCTTTTCCTGAAAAAGCCCCTCCATGCGCTTTCTGCTGAAACGGCGGATGTCCTGATGGTCGGTACCGCCGGTCTCATGGAGCTTCGGCGCTTTTCTCCGCAAGTGCTCGTCAGCGCGCTGGTCGGCCATGTCAAGGCCGGCCGGTCTCCCCACGAGGCAGGACTGGTCAACGCAGTCCTCCGGAGGATCGGAGAGGAAGCCCCTCGCATCCTGGAAAAAATGGAACGTTCGCCTGACGCCAAAGAGCAGTGCCTTCTTCTGGGAATTCCCTCGTGGGCGGGACGCCGCTGGATTGAAGAATGGGGAAAGGAAGAAGCGCGGAACCTCTGGAAGCTTTCTTCCATGAAGCCCTGCCTCTCGGTGCGCCTGAACAGGCCCGAAAAAGAGCGGGACTTCCTGGCGGGACTGGAAAAGGCGGGTATCCGGGGGTGGCCTTCTCCCCTTCTGGAGGGAAGCTGCAGGCTTTCGGGCAACCCGTTCCCTCCCTCCCTTCCCGGTTTCGCTGAAGGGTGGGTGACTCCCCAGACCGAATCGGCGATGCTGGTCGTCGAAGCTTTCCTCGAATTGCTGGACGGAGGACCCGTCCTGGAGATGTGCTCCGGAAGAGGGGTCAAAAGCGGGCAGCTTCTTTGCCGTTTGCCGGAAGGTGTCCCCGTGGAATCCTGGGAACTGAGCCCGGGAAAGGTGGCTTCGGCAAAGGCGGAAATGCAGCGGATCGGCGTCTCCCGCCGCGCGGTGTTCAAGGTCGGAGACGCACGGACGCTTGAGCCGGAGCAGGCCCCCAGGGCGGTGCTGCTGGATGCGCCCTGTTCCGGAAGCGGGACCTGGAAGCGGCACCCGGAGTCCAAGTGGAGGCTGACGCCGGAACGCCTCGCGCAGATGGCACGACTCCAGGCTTCCTTGCTGGAAAGGGCTTTCCGTCTTGTGCAACCCGGGGGAATCGTGGTGTACTGTACCTGCAGCCTCTTTCGCGAGGAAAACGAACAGGTCGTCGGATCCGTCCTGGGCTCAGGCTGGGACCTGGTGGAACTGCCCTTGAGTCTGCCGGGTGCCATCTCGGTAAAGGGGAAGCCGTACGGCCGCATCCTCTGGCCGAAACTTCCATGGATCGACGGGTTTTACATCGCGGCCTTCATGAAAAGAGCATAGGGGGGGTACTGGGGTGAAGTGGATCCGTTGGACGATGCTCCTGCTCGTTCTTGTCATCGCCGGATCGGCAGCGGCGGCGTTCTATTTCGTCTTCATGGGCGGTCGGACGATCCCGATGCCTGCCGTTGAAGGGATGATGTCCGCCCAGGCGGTTGAAACGATTCAGAAAGCCGGGCTTCTGGTTCGCATCGACCAGGTGACGTCCCAGCTTCCGTCGGGAACGGTCGTTTCCCAGTGGCCGGGGGCCTCGGAAAAAGTGGCCCGGGGGCGCCTCGTGATTCTGAAGGTCAGCCGGGGAGGAGAGAAAAAGCCGCTCCCGGATGTTCGGGGAATGGAGTTCAACGAAGCCAAGGCCAAGCTGGCCGAGGCCGGCTTCCAGGTGGGGGATGTCCTCCGGCTGGCAGATCCGCAGAAGCCGGCGGGCTCGGTTTTGGCGCAGAGCCCTGCAGCACCGGCTATGGTCCCGCTGGACACCCGCGTCGACCTTCTCGTGAGCCGGGGAACGGGAGCGGAGGGCGGACCGGTCGCAGTGCCGGATGTCGTTGGCAAGCAGGAAGCCGCAGCCAGGTCCCTCGTCGAGGCTGTGGGCCTTGGCGTGGAAGTCCGCTACCTGGCTTCCCAGGCAACCGCTCCAGGGATCGTGGTTTCCACCGTCCCCAGGACAGGAGCCCAGGTACCTGCCGGAAGCCGCATCGCGTTGACCGTTGCAACGGCCCCGAATGACCAGGCAAAGCCGCCTGCTCCTTCGACCGAAGAGGACCTGGAAGCTCCTCCAAGAAACAAAGCTGCGGAAACGAAGCAGGAGGTTGCCCCGGAACCGACTGGGGCTGCCCCCAGGAAGGCAACCCCAGAACCCGAGCAAAAGGCAACCGCGGCACAAGCCCCGGCCCCGAAGATGGAAGCCCCGGTTGCATCTCCGCAGGCAGCCGTAAAAACGGAAGAGCCGAGACACACGGCGAAAGTGCGCTACCAGGTCCCGCCCCTCTCCAGGCCCCTTCCCCTGAAGATCGAAGTGGTGGACCCCGAGGGGACGCGAACGGTCCTTGAAAGGGAAGTCAAGGGTGGGGAGTCGATCGCGGTCAACGTCCCCTACGTCCGGGAAGCGGCCGTGACCGTTTACCTGGGCGGAGAATTCGTCTGGCAGGACAGGTACCGTCCATGAAAGAGCCGAAAATCGCTCCATCCCTGCTTTCGGCGGATCCGCTCCGGATCTGGGAAGGCATACAATCGCTCGAAGGAGAGTACGACTGGATTCACCTCGACATCATGGACGGCCACTTTGTCCCCAACCTTTCGTATGGGCCGGCACTGTTGAAGTCGTTGAGATCGGCTCTTCCCGATGCCGTGCTGGACGTTCACCTCATGGTGGAACCCCCGGAGAACTTCATCGACCCGTTCCTCCGATGGAGGCCGGACTACCTGGTGGTCCACCAGGAGGCGACACCCCATCTCCACCGTGTCCTCCAGGCCATCCGGGAAGGCGGCAGCAGGCCCGGCGTGGCGCTGAACCCGGGGACCAGCGTGGAAGCTTTGAAACCGGTCCTGCCCTTCGTCGATCTCGTTCTCGTCATGTCGGTCAATCCCGGGTTCGGGGGACAGGCCTTCATCCCGGAAGTCCTTTCCAAGACCCGTACCCTGTGCCAATGGAGAGAAGCGCTGGGGTTGGAGTTCCTCGTGGAGATGGACGGCGGGATCGGGTTAGCCAATGTCGAGGAAGTCGTCAGGAACGGCTGTGATGTGATCGTTGCCGGGAATGCCGTGTTCGGAGAGGCGAATCCGGCTTCGACCGCCAGGCTGCTTCGGAGAAAGGCAAGGGAGGCGGGTTCCGGTGAATGACCAGACACTGAGGGAACTGGGGGCTTACCTGTGCTGGAAACGCAAGGAGAAGGGCAAGACGATCGAGGACGTTTCGGCTGAGACCCGCCTGCGGGTGGAAATTCTGCGGGCTATCGAAAGGGGGGAACTCCAAGAGCTCCCCGCACCCGTGTATGCAAGGGGAATGGTGCGGATGTACCTGGAGTATCTCGGCTCCACAGAGCTTTTGCCTCAATATGAAGAGTTCTTCCGATCCTGGGTCCATGACGAACCCCCTGGAACGCCATTCGCCAAGCCTGCGGTGACGAGGGGCTTCCGGCGCAGGGACAATCGGTGGGTCGTGGCGTTGCTTGCCCTTGCCGTTCTTCTGGCGGGGTACCTTCTCTGGCAGCAGAAAGGAATCCTGGGCAAGGCGATCGAGAGGAAGGCGGAGCAGGCGACGGTGGCTGCTCAACTGCAGCCTTCCCCTGCCCAGCAGGTCTCCCTGGATCGTCCTTCCGTTCCCGCCGAAACGCCGGGTTCCCAGGGAGAAGCGGCCGGCGTCGAACCGCAAAGCGATGACTTGAGCTGGCTGCCGGGACATGGACCTGGAACGGGCAATCCGGGCGCACGCGTTTCCGGGTCCCTGGAGATCTCCGCGCTGGAACCCTGCTGGATCCTTGTCACAAGGGAAGGCGAAACGCTTTTCCGAGGGACGCTGAAGAAGGGAGAAAGCCGGAGTTTCCCCTCCGACAAGGAAATCCGGGTTCGGTACGGCAAACCGGCGGGGGTGTCCGTCCGGTGGATGGGAAAGGATCTCGGCCGTCCTTCGACGCAGCAGAAGGTCGTGACGGTTCTCTACAAGCCGGATGGCTCGTTTACGGTCCGCTAGGATGCAGAAGGTTTTCCTGCTCAGCCTCGGCTGCGCCAAGAACCAGGTTGACAGCGAGCGTCTTGCCGCAGCCCTCGAAGGCTGGGGGTACGAACTCGCGGAAAGTGTTGAAGAAGCCGGGGTTGCCATCGTCAACACCTGCGGTTTTATCCGGCCGGCAACCGAAGAGAGCATCCGCGCCATCCTGCAGCTGGAAGGGCTGAAGGAGAAAGGGAGGCTTGAGCGGATCGGGGTTGTAGGCTGCCTCCTGAACCGTTACGGGGAGCAACTCAAAAAAGAGCTCCCATCCGTGGATTTTTGGGCGGAGGCCGAAGACTGGGGCCTGCTGGGAGAAATGCTTGCGGAGGGTGCCTCCTATTGCCCGGAACGCAGGAAAGGGCTGCCGGGTTCTTCCCCCTGGAGCCGGTACCTGAAAATCGCTGAAGGCTGTGACAACCGGTGCTCGTATTGCACGATCCCTTCGATTCGCGGAAGAATGCGCAGCCTTCCTCCGGATTTTCTCGCGAGAGAGGCCTTCGAGCTCGTACGGCAGGGGGCAAGGGAAATCTGCCTCGTGGCGCAGGACCTGACAGCCTGGGGCATGGACCTTTTCGGGAAGCGCTCGCTTCCGCTCCTTCTCCGGGAAGTCGAAGGAGCTGTTCCGGAGGGAACGTGGCTTCGCCTCCTGTACCTTCACCCCTCGGGTATCGATGACGCGTTGCTCGAGCAGGTGCTGAACAGCAACCGCCTCCTGAGGTACCTCGATATCCCGGTCCAGCACGCGGATTCCGCCGTCCTGGCAAGGATGAACCGGGAGATCCCTCCGGATCGCCTGGAGGAAATTTTCTCGAGAATTCGCCAGGCGGACCCGGATTTTGCGCTTCGTACGACGGTCATGGTCGGCCACCCGGGAGAAGACGAAGCCGCCTTCGGGAAATTGCTCGACTTTATGGCTTCGGTCCGCTTTGACCGGCTTGGGGCCTTCGAGTTCTCCCCGGAAGAAGGGACTGCATCCGCGACGTTTCGGGACAAAGTGCCGCAGAAAACGAAAAAGCGCCGCCTGGACAGGCTGATGCGCCTCCAGGAGGAAATTTCCCTGGAAAGGCAGGAGCGGTTTGAAGGAAGATCGCTGGAAGTCCTGGTCGAATCGGTCGAGCCGGGGGAGGACCTTGCACTGGGCCGATCCTACCGGGAAGCGCCGGAGGTCGACGGCCTCGTCGAGATCCGGGGCGGGGGTTCCCTGCGGCCGGGATCTTTCGCAAGGGTCAGCGTTCTCGAGGCGCTGGAGCACGATCTGGTTGCGGAGGTGAAAACGGGTGGGGTATAGAATGCCGGAAACCTGGGAAGGAAAGATCGCCACCGTCGGGGGTCTCGGATACTTGACCGGGATGCCTGGGACGGTCGGGTCTGTCGCTGCGTTCCTAATTGCGGTCATCCGTCCGGTACCCGCCTGGTTCGTCCTGGCGTTTGCCGGCCTTGCCGTGTGGGCTTCTGGCCGCTACGCAAAGCAGGCCGGCAGGGAAGATCCCCCCGAGGTGGTGGCCGACGAGGTTGTCGGCACCTGGGTCGCGATCTTGGGGCTCCCGTTCGGGTATTGGCTTCCGGCCCTTTGCCTGTTCCGGGTAATCGATATCCTCAAGCCCGTACCGGTTTCGACCTCCGAACGGCTTCCGGGCGGTTGGGGGATCGTCGCGGACGACTTCGTGGGCGGTGCCTTGACCAACGGGCTGATCCGCGGTGCAAGCTGGCTCTTTTTCGGTGGCGGCCTTCAGCTTTTTTTCCGGTAGATCGAGGGGGTGAAGGGGATGGGAAACGGCGCGGCCCTTCTTGCGATCGGCGATGAAATGCTGAGCGGTATCCGCTCGGACACGAACTGCTCGTGGCTGGCATCGAGGCTCCATGGTGCAGGGGTTCCGGTCCGCGGAATCCAGGTGATTCCCGATAATGAAGAGGCCATACTGGAAACCGTGGCCGGCTGGGTCGGAAAAGTCGAATTCCTGGTGCTTTCGGGAGGGCTCGGCCCCACCCACGACGACCGGACGAGATTCGCCCTGGCCCGTTTCCTCCATGTCCCGCTGCGCGCGGATGACCAGACCTACGACCGTATCGTCGCACGCTACGAGGAACCTCTCCGGAGCCGCGTCGAGGCTGCGCGTTCGACCCAGGCGCTGATCCCGGATGGTGCCAGGGGGCTGCTCAACCCGCAAGGGTCGGCGCTGGGCATCGCCTTTTCCACGAAAGGGACGGACGTGTTTTCTTTCCCCGGGGTGCCATGGGAATTCCGTGCAATGGCGGAAGCGCACTTCCTGCCGCGGATCGAGCGAAGGGGCACCTGGAAGCAGGTCGTGGTGGCCGGTTGGCCGGAAAGCCTCCTGGCCGAGAAACTCGCCGACCTGCTCTTGAAGCGGACCCTTCATGTTTCGATCCTTCCTTCCGCCGGGCTCGTCACGCTGGTGTTCAGGGGGGAAGCTGAAGAGGTCGAGTCTGCCGTTTTAAGGGTGCGGAAAGAACTGCCGGACGACTGCCTGGAAGACGGGGAAACCGACCTGCCTCCCGCGATCGTCACCCGTGCCGCAAGGGAAGGAATCTCTTTGGCCTGCGCCGAATCCTGCACCGGCGGCCTGGTGGGGGCAGCGATCACGGACGTGCCCGGAGCTTCCCGGGTCTTCCAGGGAACCGCGGTCTGTTATTCGAACGAAGCCAAGGCCAATCTTCTCGGGGTCAAACGTCGAACCCTCGAGGCCCACGGCGCGGTTAGCGGGGAATGCGCCCTCGAGATGGCTGATGGGGCTCGCCGGGTCTTCGGGGCGGATCTTTCGGTCGCCGTTACGGGCATTGCCGGGCCTGAAGGAGGCACCGAAGCGAAACCGGTTGGAACGGTCTGGTTCGCGGTATCCGGTCCAAGCAGCCGAAAGGCCTTCAAGCGAAACCTGGCCGGCGATCGCGCCCACATCCGACGATGGGCGACCGCGATTGCGCTGGAAACGCTGTGGAGAACCCTGAAGGAGGGGTAGCCGATGGGAGAAAGGACGCGG
Source organism: Synergistota bacterium (assembly GCA_022839995.1). Classification (GTDB taxonomy): domain Bacteria; phylum Synergistota; class Synergistia; order Synergistales; family 79-D21; genus 79-D21. The sequence goes on from JALHIN010000031.1 coordinate 20,279, forward strand.
GCGTTCCTTTGCATTGAACCGGAACCGGCTCTCCGCGCAACCCTCAGAGAATGGCTCGAATCTCTCAGGAGGCTGGCTCCAAGACTCAAGTGGGTTCAAGCGGATGCGGTCCACCTGACCCTCAAGTTTCTCGGGGAGCAGCCGCAGGAAATGCTAGCCGAGCTGAGGAACAGGCTTCCCGGGGCTCTCTCGGCAAAGGAGCACAGGACTTTTTACCTTGAGCTGTCCGGGGTGGGGGCGTTCCCGAACTACCGGGCTCCGCGAGTCCTCTGGATGGACCTGGCAGGCGAGACGGGCCCCCTCCACGAGCTCTGGAGGACCGTGGAAGGACTTGCGGTCAGCCTGGGATTCGAGCCGGAAACGAGACCGTTCCGTCCGCACCTCACGCTGGCACGGATCAAGGATCCAGGGGACTTCACCCTGGCCCTGGCGAAAAACCTGAGCGAGTCCGACCCTCCGATGGGGCGGTGGAAAGTGGGATTCGTCACCTTGATGAGAAGCGAGTTGCGGCCGGGAGGTCCCCTCTATTCCCCCATCGCGACTTTTCCGCTTTATAGGGTTTAGGCCAAAGGAGGTGCCATCCTGGAATGGCAAAGAACGGCAAGGGAGCTCTAACGCGGGAAGATATCCTCGAACAGGCCCTGGAGGATATCAAGGGGAAATTCGGAGACGGGGCGATCATGCGCCTCGGTGACCAGACAAACGTTGCAGTGGAGGTGATCCCGACCGGGGTCCTCCCGCTGGATGTCGCGCTTGGCGTCGGAGGGCTGCCCCGGGGAAGGGTCGTCGAGATTTTCGGGCCGGAAGGTTCCGGGAAAACCACGATCGCTCTCCACGCCGTCGCAGAGGCACAAAAGGCGGGCGGGATCGCGGCTTTCATCGACGCGGAGCACGCGCTGGACCCGAGATTGGCCGCAAGCCTCGGAGTTGACGTGCCGTCACTCTATCTCGCACAACCCGATAGTGGAGAACAGGCCCTTTACGTTCTCGAATCCCTCGTCCGTAGCGGGGCGGTGGATATCATCGTCGTCGATTCGGTGGCTGCGCTGACCCCGCAGGCCGAGATCGACGGGAAAATCGGAGACACCCAGGTCGGTCTCCAGGCCCGTCTCATGTCGTACGCCCTTCGAAGGTTGACGGCGGCGATCTCCAAGAGCCGGGCGGTCGTCATTTTCATCAACCAGCTGAGAGCCCAGATCTCCACCATGGGCTACGGCGGCCCGCAGGAAACCACGACGGGCGGCCGGGCCCTGAAATTCTACAGCTCCCTGCGGATCGAGGTCCGTCGGGGGAAAGCCATAACCCAGGGAGACGATACCCTCGGGCACGAACTCTGGATCAAGGTCGTCAAGAACAAGCTCGCGCCGCCTTTCCGGACCGCGCACACCTCCCTGATTTATGGAAAGGGTGTTCCGGCCGAGATGGCGGTCGTGGACATGGCCATAGACCTAGAAGTGATCCGGCGCAAGGGATCATGGCTGGCGTACAAGGGCGAAAACCTCGGGCAGGGAAAGGAGAAGGTGTCGAAATACCTCCTGGAGACACCGGCGCTCATGGAAGAGATCAAGAAGGAGATCCTGGAAAAGGCGGGGCAAGGGAATGCCTTGCTGGTTCCGAAGGCACCCGCGGCCGAGGCGGTCTCAAGCGGGGAAAAACTGCCCCAGTCCGACCTCGTCGAGGAAGAACTGCTCGAGCTCGAAGAAGAAGACATCTAGGATCCGGGCGGGAATTAAAAACGAAAACTCTCAGAATCGGAAGGGTGCCTTGTTCATTCCGGGGCACCTGGGAGGCTTTGTAAGCGTTTGTTGCATCAAGGGCTGTAAGGCACGGGGAAGGAAAACCTTCCGTAGGTGTTGACAGGATTCGGCAGGCGATGTATTATGCCCCTTGCCCCTCGAGAGAGGGGCTCGGCAGTAAGGTACCAATTCACATCAGCACCTTGACAAGCGTAAGGAAAGAGAGAGGGAAGAGGGCGTTTCGGCAGGAAAGCCATGGAGAGTTTGATCCTGGCTCAGGACGAACGCTGGC
>JALHIN010000006.1:0-92612 GCA_022839995.1 Synergistota bacterium
GCTCCTGGTGAGGGAAGTGAGGCTGTCGGCGGGGGCAGGGTTCGTGGTGCCCATCTGCGGGACGATCATGACCATGCCGGGGCTTCCGAAGCACCCCGCTGCGGAGTTCATCGACGTGGACGAGCAGGGGCGCATCACGGGTCTGTTCTAGGAGCTCGGATTCTCCAAATACAAAAAATGGAGGCGGGAATTTCCCGCCTCCATTTTTTGTCGAAGGGGTAATTTACTTGATTTCCGGGACCTTGATCTTGGCTTCCTTGTAGTACTTCGCCGCCCCCGGGTGAACCGGAACGGTGATCCCGTTCATGGCGGTTTCCGGGGTAATCAGCTTCGCCTTGGCGTGGACGTTCTGAATTTCCCCGATGTGCGTCCAGAAGGCCTTAGTGAAATCGTAGACCACTTTGTCGGGAACCTTTGCGTCGACCACAAGGATGGCCATGACGGCCGGAGTGTGCGTGTCTGTCGTTACGCCCTTATAGGTGTTTGCAGGAATGACGCTGGGAACGAAGAAGGGGCTGTCCTTCCTCAGTTTTTCAAGGGTCGCCTTGTCAAAGCTCACGAGGGTGATTTCCTTCGTGGTGGCTAGGTCCATGACGGATGCGGTCGGATAGCCAGCGACGACAAACCCGGCATCGATCTGGTTGTCCTTGAAGCGTTGAGTGGTCGCGTTGAAGTCAAGGAAGTCGACCTTCATGTCAGAATACTTCAAGCCCGCCGAAAGGAAAATCGCGCTTACGTCAGCCTGGACTCCGGAACCCGGGGCTCCTACGGAAACGCGCTTACCCTTCAGGTCGGAGAGTGTCTTGATGCCGGCGCTCTTCAGGGCGATCAGCTGGACATGCTCAGGATAAAGGGAGGCAACGGCCCGCACGTTCTTGAACTCTTCCTTGAACATTGCCTTTCCCTTGTAGGCCCAGTAAGCGGTATCGTTCTGGACCATGGCCATCTCGATCTTATGGGTGCCGATCAGGTTGAGGTTCGCGACGGAAGCGTTCCCGGTCTCTGCGGTCACCTGGAGATCCGGGGCGTACTTGCTGACAACCTGGGCAATACCTCCGCCGATGGGGTAATAGGTCCCGCCGGTTCCGCCCGTTGCAATCGATACAAAGGTCTTGGCCGACGCACCGCCTGCAACCAACCCGATCACCATGAGGGCAGCCAACGAAAGGAACAGGATTTTCTTCATAAAGCGAACTCCTCCTTTTAAAGAATTTTTTAAACTAGCCCTGCTTTGAAGAATAACACGGCGAAAAAGTGGGAAAAAAGCTTTGCTACCTTACCCCATACTTTACCATCAAAATGGAGGATTCTCAACTGCACCGCGGAGAAGTCGAAAGGCATGCGTTATAATATTCCCGTTTCAGGGAAGGGTCGGAGAGAGGGAGGTCTTTCAAGGAATGAAACTCAGGGAACTTTTCGCGGTAAGGGAAGTTCGGCAGAATTCGCAACAAACCAGTTCCCCCTGGGAGGAAGCCGGACAGCAGGAGAATCCTATCCGTGGTTTCGAGTTGCCGATCAAGTTACGCTTTACGGAAGAAAGCCAGGTTGGAAGAGCGGCTTTGCTTCTTTCGTGCACCACGGACAAGAAGTCAGAGGAAGAATTGAAAGCCTTACTCAACCACGAAGGATGGAAAGCCGTCGCGACGGAGGTCGGCGGGGTGGCAAGCGATCTCCCGCAAAAAATCACGCGGGCCCTGGTCGGGGCTGCCCTGAATGCCGGAGTCGTCGACAAGAATCCAAGGGAGATGCATGCCCTGATGCACGCGGCGCTCGAAGCGATCAACGGCTTCGTTTCTCTCGGGACCCTGGAAGCCAGCATCGGCGCAAAAATGGCGATCGTCCGAAACCGGAAGTGGATCGCCGTTTCCATGGTCGGAGACACCGCCTACCATGCAGTGGCCCACCACGAGAGGTGCGGCCTGGGGGTCATGCACATCTGAGCTTTCCCTTGCCATAGGCGAGGGTCTGTGATAGAGTTTTCTTCTGCGTGTAGTCTTAGAAAAGTCTGTTTGGAGGTGCTCCACCGTGAAAAAGGACATCCATCCCCGCTACGAGGAGTGCAAGGTTGTCTGCGCTTGCGGCAACACGTTCGAAACTCGCTCGACGAGCAAGGAACTGAAGGTTGTGGTCTGCAACGCCTGTCATCCGTTCTATACGGGAAAGAAAGGACGCTTTGTGTCCGCAGAGGCAGGGCGGCTCGAAAAATTCCAAAAAAAGTATGCCGGAGTGGATTACGGGCAGAGGAAAGAAGAAGAGAATTAGGGGGAGCGCAAGCTCCCCTTTTTCATAACGAAAGGAAGCGAAGCGATGTCCCCACTTGTTGAATTGATCACCTGTACACCCGAACCGGACAGGCTTGTTGCAGCCGCTGCGCGCCTCTGCTACAGCCCCGGATCGGCAAGCGGGCTCGTTTCCGATCTGAAGGCCGATGAGGCGGATCGCCTGTTGAAACATCTTGCTCGAAGCGGGCACCTGTCGCCCTTCGAGCACGCCTCGTTCGTTTTTGCGGTAGACGGGATTAGCCGGGCTTGTTCCCACCAGCTTGTTCGGCACCGGATCGCGAGCTTCAGCCAGCAAAGCCAGAGATACGTCCGCGCAGAAACTCCCGAAATCGTGACCCCGAAGACGGTCGAAAGGGATCCCGGTGCTCTTCCCATCTTTGAGGAGGCGATCAGGAATGCTTACGCCGCCTACGGGAAACTCCTGGCTCTCGGAGTTCCCCAGGAAGACGCCCGCTACGTCCTGCCCAATGCGTGTGCGACACATCTCGTTGTCACGATGAACGCCAGGGAGCTTCTTCATTTTTTCTCCCTCCGGTTGTGCAAAAGAGCCCAGTGGGAAATCCGGGAAGTTGCCAGGCAGATGCTTTGCCTCGCAAGAGGAAAGGCTCCAGGCCTTTTTGCCGCCGCAGGTCCGGGTTGCCTGACCCGGGGAGGTTGTGTGGAGGCGAGGCCCTGTGGGGAGCCCTATTCCAGTATGGAGGAACTCCTTGAGAAACCTTAGCATCGTTCTGCATTTTCTGCAGGACTGCCTCACGGCGTGCGGGGCTTCTGCCGAAAAGCGCGATAGGCTTCCGATAGGCGGACAAGCTGTCATTGAAGGGGTCCTCATGAGGGGTAGAGAAAGGTGGGCCGTCGCGGTCCGTCAGGAAGACGGAGCCCTTTTTCAAAAGGTTTGGCCGAACATTCCCTGGGCAGCCTCCGGGATTTGGAAATTTCCGGTTTTCAGGGGGCTGGCGACGATGGCCGAAATGCTGACGGTTGGGTACAAGGCTCTGGCGCTTTCCGCGGAGGTGGCGCTAGGAGAGGACGGCAAGGTCTCCGCCTGGGAAATGGCTCTCACGGTCGGGATCGCTCTTTCCCTTGTCGTGGCCCTCTTTATCGCATTGCCGGTTTGGCTGACGGACCGCCTCTACGGCGAGAACTGGGGAAGCTCCTGGGAAGGGAGAATCCTCGAGGGCCTGGTTCGTGCGGCGGTTTTTGTCGCCTACATCGCCGTGATTGGGCTCTGGAAGGATATGAAGAGGGTGTTTGAATACCACGGTGCCGAGCACAAGGTGATCAATGCATACGAAGCGGGACTTCCCCTGGATACGATGAGTTCCGTGAAATCGAGTTCCCGGTTTCACCTGCGATGCGGGACTTCCTTCCTACTCGTCCTTGTTGCGGTCAGCATCGTTGTATTCGCGCTAGCCGGAAACGGTCCGATCGCCTGGAGGATCGGCAGCCGCCTCCTCCTTTTTCCTCTTGTGATCGGACTCGCATACGAAATCATCCGAGGGGCGTCAAGCTTCCCGAAGGCTGGAAAATGGATCCTGCTCCCGACCCTCTGGATTCAATACCTCACAACGAGGGAGCCGGAGGAGGGGCAGATGGCGGTCGCACGGAAAGCCCTTGAGCTTGCCCTCGGGGGCGAAGAGGGGAAAGGAGCGGCCCCCATTGAAGTGGTGGAGGGATAACGGATGGATTTTGTGAAGAAACTCGAGGAAGTCGAAAAAACCTACATCGAGCTAGAACGGCTCATGACCTTACCCGAAGTGGTTGGAAACCCCCAGGAGCTCCAAAGGATCGCCAAGAAGCACTCGGATCTTTCTGAGATTGTGGACGCCTTTCGGAGGTACGAAGGTGCCCGCAGGGAGTTGAAGGAAGCCCGGGAGCTTTTTGACACCGAAGAAAGTGAAATGAAAGAAATGGCCAGGGAAGAGATCGCAAGGCTGGAAAGCCTCATCACCGAGTTGGAAAGCCGGATCGCTGTCCTGCTGATCCCGAAGGATCCGAACGATGACCGAAGCGTGATCATCGAGATCAGGGCGGGTGCGGGAGGAGAGGAAGCCGCGCTTTTTGCCGCAAACCTTTACCGCATGTATGCCCGCTTTGCCGAGAGGCAGGGATGGTCCACGGAACTGCTGACCCTGAACGAAACGGGGATCGGGGGATTCAAGGAAGTTGCTTTCAGGATCCCGAACGAAGGAGCCTACAGCCAATTGAAATACGAGAGCGGCGTGCACCGGGTCCAGCGCGTTCCTGTGACTGAGGCAAGCGGGAGGATCCATACCTCGACGGCCACCGTGGCCGTATTGCCAGAAGCGGATGAGGTCGACGTCCAGATCAACCCGGAAGACCTGAAGATCGATACCTACAGGGCCAGCGGGGCTGGAGGCCAATACGTGAACATGACCGACTCCGCGGTGAGGATCACCCACATCCCGACGGGAGTGGTCGTTTCCTGCCAGGACGAGCGGTCTCAGCTGAAGAACCGGGTCAAAGCCATGGCCATGCTTCGAGCCAAGCTTTACGACAACGAGCTTCAGAAACAGCAGGAAGCACTGGCTTCTGAACGCAGGGGGCAAATCGGAACCGCAGACAGGTCCGAGCGGATTCGAACCTACAACTTCCCGCAGAACCGCCTCACTGACCACAGGATCGGACTGACGCTCTACAAACTGGACCAGATCATGGACGGGGACCTCCAGGAACTGATCGAAGCCCTCAACCTTGCGGACCAGGCTGAAAAACTCAAGACCCTGGAAAGTTAGGGGATTGAAGGCATGAAACGAGGGGAAACCCGATGGGAGGTCCGTGAAAGACTCCGGAAAAGTGGAATCCCCAGGGCGGACCTGGAAGCCGACATCCTATGTTCGGAAGCCTTCCGGTGTACCCGCGAGGAATTGCTCGCTCACCCCGAGCGTCCGGTAGTGCCCGACGAGGGGATTCGGCTTCGCACCCTCGTCGAAGCGCGGATAAAGCGCGTTCCCGTGGCCTATCTGAGGGGAAAAGTCTCTTTCTGGGGGCAGGAACTGCTGGTCGGCCCCGGTTGCCTGGTTCCGCGCCCTGAAACTGAAGTCTTGGTCGAGACTGCGCTTGAGCTTTTCGAAGGGGGGCGCTTCCTAGACTGGGGAACGGGGAGCGGGTGCATTGCCCTGGCCCTCCTTTCCGAGCGGGAAGAATCAATGGCCCTGATGATGGAAAAGAGCCCGCTTGCTCTCTCGTGGGCCTGGCGCAACCTCGTTCGTTCCCCTTTCCGCGATCGGGCCCTCCTCTGGCATGGGGCCTCGATCTCGGGGATTCCCTCTGCCTGGCTTCCCTTCGAATTGATCGTGGGAAACCCCCCTTACATTCCTTCATCCGAGATCCCCTTGCTCATGGACGACGTCCGGCTTTACGAACCTATCCAGGCGCTGGATGGGGGTGGCGATGGCCTCCAGCAGGTCAGGAACATCCTGAGAGAGGCAGAAAGCGCCCTCCGCTCCGGCGGGTGGCTTTTGCTTGAGATCGGTGATGAAAAACAGGCCGAGACGCTCAGGACAATGCCTAACCAGGCTTTCGAGCTGGTTTGGGTCAAAAAGGACCTGGCCGGAAAAGAACGGGTTGCAGTCTGGCGCCGTCGTTAGGATTTGCTTAGAATAGGAGATTAGAGGGGAACCGGCCTTCAGGGCCGTACTTTTCGAGGGAGGACGATCGAAAATGGAAAAAAGGGAGCTCGTCATCATCGGAGCAGGGCCCGCTGGCTTGACCGCCGCCATCTACGGCAGGCGATCGGGGTTAGATGTGCTGATCCTGGAAAAAGGGTTGCCCGGAGGGCAGATCAATACGACGGATGAGATTGAAAATTGGCCGGGTGTGAAGCACGCGAGCGGACAGGAACTCGCCGACATGTTCAGGGAACACGCGGAAAAGTTCAACCCGGAGTTCAGGGAAGCCGAAGTGCAGGCCATCGAGTTCAAGGACGGCAAGAAGCTTGTGATCACGGACAAGGGGGTCGTAGAGGCCCAGGCGATCCTTCTTGCGACCGGGGCGAGCTTTAAGAAGCAGGGGTGCCCCGGCGAGGCGGAGTTTACCGGCCGTGGCGTGAGCTATTGCGCGGTCTGTGACGGAGCCTTTTTCGAGGAACAGGAGGTCGCGGTCATCGGGGGAGGGAACACCGCCGTGGAAGAAGCGGTTTACCTGACCCAGTTCGCATCGAAGGTCTACATCATTCACCGCCGCGATTCTTTCAGAGCCGACAAGATCGCGGTGGAGAGGGCCCTCGGCAACCCGAAGATCGCCGTCATCTGGGATTCCGTCGTGGAGGAAATCCGAGGCACCGATATGGTGGAAAGCTTGAGCTTGAAAAACGTTAAGACCGGAGAGAGATCCGTTCTCCCCGTTTCCGGTGTTTTCGTGTTCATCGGCAACGAGCCGAATATCGGCTTTTTGAAGCCCCTGATCGAATCCGGCAGGCTAAAGACCGCCCGAGGTGGATGGATCAAGGTGAACGAAAGAATGGAGACCTCGATCGAAGGTCTTTTCGCTGCCGGAGACCTGATCGACAAATACCTCAGGCAAGTCGTCACTGCAGCCGGGGATGGGGCGACAGCCGCCATGGCGGCTTACGCCTACATTTCCGAGCAGGTTCACCTGGAGGGAAAGCTTCTTGAACCGGAAGAGGTCACCGCGGTTTTCTTTTCAAGCGTAGACGAGGCACAGGTGAAGCTCGCCGCCGAGATCGAAGCGAGCCCCGAATGGGACCGGGTGGTTCTCGTGGACGGTTACAAGAACTCGCGGATGGCCGAGAAACTGCAGGTCCAGTCTTTTCCTACCGCTTTGAAGATTCGGAAAGGCGAGGTCGTCGGGCGGACGGAGATCCGTTCCGCGGAGGAATTGAAGGGCCTGTAGAAGGGAAGGAGCACCGCCAAAGGGGGGTTGTCCTTGATCGTCACAGTCACGCTGAATCCAGCAGTCGACGAGGAGTATGTCGTTCCTGAATTCCGGCCCGGGGGGTGGTTTCGAGTCTCGCGGGTGCAGCGTTCGCCCGGGGGTAAAGGAATCAACGTTTCCCTGGTTCTCAAGCAGCTGGGGGTGGAAACCGCGGCTATGGGATTCCTTGCCGGTTTCAGCGGAGAATATGTCAGGGACGTCCTGAGAAAGGCCCAGATCACGACGAACTTCCTTCATGTCCGCGGCGAAACCCGGACCAATGTCTATATCGTAGACGAGGTCGGGAAAGTCGAAACCGGCCTGGCGGAACCCGGCCCCTACATCAGCGAAGAGGAAATCTCCCGCTTCCTTTCGAACTACGAGCGGATCCTCAAAAGAACGGAACTGGTGGTGCTGGGAGGGTCTCTCCCTCCCGGTGTCCCCCAGGACTTTTACTGCGAGCTGATCCGGATCGCCAAGCAAAGGGAGATCCCGACCCTCATCGATGCGGCGGGAGCGCCCCTTCTGGCGGCCCTCGACGAAGGGCCGACCTACGCAAAAGTGGACCAGAGATTCATGGGTGCCTATGAGGGAGTCGCCTTGAACAGCCTTGACAACCTCATCGAAGCGGTCCAAAGGGTTCACTCTCACGGGGTCGAATGGGTGATCGCCTCCTACAGGACCTATGGGAACGTGTTTTGTACGCCGGAAGGCGTTTTCCTGGCAGAGTTCGACCGGAAGGGGATCGTTTCCATGTTCGGCTCCGGGGAAGCGCTGATTGCCGGGTTGATCGTCGCTGGCCAGGAAGGGATGGAAACGATGGACAGGATCGTTTTCGGCATGGCCGCGGCCCTTGAAAATGCTCTTCATGTGGAAAAGGGAGTCAAGGACCGTGCGGCCGTAGAAAAACAGATTCCCCGAATCCGCCTTGAAAGGCTTCTGTAGGAAGGGGCAATCGAAATGCGAATCTGTGAAGTGATGGACCGGGACCTGACGGCTCTTTCCGCCGACACGACTCTCGCGGAGGCCATCGAGATCTTGACGCGCCACCGGGTTTCCGGGCTGCCCGTGGTGGACGGCACGGGAAGGGTTGTCGGCTTCATCAGCGAGAAGGATATCGTGAAAGCGGCCCTGCCGGGGTACTTTGACTATTTGCAGGATCCCTCGTTTATCCCTGATTACGGCCAATTCCAGAAGAGACTGAAGAAAATCGGGAAGGATCCCGTGAGCAAGATCATGGCGAAAGAGGTCGTCAGTTTTTCGGAAGAGGATAGCGACTTCTACGTGGCCATTACCCTGATTCGCAATCACTTGAAGCGGGCGCCGGTTGTCCGGGAAGGGATCCTCGTGGGCGTGGTCAACCGGGCGGATCTCCTTGAACGGATCATGCTGGAGGAGGAACCGCCATCGTTTGCCTGACCCAAAAGCCTGCGCGCGGCTGCAGGATTCTTCTCGTTTGTACGGGAAATACGTGCCGAAGCCCAATGGCGGAAGCACTCCTAAGGAAGATGATGAAGGAGAGAGGACTCCCGGGGGATGTCTCTTCCGCCGGGCTGTTTACCGTTGACGGTCTCCCCGCGACGCCCTTCGCCATCGAAGCGATGAAGGAATGGGGAATCGATCTCTCCGGGCATCGCAGCCGACAGCTGACCCGGCCGCTTGTCGAAGTGGCGGACCATGTGGTCGGCATGACTGCGGAACACGTGGAAGCCCTGCTCGCGCAGTTCCCTGAAGAGCATTCGCGCATCCGAGCCCTCGGACTTCCGGACATCCCGGACCCGTATGGCAAATCCCTGGAAATCTACCGAGGTGTCCGGGATCTCCTCAAGGAATGGAGCCACGGTCTCCTCGACATCCTTTTTGACTGTCCTGCCAGCTAGGTTCAAAAGAACTTCTAGAAACGGCCGGCCGTTGCCTGATGGTAAAATGGTTTTGGCCGTTTCCCCTGTGGTTTCGAAGTCTGCCCCCTTCAGCAAAATGACCGGGAAGGAGATTCCTTGTTGAAAAGAAAAGCGTTCATCTTTCTGGTCCTGATCCTCATTCCCGCGCTTGTTCTTTCGCCCCGCAGGGCAATGGGCGCCCTCTCCAAGGAGGAGGAAAGGGAAATTGCCCTGGGGAAGAAGGTTTGCGAGCAGGTCGAGAAGAAATGGGAGCGGGTTGCAGATCCCGTTCCAGTGGCTCGGCTTCAGACGATCCTTCAAAGAATCCTCCCGGAGGCTCGAAAGCCTTTTCCATACGAAGTACGGCTCATCCGAGAAAAACAACCGAACGCTTTTTCGCTGCCCGGAGGCTTCATCTACTTTACGACCGGGATGCTGGATTTTGCGAAAAGCGACGCCGAACTGGCCGCGGTCATGGCGCATGAAATGATCCACGCGGAGCACCGCCACGGGATGATCCAGTCCGCACGGAACGAACGCCTGTCCCTGCTCGCTTTGGCGGTCGCCGTCGCAAGCAAAGGGGAAGCTGCTGCGATGATCATAGCGAACATCGCCCAGGTGGCGATCCTGAATGCATATAGCAGGGACCTCGAAAAAGACGCGGACCTGGGAGCCCTACGAATCCTCCAGGCATCGGGCTTTCCGGTTTCCGCCGCGGTGACCCTGATGGAAAGGCTGGCGGAAGAGCGGTTGAAACACCCCTACGTCGATCCCGGTGTTTTCATGGACCACCCGGACCTTCCCGAGAGAATCCTTTACATGGTCAAGTTCATCCGGGATTCCGGCTGGCCTTTAAACCGGAAGGAACCTCTTCACCTGCTGAGGGTTACCATCGAACCTCAAGGAGAACGGCTTGTGATGAGCCTGGACGGGAAAGCGGCCTGGCAGGGACCTTCGAGCGACAAGAGCCGGTCCCTGATGGAGAGAACCAAAAAAGGGCTTGATCGGTACTTCCAGATGGAACTGATGTCCAGCGAGATCGGAGTCGTGAGGGATGAAAAGGGCAGGGTCCTCCGGGTCGGCCAGGGGGCCATCGTACGAGAAAGCGACCTTCCGGCGGGAATGGATTCCCTGGATGTCTTTTCGGAAAACCTGAAAAAAGCCTTAATCGAAGCCCAGCGGGTCCATCCCATGGGACATTACCTCCTTTAGGAAAGGAGCCAACCTGGGATGATCGAGAAAGAAGCCTTCCCTTCGGCGGTTCGGTATGTTTCCATCTATCGGCGTTACCGACCCTTGCGATTCGAGGAGGTTGTCGGACAGGACCCGGCCGTCTCGGTTCTCAAGCGTTCCCTAGAAACCGGTAAGACCGTACACGCCTACCTGTTTTCCGGACCCAGGGGGTGCGGAAAAACATCCCTGGCGCGGATTCTCTCGAAGGCTCTCAATTGCCAGGATGGAACCCAAAAGGCAGAACCTTGCGGAATTTGCCCGAGCTGCCTGGCGATCACGGCGGGCGAAAGCCTGGATGTTGTAGAAATCGACGGTGCTTCCAACCGGGGGATTGACGAGGTCAGGGAACTGAAGGCCCATGTCTCGCTTGCACCGTTTTCTTCCCGCCGGAAGATCTACATCATCGACGAAGTTCACATGCTCACCGAGCCGGCATTCAACGCCCTTCTAAAGACGCTCGAGGAACCCCCCGCCCATGCCGTTTTCATCCTAGCGACCACGGAACCCCAGAAGGTCCCGGTAACGATTCGTTCCCGGTGTCAGCACATCCCTTTCCGCAGGATTTCAGGAAGGGACATCGCAACGCGGTTGGCCCTGGTTTGCGAAAAGGAGGGGATACCCGCGGATGAGGCTGCCCTCTGGGAACTCGCAAGGCAGGCGGACGGGGCAATGCGTGATGCCCTGTCGCTCCTTGAGCAGGCGATCCCCGTCGGGGCGGGCTCCGTGACGCTGGATTCCGTCCGGGCTCTTTTGGGGGGCGGGAGCCGTTCCGAGATGGAGAGGTTCGTTGCTTCCTTCCGCTCAAGGCCCGAAAAAGCCGTCTCAGAACTCATGGACTCTCTGAGGAAGGGAACTTCCATGGAAAGGGTCCTGGAAAACCTGTTCCTCATCTTCCGGGACCTATGGATCCTGAAAGCGTGGGGAGAAACTGCCTTGGAGGGGCTGGAGCTCTCCCGGGAGGAGAGATCGTTCCTTCTCGGGGAAGTCGGTTTCTGGACGGCGGAGGGGCTTCGCGACTGCCTGGAGACTCTTTCCCGCATGATCGGCCGATCTCGGACGGGAATCCGGACCGATGTCCTGGCCGGGCTCCTTCTCGAGGGGCTTCTGCCGGCTGCCTCGGCTTCGTGTCCGAACGGGACCGGGGCAGAGATGCCGCTTCAGGAGAGGGAGCCTCATACCCCGAGGACAAGGATTTCCCAGCCTTCTCCTGCCGTCTTGGACCGGCAAAAGGAACCGGCCGGAAATACCGCGCCCGCAATGGATATCGATGCGGTACGCCGTTTCTGGCTGGGTCTACTGGAAAGCCGGGACCCGGAGGATCGGCAGATTTCCGCGGCTCTGGTCCCAGCTCGTGTTTTATCCGGGGAGAGCGGCATCGAGGTGTCCTTTTCCACCCGTGATCGCTTCTGCTTCGAGCTGATCCGGCTGGAACGAAACCTGAGGCGTTTCCATACCTTGAAGGAAAGTGCCCTGGGAGACCTGCCTTTCGCGTTCAACTGCGGAAAGGACCGGTTTTCCTGGAAAGAACCAGCGGTCAAGGAGGCTTCCCCATCAGGGGAAGACGGTTTGTTCCCCTGGCGACAGCGCAAAGCCCAGGCAGAAAAGCCGGAGAGGGGTGTTCGAACACCGGAAACCGGGACGAAAGTCGAAACTCCCCCGGAAGATCCTGCGATTTCACAGATCGACGAGATGCTCGGCTGGTTCGGCGGGGAAATCCTTCTGGTCAGAACGGACGACCAGGAAAGTGGGATAGCTGGATTTGACGAAGGGAGCGTGGGGGAATGAAGGATCCTTTCGTTCACCTGCACGTTCATAGCGAATACAGCCTTCTCGATGGGGCAATCCGCTGTTCGGAAATTGCCGCCAAAGCGGCTGAATGGGGCTCGCCTGCCGTTGCGCTGACTGACCATGGAGCCATGTACGGAGCGGTGGAATTTTACGAAAAATGCCACGCTTGCGGAGTCAAACCGCTGATTGGTTGTGAGGTTTATGTGGATCCGCTGGGGCATACCTGCCGGGACCGGAAGGGCGGAAATAACCACCTGATCCTCCTGGCCCGGGATCTTGAAGGATACCATAACCTGGTCAAGCTGGTTTCGATTGCCAATACCGACGGTTTTTACTACAGACCGAGGATTGACCACGACCTCCTCGCCCGGTATTCCAAGGGCCTGATCGCTTCTTCCGCCTGCCTGGCCGGAGAAATCCCCTCCTTGATCCTCGAGGGGAACGAAGAGGGGGCAGCGGAGCGGGCAAGTCTCTACCAGGACATCCTGGGGAAAGGCAATTTCTATTTGGAGGTCATGCACAACGCACTGGCGGAGCAGGCCCTCGTGAACAAGGCGATCGTCCGCATCGCCAAGAGAACGGGAATCCCCCTGGTGGCGACCAACGACGCCCATTACCTGAATGCCTCGGACGCCTCCTGGCACGACATCCTGCTTTGCGTCCAGACCAACGCCACAGTCAACGAACCTAACCGCTACCGGTTTGGCGCTTCCGATTTCTACCTTCGCTCCCCCGAGGAAATGTGGACGCTATTCGGGAGGGAACTGCCCGAGGCGCTGACGAATACCCTTGAAATTGCGGAAAAATGCGACGTCAAGCTCGACTTCAACGTCTACCGGCTTCCCCGGTACGAGGTCCCGGAAGGGGAAACCCTTGAGAGTTACCTGGAGAAACTCGCCTGGGAAGGGCTGGATGAGCGAATGAACGGGAATCCTCCCCAAGAATACCGGGAGAGGATGTCCTACGAGCTTGGAGTCATCAAGAAAATGGGCTTCGCCGGGTACTTTCTCGTGGTGTCCGATTTCATCCGGGCGGCCAAGTCCCGAGGCATCCCGGTAGGGCCCGGGCGGGGGTCGGCGGCAGGATCCCTTGCCGCATGGGCACTGAAGATCACCGAACTGGATCCCATCCGCTACCAACTCCTCTTCGAGCGCTTCCTGAATCCTGAGCGGATCAGCATGCCCGACATCGACACGGACATCTCCGACAAGCGCAGGGACGAAGTTCTTGATTACGTCGTGCAGAAATACGGACGGAATCATGTCGCCCAGATCATCACCTTCGACCGGATGAAAAGCAAGGGAGCGATCCGCGATGTCGGACGGGCTTTAGGCATCCCCCTTGCGGATGTAAACCGGGTGGCAAAGAGCGTTCCGGACGGCGTTGGGAGCATTTCCGAGGCCCTGGAGGAGTCGCCGGACCTGTCTCTTTTCCAGAAGAAGGAACCCGCGATCAAGAACCTTCTTGAAGTGGCAGGAAAGATCGAGGGTCTCGCCCGCCACTGCTCCCAGCATGCCGCAGGGGTTGTGATCTCCCCCGTGGAAGTGACCGACCTGGTTCCCGTTCGGAAGATCGGGGAGGGCCAGGTGGTTACCCAGTTCGGCATGGAGGCCATCGAAAAACTCGGCCTGGTCAAAATGGATTTCCTGGGGCTGAGAACCCTTTCCATGATCGAGGACACGCTCGAAAACATCCGGTTGAACGGAAAGGACGTTCCTGACATCAACGCCCTTCCGCTGGATGATCCTTCGACCTTCTCACTCCTTCAGGCAGGCGACACCCTGGGTGTTTTCCAGCTTGAATCTCCCGGAATGAGGCAACTCCTGAAGAAGATCGTGCCGGATTCCTTCGAGGACCTCGTGGCGATTCTGGCCCTGTACCGCCCGGGTCCGCTCGAGAGTGGCATGGTGGACCAGTTCATCAACTGCAAGCACGGCAGGTCCGAGGTTGTCTACCCGCACCCCCTGCTTGAACCCGTCTTGAAGGAAACCTACGGAGTGATCCTGTACCAGGAGCAGGTGATGCAGATCGCGGCGACGCTGGCGGGATTCTCCCTGGGGGAGGCGGATCTCCTCCGGAGGGCGATGGGTAAAAAGAAAATGGAAGTGATGGAGCAGCAGAGGAAAAAGTTCGTGGATGGCTGTCTCCGTAACGGTGTCGAGCGGGGCACGGCGGAATCCCTTTTCGATCTCATTCAGAAGTTCGCCGGTTACGGTTTCAACAAGTCCCACAGTGCGGCCTACGCGCTGATCAGTTATCAGACCGCCTACCTCAAGGCTCATTACAAGGCCGAATTTTTGGCAGCCTTTCTTTCAAGTCAGATCGGTTCCAGAATGGATGTCCTTGCGCGGTACGTCCGCGAGGTCAGAAATGCAGGGATACAGGTCCTGCCCCCGGATATCAACGAGTCTGGAGCCACCTTCTCTGCCGTGGGGCGGGTGATCCGCTTCGGTCTAAAGGCAGTCGCGAAAGCGGGTGAAACTGCCGTGGAGGCGATCCTGCAGGCCAGGCAAACGAAAGGAACCTTCCAATCTCTCTGGGACTTCCTAAACAAGGTTGACCTGCGAATTGTCAACCGGAGCGTGGTCGAAAACCTCATCAAGGCGGGAGCGTTTTCCGCGATCCATCCGAACCGGAGGCAGCTGCTCGAGAACTTGCCGATCCTGATTGACCGCGTGCAGAAAAAACAGAGCGACGGGGCCCAGAGATCCCTGCTGACGCTGGTAGAGGAACTGCCCCGGGAAGAACCCGAGATGGAAGAGACGGAAGATTTTTCCGTTCTGGAAACGCTGGACCTGGAAAAGGAGGCCCTGGGACTTTTCATTTCTGGGCATCCGCTGGAAAAAGAGGAAGAGAGGATTGCGAGGTTTTCGACCTGTCGGATCGCCGACTTGCGTTACTGGAAGGCTCCTGAAACCCAAGCAACCGTCGGCGGCCTCCTAGTGGGCTTTAAGGAAAAAACCACAAAGCGCGGAGACCTGATGGGAATCCTCGAATTCGAAGATACGGAGGCCAGGCTTGAAGTGGTCTGCTTCCCGAAAACCTGGCCTGAGGTCAAGGCAATCCTGGATCCCGGAAAAGTCTTTTTTGCCCGGGGGAAGGTCCAGGATCGAGGCGGAATCACGATGGTCGCCGAAGAGATCATCCCGTTGTCGGAGATCGAGGCCTGCCAGGAACCGTTCGTCAGAATTCGACTGAAGGGCACCGCAGGTGCGCTGCCCTTCAAGGCCATCTGCCGCGAATTGAAGGGGCACGCTGGCGCTTCTCCGGTGTTACTCGAATACCTGGGCGAGAATTCGGTGACGCTCATCCGGTTGAAGGATATCCGGGTAAAGCCTGAACCATCCCTCGCGGAGCGCCTGACGGATCTCTCGGAGGGAGCACTGGAAGTCATCCTGTAATTCCTCGAAACGGAGGGAAATCCAATGCGAGAAGAAGCGGGAGAAGTCAAGTCCGTCCTGAGCGACTACCTTGTCATCAAGGCCCTCGAGAATGGAGTCACGGTGATCGGGCTCACGAGGGGGCAGGAGACCAAGTTCAGCCATACCGAGAAACTCGATGCAGGGGAGGTCTGGATTTCCCAGTTCACGGAGCACACTTCGGCGATGAAAATCAGGGGAGCCGCTGAAATCTACACCAAGCACGGCAGAATCCTTTGCGGGAGGTTGCAGGATGAAAAAGGTTAAGATTGTCTGTACGCTGGGCCCTGCCTGTCGATCCAGGGAAACGCTTGCCGGTATGGTCAGGGCAGGGATGAATGTTGCCCGGTTGAACTTCAGCCACGGATCGTACGAAAGCCACGGGGAGAATGTCGAAAACATCCGGGCGGTGGAGAAGCAGCTTGGAATCCCGATCGCAACGATTCTCGACACGAAAGGGCCGGAAATCCGAACGGGCAAACTGTTTAACGGCCTCTCCGTCAACCTTGTCCGGGGACAGGTCTTCCGGTTTGTCGCCCATGACGTGATGGGGACAGAGAACCAGGTTTCGATCAGCCATCCGCAGGTTTGCAGGGAACTCAACCCCGGCCAGGATGTCTTCATCGACGACGGTAGCCTGCACTTGAAAGTCCTCCAGGCGGGCGACACGGAGCTTTTGATGGAAGTCCTCGTCGGTGGGGAACTGGGGGAACAGAAGGGAGTCAGTTTCCCCGGAGCGAAGCTGAAAATCCCCACTTTGACCGGAAAAGACCGTGAAGATATCCGCTGGGGACTCGATCACGGGCTTGATTATATCGCCGTCTCCTTTGTCCGCAGCCGGGACGACATCATGGAGGTCCGACGGGTCATGGAGGAGATGGGCGGAGCGATGAAGATCATCGCGAAGATCGAGACAAGCGAAGCCGTTTCAGCGCTGGAAGAGATCGTCGAGGTCGTCGATGGCTTAATGGTTGCGAGGGGAGACCTTGGGGTGGAACTCCCCGCCGAAGAAGTTCCGCTGATCCAGAAGCGCATGATTGACCTGGGCCGGTCTCAAGGGAAGCCGGTCATCGTCGCCACACAGATGCTTGACTCGATGATCCGGAACCCGAGGCCGACAAGGGCAGAAGTGAATGACGTCGCGAACGCGGTTCTGGACGGAGCGGACGCGGTGATGTTGTCCGGCGAAACGGCGAAAGGCGCATACCCTGTCCAGGCCGTGGAAACGATGGCTCGCATCATCGCAAGAACGGAGAAGGAAATTCGTGTCTGGCAAAGGCCTTCGTCACTTCCCCAGGTGGCCTCCCAGACGGTTCCTGATGCCGTAAGCCATGCGGCCGTGACGATCGCCGAACAGATGCAGGCGAAGGTGATCCTGTCCCTGACCCAAAGCGGCAGCACGGCAAGAATGGTCAGCAAGTACAGGCCCGGCTGTCCGATAGCGGGTGTAACGGCGGATCGCAGGACATGGAGAGAGCTCGCGCTTGTGTGGGGGGTCGTTCCGATCCTGACCGGGAAGACCCATGCAGAGGAACGGGAAATGGTGGAGTCGGGCCTTATGGCCACCCTGGCGGAAGGGATGGCCTCCGAAGGGGATATCGTTGTCGTCACGTCCGGTATGCCGACCGGTATTGCCGGCACGACCGATATGGTCAGGGTGCACACGGTCGGCAGGATTGTCGTGAAGGGCATTTCCCTGGTTCGAAAGGAAGCCTATGGCCCAGTGGTCAAGGGAACTACCGCTGCCGAGGCCAGGAGCAAGATGCGCCCAGGAGCCGTTCTTGTGGCAAGGCAGACGGACCGGGAATATGTGGATGTCATTCGAATGGCCTCGGCGATCATCTGCGAGGAAGGTGGGCTCACGAGCCATGCCGCTATCCTCGCCCTGGAGATGGGCATCCCCTGCGTCGTTTCTGCAACGGATGCCCTGAAGCTCCTCGAAGACGGGATGTTGGTCACCGTGGACGGTTCTCGTGGCCTGGTCTATCACGGCAAGGTAACCGTGAGATAAAGGTAGGCAAGAGAGGGAAAATGCTCTGGGAAAAACTGCAAAGGGAAGGAATACCAACCGCCTGCCCCGGCTGGGAAACGATCCCGTCCGCGGGGAAGTTCCGCCAAAGCGCGGTGCTTGTCCTTCTTTGCGGGGATGAAGAAGATGAAAGAGTATTGCTGATCCGGCGCCCCCTGCATATGAACCGTCACGCCGGAGAGATCGGTTTCCCCGGGGGGAGGAGGGAACCCTCCGACAGGAGCCCTTTCGAAACGGCGATACGGGAGGCACAGGAGGAAATCGGCCTTGATCCGGCACGGGTTCGACTGTACGGGATGCTGGAAAGGGAATTTGCCTATACAAGCGATTTCGAGATCCACCCCGTGCTTGCCCTTCATGAGCCCGGGGCAGTTTCGTTCCCGCGCTTTGACCGCAACGAGGTGGATGAAATCCTGCTCCCGAAAGTGGAGGAATTCCTTTGCCCTCCCCGCCTGGAATGGGGGACGCACGGGAACGTTCACATCCTTTTTCCCGTCTTCGAGCTTTCCGGAAACTGCCGGGTTTGGGGAGCGACAGCCAGGATCCTTTGGCAGTTGGGCCGCGTCCTGAAGAGGACTGTGGAGGAAACCGCGTGTCGCTGATCGGACTGCATGTTTCGATCTCGGGAGGATTCCTCAAGGCGATTGAGCGCGGCAAAACGTTCGGTTGCGAGGCAATCCAAATTTTCACAAAAAACCAGCTCCAGTGGAAGGCGCCTCCAATCTCGCCCTCACAGGGGATCGCCTTCCTGAAGGCTCTCAGGGAAAGCGGCATCAGGCAGGTCGTTGCCCATGCCTCCTACCTCATCAACCTTGCCGCCGAGGGGGACCAGAGGAGAAGAAGCCTTGAGGCGCTGATCGATGAGATCGACCGGTGCGACCAGCTGGGGATCGGTGAGCTGGTGCTGCACCCCGGGGCCCACCTTGGAATCGGGGCGGAAAAGGGAATAGCGAATCTGCTTGAAGGGCTCCGAGCCGTGCTGGATAGGACCAGCCACCAGAAGGTGAGAATCCTCCTGGAAACGATGGCAGGGCAGGGAACGGTCATTGGAGCGAGGCTTGAAGAGTTCAGAAATGTTCTGGAAGGGCTGGACTGGCACGAACGGCTGGGCCTTTGCCTGGATACCTGCCACCTCTTCGCTGCAGGCTACGAGCTTCGCGAACGCTCGTCTTACGAACACTTCGCTCGCGGAATTGAGAGAACCTTCGGCCTCCGGAGAATCGGTTGCTGGCACCTGAACGACTCGAGAACCGAAAAAGGGAGCCTTCGTGACCGTCACCAGCACCTCGGGGACGGAGAACTGGGGTTGAAGTTTTTTTCCATGCTGCTGAATGACGGGCGGTGGGAAGATGTCCCGTTGATCCTGGAAACCCCGAAGGACGGACCGGGTGACGCCCGGAACATGGCTCTGCTGAGAAAGTTGAGGGGGCATTAAGCGGTTCCGGGAAAGAATTGGGATAAACTAAACGGAGAAGGGGAAAAGGGTCTTCCGCCTGGCTCCATCCCGCAAATCCTCAGGGTGCGGTTTTTGTGGCCAGGCTTTCCAAAGGAGGCATCCATGCTGGAAAACTTCCGGTGGCAGGATCTGCTTGACATTTTCATCGTGGCCTTTATCCTTTACCGGGTTTTACTCCTCATGGTCGACACCCGGGCGATGCAGCTTGTCAAGGGGATTCTGGTCATTGGAGCCACGGCTGCAGCATCCAAGTATTTTGACCTCAAGGCACTCTCATGGCTGCTGGAACGAGCCCTGGGGGCAATTTTCATCGCGATCCCCATCGTGTTCCAGCCGGAATTGAGACGGATGCTGGAAGAGCTCGGACGCGGGAGAATCTGGAAGAGGCGGCAAGCCATCGAACATGCGGAACAAATGGCGGATGACGTGACGAGGGCCATTTCCTATCTTCGGGACCAGCGTTTGGGAGCAATCCTCGTCTTTCAGAGAGAGACTGGCCTGGCGGATGTCTGGCGCTCCGCGGTGAGGCTGAACGCGGAGATTTCCCAGGAATTGATCGTTTCGATCTTCTGGCCGAACAATCCGCTACACGACGGTGCCGCCATCATCGATCGGAGCGTCATCGTGGCAGCCGCCTGCTATCTGCCCCTTACGTCCAACACTGACCTTTCGCGCTGGTACGGCACAAGGCACCGGGCTGCTCTCGGCGTGACGGAGGTTTCAGACGCAATCGCACTGGTGGTTTCCGAGGAGCGGGGAGAAGTTGCCCTTGCCACGAACGGGCACCTTTCGCGGGGATTGAAGGAAGACCAGATCCATCGGCTGGTTTACCATTACTTCATGGCCATGGAAGGCCCGAAAGGCCTGTGGGACCAACTGAGAGAGGAAATCAGGGCCATGTGGAGAGAGGAGGGCAAAGATGGCGTTTAAGCACATCGACCGCCTGCTTTCCTCGAAAATCTTCCTGAGAGGGGTTGCCTTTGTCGTCGCACTTCTCATGTGGTTTTACGTTGCCGGTGACCGGGGGTACGAGGTCAACAGGACTCTCCGCCTGAAGGTCAACTACCAGAACGCCTCTCCGGGGTTCACCATCCTGCGCAGCGAGGGAGAAGTGCAGGTCCGGATCGCGGCCAACCGAAAAATCTTTGAAAGCCTCGATCTCGACAGGATGGATTGCTCCGTTGACCTCAAGGGGCTGGAAAGCGGCAAGTATCGATTGCCGGTTCGGGTCCTGCTGCCGCCTGGGGTTCGGCTGGTCTCGGTGGTCCCGGAGCAGGTGACGGTTGAACTGTCCCGCCTGATCGAAAAAGTGCTGCCTGCCAAGATCGTTTGGGAAGGCGAGTTCCCCGAGGATGTCCTCGTGGATAAACTGGAGATGACGCCTTCCGAAGTGACGCTTCGGGGGCCGGAAAAGGTCCTGGCGGGGCTGAACGAGGCCGTCGTTCAGGTTTCTCCGGCAAGCGTCCTTGCGGGGGATGAGATATCAAGGGAAGTCAGGCTTATTTCCGAAAAGGGTGCAACCTTGCCCAAGGGCGTGGACCTGTATCCGAAAGAGATTCGAATAAAGGCGAGCCTGGTCAAGGACGTGGAGAAAAAGGAACTGCAAGTGGTGCCGAACGTTTCCGGTGTTCCCGAAGCCGGCTACCGAGTCGAAGAAGCGACTGCACTTCCCGCGACCGTGCAGGTCGTTGGGGCCAAGTCGGTACTCGAAACGCTGGATCGCCTGCAGACCAAACCGATTGATGTAACGGGACTTGCCCAGGACAAGACCTTCGAGACCGAACCCGAGTTGCCCGAAGCGAAGGTCAAGGTGCTTGGACCCGGGAAGATCAAGGTTTCTGTCGTGGTGCGCCCCGTCGACAACGGAACGGGTTCCCTCCGGCTGAAGATCCCCGTGAAAGTGGAGGGCAAGAGCGTCTATCCTTCCTGGAAGGCCGTTCCCCCCTCGGTGGCGGTGCAGATCGTTTCGGAATCGGGAAACAACGCTTTTCAAAACTTGAGTGAACCCCTCGTGGAAGTCTACGTCGATGTGACGAACCTGGTTTCAAAAAGAATCGTGGTCCCGGTTCAGGTCCGGCTTCTTTCAAAAGATGTCCGGGTTTTGAAGGTGGAACCGGAACGCGTGATCCTGTATGCGGTGAACCCATAGCGGAGAAAAGGACGAGGTGAAGTCGGTGATGGCTGAGACCAGAAAAATCCGTTGCCTGTTCGGTACGGACGGTGTCAGGGATATTGCAAACAGGGGGCTGATGACTCCGGAAATGGCCTTGAGCCTGGGAAGGGCTTTCGTCCTTTTCATGACGGAAAGGGGGATTCCGCGCCCCACCGTTGCCCTGGGCAGGGATACCCGAAGGTCAGGGTACATGCTGGAAGCGGCGCTTTCGGCCGGCTTGACCTCTGCAGGAGCGGATGTTCTCAGCCTGGGCGTCATCCCGACCCCCGGGGTCAGTTATGCGGTACGTCACGAGGGAATCCACGGCGGAGCGGTGATCAGTGCCTCGCACAACCCAGCCGAGTACAACGGGATCAAATTTCTTGACTCAAAGGGATACAAGCTAAGCGATGACGATGAGGCAGCGATCGAGGAATATCTCGGGGACCCCCTGATGGACGAGTGGCGGCCTTCCGGAGCTTCGATCGGCGTTGTCCGGCAGTCGCCGGAGTCCGTCCTACGCTATAGGGATTGGCTCAAGGGACTCTTCGGGGAGGGATGGCTCTCGGGGCAAGTCGCGGTGATCGATTGCGCAAACGGCGCGGCAAGCGCCATAGCGGGCGATCTCTTCTCGGGGTGCGGTATCGATGCCCGGATGGTTGGGAATGGCCCTGATGGATTGAACATCAACGAAGGCGTCGGGGTCATGCATATGCAGCACCTGGCCAGGGAAATCACCTCAAGCAAGGCTTGTTTCGGCATCGCTTTTGACGGAGATGCGGACAGGGTCCTGCTGGCGGATTCCAAGGGAAGAATCATTGACGGCGATATCCTTCTCTGGGTTCTTGCAAGGTGGCTTCAAAAGAAGGGAACCCTGGGATCAGGTGTCGTCGCCACGGTCATGAGCAACATGGCCCTGGAAGAACGGCTCGCGGAAAGCGGGATCTCGCTTACGAGGTGCCCCGTCGGAGACCGCTACGTGCTCGAGAGCATGAAGAAGAGTGATTCGCGGCTGGGAGGAGAACAATCCGGCCACATCATCCTTTACCAGCATGTTCATACAGGAGACGGCCTCTGTACCGCGCTCAATTTCCTGAAAGCCTGCGAGGAACTGGGGGAAGATTTGGATACCCTGGTCGATCGTTTCGCGCGGTTTCCCCAGGTCCTGAAAAACCTTCGAGTCGATACGAAAACAGGTTTTCTGGAAAGCAAGGAAATTCAGAAGGCAATCCTGGATTGCCAACGGCAACTTGGGGACAAGGGGCGGGTCTTCGTGAGGATGTCAGGAACGGAACCGCTTGTGCGGATTCTCGTTGAGGCAAAGGAGGAGTCGCTCCTTTCCGAAATTTCGAACCGGATCCTTGAAACGATCCGTGCAGCGGGAGCCGAGTCGCTATCCGAAAGGAAGGGTTAGCCGGATGGATGGGAAAAAAACACTTCAGAAATGCCTTTTTCCCGTCGCGGGTCTTGGAACGAGGTTCTTGCCGGCGACGAAGGACATCCCCAAAGAAATGCTTCCCCTGATCGACCGGCCACTCATCCACTACGGAGTGGAGGAAGCGGTTTCGTCGGGCTGCAGCGATATCGTTTTCGTGACGGGAAGGAGCAAGCGGTCGATCGAGGATTATTTCGACCGTTCGATCGAGCTTGAGAACCTGCTGGAAAAAAGGGGGAAGTTCCAGTTAAGGGACGAACTGGCCAGGATTTCCGAGATGGCCCGCTTTGCCTACGTGAGGCAATCGGAGCCGCTTGGGTTAGGACATGCCGTTCTCTGCGGGGAACCCTGTTTCAACGATTCTTTTTTCGGGCTGATCCTCCCGGATGACGTGATCCTTTCGGATCAACCGGTCCTTGGACAACTGCTCGAGGTCCATCAATCCATGGGAGGATCGGTTCTTGCCCTGGAGGAAGTTTCCTGGGAAGAGACTTCAAGGTATGGAATCATCGAAGGAACCGCCTGCGGAGAGGGAATTTTCAGGATCACGAACCTGGTGGAGAAGCCCGCCCCGGGGTTGGCTCCGAGCCGGTATGCGATCATCGGCCGGTATCTTCTCAGCCCTTCGATTTTCCGGCACTTGCGTTCGGTCCAGGCGGGGGTAGGAGGGGAAATTCAGCTGACGGACGCACTTCAGGCTCTTCTGGCCGAAGAACCGGTCTACGGTCTACTCTATCGCGGAAAGAGGCTGGACTGCGGAACGAAAATGGGATGGCTGAAGGCGACAGTAACCATGGCGATGCATGATCCCGAGCTCAGGGAAACCCTCATCGAAATCGTCAGGAAGGAGGAATGGGATGGCTGAATGGTCCTGAATCCATTGCGTGCCGATGGAAGCGCCAGAACTGGCGTAGCCAGTTGACGAGGTCGGGGAAAATCGAAAATTCGGCGGATACCCCGGGGTCTGCGTGGGAGAGGCCCGTTGAAGCCCGGTTACAAAACCGCGAAGCGATTTGCGGGACAAAAGCCGGGTCTCCCGCTGGGCGGTCAAAGGAGCGAAAAACGGAAATGTGTGGAATCGTTGGATACGTAGGCATGCGGAACGCCCCGGAGGTCCTTCTGGAAGGACTGAAGAGGCTCGAATACCGCGGGTATGACTCGGCTGGGCTTGCAGTCAAGAGCTCGGGGCGCCTGGAGGTCATCAAGGAGGTCGGCAAGGTTGCCGATTTGGCACGCCTTGTCGAAGAGAGGCGGCTGGAAGGCTGCCAGGGAATCGGTCACACGCGGTGGGCAACACATGGTGGAGTTTCGGTGGACAATGCCCACCCTCATTGTGATGACTGCGGGAATTTCGTCCTCGTCCACAACGGGATTATCGAAAACTACCTTGATTTGAGGGAGGAGCTGGAGGCGTCCGGCGTCTCCTTCTCTTCGGAAACGGACACCGAGGTCATTGTCCAGCTCCTGGCCCGGCTTTACCGGGGGGACATGCTGGATGCGCTGCTGAATCTCAACGGAATGCTGCGTGGATCCTACGCCCTAGCGATCATGAACCGTGAGATCGATGGGACCTTTTACTGCCTCAGGAAGGGATCCCCGCTCATCCTGGGGATCGGTGACGGGGAGGGGTTCTGCGCATCGGACGTTCCTGCCCTTCTGCCCTACACGCGGCAGGTTGTGTACCTGGAAGAAGGAGAAATCGCCGCCGTTTCGAGAGAGGGGCTCAAGGTCTGGACAAGCGACGGGCAACCGGTCGAAAAAAGCATTTCGACCATCGATTGGGACATCTCGATGACGGAGAAAGCGGCCTACCCGCACTACATGCTTAAGGAAATCCACGAACAGGGTGCGGTCCTCCGGACAACCCTCAAGGGAAGGGTGGAAAACGGGAAAGTCGATCTTTCTCCCGAGCTGGCCTGGGACAAGGATCTGGCACTTTCCTGGAAGAAACTTCACATCGTGGCCTGCGGGACCTCCTATTATGCAGCCCTGGTTGCCGAAAGAGTCCTCGAAAAATGGACCGACATCGAAGTGAAGGTCGATATCGCTTCCGAGTACCGCTACCGCCACTTCAGGGCCGACCCGGAAACTCTCGCGGTTTTTGTTTCCCAGTCTGGGGAAACGGCGGACACGCTTGCAGCTTGCCGCCTTGCCCGTTCCCAGGGAGCCCATTGCCTTGCGGTGACCAACGTGCGAGGTTCGACGCTGGCTCGGGAAGTCCACGACGTCCTGCTTCTGAAGGCGGGGCCCGAGATCGGGGTGGCAGCTACGAAAACGTTTATGGGGCAGATTGCCGCCCTGTACCTGTTGGCTCTCTACCTGGGGCGGCTGCGGGAAAACCTCTCTGCGGCCGAGGGCAATCGCCTACTGGAGGAAATGTTGAGATTGCCCTACAAGGTGGAGGTCACACTGGAAAGGGAAGAGTCCGTCCGGGAACTGGCCACGAAATATGCAGATAGGAAAGATTTCCTCTTTCTTGGAAGAGGGATGTCGTTCCCCGTCGCCCTGGAAGGTGCACTCAAACTGAAGGAAATCTCCTACGTTCATGCGGAGGCCTATGCCGCGGGTGAAATGAAACATGGGCCGATTGCCCTTCTTGAGGCGGCGGTTCCGGTAATGGTCATCATTCCGAGAGATGGGCTTTACGAGAAGACGCTTTCCAACATCCAGGAAGCCAAGGCGAGAAAAGCCCCGATCCTTGCGGTAGCAACCGATGGAGACGAACTCATCTCGCGCCACGCGAACGACGTCCTGCGCGTACCATGGACCGATGAGGAATTGACACCGTTTCTGACTGTCATTCCTCTGCAGCTGTTCGCCTACCACATGGCCCGGCTGAGAGGGTGCGAGATCGATCAACCGAGGAACCTGGCGAAAAGCGTGACCGTGGAATAGAAAAAGCTAGTAGAGAAGGAAGAAATAATGAAAAAGGATGCACCGAAATTGGCGGATGCATCCTTTTTCTTATTCTGGCTTCAAAGGTTTGGCTCTTCGACGACGGGGAAATAGAGACGGAGATGGGTGACGCGCTCCAGGGCGTTATCCTGTTTGCCGATTGCCTCCGGCAGGCCTGTCCAGGGGCCGCCCTCGATCCGGCAAAGGATGAGCGGTCTCCTTCCATAGGTGGACCATAGGTCCCAAAGTTGTTCCGTCTCCCGGGGGCCCGGTACGAGTATCCCCCCAAAAAGTGGAGGGCGACCGGTAAGGGGAGTTTTACCGTCAGCAGAATCGATGATTAGCCACTGGGTCTTTTGCCAGGCGCCTTCCATCTCGGCGGAATGGGCATGATTGAAGGGGATGATTTGAAAGCCTCCGATTGTCCCCTCCGGCGATGTGCTGATGTCGATCACGCCGGGGTGATTGGCCCTGAGCCGACCGACGGATTGGAAGAGGGTCCCCTCGAAACGCCCGACTCCTCTGACCGGGCGAAGGACTCTTGCGATCACGCCGCTTTGTTCGACGGACCTGGACCAGGAAAAAACCCTCCCGCCGGGCCTGTTTTCGATCTCGATCATGTATGGGGAGCAGAGGCTGTTGACATCGATCCGGAGGACTTCGCCCTCTTTGGGGAGCAAACCTCCATTTAGCGGGCGTTCCTCTCCTGAAGCCGAAATCACGGTTACGGGTGCACCTACCGGTGGGGCCCAGCCCCCAAAGAGCCCATAGCCTCCCTTGCCCTCCACGACGAGGGCACTGCCGGGCCCGGCCGCAGGAGCAACCGTTTCGGACGGGAGAAGGCTGAGGGTCCTGCCTCGGCCCTTTTCGATGTCGATCAGGAGGTGGATTGCGTTGACTGCTGATGCAGCGACCGTCCCCGGGGTACCCCATCGGCTTGCCGTGTAGGCTGGCCATCGGGTTTTTTCGGGGAGCAAACCAACTTGCCCGATCGACTGTTCCGAGCCGTCCGGAAATCGGACACTCACGATTCCCCCGACCTGGAACGGAATAAAAATTGAATACAAGAGGCGCGGGGTTTCCGCCTGCGTAGGAGGTGTTACCTGAAAAAGGATCCCAAAAATCAGCAGAAGGGCGATCAGGAATCTCTTGGTTGAGGAAGGTGATTTTGAGCCAAGTGGTTTCTTTCTCATGGTTCGATTATACCCTTACCTGTTTTCGATCTTCCTCCTTTTCGCCTTCCGGCTTTTCTTCAGGAGGAATGACCTTGGCAAAAACGAGAGGGAATCGAACGCGAAGAATGAAGATCAGGAAAAGTGGAAGCAATGGCCCGGCCGCAAGCCACCATTCCCCAGCCCATCCAAGGAAAAGCGCTGAAAATAGAAGGCCGGAAACGAGGAAAAACCAGAATGAACGACGAACCTTGCTTCTCCGTTCCCGACCTGCCTGAAAACCCAACGCGGCCGCGAGAACGAGGAGGGCGACCGCTCCGACGAAAAAAAGGACCATCATTTACTGAGGGTCTCTTACCGTACGTTACAACTGGGGCACAAACCGTACATGTAGAGCTGGACGCTCGAAATCGTGGAATCCTGGCCCATCTTCAGCATTTCGAGCAAAGAATCCGTTATCGGGATGTCCTCGATATGGCCGCAGGCCGTACAGCGGAAATGACCGTGAGGCTCCGGGTTTGGGTCGTAATTGACCCGCTTGTCGTCGATCGTGAGAATCTGCACGAGGTTCTTCTCTGCGAGAAGTTGCGCGGTGCTATAAATCGTCGCAAAGGAGATGGTCGGGAAGTCCCTTTTGAGTTCGTGGTAAATCTGCTCGGCGGAAGGATGGTCCTTGCGACCCTCCAAGCGCTTTAGGATGGCGATTCGCTGCGCGGTAATCTTCGTGCCCGATTCTTTCAAGCGGGAGATGCCTTCATCAAGTGTCCACATTGGTCAGCCCTCCAGATCAACAACTTTTCTACATAATAATCCTTACAAAACGTAATGACAAGCGTGGATCCCAGAAGAAGAGGAATTTCGAGGAGGCAATTCCCCGTTTTTCAAAGGCAATGGAGCAGGAGACCTTGTGTCACCGGAATCCTACAGATCCAGGGGCGGTCTTGGGTGCCTTTCGAAAGATTCGCCTTGCCAAAGGTGGATTGCATCGATATAATATCCCCCGCAGTGCGGACATAGCTCAGCTGGTAGAGCATCGGCTTCCCAAGCCGAGGGTCGCGGGTTCGAATCCCGTTGTCCGCTCCATCGAATTTCAGAGGGAGGCTGAGAAAGCCTCCCTTTTTTGATTGATTCGGACAATTTTCCATCTTTTCCCGCGGATTGTGACAATTGACACAATATTCCGTTGCCGATTAGAATACTCAGGGTGAATTTTCCTGTGTATTGTGGAATGCATTTTTTTAAAATGTTTTGCAAGGGAGGTGAAACCAATGGTAGCGAATTTGGCTGATGAAATAAGGCAGGCAGAGGATAGCGCGAAAAAAATCATACAGCAGGCAAAAGCTGAGGCCGCTCGCCTCGTTTCCGATGCACGGTCTGATAGTGAAAGAAAAATTAAGGAAGCGAAGCAGGAACTGCATCAGAGGTTCCGCCAAGAGATCTCGGAGGCCGAAAAGCGGGCTGAGAAGCGCGCCGAAACGATCCGGGCCGAAGGGAAGCAGCAAACGGAAACGTTCGTCACGGCACGGAAATCGCGGGTGGAAGAAGTGGCGAACTGGCTGGTGAAAGAGGTGACGGCGAAATATGGCCTTAGTTGAGATGAAAAAGGTCGAGCTTGCCCTGCATCGCTCCGTAACGGACCAGGTGATCGCATCCCTCCAGCGACTTGGATGTTGCGAGATCATCAGGGAAGGAGTCGACAGCGCTTCTGCGGAGGCCGATGGCGGGAAGGTAACGGAAGAGCTCAAACGCTATGAAAACCTGCTGGCCGATGCCCGGTTCGCCTTGCGTTTTCTGGAGAACTACAGGGGGGAGAAGGTTGGTTTTCTTGCGAAGGCCTTGTCCGAAAAACCCCGCTACTCGATGAGCGAATTGGAATCCTGTGCCCAAGAGATCGATTTTCAGAACTTGATCCTTCGCCTCCGGGGCATTGAAAGACAGTTTGTAGAAATCCGAACCGAACTCTCCCAGATTGCAGGATTGGAAGCAATTCTGCGAACCTTCAGCGACCTTCCTCAACCTCTTTTCTTCTTCACAACCGGCTCAGAAAAGGTAAAGGGAATCCTTGGGACCTTG
Organism: Synergistota bacterium; assembly: GCA_022839995.1. Taxonomy (GTDB): domain Bacteria; phylum Synergistota; class Synergistia; order Synergistales; family 79-D21; genus 79-D21. The sequence continues at coordinate 28,708 of JALHIN010000006.1, forward strand.
CCGACAGACCAGGTCAACCGTCTTGAGCTGGCTTTTTCTACCCACGTAGGAAAAGAGGGAGAGCTATTTATCCGAATCGGCAACCCCGAAAAGGACAAGGAAGCGAAAGCAGCTCTCATCTACCTTCGCGAGAACGAGGAGAAAGTGGCTGGGATCTGTGGAGAGGTGGCTTTCAACCGGATCGATCTCCCGCTAGAACTTTCCGGAACGGTCGAAGAAGAGATCATTCGACTGGAAGAACGCAAACGGTCCTTGCAGCAGAAGGATTCCGAGCTGCAGGCTGAAGCGAGGTCCCTTTCCGCGGAATGGCTGAACCGAATCCAGGCCCTTTCCGATTACTTGAGCGTGATGAAGGGGCGTTTTGAAGCTCTTGATTCGAGCGAACGAACCGAACAGAGTCATTTCATTCGTTTCTGGGCCCCGGCTGAATCCCTGGCTAGGATTGAAAAGGAGCTGGAACCGTATCGGTCGCTATCCGAAAAGACGGTCAAGGCTCCGGAAGAGGGGGAAGATGCTCCTTCCCTACTCAAAAACCCGAGTTGGGCCTCCCCCTGCGAACCCCTCACGAACATGTTCGGCGTTCCGACTTACGGCGGGGTCGACCCGACGACCATGATGGCTCCTTTTTTCTATGTCTTTTTTGGCATGTGCCTGGGTGATGCGGGGTTCGGAATCATCCTGGCGGCCCTGCTGGGGTGGGTGCTGCTTAAATTCCCCGTTGGCGGCAACCTGAGAAAACTTCTCATCGTCATGTTCATCTGCGGCCTCTCTACAATCGTGATGGGAGCCCTTACGGGTTCTTGGCTCGCAAACACGATCGACAGCTTCGCTTTCCTCCATTTCCTTCGTCCGCTCAGGGACCGATTGGTCATCTGGGATCCGATGAACGATCCGATGACATACTTGGGGGTTTGCCTCACGCTTGGGTTCGCCCAGCTGATCTTCGGTCTTTGCATCGCGTTCTGGGATGCTTTGAGGCGCGGCTCCTACTTGGAGGCATTTGCAGACCGTGGCGGCTGGATCCTTCTGCTCAACGGGGTGGCCCTCCTTTTCCTCGTGTCGATCGGGAAAGCACCGGCCTCGATGGGAATGTTGGCGAAAGTGCTGTCTATTGCGGGGGCTGTCACCTTGTTCCTGACACAGGGGAGGAGCAAGAAAGGGGTCCTGGGGAAAGCTTTTTCCGGGGCGCTCAGCCTTTACGGGATCACTTCCTATCTCGGGGATACCCTCAGTTACAGCCGCCTCCTGGCCCTAGGACTATCCGGAGCCGCCATCGGCCTGATCATCAACCTCCTTGCGAAGATGATCTCGGAAGGCGTTCCTTACGTGGGGTGGATCTTGGCCCTGATCCTTTTCGTCGTAGGAAACATCTTCAGCCTGGCGATCAACGTTCTCGGGGCTTTCGTCCATTCCCTTCGACTCCAGTACGTCGAGTTTTTCAGCAAGTTCTACGAGGCGAACGGCAGGCTTTTTGCCCCCTTTTGCCATGAAACCCAGTTCGTGAAGATCGTTGATTCCTGCGCGCAGCAGGAAGAAATGTGAATTCCCGAAGAAAACCCATCTTTTTAAGGAGGAGTGGAACTTATGGACCAGGTCGTCGCAACTCTCTTGAATACCATGTCGGAACAGCTCGGGGCGATGATTGCCGTTTTGGGAGCGGGAATTGCAGCGGGTTTCGCCGGTTCGGGCTCCGCGATCGGAATCTCGATCGCCGATGAGGCGGCTGCCGGGATCATGACCGAAGACCCTGGAAAGTTCGGATTGGCGCTGCTCCTGCTGGCCCTTCCCGGTACCCAGGGAATCTATGGCCTTCTTGCGGCTTTTTTTGCCATTCTGAAAGTGGGGCTTCTCGGAGGAGCCGCGGTGAAAGTGACCGTCTGGCAGGGGATCGGGATTTTCGGCTCCCTGATGCCCATTGCGATCGCTTGCTACTACTCGGCGATTGCGCAGGGGAAAGCTTCTGCCGGTGCGATCCTGCTGATTTCCAAGCGTCCGGAAGAGATCGGTAAAGCCGTGATCCTGCCGGCCATGGTTGAAACCTATGCCGTTCTCGCGCTTCTGCTCAGCATCATCCTGATGAACAGCATCAAGCTCTAGGCCGGGGTGTCTGGCATGTCGCTGACGGATATCAAGGCGAAAATCGAGGAGGATGCCCGGGGAGAGGCGGAAGAAATTCTTTCTTCTGCACGGAACCAGGTCGAAAAGATCCGACACCAGACGGAAGAAGAAATCCGGCGGATGGAGGAAATGCAAAAGAAACGCCTGGATGCGGAGATCCCGGAAATCCTGCGCAGGAAGGAAATCGTGGCAAAACTGGACGTGAACAACCAGGACCTGACTGCACGAAGAGCCCTGATCGATGAGGCCTTTGAAGCCGCAAAGAACATCATGTGCGGGATGGAGCCCGATATGGCGAGGCGCTTTGCGGAAACCTTGCTTCTGCAGGCCGTTGAGACGGGGGAAGAAAGCGTCCTCGTCGGACAGGAAGAGAAGGCCCTGGATGCCGAATGGCTGGGGCAATGCAATGAGAAACATGGCTGGAACCTGAAGATGGCGGAAAAGAAGGCTCCGATCACCGGGGGATTCATTCTTCGGCGTGGCCTGGTGGACGTAAACTGTTCCTGGGAAATGCTGATCAGGACAGCCAGGGAAGAGCTCGAGGCGGAGACGGTCAGGAAGCTTTTCTCCAATTGACGGGAGGTGAGGGAATGGCCCAGGCGGAACGTTATGGCTATACGGTAGCACGCCTGAGGGCGATGGAAAATCGCCTCCTGGATTCCGGTGCTTTTCAGCGGATGCTGGATGCAGAGGACCTGCAGGGAGCACTCAAGGTTCTCAACGAGACCTGCTATTCGTCCTGGCTCGTTGAGATGAAGAACGAGGGCGCTTTTGACGGGGCCATCGAGGCCGAGTTGAACTACGTGTACAGAGAAACCGAGCAATTTGTCCCTGACAGGGCTCTGGTCACCCTCTGCAAAATGCCTTACGACTTCCACAACATCAAGGTGTTGTTGAAAAGCTCCTTCCTGCAGAAAGCCGGCGGGGTGCGGCGATGGGATCTCCTGACTTGGCTGGGAAACGTTTCCCCCGAGTTTTTGATCGAATCCCTCGAATCGGAAGATTACCGTCTCCTGCCTTTCGGTCTGAGAAGCGCGGTACCGCGGTGCCTGGCGCAATGGGAACAGTTCCATGACATCCTCGAAATCGAGCGGCAGCTGGACGACCTCCTTTTTTCCGAAATGTTGAAGTTGGCCGCGAAGCTCGAACGGAAAGGTGTGATGGAATGGGTCCAGGGAAGGATCGATGCGGAAAACGTCCGAAACCTCCTGAGGCTCCGCCGGTTGCAGGTGGAGAACAGCAGGATTGCCGGGTTCATGCACGAGGGGGGCATCATTTCGATTGAACGCCTCCTTTCCCTGACGAGCGAGCCCCTGGAAAGCTGGGGAAGGATCCTGGCTTACACCGACCTGACAGGAGCGCTGGCGGAGCTTCAGGAGATCTCCGATTTCGACCGGCTCATCGTAGACGTGGAAAAAGCACTGGACGACTACGTCCTCAGGGTTGTCGAGCAGACGCGGTTCAGTACCGCTTCTCCCGAGTATGTCCTTTACTACCTTTGGTTGAAGGAAATGGAAGCGAAGAATGTCCGGATCATCCTTGTCGGCAAGGCAAACGGAGCCAACAGGGACGTCCTGAGGGGGTTGCTGCGGCATGTCAGCGGTTAGCAGAAACCGGTCGATGGCTGCTCTCGGCGATTACGAGAGCGTCCTTCCCTTTCAGGCGGTCGGTATTGAGCCCCATGTGCTCGAAGACGGATCGGAGACGGAGGCGAAAATGGTCCTGAACGAACTCGTGCTGAAAAAATACGCCGTGGTCTTCGTCGTCGAGGATTGGTACGAGCGCATGAAGGAACGGATCGAGGAAATCAACGAAAAGGAAGACACGAGCATCGTTCCCATCCCCGGACTTCGGGGATCGAGAGGCTTGGGGTTCAAGTCGATCAAGTCGAGCGTCGAACGGGCAGTCGGGATGGACATTTTTTCCGTGAAGTAATCGGAACAGGTTGGAGGCGATCCATGTGGCCGTAGGGAAGTCGGTAAAGGGAAAAATCAGCAAAATCTCCGGGCCGCTCGTTGTTGCCAGCGGAATGACGGGCGCAGGGATGTATGACGTGGTCCGGGTCGGAAACCTTGGGCTTGTCGGAGAAATCATCGAACTGAAAGGGGACCTGGCCTCTGTCCAGGTATATGAAGAAACTTCCGGGCTGATGCCTGGTGAGCCGGTCATCAGCACGGGTGCGCCCTTGAGCGTGGAGCTGGGCCCGGGCATGATCGAGCAGTTCTACGATGGCGTTCAGCGCCCTCTGAACGCGATTGAGGAAAAGGCGCAGAGCCCTTTTATCTCACGCGGCATCAACGTCCCAGCCATCGACCGGAACAGGAAGTGGACCTTCAAGGCCAAGGCGAAGAAGGGGGACTCCGTGGCGTCGGGAGATGTGCTCGGGGTTGTCCAGGAAACCGTCCTCGTGGAACACCGGATTATGGTTCCGCCGGGCGTCCAAGGGACGATTGAGGAAATCCGCGAAGGGGATTTTACCGTTGAAGAGACCATCGCGGTTCTCGTAGATGGCGCAGAACGCAGGGAGATCCAGATGCTCCAGCGTTGGCCCGTTCGTACGCCCCGTCCTGTTGCCAGGCGCCTTCCCCCGGTTGTTCCCTTGACGACCGGTCAGCGCGTTGTCGACATGTTCTTCCTGATCGCCCGGGGGGGAACCGCCTGCGTTCCGGGGCCGTTCGGATCCGGGAAGACCGTCATCCAGCACCAGCTGGCAAAATGGGCCGATGCGGAAATCGTCGTCTATATCGGGTGTGGGGAGCGGGGGAACGAGATGACGGACGTCCTTCTGGAATTCCCTGAACTCGAAGATCCGCGATCGGGGCAACCGCTGATGAAGCGGACGGTTCTCATCGCCAACACCTCGAACATGCCCGTTGCCGCCCGGGAGGCCTCGATCTACACGGGGATCACGATTGCCGAGTATTACCGTGACATGGGCTACTCGGTCGCCTTGATGGCGGATTCGACGAGCCGCTGGGCGGAAGCGCTGCGGGAAATTTCCGGTCGGCTTGAGGAAATGCCCGGTGAAGAGGGATACCCGGCCTACCTCGGAACCCGACTGGCATCCTTCTATGAACGTGCTGGTCGAGCGATTTGTCTCGGTAAGGAAAGGGTCGAAGGGGCCGTCAGCGTCATCGGCGCCGTTTCCCCTCCTGGGGGCGACCTGTCCGAGCCCGTGACACAGAATACCCTTCGCGTCACGAAAGTATTTTGGGGTCTGGATGCAAGCCTCGCCTACCAGAGGCATTTTCCTGCGATCAACTGGCTTAGCAGTTACTCTCTCTACGCCGAGAAGCTGGGAGAGTACTGGGATGGTATTTATGACGGCGAGTGGGCCAAGAATCGAATCCAAGCCATGTCGTTGCTGGAGGACGAAGATCGCCTGAAGGAAATCGTCCGCCTGGTCGGAATCGATTCCCTTTCCAAAGAAGAGCGGATGATCCTCGAAACGGCGAAATCCCTCCGGGAGGATTTCCTTCACCAGAACGCATTCCACGAAGTGGACACCTACGCCTCGATGGACAAGCAGTTCAAGATGCTGAGGAACATCCTGACATTCCACCACCTGGCGATGGAGGCGCTGAAGCGTGGAGCGGCCCTGAAGGACATCGCGGAAATGGAAATCAGGGAACGCATCACCCGCATGCGGTATGTTGACGAGAAGGAACTGCAATTGCTGGATCAGCTTGAAGAGGACATCAAGAAGGAAATCGGCAATCTGATGCCGGCTGGGGGTGAGGTCCATGTTGCCTAGGGAGTACCGAACCATCACCAACCTTTCAGGACCGCTGATGGTTGTCGAGAAAGTCAACGAGGTCCGCTACGACGAACTGGTGGAAATCGAACTGGATTCGGGGGAAAGAAGAAGGGGCCGTGTTCTCGAAATCACGACGGACAAGGCGCTGGTCCAGGTTTTCGAAGGGACGACGGGGATCGACTGCGAATCGACCAAGGTGCGTTTTCTCGGGAAGGTCTTGACCCTTCCCGTAAGCCGGACAATGCTCGGACGCATCTTCAACGGCCGAGGTGAACCCCTCGACGGGGGAACCGGAGTGATCCCGGAAGCGCTGCTGGACATCAACGGGAACCCGATCAACCCCTATTCGAGGGACTTTCCGTCAGAGTTCATCCAGACAGGGATTTCGACGATCGACGGAATGAACCCACTGGTTCGGGGACAGAAGCTCCCGATTTTTTCGGGTAGCGGCCTACCGCACAACCGGATGGCGGCACAGATCGCGCGCCAGGCTTCGGTCATCAGCGGGCATGAGGCTTTCGCCGTCGTGTTTGCAGCGATGGGGATCACCTTTGAGGAAGCCTCGTTTTTCATGGAGGATTTCAGGAAGACCGGGGCGATCGAGCGGACAGTCATGTTCGTGAACCTTGCGGACGACCCGGCCATCGAACGGATTACGACTCCCCGCCTGGCCCTCACGGCAGCGGAATACCTGGCCTTCGAGTGCGACATGCATGTCCTGGTCATCCTGACGGACTTGACCAACTACTGCGAAGCCCTCCGGGAAATCTCCGCAGCCCGGAAAGAAGTCCCTGGGCGACGAGGATACCCCGGGTACCTGTACACGGACCTCGCGACCATGTACGAGCGTGCCGGGCGACTCAGGGGGAGGAAGGGATCGATCACGCAGCTTCCCATCCTGACGATGCCCGAGGATGACAAGACGCATCCGATTCCGGACCTTACGGGTTACATCACCGAGGGACAGATCATCCTCAGCCGAGGCCTTCACAGAAAGGGGATTTACCCGCCCGTGGACGTGATGCCTTCGCTCTCCCGCCTGAAAGACAAGGGGATTGGCAAGGGGAAGACCCGGGAAGATCACGCCGATCTCATGAACCAGCTCTTTGCGGCCTATGCCCGGGGCAAGGAAGCGAAGGAACTCGCGATCATCCTCGGGGAAGGGGCCCTGACCGAGGAGGACAAGGCTTTCGCCCGATTTGCCGATGCTTTTGAAGACCGATATGTCAGGCAGGGCGAATATGAAAACAGGAAGGTCGAAGAAACGCTGGCCCTGGGGTGGGAATTGCTGACGATGATCCCTGTGCGGGAACTGAAGCGCGTGAGGGATGCCTACGTTGAGAAATATCTCAAGCCGCTCCTGAACGAACGGGAGGCAAACGAATCGGAAGCCGTTCTGTCCTAAGGAGGGCGAACCGATGGCGAAACGATTGAATGTGAACCCGAACCGCATGGAGTTGTCCAGGCTGAAAAAACGCCTGGTGGTTGCGAAGAGGGGACACAAGCTCCTGAAGGACAAGCAGGATGCTCTGATCAAGGAATTCCTTGGGAGGGCAAGGGCGATCAAACTCTTAAGGGAACAGCTCGAGAGTGAACTCGCGGAATGTTACCGCAGCTTTCTGCTGGCGCGGGCGCAGACCTTGCCGGCCATGCTGGAGCAGGCTTTGATGATCTCCGGGGCTTCCTGCAGCTTGGAAGTTGCCTACAGGAACGTCATGAGCGTCATTGTCCCTGAGTACACGGTCAAGCAGGGCGGAGGGGGCCTCAGCTACGGGCTCGCGACCTCTCCCGGCAGCCTCGATATCGCCCTGGAAAAGTTTTCCAACCTGATCACACGGCTGATCAAGCTTGCAGCAGACGAGAAAGCCCTGAAACTCATGGCTACCGAGATCGAGAGGACACGGCGGCGCGTGAACGCACTCGAGCATGTCATGATCCCCTCTTTTAAGGAAACGATCCGGGATATCACGATGAAATTGGACGAGATGGAGCGGTCAAGCCAGAGCCGACTGATGGTGATCAAGGAAATCGTCCGCTCGCACTAGGGCCGAGGAACATGAACAGTCTGAATTTCTCTTGCCAATGGAAGCTGGACACGGCGGAAGCGGCCTTTGTCGCCGCCTCCGCCGTCCTTGTCGGTTCGGTCTTTCTTGGAAAGGACACGAGCGTTTGGTATGGAGTCGTCCTGCGGGGAGACCTGAAAAGCATCCGGATCGGGGCCCGGTCCAATATCCAGGACGGTGCCGTGCTGCACGTCACGCGTGAGTTGGGCGTAGAGATCGGCACCGACGTGACGGTTGGACATGGGGCGATCCTGCATGGCTGTTGCATCGAGCGGGAATGCCTGATCGGAATGGGGGCGATCCTGCTGGATGGAGTGCAGATCGGGGAGGGATCCGTTGTCGCAGCCGGGAGCCTTGTCCCGGAAGGGCAAAATGTGCCGCCCGGGAACCTGGTCATGGGAGTGCCGGCAAAGGTCGTTCGTCCCATCCGACCGGAGGAACGGATTCGGATCCGCGAGCTGGCGGCCTCATACGTGGAGCTCGCGATTTTGCACTCTGCCATTAAATCGTCCTGAAAGATTTGATCCTGGAGTAAAATGGGTTCGGGGAGTATCACAAACGACCGCTGCCTCCGGTTCTTTGAGCCGGGGGGAGAGGAAAGTCCGGGCTCCAAAGGGCAGGACGCTGGATAACTTCCAGTAGGTGCGAACCTCAGGCCAGTGCCACAGAAACAGTCCGCCGGCCACAGAGCCGGCAAGGGTGAAAAGGTGGGGTAAGAGCCCACCAGCTGTAGGGTGACCTGCAGGCTAGGCAAACCCCGTCTGGAGCAAGACCGAATAGGGGGGGATGAGGCGGCCCGCTGACCCCCGGGTACGGTCGCTTGAACTTGTGCGCAAGCCCAAGTCTAGAGAAATGGTCGTTCTTGACAGAACCCGGCTTACGGGATGCTCCCCGCCCCCCTCCCGGGGGGTTTTTTTGTTGCCCACCACCGGAACCCGAAAGAAAAGCCCCACAGATGAACGCCCGCTAAAAAATAGGACCTCCTACCCATTATCAACCGTTTCATTTGATTCAATCGGACTATACCCATAGGTTGTGAAGTGATAAAGTGGGCATAAGTGGGATGAAGTGTCATTATGTGGGAGGTTTTTGGATGCTGGTCGGGACATTCGAACACAGGCTGGATTCAAAAGGACGCCTTGTGATTCCCGCCCGGTTCCGCGAGGAACTCGGGACCAGCATCGTGGCTTCTTTCGGGATCGACCGTTGCGTATCCATCTATTCGCTGAAGAGTTGGGAAGGAATTCTGGAAAAACTTCACAACCTGCCCTATTCGAAGGGAAAAACGCGGGACCTGATCCGGGTGCTTCTTGCTTCGGCCCACGAACTCCCAATCGACCCTGCCGGTCGTGTCCTGCTGCCGCAATCCCTTCGAGAACAGGCGGGGATCGACCAGGAGGTCAGCATCAACGGGGTTCTCGATCATCTCGAAGTTTGGGACTCCGAGGAATGGAATCGCTACAGGACCCGGGTCCTGGAAACCCTGCCGGAAATCGCCGAGGAGGTTGACGGATTTTGATCGAGCACACTCCGGTCCTTCTCGAAGAAGTCGTTTCGCAATTGGCCAGGGAGGGGATTCCCTCTTTTGTGGTTGATGCCACGGTGGGACTCGGAGGCTATTCGGAACGGTTTCTCATCGAGTGGCCTTCCTGTAGGGTTCTCGGGATTGACCAGGACCCCATGGCGCTGGAGCGGACCGTCGTGCGCCTGTCAAAGCCGATAGAAGAAGGGCGTTTCCGAGTTTGCGCGGGGAATTTCAGGCAGCTGGGGCAATTTGTTAAGGAATCTGGCTGGGGGATGCCGGACGGGATTGTCTTCGACCTGGGAGTTTCCAACCTCCAGCTCTCCTTGTCGGAGAGAGGATTTTCCTTCCAGGAAGACGGCCCTCTTGACATGAGGATGGGTGCCGGCGAAAAGACCGCAGGAGACTTGCTCAAGGACCTATCGGAAGCAGAACTGCGGAGGCTGTTCCGTGATTATGGCGAAGAACCGCATTCCGCGGCGATTGCCAGGGGTATCGTGAAGCACAGGGAGCAGAAAGGTCCCATCATGACGACGGGAGAATTGGTAAACGTGATTCGAACCGTTCTTCCGGCGCCGTTGCAAAGAAAAATGAACCGGCATCCTGCCCGAAGGATCTTTCAAGCTCTGCGGATCGCTGTCAACGACGAGATGGAGGCCCTGAGGGAGGGGCTCGACCAGGCAATCCGTTCCGTCAGCGGAAATGGGTGTGTCCTGGTCGTAAGCTATCACTCCCTTGAAGACAGGATCGTCAAGCACGCCTTCAACCAATGGGAAACGGAAGGGTTGGGACGCAGGATGCCGAGAAAGGCGATCCAGGCTTCGCCGGAGGAGATCCAGAAAAACTACAAGTCCAGGAGCGCGATGTTGCGCGTTTTTCGAATGAGCGGTTCGAAGATCGGTCCAGGGAGGTGAAGAGCGATGCCGTCTCCGGTCGGAACGAGAAAGCAGAAACAGCAAAAGGGGCGGGGACATTCAGCCTTTGCTGCTGTAGCGGTCTTCATCGGGGTTCTCCTTATGGGGCTCGGGGGGCTTCGGATCTATAACATGAGCCTCGAACAGAGGTTAACCCGACTTAACGAGACGATTGAAAACTACCAGGAGCTTGAGTTGGATTTGAGAAACAAACTGGCTTCTTTACTATCTCCCTCAAGAGTGTATAGTGTGGCGAGTGCAAAAATGGGCATGGTAGCCGAGGGTTCGATCACGGTGGTGACAATTCCGGCTTCCGTTCGCCCTGCCCAGGTTGTCGCATTGCAGCCGGATTCCGGGAGGAAGGTGCAGGTGGCGGGTTTCAACCTGGCTGGTTTCTTCCGGAAAGAAGCTCACGCGCAGGACTAACCGGAAACTCTTCATCCAATCGGCAAGGGGGTAGTCAGGATCAGCCTGTTTAGACGCTTTGGAAATGTCTGGACCTGGCTCTTTCTTGCCCTTGCAGTTTTGGCGGCACGGCTTGTTTTCGTTCAGGCCCGGCCAGATCCGAGAACCGTCCTCCAGGCGAGCAGCCAGTATTGGACCCAGGTTTCCATCAGTACGAGCCGGGGAGTGATTCGCGACAGCCGGGGATCTGCCCTTGCGCTTTCCGTTCCTGCGACCAGCCTTTTCGTAGACCCCCAAGAATGGGATCCCGCGAATGCCGTCGAAGTCAAAAAAATATTGGGAGATCGGGTCCCCCCCGAAGTGATCGAGAAGATCTCCAAGCCGATGAAAGGACGCTTTGTCTGGGTTGCCAGGAAGGTTCCGCCCGAATTGGGCGCGAGGCTTCTTTCGAAAAAGTTGAAGGGACTCTACGCACTCAAGGAAAGGAAGAGGGTCTACCCGCAGGGAAAGCTGCTGGCCCACGTTCTCGGTTTCTGCGATATCGACGACGAGGGCCTTGCCGGGCTTGAGCAGTCTTGGCAAGAGATCCTTTACTCTCCTCCTCAAGTGAAGATCCTGGCTAGGGACGCAGCAGGGCAGGGCATCGACCTCCTCTCGTTGCAAAAAACGACCAAGGTCCAGGGACCGGGGGAGCTTACGCTCACCATCGATCCGATCCTTCAAATGATCGTTGAAAAACGGCTCGAGGAAGCGACCATGGAGTACAAGCCGAAATGGGCTGCAGCGGTTTGCCTTGATCCGAGGACCGGGGCCGTTCTGGCTTCCGCTTCGTGGCCTTCGTTCGATCCGAACCGGAGAGAAACCTTGCTGGATCCGACGGTCCGGATGAACAACGTCATCGGTAGGGTGTATGAACCGGGTTCCACCCTGAAACCGGTCATTATGGCGATTGCCATGGAGCAGGGGATGGTGAGGGAAAACGAGACCTTCCACTGCGCCGGTCGAGTCCGGATCGCCGACGGGATGGTGACGGACATCAAGGCACATGGCAGCGAGATCCTGCAGGACCTGATCGTCAATAGCTGCAACGTCGGGATGGCGCAGATCGGAATTCGTTTCAGGCCCCGGTTTGCCTACGACAACCTGAAGCAGTGGGGGTTTTCCGAGCCGAGCGGGGTAGAGCTCCCGGCCGAGGAAGCTGGGTTGGTCAGTACTCCTGAGCAATGGAGAGGTGTAGTGCCTGCAAATATCGCGATCGGCCAGGGGGTCGGCGTGACACCGCTTCAGCTGGTTACAGCCCTCTCGGCCGTGATCAACGGTGGGCGGTGCATCCGGCCTTTTATCGTGAAGGAAGCCAGGGACGGCAAGGGGAACGTCGTGTACCGCGGCGAAGAATGCGTTCGGAATGTCGTCATATCGAAAAAGACGAGCGATTGGGTTCGGACGGCGATGCGACGGGTGGTTACCAATGGAACGGGGAAGGCCGCCAACTCCCCCCATGTTGCGGTAGGCGGGAAAACAGGCACGGCACAGGTTGCTGAAAAGGGCAAATACGTCAAGGGAAGGTTCGTTGCCTCTTTCGTGGGGTTTTGGCCGGCGGAGGATCCAGATCATATCCTACTGATCGTGCTGGGGGAACCTTCCCAGAAGGGGCACCTCGGGGGCGCGATTGCGGCGCCCGCCTTCAGGGCGATTCTTGAAGATTATCTTTTGCTTGCCAGATAGATCATCCGCCTGGAGAGGAGCCGGTGTCTGATGGATTTCAAGGAAATCATCGCCCATCTTGATGAAAAAGGCCGATTCTGCTCTGCTACCTGGGGAGCAGTCTCCTCCGACGGTGTCCTTGAGATCGAGCGAATCGCTCACCATACGGAGAAAGTGACCCCGGGCTCACTTTTCTGCTGCCTGAAGGGGGAACGCTTCGACGGCCATGATTTCGCAAAGGAAGCCCACCGGAAGGGAGCCGTTGCAATCCTCTGCGAGAGGCCCCTTCCCTTGGACATCCCGCAGATTCTTGTCGATGATGCGAGGAAGGCGGTCAACTCGCTATCTGCACATTTTTACGGGAACCCCGGGGAAAAGTTGAAAATGATTGCCATCACGGGAACAAACGGAAAGAGCACAACCACTTACCTCATCCGGTCCATCCTAGCTTCGGCTAGCCTGCCTTCTGGCCTTCTGGGGACGATCGTCTACCACGACGGAATCCAGGAAACCCTGGCCGAGCGGACAACACCCGAGTGTGTCGAGATCCAGGAATGGCTTTCCCGGATGGTGCGAAACGGAAGCAAGGCCTGCGTCATGGAAGCCTCTTCCCACGGACTCGTACAAGGGCGGCTTGAAGGCTGCCGGTTCGATGCAGTCGGATTTACGAACCTGACACCGGAACACCTGGATTACCACGGGAACATGGAAACCTATTTTCAGGCGAAGCGAAAACTCTTTGGGGAATATACGCGCGGGGAATGGTCCGGGGCTGCGAATGCGGACGACCCTTACGGGAAACGTCTCCTTGACGAGTTCCCGGAAAACGTCGTTCCATACGGGGTGGTCAATTGCGGCAAGAACACGGTCCATGCCTTCGTTCGATACATGGGGCTGGAAGGGATTCGACTCGACCTTTTCTTCCCGTCCGGGAGTGCCGCACGAGACTTGAAGGTTCCCTTGACGGGCCGATACAACGTCTACAACATCCTGACCTCGGCGACGGTTGCCTGGGGACTTGGATTGGACGAAGAAGCCATTGGACTTGGCCTCGAAAGGGTTCCCCAAGTTCCGGGGCGGCTGGAACGATACCTGTTTGAAAACGGAGTTTGCTGCATCATCGACTATGCCCATAGCCCGGACGCTCTTCGCAATGTTTTGAAAACGCTGGGAGAGTTGGTCCAGGGGAAGATCTGGTCTGTCTTTGGAATGGGGGGTGACCGTTACGCCCCGAATCGACCCCTCATGGGGGAAGTCGCATCGGAATTGGCAGACGAACTCGTTATCACGATGGACAATCCCCGAAGTGAAGATCCCGCGGAAATCGCCCGCCAAATCGAGGCGGGATTGAAAGAAGGGCTCAGGCTGAAAACGCACCGGACCATTCTTGACCGGTCGGAAGCGATCCACTATGCCCTCGACCACGCCTGTTCCGGGGATGTCGTCCTTGTTTCCGGAAAGGGCCCCGAACCGTACATCATCATCCGGGAGAAAACCCTGCCCTACAGCGACAAGGAAACGGTGAAGAACTGGGCAAAGTCCCGGGGAATGGAGTTCCCCAATGCATAGGAAAAGGTTCGGCCTCTCGCAATCGGCTGCTTTTTGCGGCGGCATCGTGAAGGGGCCGGAAATCCCCCTGCCTGAAAACATTTGGCCGGACAGCAGGGATGTTCGTGAGGGAGACGGGTTTATTGCCCTTCCTGGAGAGCATACCGACGGACACCGTTTTGTGGGGGCCGCACTGGAAAATGGAGCCAGGCTCGTTATCGGAACGCCCGAGGGGATCGCCCCATGGGAAGGCAGAATCCTGGAAAAAGGGGCTTCCTGCCTTGTGGTCAAGGATGCGGAGATCGCCCTCGTGCGGATTGCCGAAGAGTACCTTCGGGAGGTCTCCCCGAAGGTGAGAATCGCCGTGACCGGCAGCGTCGGAAAAACGACGACACGGGAGTTGATCCGATCCGCACTCGATCCGGCCTTTCGAGTCCATTCTGCCAAGAGAAGCCACAACACCCGGATCGGCTGCGCGCTGACCGTGCTTTCCATGCCTCCTGAATCGGACGTGCTTTTGCTCGAAATGGGAACGAACCACCCCGGAGAAATCAGCGGCATCGTGGAACATTTTCCTCCGACCCTAGCCGTAATTACGGGTGTTGCACCGGTTCACCTTGAGGGACTCCGTGACCTGGACGGCGTTCTGTCGGCAAAACTTGAAATCATCCCCAGGGAAGGGTTGAATCTGCTCATCTACAACGCGGACGACCCGAAACTGAGCCATGCCCTTGAAGGGACCCAGCGCGCTTTCAGAATCGCCGGCGTCGGTTTCCGCAAAGGGAGCGCCTTGCTGCTGACGGGAGCGGAGGCGGTTCAGGAAGGGAACCTTAGGGTCGGGTTGTCCTACGGCGGGCAGACCTGGGTTTGCCAATCCCTGCTCAAGGGAGCGCATCACGCTTACAACATCGGGTTCGCGGTCATGGTCGGAGTTTCCCTCGGTGTTTCCCCGGAGGTTCTCCTGAAAGGGATTTCCGAGATGGGTCCACTGCGGGGTAGAGGAAGGTGGATTCGCGACGGCCGCGTGCACCTGATCATCGACGAATCCTACAACGCGAATCCATCCTCGGTAGCAGCGGCACTCAGGGTTCTTCAATCGCTCGTGGTTCCGGGACGGCGCATCGTGGTGCTTGGCGGTATGAGGGAACTCGGAGAGGAATCCGCGAAAATGCACACCGAGATTTTCGGCATGACCGATTCCCTGGATGGGGTGATCCTTATCGGGGAAGAGTGGGAAAGGGTTACCGATACTTCGACAGGTAGAAAGGCTGCTGTCTGGCGGGTAAGGGATTCGGAGGAGGCAGCCACCCTTCTGGAGGACCTGGTCAAGAAGGATGATACCGTACTGGTTAAGGGCTCGCGGAGCTATGGGCTCGAACGGGTCGTGGAAAGGCTGGAAATGCCATGAACAGCGTTGCCTGCTGGGTTCTTTTTGTCGTGACGGCTGTTTTCACGATCGTGCTGGAGGGGCTATGGATCCGCCTGGTTCGCAAGTGGGAAGTCCGACAGGTGGAGAAGTCGTACGGCCTTTCTTCCCACCTGGAGCGGAAAACCGGAACGCCTACGATGGGAGGGGTCGTTTTCCCGATCGTATGCTGTCTTTCTCTCGCAGCAACCGGGATCCTCTCGTGGGAAACGGTCCCGGGCCTGTTGGGGCTGCCCCTTGGAGCCTTTGCCGTAGGATTCACCGATGATTGGCTCAAATTCACGAATCGGTCGAGCGAAGGATTGAAATCCCTTGAGAAACTGGCGCTTCAGCTTCTTGTCGCGATCCCGTGGAGTGCCTACGTCCTCCTCGTGAGCCGATGGGATCCTTTCCCAGGAATCCAGCTCGGCTTGTTTCCGGCGATCGGGCTTTTGATCTTTTTCAGTGTCGGGATGATGAATGCCGTGAATGTAACGGATGGACTGGACGGCCTTGCCGCAGGGGCTTCTGGACTCAGCTGCATCGGCTTGGCACTTCTCCCGGCCATCCGCCCTGCGGTATCGGGATATGCCTCCCTGGTCGGTGCGGGAATCTGCGCGGGATTTTTGTGGCATAACGCACACCCTGCAAAGGTCTTCATGGGGGACTGCGGTTCCCACTTTCTCGGCGGACTCCTGGTCAGCCTGTGTGTTTCAAGCGGCGGACTCCCGCTGTTGATCCCCTTTGGATTTCTTTTCGGAATCGAGATCGCGAGCGTGGCTGTCCAGATCGTATCAATCAGGGGGTTCGGGAGAAAGGTTTTTCGAATGAGCCCCATCCACCATCATTTCGAACTCCTCGGGTGGCATGAAACGCAAGTTGTCGTCCGCTTCTGGCTGATTCATGCCGCGGGAATGATTGCGACCGGGGTTGTCCTGAAAAAGGCCATGGAAACCTGGGGGTAAGCAGATGCAGATCGATGAGTCCATTGAAGGAATTCGAATCGGGATTGTCGGCTCAGGGGTGAGCGGCCTCTCACTGGCTTCCCTGGCGAAACGAAAGAATGCACGGGTTTTCGTTTCCGACAGCGGGCCCTTCCGGGAGAGTGCGGCAAGACAACTGGAATCGATGGGAATCGATTTCGAGTTCGGAGGCCATGGCAGAGTCCTTTGGGAATCAGACCTGATCGTCCTCAGCTCGGGGATCGCTCCTTCGGCGGTTCCAGTCCAGGAAGCGAAGCGCAGGGGGATCCCGCTGGTCGGGGAGCTTGACTTTGTCGCTCCGTACCTGAAGGGAAAGCGGGTGGGGGTCACGGGCAGCAATGGCAAGTCAACGACCACCGCCCTTCTCGGTCACTTGCTGCAGGGGATGGGGAGAAAAGCGGTAGCAGTCGGGAACATCGGCAACCCGCTGGCCGATTACGCCGACCTTCCCATCGATGTCCTCGTGATGGAATTGAGCAGCTTCCAGCTCTTCTGGGCCAATCGGCTCTCCGTTGATGTCGCGATCGTGACGAACCTCGACCCGGATCACCTCGACTGGCATGGTTCCTACGAAAACTACGTTGCGGCAAAAGCGAACCTGCTTCGAATGCAGCAAGCGGGAAGCTGGGCCATCCTTCAGGGAAGGGACCTGCGATTCTTCAGGGAAGCTGCCCACGTGAAAAAGGTCTCCCTTGGAGCAAACGAGGAGTTCCCGACAGAAGGGTGGATCGAGATGGGGGAGCGGGAGGCGGTCCTTTGGAGGGGGAAGACCCCGAAAAGGCTATTCTCTTTTGAACGCCTGCCGCTGCTGGGAAAACACAATCTCGAGAACGCGGCCATGGCGATGGCCGCGTTCGAGGTGCTGGGTTTCGATGCAGGAATGGCTGAACCCCTGCTTGAAGGTTTTTCGGCTTTGCCGCACCGATGCGAGGAAGTCGCTACGATCAACGGCGTCCGGTACGTGGATGATTCGAAGGGAACCAACGTGGCGGCGTCTGTCACGGCTCTCGGCTCCCTTCCGGGTGTCAAGATCGTTATCCTGGGAGGACAGGGAAAGGGAGAGGATTACGCCCCTCTGGCCCTGGCGGTCAAGCGCCATGCACGAGTCGCCCTGGTCATGGGAACGGAACGGGAGAAGATCTGTGACGCCCTGGAAGAAGCCGGTTTTGAAGGGATTCTCAAAGTCCGGGACATGGAAGAAGCGGTCCAAAAGGCATTTCGGGAGGCCTTGCCGGGAGAAACGGTGCTCCTCTCGCCCGCCTGCACGAGTTGGGACGCCTACCCGAACTACAAGGAGAGAGGAAAGCACTTCCAGCGGCTGGTCCACGCGATCCGGGAGGGAGAAAAGTTTGACGAATCTTCGGAACGGACCTGATACCGGCTCTGCCCTCGTCCGCGAAGACTGCGGTACGGATCCTCTCTTGTGGCTGATCCCGCTTCTCCTGAGCGGGATAGGAGTCATCATGATCAGTTCTTCTTCCAGCCCGATCTCCATGGCGCGCTTTGGCACTCCGCAGGCGCTGGGTGTGAAGCAGGCGGTCTGGATCTTGGTAGGAATGGCTGCCATGCTTTTCTCCTATTCGATACCGGTTCAAACCTTGAGAAAAGGAAGTGGGGTTTTCTGGCTGGCCGCCGTGGGATTCTGCTTCCTGCCGCTCCTTCCCCTAACGGGGGTGACGGCGGGCGGAGCCAGGCGTTGGGTCAACCTGGGGCTTGTCACGGTGCAGGCTGCCGATATCCTCTTCCTTGCTTTTACGATCCACGCCAGCAGAAAACTCTTTGAATCCCGGGAGAGAGAAACCCGAACCGGTGCCCTGGTCAAAGTCGGGATCTTGTGGGCGATTTCAGCCGTGCCGCTCCTCCTCCAGCCGGATATGGGGAGCACGATTCTCGTCTTCGTTCTGGCTATGGGGATCTACGTCCCGCTTTATGGCTGGACGCTTCCCCTCGTGCTAGGTGGAGGAATCGGCGTGGCAGGGTTCCCGTTCATTTTCACCCATGGCTACCGGTTGAGGCGACTGGAAGCGTTTCTCGATCCCTGGGCGGATCCGCTTGGGAGCGGTTTCCAGGCAATCCAGGGGCTGGTCGCGTTTGCAAACGGCGGGATTTGGGGAATGGGCCTCGGGCAGGGACTCCAGAAACTCAAATACCTTCCTGCATCCCATACCGACTTTATCCTGGCGGCGATCGGCGAGGAGCTGGGGCTGGCCGGTACCCTCGCAGTGCTTGCCCTCTTCGGTTGCTGGTTCTACAGGCTGTTCATCCACTATCGCCGATTGGAGGGGACGTTTGAGGCCTGCCTTGTCTGGGGGCTTTGCCTGAACGTCTTTTCCCAAATGGCCATCAACGTCGCCGGCGTGACGAAGCTAATTCCCCTAACGGGGATGCCCTTGCCCTTCCTGAGTTACGGAGGGAGCTCCCTCGTCATGATGTGGGCACGGGTGGGGCTTCTCCTGAGGCTAAGCCGATGCCGGCGACTGGGATGAAGCGCCTTTTCCTGGTAGCGGGCGGAACGGGTGGACACATCTTCCCGGCCCTTTCTTTCGGTCGCTGGTTGTCCGAAACCGTGGAGAGGCTGGAGATCGTCTATGTTGCTGGAAACAGGCCCCTGGAAAGGGAAATCTACGGCAGTGCCGGATTGAAGCCGGTTTTCCTTTCCTGCGAAGGATCGCCGGTGGGAACGCGGGGATGGGCCGCAGCAAACCGGTGGCTGCAGGTTGCGAGGGCGTTCGGGGAAATGGTTCGCTTGTTCAGGGAAAGACCTCCATCGGCCTGTGTCCTGTTCGGGGGATATATTTCCTTCCCCGCACTGGTTGTGGGAAAGATGTTCGGGATCCCCCTGATCGTTCACGAGCAGAATGCCGTCGCCGGGCGTGTCACTCGTATGGGGGTTCGGTTCGGGGCGAAACTCCTGACTGGGTGGCGAACTTGCCATCCGTTCAGAAAGAACCGGTACGTAGAGGTCGGAACCCCGATTCGGGCCATGAGGCGTTTGCCTCGCCGGGAAGCTTGGAATAAACTAAACTTGGGTGATTTCCCCGGCGGGAAGAATTGCCTTGTGCTCGGCGGCTCCCTGGGAAGCCGCTCCCTCCAGGAAAAGGTTGGAGAAATTTCCGGGCTTGCCGATTTTCGGGGATGGAACTTTCTTGTCGTTGGACAGGAAAAAGGGGATAATCACCTGTCGGAAAGAGTCTGGGGGATACCGCGCCGCTGGGACATGGAAACGCTCTACTCCCTTGCGGATGTTGCCATCGCCAGGGGAGGCGCGTCGACCTTGTCCGAACTGCGTGCCTGGGCGATCCCGGCCCTGGTTGTTCCCTGGCCGGATTCTCGGGACGATCACCAGTCCGCCAATGCGAGAGCTTTCTGCGAGGTCGGACAGGGACTGGTCTGGGATGAGGTGCTGGAGGGCAGGACGGAGTTTGTTTCAAAGCTTCACCAGCTGGGGTCAATGGATCCAATGGGCGAAAAAAGCCACTCGGATCCGGGAGTCGCGGCAGAGCGGATCAATCGGAGCGTTCTTAGGGAAATCCTCAGGACTCTTGAAGGGAGAGACGGGAAATGGATGGACTCAAACTGAGCCATGACCGGATCAGGAACGTCCACCTGCTTGGAATTGGAGGTTCGGGAATGAGTGGGCTGGCGGCGCTTCTTTCCGAACTTGGATTTGAGGTTTCAGGGTGCGATATGTCTCATTCCTACTATATGGAAAAGCTTCTGGCCCGGAAGGTGGAGTGTGTCCTGGGACACGACCCTGCGCACCTGGACCGGTATTGTCCGGATCTCCTCATTTACAGCAGCGCGATCCCCGAGCGAAATGAGGAACTGATCGAGGCCGGAAGGAGGGGAATCCAGATCGCGAGGCGGGCGGAGGTCCTCAGCTCGCTTTTCAACGAGCGGTTTGGAGTCGGCATCGCCGGAACCCACGGGAAGACGACCACTTCGTCGATGACGGCCCTGATTCTCGACCGGGCCGGCTTGAAGCCCACCGTTGCGATCGGCGGGGAAGTCTGCGACATCGGGGCCAACGCAAGGCTGGGAGCCGGCCTTCCGATGGTCGCCGAGCTGGACGAGAGCGACGGTTCATTCGAGCTTTTCCGGACGAACGTTTCCGTCATTACCAACGTGGATTGGGATCACGTAGATCATTACCGGACGAGGGAAGAGGTCGAAAAGGCCTTCAACCGCTTCCTCAACAACAGGAAGAAGGATTCATCCATCGTCATTTGCGGCGAAGACCCGGGCGCAGCGAGGCTGATCGAACAGAATCGCGCTTCCGGTTTCGACGGTTCTCTCATGACCTACGGCTGGGGCTCCGGGTGGGATTGGGGAGCGGTTGATGTCAAACATATCCCCGGCGGGGGAGTGTCGTTCAACGTCCTTCAACATGGCAGGCTCAAGGGATCGATGACCCTCAAGGTCTCGGGAGAACATAACGTCCTGAATGCACTGGCAGCCTGTGCCGCATCCTCCTGCATGAACGTTCCCTTTGAGACGGCCAGTGAAGCACTGAAAGCGTTCAAGGGGGCAAAGCGCCGTCTTCAGTACATGGGCTCCGTGGGGGAAGTCGACCTGTATGACGATTATGGCCATCACCCAAGAGAAGTCGCCGCAACTCTCCGTGCAGTCCGGTCGATCTTTCCCGGCCGACGGATCGTCACCCTTTTCCAGCCGCATCGTTATACTCGAACCGCTGCCCTTTACAGCGACTTTGCCGATGCGTTGAACCACTCGGATCGCCTTTTCCTCTTGCCCATCTATGCAGCAGACGAAAATCCGATCCCCGGGGTTTCCTCGGATCTGATCGGCCAGGCAATGATCGAAAAGGGTGCCCAGCATGTGACGATGTGCACGGACATCGCGGAAGCCGTCGAACGCATCGCCAGAGAGGCCCGGCCGGACGACCTGGTCCTCACGCTGGGCGCCGGCAATGTCAATTCGGCTTGTGAGCAGCTGATGAGCCGTCTCGAACAGCAAGAGCCCATTCCCGATGCAATGGCCTGCAGCGCTTGAAAGAAAGCTGAATTGCGCTCTTGAACCGCAGGTCCCTCTTGCTCCCCTGACGACCTGGAAGGCAGGAGGCAACGCAGAAATGTTTTTGGCCCCGCGTAATGCCGAAGAGGCACACGGGGCTTTTGCCTTTTGCCGGGAAGAAGGCGTGCCGGTCTGGATGATTGGGGGAGGCAGCAACATCCTGGTTCACCCGGCGGGGCTTCCCGGACTGACCCTCTGGATGGGGAAGATTAACCGCTTTTCCTGCCTTCCGCGAAAAGATGGATCATTCCTTCTCGAAGCCGATGCGGGATGTTCGACCCGCCGCCTGCTTCACTTCTGCCTCACCTACGGGTTCTCCGGCCTGGAATTCGCAACCGGCATCCACGGTAGCATCGGGGGGGCCCTCATGTGCAATGCCGGAGCGGGCGAGGATTCCATCGGAGAGAGAGTCGAGTGGGTGGAAGCAGTGGAGGGAGACGGAACGCTACGCCGCTGGGACTCCCGTGAACTTTCCTTCCGGTATAGGTTCAGTTCCCTGCGGGACGGGGTTCGCTTGGTCACCCGCTGTGGGCTTAGGCTCCTGAAAGAAAACCGGGATCTCATCCGAGAGAGGGTCCAGGGGTTCTGGTCCCTTCGAAAGGGACAACCTCACGGGGCCAAGACGGCGGGCTGCGTTTTCAAGAATCCGGGATCGGGAAGGGAACCCGCAGGGTTGTTGCTGGACCGGTCGGGATGCAAGGGCATGAGGATCGGGAATGCAAGGGTTTCCCCCCTCCATGCGAATTTTATCGAAAACAGCGGTTCAGCGAGCGCAAGCGAGATCTGGGAATTAATCCTGGCTTGCCGGCGGAAAGTCTACGAAGCGAGCGGCATCTGGCTGGAACTGGAGGTGAACCTGCTCGGTGGCCCGTGGGACTAAAAGGGGAGGCCCGGGCCGAAAGCTCCTGGTGCTTGCCCTTTTTTTCGGCATCCTCTGCGGGCTGGAAAACCATTACCAACTTCTCCGGCTGGTCGAGCTGACCATCGAGCCGCCGGAAAGCCTGCCCGACAGCGTCTTGTGGAGTTCGATCGGGAGCCTTTCAAGACGTTTCTGGGTTATCCCCGTGATGAGAAGAGCTTCGATCGCCCGCGAACTGCAGGAACGCTATCCTGCAGAGATCAGGGTTACGAGCCCCGGGTGGGGGCGCATCGGGATTACCGTGAGGCCCTACCTCCCCTGGCTTTCCATTTCGTACGAGGGAAAACAATACGTCCTTTCCCTCGAAGGGTTTATCTGGCCCAAAGGATTCTCGGTTGGAGGAGTGAAGCTTCCTGCGGTAGGGGACCGTTTGCCGGCCTGGGAATGGGAGAAGGGGCTCCTGAATCCGTTTACCGATCCAAATCGGCGGGATTCGGCCGTACAGAAATCCGCCCTTCCGATCGCGGAAATCGGGCGATGGGAGCAGGGGCTGGCAGAGAAGACCTGGCTGGGGAACCGGGTTCGGACGATGGTTTCCGCAAGGGGCGGACAGCGGGTTTTGAAGGTGATTGCGCAAAGGAACAATCAAAGGATACAATTGGAATTGAAGGACGATCCAAAAGAATGGGAAGCGGTGTTTGCCGCGGTACGCCGGATCCTAGGGGATCCGGATTTGTCGAAACAGGGGACATTGCTGATCGATGCGACCTACGAAGGAAAGATCGTTGCACGGATTGTTCCTCCTGACGGAACGGACGGAAAGCGGCTAAGGCCGGAAGGGAGCGAATCGAATTGAAAGACGAACCCGATCTTCTGGTCGGTCTGGACCTGGGAACAACGAAAATCGCGGTGGTCGTCGCGGAAGTGGACTCTCGTACCGGCGAGGCCCAGATCATCGGTGTCGGCGAGTCCCCTTCCATGGGAATCCGCAAAGGGATGATCGTGAACCTGGACCAGGCAACCCGAGCCATCCAGGCTGCGGTTGAAGATGCCGAGAGCATGGTTGGGCTGGGGATCGAAGAAGTCGCGGTGGCCTTCTCCGGAGCAGAATCGGCGAGCGTTCGAACGCGGGGAATGATCTCTCTCGGTCGTTCCGCTAGACAAGTGATGATCGAAGACGTAGACCGAATCATCGAGGCTGCGCAATCGGAGATCGCCGTTCCTTTGAATCGCTGCATCCTCCACACGATCCCTGTCGAATATACACTGGATGGGCATCCTGGGATCGACGACCCCTTGGACATGACGGGAGTCAGGCTTGAGGTGGAACTCCAGTCGATCATCGTTCCGACGGCCGTGATCCAGAATGTCGTGAACTGCGTGAGCAAGGCCGGGCTGGATGTCACCGGGCTGGTCATGAAGCCCCTTGCAAGTTCCCTGGGATGCCTTTCCAACGAAGAAGCCATGGCAGGGGTCGCTGTTGTCGATTTGGGCGGGGGGACTACGGGGGTCTCGGTTTTTTCCGAGGGAAGGCCAAGGAGGCTTTCTGTCATTCCTGTGGGAGGCGACCATATCACCAACGATCTGGCCTGTGTGCTGAGGATTCCGATCAGCCGCGCAGATGTCCTGAAAAAAAGCGTTTCCCTTTCACCGGAAAGCTTCGGGCAAAACGAAAAGATCGAAATCGAAAGCATGGGGAAGATCCTGTCCTTCAGCACCCGTGAAGTGGTTGAGGTCATCGCCTGCCGGCTTGACGAACTCTTTTCCTCCCTGGTGGAAAACGAACTGAAGGAATCCGGTGTTTCCATGCTGCCGGGTGGAATTGTTCTGACCGGAGGAGTTTCAAGGTTGGCCGGTCTGGATGCCTACGTGTCGAGACTGCTCGACTTGCCCGTTCGGGTTGCCGGGCCCCTTGACGCCGGCCGTATGCCTCCCGGTATGGACAGCGAAGAATACGCCAGTGGAGCCGGGATCATTAGGTACGTCCTGGAGAAGGAGCGGAATCCCTACCGGTACATCGAATCGGACCTCCCTCTTGAAGGATCCGTTTCAGGAGGCCGGATCAGGCGTACGGGCAGGGGAGGCATCAATGCCGGGAACGGAAAGAAACGAGCCGGGAACGGGGCACTCAAAGCCGTGATGGAAAATATCCGGAAATCCGTGAAGGATTTGTTTTGACCATTCTGGATCCTGCAGGAGGCGAACGGCATGGCCGACATTTTTGAAATTGAGAAAGCGAGCCGTCCATTCAGGGAAGTCATCAAGGTGATGGGAATCGGCGGTGGCGGAAACAACGCGCTGAACCATATCGCTCGTAGCGGGCTTGTCGGCGTGGAGTTCGTTGGAGCCAATACGGACATGGCACACCTTCAGACCTCGGAAGCGGATGTACGGATCGTCCTGGGGAAGGAATTGACCCGAGGCCTCGGAGCGGGGGCGGATCCAGAGGTCGGGATGAAGGCTGCGAAGGAATCCAGGGAAGAGATTCGCCAAATCCTCGAGGGAACCGATATGGTTTTTCTGACGGCCGGAATGGGAGGCGGAACCGGAACGGGGTCGACCCCGGTCATCGCGGAAGTTGCGAAGGAAATGGGGGTTCTTGTCGTTGCGGTCGTCACCCGCCCCTTCTCCTTCGAGGGCAAGAAACGGCTCTTGCAGGCGAAAGCCGGGATCGAAAACCTGAAAGACAAGGTAGACGCCCTGATCGTCATTCCCAATGACAAGCTGCTGGAGATTTCCGATTGCAAAACGGCCCTTTGCGATGCCTTCCGGTTGGCGGATGACGTTTTGAGGCAGGCCGTGCAGGGCGTAACCGACCTGATTTTCCGCCCCGGCCTGGTGAACGTGGACTTTGCCGATGTCCGTACGGTCATGAGCAATGCGGGTTCAGCGATCATGGGGATCGGCGAGGCGGAAGGGGAGAGTAGGGCAGAAATCGCGGCGAGGGCAGCAATCAATAGCCCCTTGATGGAAACTCAGATGGCCGGAGCAAAGGGAGTCCTGTTCAACGTGACGGGAGGTCCGAGCCTGGGGATCCACGAGATCAACCAGGCTGCCAACGTGATTACCGAGGCAGCGGACGAGGATGCGACAATCATCTGGGGCAACGTGGTCGATCCTTCGATGGGGGAGAAGATACAGATAACGGTCATCGCGACCGGTTTTTCGGAACAGGCTGTCGTTCCTGTCCAAACCCGAAAGATCGAGACTGTCCGCAGGACTGCAACACCTCAACCGGTTCAGGCGGCAACCCCCCGAGTCAAGAAGAACCGGATCGATCTCGAAGAGGCCGAGGTGCGGTCTTCTTCACAGGAAGAGGACCTTTTCAAGATCAGCGGAGTGCCGACGAACCACCTGGATATCCCTTCCGTTATCCGACGGCGGAAGGCTGGAGACTGACCGGTCGGAGGGGGGCGCCGGCGGTTTGAAGGGATATAGGCGGCTTCCTCCCTATCGTGAAGCTGCCCGGTTCGGCAGAGATTGGGAACCCGTCACCCAAAACGAGGTCAATGTGCTTCCGCTGCCGCGGGGGGGCGATCCCTCCTGGGCTCTGGTTTTTCCTTCGGATTACGGAACGGGGATTGCGAACCTCGGCTTTCATTACGCGTTTTACCATTTAAAAAAGTTGGGGGTTGGCGTAGAGCGTTTTTTTCTTTCGCCGATCCTCAACCTTTCCTTGGAGAGCCGCCGTCCCCTGCAGGACTTTCCTATCATCACGGCGAGTCTCGCCTATGAGCCGGATGCCCTGAACTTTCTTGAAATACTGGCCAAGGCTGGAATCCCGCCAAGGGCAAAAGAGCGAAAGCAAGGAAGGTTCCCGCTGATCGGAGCGGCGGGGGCTTTTACTTCGATAAACCCGGCGATGTTGCTCGCCGTTGCCGATTTTATCGTGCTCGGGGATGGGGAGCCTGTTATTCCCCATCTTGTCGGCTGTTTCCGGGGCCAACCTCATGGAGAGGACGGCCGAGATTCGATCCTGGAAGCCCTAGACGAGCACCCTTCCATCCTGGTTCCGGCCTTGGGTGAGGAGAGGGCGCTTGAGTTTCTCAAAAACGGGACAAAACGAGTCGCAAAGACGCCCTGCCAACAAACCCTGGGACACGGCATCTGGATTTCTCCGAACTCGGTCTTTGGAAGGACCCTTCTCCTTGAGCTGCAAAGAGGGTGTGCTCGGGGGTGCCCCTATTGCGTTTTGCCTTCCTGCTTTTCGCCCCTCAGGCAGAGGCCGGTCGAAACGGTAATTGAAACCGTTGAACGTCTTGCCCCGGTGGTTCCTTTTACCCAGGTGGGGCTAGTTACCCCGGAAGCGGGGGATTATCCGGGGCTGGAACCGTTGCTTGATACCCTTGAAAGGCTGAAGAAAGGGGTTTCGTTTGCCTCCCTGAGGATCGACAACCTGACGAGGAGGATGGTAAAAGCACTGAGGGGTTCGCGGCGAGAAAGCCTCACCATCGCACCGGAAGCGGGGTCGGACCGGTTGCGGTTGCGGTGCGGAAAAGCCTTCACAAACATGCAGATTCTCGACAAGCTTGAAATGGCGTCCAGCGAAGGGATACGAAAAGTGAAACTCTACTTCATGGTAGGGTTACCGACAGAAACGGAAGAGGATCTCATTGCGATCGCCACTCTTGCGGAATCGATCCGGAAAGAATTGCGCCTTGCGGTTTCGCTTTCCGTGAACGTCTTTGTTCCCAAGCCGGGAACGCCATGGGAAACCCAGTCCTTCGTCGGAACCGCGGAGGCAGAGAGTCGGTGTCGCATCTTGAAATCCGCGATCTCGGGAAAATTGGGCAGGAGCTGCGATGTCCGATTTTCGAGCCTGCGGGAAGCCGAGTTGGAATATCGACTCTCCTGGGGCGGCCCTGAAATCCTGGATTTGATGGAAACCCTTGTTGAAAAAAGAAAAGGGGGGAAAACCAATGCTTCCTGAATCCGAAGAATGGGAATTGGGGGATGACGAGGCGAACCCCGAGGGGGTGCCCCCGCGTCCGCAGAGGCGTCTACCTTCGCGAAGGAACCGCAGGAGCCGATCCCGCCGAACGAGTTTCGGTTTCGGCCACTTCATGCTTCCAATTGTAGGTCTCGTGGCTGTCGGAGTTCTTGTTCTCGGAATCCGCCTTTTCTTCTTCCCGTCTGCCAAGGTCGAAACTCTTCCGATTGTTGCGGAACAGACAGTTGAAAGCGGTTCCGTGACGGTTCAGGAAGGGAGCCGTGCTCCCTTAAGCGGAGAAGCGGAAGAAACGGTGGTGGCAGTTCCGGAAGGGAGTCCGTTGCCGAAATCGGAATCGACTTCGAAGCCGAAGCCAGCTCAGGAAAAACCGGTTGTCAAACCGGTCGCCGTCAAAACCGGAGGAAAACCGGCTGCCGTGTCGGAACCGCAAACGTCGCCGGCCAAGACTGAAACCGAGAAACTGGGCACCCAAACAGGAACGGGAGCGGCCGGAAAAGAAACCTGGGGCGTGCAGGTCGGAGCCTTCAAGGAACGCGGGAATGCGGAAAACCTGGTCAAGAAGCTTCGGCAGGAAGGCTTCAAGGTTGGTACGATCGAGGCGGCAAACGGGGAAACACCGTTGACGAAAGTCGTAGTCCAGGCCGGGAATGAGCGTCTGGCGGCCGAAAAGCTAGCGAAAGAGCTGGGCGATAAAGGCTATCCCGTTCTGATCGTAAGGACTCGTTGAAACACACAAGGCGGGTGGAGGTTCTTAGGATGTCCGGTTTTGCAAAAGAACTGATCTCGAGAAAAGAAGCGATTGAACACGTGGCCGAGGCGTTGGGGTTTCCCTGGCCCTTGAAAACCCGCTCCGTCCCTCTGCAGGAAGCGATGGGGAAGAGATGCGGTTTGAACCTGGTGTCGCCGGTAGATTATCCTCCCTTCACCCGCAGTACTCGAGACGGTTATGCCTTAAGGTCGGAGGATGTGGCTGGTGCCTCTGACACGGCTCCGGTGTTCCTTCGGATCACCGGGGAGATCCTGATGGGAGAGCAGACCGAGAAGCGAGTCGCGGAAGGGGAGTGTGTTCTCGTCCACACGGGGGGAATGATTCCCGAGGGAGCCGATGCGGTTGTCATGGTGGAGGACACGGTGCAGGCAGGAGCCTGGCTGGAAGTTCGAAAGGCTCTCCAGTCGGGTGAGAATCTCGTTTTCCGCGGGGAGGAAATCCGGCAAAACGAAGTGATCCTGAGTGCGGGTGATCTCGTGGATGACCGGAATGTCGGAATTCTGGCGACCTTGGGGATCTGTACGGTTGAACGCCTCGACCTGAAGATAGGCATCCTCTCGACGGGGGATGAGATCGTTCCCGCCGAAACGCCTGTTCTTCCTCCTGGGAAGATCAGGGACGCGAATGCCTGGTTCCTGGAATTCCTCTTGGCACGGTACGGTTTCCAGGCAAAACGCCTCGGGATCGTGCCGGACATCCGGGACCGGCTTGGAGAAGCGGTCCGGGAATCCATGGAAGAAAACGACATCGTTCTTTTGAGCGGGGGTTCCTCGGTGAGCGTCAGGGATTTCTGTTCAGAGATCATGGAAAATCTGCCTCCTCCAGGGCTCCTCGTGAGGGGGATCAACATGAACCCCGGAAAACCGGCTCTCATCGCCGGCTGTATGCCGGAGAGGAGGCTGCTTTTGGGGCTGCCGGGACATCCCCTCTCCTGTTCCGTCGTTGCGATCACCCTTTTACTCCCGTTGCTTTCGGCACTGGCAGGGGCTCAAAGTCCGCTGAAAACCTCGGAGGCGGTTTTGGCCGGTGACCTTTTCGGGAAAGCGGGTACGGAAGAATTCGTTCCTGCCTTCCTTTCAGGGGGGCAAGCCAAGCCCATGCCGGGTAAATCCGGGTACGTTTCCGTTCTGAAGAATGCGAACGCTCTTGTGCGCCTTGCGGAAAACGAGGAAACGCGCAGGAAGGGAGAGAGAGTGGAGGTTTTGCAATGGTAAGGACTTGCAAGGAACACGTCAGCCTTCCTGAAGCAAGAAAGATCATCCTCGAAGCGGTACGGGAGGCAGGGTTTCCGGAGGTTGCTCGAATTCCCGCAGAGGAAGGGCTGGGGTTCCTCCTGGCCGAGGATGTCCTTTCACGTCGAAACGTTCCGCACTATGCCGCTTCCGCCGTGGACGGCTTTGCCCTGAAGTCGGCCGAAACGGGACGTGCGACTCCGGCCACTGTTGTGCGACTCCCCCAGGATCGCTTCCTTTGGGTGAATACCGGCGGCCCCTTGCCGGATTGGTGCGATTCCGTGGTGATGGTAGAGGATACCGCCATGGCGGAGAACGGCGATCTCCTCATTTCAAAAGCGCTCCCTCCAGGGGCGAACGTCCGTCCGGTAGGGGAGGACGTCATGAAAGGGCAGGTCATTGCCCATTGGGGAGAAAGGGTTGACCCTCCCATGATCGCGCTTCTCCTGGGGGCGGGGATCGGAGAGATCCCTGTCTTTCGGCTTCCGAGATGCCTTTTCATCCCGACCGGAGACGAGATTTTCCCGGTAAGCGAATGGTTGGAAACCGAAGAGGAACCGAAGGGAAAAGTTCCCGAAACCAATTCCGCCTTAATAAAGGGGATTTTTAAAGAATGGGGACTGGACCTTGACATTCACCCCGTTTTGCCCGATGCGCCGGACCTCATCAAGGAAAAGCTGAAGGCGGCGGCGGAGCGCTACGACCTGGTCCTGATCGGTGCCGGGACGGCGAAAGGGAAAAGGGATCACACAGCCGACGTGATTGCCTCAGAGGGTGAAATCCTGTTCAGGTGGGTCCGGATGAAACCGGGGCGTCCGGCTCTCTTTGGCAGGATAGAAAAGACCCTGGTCTTCGGAATCCCCGGATTCCCCATGTCGGCGGCAGTCGCCGCCTGGAGCCTGGTGGCCCCGGCCACTTTCGCTATGTCCGGTGTGCCGGTCGGTGGGATGGAACCGGAAGAGATCTTGCGCCGGGCACTGCGGGCACGGGAAGAATTACGATGCGAGATGATGCTGCCCCATTCGTCCCCGGCGGGAACCGAAGAGTGGCTGAGGGTGAAGGCCGTGGAAGTGGGAGGGAGAAAAACCTTCTGGATCCTTTCTTCCGGGGCATCGACCATGGGGTCGATGCATGAGGCTGACGGGTACGTCCTCTTGCCCTCGGAAAAGGTCGAATGTCCGAAAGGGACCGGGGTCAACGTGTGGTTCAAACGAACGGTTCCCTGGTCAAGTAGGGCCCTTTTCCAAGGGTCGGACGATCCGGCGTTTACCCGGATCGTAACGCCCGTTCGGAAAAAGGGGGCCGACCTTGCGATCCGTTCGGTTGGGAGCCTCGGTGGTCTTGCGGCCCTTGCCCGGGGAGAGGGGCACCTGGCGGCCTGCCATCTGTTGGACGGGAAGACCGGCCGGTATAACGATGCGTTTATCGAGGATCTCTCGAACGGCGATTCCTGGGTTCGAAAGCTCCTGTATTATCGGGAGCAGGGGTTTTTGGTGGCGAAAGGAAATCCCATGGGACTTTCAAGGATAGAGGACCTCGCAGAAAAGAGGATCCGGATTGTGAACCGTCAAGCGGGAGCCGGGACTCGGATCCTCCTGGACTGGTTCCTTCTCGAGGCGGGCTTGGACAGGTCGAAGATTGCCGGATACGCGACCCAGGCCATGACCCACTTGGATGCAGCAAGCCGAGTGGCTTCGGGAGTCGTAGATGCGGCTCTCGGCATTCGGGCCGCTGCGGATGCTTTCGGGCTGGACTTCGTGACGATGGCCTGGGAACCCTTCGAGCTGGTCATCCCGGAAAAGTACCTGGAGCATCCCGGGGTAAGGGCGGTTCTGGAGTCAATCCGGGATCCCGAGTGGAGAAGTGGCGTTGAAGCTATGGGAGGATATCGATGGCCGGATTGATGGGTTCTTTCAACCGAAGGCTCGATTACGTCAGGCTCTCGGTTACGGATCGCTGCAACTACCGGTGCCGCTACTGCATGCCGGAAGAGGGAGTCGATTGGCTCGACCACGAAAAGATCCTTTCCTACGAGGAAATCCTGGTCCTGTGCCGCCTGCTTCACGAGATGGGAGTCAGGAAAATCCGGGTCACCGGCGGGGAACCCACGGTCAGAAAGGGGCTGCCCGACTTCCTCAGGCGCCTCCATGAAGAAATCCCGGCTCTCCACGTGGCGCTGACGACAAACGGGTCCCTTTTGCATTCAATGGCGGTGGAACTGTCGGCGATCCCCCTCGCAGGCCTGAATGTCAGCCTGGATTCCTTGGACCCTGAGAAGTTCAGGTTTCTGACCCGTTGCGGTTCGTTAGACGATGTCCTGGAAGGAATTCGCGCGTTCAAGGCCAGATCCGACACTCCCCTCAAGATCAACACGGTTCTTATGCGGGGGTTCAACGACGAAGAAATCCCGGCCCTCCTCAAATTTGCCGAATCCTGCGGCGCTGTTCTGAGGCTGATCGAATTCATGCCCCTGGACGAGTCCGTTTGGAGCCGGGATCGGTTCATTCCTGCAGACGACATTCTAAAGTCCCTCCCGGAACCGGAAAAGTGGATACCGGAAACGAAAGCCCGCAGGAGTCCGAACCATGGAATTCCCGTGGGCCCGGCTCGATACCTCGTTCACGCGGAAACGGGGCAGAGGCTTGGCATCATCGCTGCTGTAGGTCACCACTTTTGCGAAACCTGCAACCGGTTGAGGATAACCGCAACCGGAGAGCTTCGGAGTTGCCTTTTCAGCCCTGAGGGCGTTTCCTTGAGAGAGGCGCTCCGCGAAGGAGACCTGGAAGCGGTCCGAGGGCTGATCCTTGCCGAAGCGGGAAGAAAGCCGAAATGCTGGAAGGAAGCTTCCGCCTCGACCCGGCATATGTCCCAGATTGGAGGATGAGGAATGGGAGAGTTGACTCACCTGGATGCGGAAGGGCACCCCGTAATGGTCGACGTTTCGGGGAAGCCCGAAACCGAAAGGGAAGCGGTAGCGGAAGGTTGGGTTCATCTGCCGGAAAGTGTATACGATGCGATCCTGGAAAATCGGATCCGGAAGGGAGATGTCCTGAAGATTGCGGAACTCGCCGGAATCCAGGGAGCGAAAAGGACGGCTTCGCTGATCCCCCTGTGCCACGGGATTCGTCTTGACCAAGCGAGCGTTCGCTGCCACCTTGTCCCGGATCGGAAAGCGATCCGCGTAGAATGTCATGTCAAGGCCCGAGAGGTAACGGGTGTGGAAATGGAAGCCTTGACGGGGGTTTCCGTTGCCGCCCTGACCGTATACGACATGTGCAAGGCGCTGGACAAGGGAATCGAAATTAGGAACATCCGCCTCCTCATGAAAAAAGGCGGCAAAAGCGGCGAGTACAAGGTTTCAGAAGGGGTGTGAAGGATGCGGGTCATCGGGTTTCTCGAGGGGAAGAAATCGGCGGGCGGATTATCGATGATCTACCTCCACCTGGGGAGCAGGGGAGATTGCCTGGTGAACGGGAAATCAGCCGAGATTTTTGGTTCCGGCCCAGGTTTCCTGGAAGACCTGGGGGAGGGACAATGGCAGATCCTGTTTTCTTCAGATAGTCCAATTCAGGAAGGGCATTTCATCTCCCTCGAAAAGGACGGCCCGGTTCTTCTGGTCGAAGAACCTCTTGAAAAATGCTTCCGGCTGAAGCCGATCAAGGGAGGATTCGTATCGCTTTCTCAGAAAGCAGCACTTCAAAGGCCCATCAAGGTTGGGGTCCTCACCGTCAGCGATAAGGGAAGCCGGGGGGAAAGGGTCGACACGGCGGGTCCGGCACTGGAGGAACTGGTCATTCCTCTTGGAGCGGTTGTTTCCAGGCGGGCCATTGTCCCGGATGAGAGGGCCCTTATTGCCGAAACCCTCCGGGACTGGGCGGACCGGGAAAGGCTCAATCTCGTCCTCGTCACGGGCGGGACCGGGCTTTCCGGAAGGGATGTCACTCCGGAAGCCCTGGTGGACGTAGGGGACAGGATCGTCCCCGGGCTCGGGGAAGCGATGCGGAGGAAAACCGAACCCCTGTTTGACCGTTCGATCCTAAGCCGTGCTCTCGCGGTCACCCGAGGCAGCTGCCTGCTGATCTCCTTTCCTGGAAGTGAAAGAGGGGCACGCCAGTGTTTTGATGCAATCGGAGGCGTTTTACGGCACGCCGTCGAAATCCTGAACGGCTGGGAAGGAGATTGCGCCTTGCACGGCCATTCTCACACCTGGAAGAAGGGGTGCCATGCCGGAGACGACAGGTTCCTTCGTTGAAAAGGTCGTGATCATCACCGGGATGTCTGGGGGAGGGAAGTCCACTGCCCTCCACATCCTAGAAGACCAGGGCTTTTTTGCCATCGACAACATCCCCCCTTCTCTCCTGCCCCAGCTTGTCGAAGTGCTGGGGAAGCACCGTGCAGCGGTCCTTCACGGAGTTGCGGCGGTTGTCGACATTCGGGGAGACGAACTCTTGAGGGATCTCGAAGCAGTGCTGGACAGCCTGAGGCGAAGGCTGGCAAGCGTCAAGCTGATCTTCATGGATGCGTCTGATTCCGCTTTGATCCGGCGTTACGAATGCACGAGGAGGCGCCATCCCTTGGGGCCCGGTCTTTCGACGCTGGAGGGCATTCAGAAGGAAAGGGAAAGCCTGGCCCCGCTCAAGGAAGCCGCGGACGTCGTCCTCGACACGACGGGTTTGAACCTTTCCGATTTGAGGGGGCGTGTTCTCGAAAGCCTTGGAACTCCTCCCGGGCGCTTGACCGTGTTCCTGACCTCCTTTGGCTACAAGCACGGGATCCCCCAGGATTGCGACTATCTCGTGGACGTTCGGTTCCTCACGAATCCCTATTACGAACCAGACCTGCGAGCCATGAGCGGGAAGGATTCGGCTGTAGCCGACTACATCTTCAAAGCCTCGAGCGCTGCGACCGATTTTCTCTTGAGGCAACGAGATCTCTTCGAGTTTATCTTCCCTCTGTACGAGGGGACGGGGAAGACACAGATCCACATCGCGGTCGGATGCACGGGGGGAAGGCACCGTTCGGTAGCAGTGGTGGAAGCATTCGCCTCCATGCTGGAACTGTCGGGATATTCCTGCGTCGTCCGCCATCGTGATATCGAAAGGGAGCAGACATGGTAACCACGGAATGGCTGGGTCCATTTTCGATCGGGCTGCTGATCGGGGGGGGTGCGGTTTTTATCTGGATGCGGCGTTTGATCCGGAAAAGACGCGGCTTAGCCGAAATCATGTCCAGTGCCATCGGTTTCCGGCTGAGTGCGGGGCCCCGTGTGGTCGCCCTGGGAGGAGGAACGGGCCTTTCCACCCTGCTCAAGGGGTTGAAGGCCTACACGCGCAATATAACGGCCATTGTCACGGTGACGGACGAAGGGGGCAGCTCGGGTCGTCTCAGGATCGAGTGGGGTGTTTTGCCACCCGGTGATGTCCGAAACTGCATCATTGCCCTGGCGGAGAACGACAGCGCCTTGAACAGGCTCCTAAGCTTTCGTTTCGACAAGGGAGAATTGGCGGGACATAGCTTGGGCAACCTCGTGCTGCTGGCGGCAACAGAACTGGCTGGGGATTTTCGCCTGGCCGTGGAAGAGATGAACAAGCTCCTCGCGATCCGCGGCAGAGTCCTGCCTGTTACGACTGAGGCCGTGTCGATCGCAGGAGTGGATGCGAAAGGGAACCGGTACCGCGGAGAGCTGGATGTGGCCCGTCATGGCCGTGAACTCACCGAAGTGCATCTGGAACCCGCGGATGCCAAGCCCCTGCAGGAAGTGGTGGACTCAATCCGGGAAGCCGAGGTGATCGTGCTGGGTCCCGGTAGCCTGTTTACAAGCATTCTGCCGAACCTGCTCGTTCAGGGAGTGGCAGAAGCGGTACGGCTGGCCGAAGCCCCGAAAATCTACGTTGCGAACGTGATGACCCAGCCAGGGGAAACGGACGGTTTTTCCGTTTACGACCATGTCCGATGGATCAAGGAAGTCCTCGGGCAATACCCTGATATCGTCCTTGTCAATGAAACGGAAGTTCCGAAGGAAATCCTGCGGCGGTACCGCGAAACGGGATCCGAACCCGTGATCCTGAAGGAACGGGAGGAAGCGCGACTGACGAAATCGAGAGTCCAGGTGGTTCGAGGAGATTTCCTGGAAATCACGCCGGAGGGGCTTGTCCGGCATCAGACCCAGAGGGTTTCGGAAGCGATCATGAAGGTGGCGCGTGAGGCGAAAGAACTGGGACGATGAACGCGATCGCGGAAAAACTTTGGGATGAATGGCTGACCGCTCCCA
This sequence comes from Synergistota bacterium, assembly GCA_022839995.1. GTDB lineage: Bacteria > Synergistota > Synergistia > Synergistales > 79-D21 > 79-D21. Next base: position 64,243 of record JALHIN010000006.1, read on the forward strand.
TTAACGGGGCAGGAGAGGCTGACGCAGAAGTCGGTGCCCTGCTTTTGTCCATGAAAGAAAGGGAAGAGAAAGGCTGGACGGCCCTCTTCTCCAGGCGGATTTTTCTGTTCAGACGCCTGCATCAACTCTGGAATGCGGGGACTTGGAAAGAGGAGGGAGAGCTTGGGTCTTTCCTGAAACTTCCACCGGATCTCAAGGGGGTTCCATCGCTCGAAATCCCGCGATCCATGGTGGAAAAAGCACTGGGGAATCTTGGCCTTTCGACGGAAAGCACTGTGGGGGTCCGGTCGGCCTGGCTGAGAGGGATCTTGGGAGGGCTGGGCTCCCTGTACCTTCCCCAGACAGGGTATTATCTCGTGTTCCGGTTCGAAAAAAAGAAACGGCCGGTCGGGGAGAAAGCCGCCCAACTGCTGAAGATCGCCGGAATTAGGTTTACCGAGCGGCTCCGTTCTTTTCATGCCGATCTGCTGATCCGTGACCAGGGCCAAATCGTTGCTTTTCTTTCGGGCATCGGGCTCGTCGGAGCCAGTTTGGCACTTGAAGAAAGGTCATTGATGCGGTCCATGAGGGACAGGGCGAACAAGCTGGTCAATTGCGATTCGGCAAACATCCGGAAAAGCCTCGACGCTGCAGAGCGGCAGATGGAACTGGCCGAACGGGTTTGCGCGTCCGGCCTGTTCGAACGGTTGGCTCCTTCCTACCGGGAGCTCGTGACGGCAAGGCTGGAAAATCCGAGCGTGTCCCTTCGCGAGCTGGGGCAACTACTCTCGAGACCCGTGACGAAAAGTACAGTAGAATATAGATGGAGCCGCTTGGGGAGACTTTTGGAGAACACCGTGAAGGGGGATGGTTGCCATGTACCTTGGGAAAGCTGATGTCAACACCTACGAAAAGGGGGCCGGGCGCGAATATCTCGTTTCAAACGGCCGCGGGAGCTATTGTTTCTCGACGGTGGCTGGATCGAACACGAGAAGGGAACACGGGCTCCTTGTCGTCCGGCCCCAGGATTGCGCTCAGCACAGGGTTCTTGTCAGCAAAGTGGAGGAGACTCTCTTCACCCGAGGGAAGAAATATCAACTTTCGACGAACCGATACAAGGACGTCATTTTCCCCGACGGGTTTCGCTACATCCAGGAATTCCATTCCAACCCCCTGCCCAGTATCCTTTTTGTCGTACACAGCCTGCTGATGAGGAAAACGGTTTACATGCCCGAAGGAAAGGACGCCTGCATCGTAAAGTATGAGCTTTTGGCGAGCCCTGACCGAATCCAGCTGGAAGTGAGGCCTCTTTTTGCCCATCGCCTCTACACGGAAGTCCGGTCGAAATCCGCGGAAGACTCCTTCCATGCGGATTTCGCTTCCAACGGGATCTTGGTGAACGGCCGTCAGATGAGCAGCTTCCTTTCTTTCCCGAAAGGCGAGTGGCACCCCAAGGCCTACTGGCATGACCACCTCCTCTACGAGAACGACGAGATTTCCGCTCCCTCGACGGAGGACCTATGGTCCCCGGGTTCCCTGTCGATCGAAATGGCCGAAGGGGAGACGGCCTACGTGGTATTCTCCTCGGAACCCTTCCATCCTTCCGTCGATCAGATCGAGGCTTTCGAGAAGGATGCGATTGCAAACCAGCAGAGCCGTTTCGGAAAGATCGAGCCTGCAGGGCAATCCTCCGCGGTGAGGGATCTGACACGGACGGCGCTCCACCTGTTTGCTTCGGGGAAGGACCGGGGGACAACCTTGTTCTCCGGGTACCCTTCCCTTTGCGAACGTGCTCGGGACACTTTCATCGCCCTTCCCGGACTGACCCTATCGCTGGGGCGCTACCGGGATGCAGAGGAAGTTCTCAACCGCTGGCTTGACCTGGCCCGTCTAAACGATGCGGTCATGCCGAGCGAAATCGATACTTCAACCGGACATGCACTCCTAAAAGGTGCGGATGCAGGCCTCTGGTTCCTTTATGCGCTGGAAAAACTGACCGAGAAGACGGGTTCCCTGGAATTTGCCGAAAAGAACTGGGAAATCCTGGTGGAGATGGTCTCCCGGTATGAAACGGGAATTCGGGCCTTGGACCTGCATTGCGAGGAAGATCTCCTTGTCCTTGAAAAACCGGACCCGGAGCGGCACTGGATGGAAGGAACCGTGAACGGTAGCCCCGTTGTGGTTCGTTGCGGCAAGCTGGTGGAGTTTAATGCCCTTTGGTACAACGCCTTGCGGGCCATGGAGCGCTTCGCTGAGGGGCTTGGCCTGCCGGAAGATGCGGAAAAGTACGGGAAACAGGCGGACCGGACCAGGGAATCGTTTGTACGGACTTTCTGGAACCCTGAGGGAGGGTTCCTGTACGATTCGGTGGATGGGGAGAAGAAGGATGACGTAATTCGTCCGAATCAGATCCTGGCGGTTTCTCTCCCGAGTTCACCCCTTCCTCCCGAGATCGGTCGATCGGTGGTGGAAGTCTGTTGGAACGAGCTCGTGACGACCTACGGCCTGAGGACCCTCGATCCCCATCATGACAAATACAAGGGAAGGTTCGAGGGAAGATCCGACCAGAAAGCGAAGGCCCGTTACCGCGGAATGGCGTGGCCGTGGCTTTTGGGGCAGTTCGTGACGGCCTACATGCGGTATAACCCGAAGAGGAGCGATATTGCCTGGTGTTTCATCCGCCCCTTCACGGCGCACCTGAGGCAGGGGTGTCTCGGCGGAATTGCCGAAGTGTTCGACGGCAGCATGCCCTACCTCCCTCACGGGGATGTCCTGAGCGCGGCAAGCATGGGAGAAATCCTGCGGGTCATGGAGGAAGACCTTCTCCTGCAGCAGAGGTGAGCCTTCGGGTGGACGGAGAAAGCTTTTCTTGATTTCCCTGGCGGAACGGATTAAAATTTGATAGGATTCGAGAGAAAGGGTATGGCTGAGGCTATACCCTTTTCGCGTGGGTTCCGTTCAATCAAACAATGGATTTGTACGAAGGAGGAGGGGAGCCGAATGGCTAAGGTCAGGCTGGGAATCAGCGGTTTCGGTAGGATCGGCCGCCTGACCCTGAGAGCCCTGTTCCAGCATGGGCACGAAGGGAATGTCGAGATCGCGGCAATCAATCACAAGCCGGTTCCGATCGAGGATCTGGCTTACCTTTTCAAGTACGATTCGGTGCATCGAAGTTTTCCAGGTAGCGTGCAGGTCGACGGGGACACAATCGTCATCGACGGAACCCCCGTCAAGGTGCTTGCGCAAGCCGATCCGGAGAAACTGGACTGGAAGTCCCTCGGGGTCGACATCGTCATTGAGGCGACAGGCAAGTTTCGGGACAAGGCCGGTGCTGGACTGCACCTGAAGGCAGGTGCAAAAAAGGTCATCATTACGGCTCCGGCGAAGGACGACGACTGCACGATCGTCATGGGGGTCAACGAAGAGGATTACGAACCGAAAAACCATCATGTCCTTTCGTGCGCATCCTGCACGACGAACTGCCTAGCCCCGGTGGCCAAAGTCCTGCAGGAAGAATTCGGAATCGAAAGGGGTCTCATGACGACGGCGCACGCCTATACAAGCGACCAAAGCATCCTGGATCACACGCACAAGGACAGGAGAAGGGGCCGTTCGGCGGCGATGTCGATCGTTCCGACGACCACGGGAGCGGCAAAGGCCATCGGCCGGGTCATTCCTGGACTGAAAGGGAAGCTGAACGGCATTGCGCTTCGGGTTCCGACCCCGGACGTTTCGATCGTGGATCTGACGGCAGTCCTCGCACGAGAGGCCAGCGCGGAAGAGATCAACGATGCGATGGCCCGCTGGGCCGAAGGTCCCATGAAAGGGATCCTTTCCATCGTCAACGAGGAACTGGTTTCTGTCGATTTCACCGGGAATTCCGCTTCCTCGCTCTTTGACCCCTCTCAGACGATGGTTGTCGGGAATCTGGCTAAAGTCCTGGCCTGGTATGACAACGAATGGGGATACAGCTGCAGGGTTGTGGACCTGGCAAACCTGGTTGCCGCAAGGGGGCTTTAGCTATGAGATTGAAAGGCCTGCCCGAAACGGGGCTGGAAGGCAAGAAGGTCCTTGTCCGGGTCGATTTCAACGTGCCCTTGCGCGGCGATGGAGCCGTTTCGGACGACACCCGAATCTGCGCTCACCTGGAGACGATTCGCAGACTTCTGGAGAAAGGGGCCAGGATCAGCCTGATTTCCCATTTGGGTAGACCCAAAGGCAAGGTTTCCCCGGAATTCTCTCTCAGGCCTGTGGCGTATCGTCTCGCGGAACTCACGGGGTGGGATATCGGATTTGTCGATGACTGCATTGGGCCTCTCGTTGGCGAGGCCGTTTCGGAAGCGAGGCCAGGCTCGATCCTGGTTCTCGAAAATGTCCGCTTCCATCCCGAAGAGGAAAAAAACGACCCGGACTTCGCAAAAGCCTTGGCGGCTCCCTTTGACGCCTTCGTCATGGATGCCTTCAGCGCCGCACACAGGGCTCACGCCTCGACGGAGGGAATCGCTGCCTTTCTGCCGTCCTACGCGGGGGACCTCCTCTGCCGCGAGGTCGAAATTCTCGGGCAGGTTCGGGATCATCCAAAACGCCCCTTCGTCTTGCTTTTGGGCGGCGCAAAGGTCTCGGACAAGATCGGCGTGATCGGCCACCTCCTTGAGAGGGTGGATACGCTTCTCATCGGAGGCGGGATGGCCTTTACCTTCCTGAGGGCCCAGGGGAACCGAGTCGGGCGATCCCTGGTTGAAGAGGATCGGATCAGTTTTGCAGAGGGTCTTCTTGCCGAAGCCGCCTCCAGGAACATCGAGGTCCTACTGCCTGAAGACATCGTGGCCGGAAGCTCGCCGGATTCCAGCGGACCGGTCGAGATCGTCCCGTCGAAGGAAATCCCGGAATCGCTCATGGGCCTCGACATCGGCCCGAAGACGGCCGAAGCCTTTTCTGCGGCGATCACCCGAGCTTCCACGGTTCTCTGGAATGGACCGATGGGGGTTTTCGAAAACCCGCTGTTTGCAGAAGGGACGCGGAAGGTTGCGCAAAGCCTTGAGGAGGCAACGAAGGCAGGCTGCCAGACCGTCGTGGGAGGCGGAGACACCGCTGCCGCGGTGAATTCCATGGGGTTTGCCGACAAGGTGACCCACGTTTCGACCGGGGGAGGAGCGAGCCTTGAATTTTTTGAAGGGCTTCCCCTGCCGGGTATCCAGCCGTTCCTCCTGGACTAGGCTCAGGGAAAACCCATGGGAAGAACGAAGCTGATCGCCGGAAACTGGAAGATGTACCACGGGATCGCCGCAACCGGCAAGTTTCTCTCGGAGCTGGAAGCGAAAATCACGAAGGATACGGGGGTAAAACAGGCCCTACAGGAGTGTCGGATCGAAATGGCCATTTTCCCCCCCTTTACGAGCCTCTGGAGGGCCCTGGAAGGAAAACGGTATTTACCCTGGCTCAAAGTGGGGGCTCAGAACGTGCACTGGGCTACCGAGGGAGCGTTTACCGGAGAAGTTTCGGCGGGAATGCTGAAGGAAGCAGGCTGTGATTATGTCATTATAGGACATAGTGAGCGCAGGCAGCATTTCGCGGAAACCGACGACCAGGTGCACAAAAAGATCGATGCAGCCATTTCGGCAGGGGTGCAGGCGGTTCTCTGCGTAGGGGAAACCTTGCAGGAGCGGGAGTCCGAAGAAACGGTGCCCGTTGTCGAGAGACAATTGATGAAAGCCCTCGTGGGGCTTCCGCCGGATGAGATTGGCGGTTCCGTTTGCGTCGCCTATGAACCCGTTTGGGCAATCGGCACGGGAAAGAATGCCACCGCCCGTGAAGCACAGGAAGTCTGTCAGGCCATTCGGCGATTCCTGTCGGAACGCTTCGGCGATGAGACAGGAATGACCGTCAGGATCCTCTACGGAGGCAGCGTTAAGCCGGACAACGCGGCGGGACTCCTGAACGAACCGGATATCGACGGCGCTCTTGTGGGGGGCGCATCGCTTTTGGCAGGTTCCTTTGCGCAGATTCTGACCGCGGCGCTCTAAGTTCCCGTTTCTTTTCAAAAAAACTAAGAAGACGCCCCTTCCTTTTCCTTCAAAGGGAAGGGGTGCTTTTTTGGACTTTTCCTCGCATAACGCAACATAAGATACATTATAGGACAGCAATGGGAAGACAAAAAAGAGGCGTTCTGACGCGCCCCTTTTTCCCCCGAATTCATTTTCTATTATTTACTGCGAATCTGTTTAGGTCGGTCTATACCGTCATTTCCTCGTCGAAAACGAACGTTTCAGCGTCTCCCCAGATTCGCTCGATCCCATAATAATCGCGACCCTGGCGGCTGAAAATGTGAATCACAAGGTTTCCGGCGTCGACGAGACGCCACCGGGCGCTCGTGGCTCCTTCCACCCGTGCTGGAAGTTCGAGAGCCTCCAGTGTGTCCAGGGTCGTTTCCAAAAGCGTGTTCATGTGGACATCCGAGTTCGCCGTGGCCAGGATGAAGGTGTCTGCAAGGGTTGTCGTTTCTCCGAGGTTCATGACGGTGATTTTTTCCGCGTGCTTGTCGGACAACGACTTCACGATGGCTTGAGCTTCTTTGCTCATCTTCTCCTTCAGTTTCTCCCTCAATCATGCGTCACCTCCGGTATATGAACTAAAAATTAAAGATTTCTCTTGTACTGTTTTAACCTTTTCAGAATTATATCATAATCCTTGCCGACGATAATCGTCGCATGGGTAGCCCCCCGGTTCGGGCGGACGAGGTTTGCAGGAACGCCGCAGAGCTCCCCTAGTGCCCTTGCATTGGCGAGAACCTGGGCTGAGGGATTCTCCGGGTGGGCAATGTTGGTGTATCGGTAATCGAAATGCTTGGCATTCCCAAGGAAAGCCACGTCAATTCCGAGGCGCTGCAGGTGTTCCGAAAAAGCCTGGCTGATACCCTTGACTCCGCAGCCGTTCAGGACCGCGACCTGTCCCTTGATTCTATCGAGGATGGCATCGGCTGGGACGAGAGCCTCCTCCGGGGGCCTTTCTCCTTTGTCTCCGCTGACGGGTATCGGAGGGGTCGTCAGGAATTCCGAGGCAAGGGCGATATCTCCGAGCCAATAGCTGATTCCATCGATCATGGCAGCTTTTCCCGGCATCGTTTCGAACGAGAATCGGCTTCGGTCGAGGTCCTTCAGGTAATTGACCATCTGGATGGCCTGAGTGGGCTGAATTTCCGTCTGGAAGAAACGGGTCGCTTCCTCCACGATTTGCGGAAGCCTGGTTACGGTCTCGGGCTCTCGGAGCTTGTTCAGGACTTCTTTCAGGAAAAGCTGCTGACGTTGAATGCGGCCGATGTCTCCGAGAGCATCGTGGCGGAAGCGGACGAATTCCAGCGCGGTCTTCCCGTTTAATGTCTGGCGCCCTGCCGGGATGTCGATGTAGAGCCCCCCGGCCCGGTCGGTATAGCGAAGCCGTTTGGGAACGTCGACCGTTACTCCTCCCAGGAGATCGACCAGCTTCGGGAAGCTCTGGTAGTTGACGATCACGGAATAGTGAAGGGGAATTCCAAGGAAATTCGAGACCGTGGAACGGAGAAGTTCAATCCCGCCGTAGGCGTAGGCGTGGTTGAGCTTCTGCCAGCCATGTTTCTCGATCTGAACTCGGAGGTCTCGCGGAAGGGAAAGCACCTTGACGAACCGGTCATCGATATTGATCGCGACGACGGCGATCGTATCGGAACGGTGGGATCCCTGAACATCATCGATTCCCACGGCAAGGATGTTGATATTGCCGGTTAAGGCGTCGTGCTCGAAACTTTTTTCGATCTCCTGCGATCCAGGGGAAACGATCGTGTGCATTCGCCAGGCGACCCCCAAGGCGATTGAAAGCGCGGAGAGAGAGAAAAAAAGGATTAGGCGGGCTTTTTTCAAGCCGTTTCACCTTCCGTTCCGAATGTAGAGGTTTTTCTTGAAGATATAGTGTTCAACGGTCCAGGGCAGCAGATACCTTGTGCTCTTTCCTTCCAGGACGCGATCCCTGATCTCGGTGCTCGAGATGGCGAGCATGGGGATTTCAAGTGGGATGATCGCCTTCTGGATCGGTTCGGGCAATTCCTTCAGCCGGGCGGAATTGTACCCAGGCCGGCTGACTGCCACGATCCTGCAAAGTTCAACGATCGCGTACGGTTCTTTCCATGAAAGGATGTCGAGGACTCCGTCGAGCCCCGTTATGAAAAAGAGCTCCGTGCTGCCCGGTGCATACCAGTGTCGCATTTCCCTCAGCGTGTCGACCGTATGGCTGTCTCCTCCACGGTCGATTTCGAGACGTGAGACCTTGAAATGCGGGTTGTCCAAAGTAGCCAGGAGGGTCATCGTGTAGCGGTCTTCCGGAGAGGATACGAGTTTTGCCCTTTTGTGGGGGGGATTCCCCGTCGGGACAAAAATCACCTCCGACAGCCCAAGGGCAAAATAGGCTTCCTCCGCCGACACGAGATGCCCGTAATGGATGGGATCGAACGTACCACCCATGATACCGACTCGATTCCGGCCTAGAAAGGTCTGGCTCAGGGTCCTCTCCCCTTTCGGGATCAGGCTTCCCGGTCTTCCGGATTCTCCGGGGGTTCGATGGCTTTTTCCGGCTTGAAGGTGAACTCCGTTTCCCCGATGGTGACCAGGTCACCTTCCCTGGCACCGGCTTCCTCGAGCAGTTCTTCCACTCGGTACCGGGCCAGCAGCCGGGAAAATCGAAGGATGGCCTCGTCCTGGTCAAAATTGTACCTTAGGACGGCTTCTTCGAGGCGGGAATGGATCACACGATACCCCTTATTCGCGCGGAGCTTCACGATTTGGACTATATCCCGTTTTCTCGAGGCCAACCCCGATTCCGGTTCCTCCTGCAGGGCAACCAGTCGGGTTTCCCCCTTCGGGCGAGGGATGGCCCTGGAATGTTCCACGATCGCTTCGGCCAGGCAGGCAATTCCTTCTCCCGTCAGGGCGCTCAAGGGAAAGAACCGCAACCCCATCCTTTCGAAAGCTGCGCTGATTTCTTCAAGGACCGTCCTGTTCTCCAGGAGATCGATCTTGTTTCCGACGACAAGGGTTGGCGTTTCCAGGAGAGCCGCCTTGTATTGCCTGAATTCTTCCCGGACGGTCTCCCATTGTTTCATTACGGGCGAAACGCCCGTCCCTTCCGAAACGTCGAGGACGTGGACCAGGAAACGCGTCCGTTCCACATGCCGGAGGAAAGCCAGCCCGAGCCCGAGATTGCGATGGGATCCCTCGATGAGACCCGGAACATCGGCGAGGACAACCCGTTCATCGTCAACCGACAAGACTCCCAGGTTCGGAGAGAGCGTGGTGAACGGGTAAGGAGCGATTTTGGGCTGCGCCCTTGAAAGAGCTGCCAGCAGGCTAGATTTCCCCGCGTTGGGCAGACCGACCAACCCCACGTCTGCGATCAGCTTGAGCTCCAGGCGCAGGGTCCTCTCCTCCCCGGGCATCCCTTTTTCGGAAAAGCGGGGGGTTCTCCGGGACGAACTTGCGAATACCGCGTTCCCCCTCCCTCCCCTTCCGCCTCGTGCGGCGAGAAACCGGTCCCCCGGTTCGACGAGGTCTGCGATCGGTTCCGGGGAAAAGGAATCGAAAACCAGGGTCCCGCAAGGGACAAGGATCACGAGATCCTCGCCCGAGCGGCCATTCCGGCGAGCCCCCTGGCCTGGTTTCCCCGATTCGGCGAAAAAGCGCCGTTCGAACTCGAAATCGGCCAAGGTCTGCAGCGAGTGGGTCGCTTCAAGGTAGACATTCCCTCCCCGCCCGCCATTTCCCCCGTCGGGGCCGCCTTTCGGGATGTATTTTTCCCTCCGGAAGCTCATGCAGCCATCGCCGCCGTTCCCGGAGCGAACGGTGATGGTCGCCAAGTCCATGAATTTCATTCGTCACACCTCACTGCAAAAACCCATTGAAAGCGAAAGGGGCCCTGCAAGGCCCCTTTCGCTTTGCAAATCTCTGCGTAGGAAGAATCCAAATCAGGCCGGAACGGTTTCAATCCGGGCTTCCTTGCGTCCGCACCGGGTGGCGAAGCGTACGATTCCCGGCTTGAGGGCGAACAGCGTATCGTCCTTGCCTCTCCCGACATTGACTCCGGGGTGGATTTTTGTCCCTCGCTGCCGGACGAGTATCGTCCCCGCATTGACGACCTGGCCGTCATGGCGCTTCAGGCCCAGCCGCTTCCCGATTGAATCTCTGCCATTGGTGCTGCTGCTTTGTCCTTTTTTATGAGCCATCGTCGTCCTCCCGTGTCCGAACCGTCGCTACCCGCGAACCGCATCAATGCGGACTTCAGTGAAGTCCTGGCGATGTCCACGGAATTTGCGGTAGTTTTTCTTTCGCTTGTAGTGGAAGATGTAGACTTTCGGCTCCCTGCCGTGCCGGAGAACCGTTCCTTCCACGGTGGCTGCATCAAGGAAGGGATTCCCGACCTTGACCTCGTTCTCATCCGCGAAGAGAAGCACCTTCCCGAGGGTTACCGTGGCTCCTGGTTCCGCGCTCATCTTCTCCACCCGGATGGTTTCACCAGGCGAAACGCGATACTGTTTTCCTCCTGTTTCGATCACTGCATACATCGAATCCGTTCCTCCTCCCGCTGGGACACAGGGCGGCCATCGGCACTTGAGCCCTTCCCAAGCGATATGTTGACAGCTTTTGAATTTTAAGGTCCTTGCGCCGGTCCGTCAAGCTTTCAGTTCTTGTCTTTCAAAAGGACTGCAGCATGTTCGAGGGCTTTGGGAGAATCCGGAGTACCCGAAAGCATTCGGGCGATTTCCGCAGCCCGTTCCTCGCCTGTGACTTCGAGGATCTCCGTCAGTTCTCCGTTCCGGCGAACGGCGAACTGCTGGTCGGCTTGCGCTGCAATAACGGCTTCGTGGGTGACCAGGATGACCTGGCAGCGGTTCGAGAGTTCCTTGAGCTTGAATCCGGTCAAAAGTGCCGATCGTCCTCCAAGTCCCGCTTCGACTTCGTCGAAAACGAGCGTGGGAGGTAATTGCTCGTCTGGCAAAGAAACCTGGAGGGCCAGGAGGATCCGGCTGAGCTCCCCTCCTGAGGCGACACGGGCGATCGGGCCGCTGAAGGTCCCGTTCGACAGGGTAAATTCAATTTCGTCCGAACCGCTTGGACGGATTTTGCCGAGGTCTTTCAGCGAAACCCCGAAATGGAAGTTTTCCATCGCCAGGTCGGCGAGGTGGGAAGAAACGGTTTCTTCGAGTTTGGCAGCTACCGTCCGCCGGTTTTCTGCCAGGGCGTTCGCCGTTTGGGCTACTTCCTTCCGTGCCTGCCGGCAGCGCTGAACCAGGGATTCTCTTTCCGCGGCGCTTTTTTGCATCCAGTCGAGGTTTTCCTCGGCCTTCTCGCAGAAAGCAAGCAGTTCTTCCAGGGATTCGGCTCCCACAAGCCGTTTCAACTTGCGGAGAGTTCCAAGCCGGTTTTCGAGCAGTTCCCTGCGCTCTTCCGCTTCTTCCACACGCTTGTCCTGGAGGATCGCCCTTGAAAAGACCTCCAGCTTTTGCATCTCTTTCAGGAGATTCTCGAATGAGGAGCCAAGCAGCGTTTCCTGTTCCTTGTCGAGGGCTCCTGCCATTTCCCGCATCCACCTCTGGAGTTCTTCCGCCAGCCCCCCTTCGGAAGAGCCTCCAAGAAAACGCGCGGCGATTTCCCTCAATTTCCCTTGGCGGGAAAGGAATTGCTCTAGAGACTGGAGTTCCTCTTTCCACCCGGCCTCGTTCCCGTCCTTTAACTGGAGTCGGCGAACGGTCTCGATCACACTCTCCGCATCCAGATAGGTTTTTTCGATTTCCCGCCTTCTTTCCTGCAACGCAGACAGTCCCCGTTCAAGCCGAATCGCCGTTTCGAAGCCAGCAGCCAGCTTTTTTCTGAGGAAGGCGGACTCCTCTCCCCCGCAGCTGTCAAGAAGGTCCCGTTGGCGGCGGGGATCCAGGAGATCGAGCTGGGAAAATTGACTCTGGATGCCGAGTCGCCTTTCCGTGAAATCCTTCAGCCTCGCGAACGGGACCGATTCTTCCCCGAGATAGTTCCTGTTTCGACTTCCGCGGGAAAGGATGCGTCCAGCGACAGTTTCGCTTCCGGTGCCTTTCTCGCGGAATACGCCCCAAACTTCGCCTTCCTCGAATCCGAACCGGATGGAAGCGGTTTGAGACCTCTTCCCTGCAAGGACCTCCAGGGCACGGACCAGGCTGCTTTTTCCCGTTCCGCTTTCGCCCGTCACAGCAATGAAATTCCCGCGAAGAATCAACCGGGCCTGCTGGATTCCCCCGATATTCTTTACGGAAAATTCGGAAAGCCCCCTTCCCTGCGTCTTCATTCGGTGACGTTTTGCCCCCACTGGAATTTCTCCAGAAGAAGATCGTAATAATCTCTGTCTGGAAGGAGAATGATGCTCACGGATTTTTCCTTTGCCAGGGAGGCGTTGATCTGGTCTCCAGGCAAGAGTTCGTACCCCAGTTGCCCATCCTGCGTCAGCATCATGTCCCTGTGGTCCCCCCGGGGGATGATCCGGATGAGATCGTCCTCACCGAAAACCATTGGCCGGGCATAAAGGGTATGCGCGCAAATCGGCACAAGCAGCATGCAGGGCACGTGTGGCGGGATAATGGGTCCGCCTGCCGAAAGGGCGTATCCCGTCGACCCGGTGGGAGTCGAGAGAATCAACCCGTCTCCGGTCATCAAGCTCAAGGGCCTTTGCCCGACCGAGATTTCAAGGGTAATCACCCTGGCAAAAGCGCCCTTTGTCACGACCAGGTCATTCAGGGCGTAAACCTCGTGGACCAGGGCCCCCCCGCGGTTCACGGTTCCCTTGAGAAGTTGTCTTTTCTGGGTGAGGAAATTCCCCTCGAGGATCGTTTCGATATCCCTTTCGGCTCGATTCGGATCCCCTGAAGCCAAAAAACCGAGTCTGCCGACATTGATCCCGTAAAGGGGGATGTCATTCCCCAGGACATACCGAGCGGCTCTGAGGAAGGTGCCGTCGCCCCCTAGAACGACTGCGAAACGAACCTGCTCTTTCCAGTCCTCGTCTTCGGCTCCCGGAATTCCCAGTACAGCGGCCTCGTGTGGCGGAGCGAGGAAGGAGACGCCCTTTTCTGCGCCCCACAGAAGCAACCGTTTTCCGATTTCGAGAGCCTTTGGCTTTTGAGGGTTGATCAGGAGGCCGATTTTGTTTTTCATGTGTCAATCCCCTTTTCTTTGCCGGCTCGATCCGGATTTCCGGAGAGGGCCAGGGCCGCTTGAAAAACGACGGTTTCCACCATTTCTTTCATGCTGCCGGAAAATTCTCCCCCGCGTGGGATCCTCGAAAGATGGGCGAGAAATTCGATGTTCCCGCTCGGTCCCTTAATGGGGGACCAGGTTAACCCCGCCAGGGTGATTCCCGGCAGACCTCGGACAAAATCGACGAACTCTTCAAGTACTTCCCGGTGGACCTGGGAAGAGCGAACCACTCCCCCTTTTCCGACCCGGTCCTTGCCCGCCTCGAATTGGGGCTTCACTAGGACGGCCATCTCCCCGTCGGGTTTCAGGATATCCAGCAGTGGCGGCAGCAAGAGTCGCAGCGAAATGAAGGATACGTCTACCACGATCAGGTCCATCGGCGTCGGAAACGACTCCCGGTTCAGGTAGCGGGCATTCGTCCGTTCCATCACGACGACCCGCGGGTCTGTGCGGATTTTCCAGGCCAGTTGACCGTATCCCACATCGACCGCGTAGACCCTGGAAGCGTTGCGGGAAAGAAGCACCTCGGTGAAACCGCCCGTGGAGGCCCCGACATCCAGGCAAACGCGGCCGGAAGGATCAATGCCGAAGACCTCTAGTGCCTTGAGAAGCTTTTTCGCTCCCCGGCTCACCCACTCCGTTTCCTTTTCGACGATCTCAAGTGTGAGGTCGGGGGAGACGAGCTGCCCTGCCTTTTCCGCGGGGGTTCCATCGATCCGCACGAGTCCCGCCATGATCATCGCCTGGGCCTTGGCACGGGTAGGCGCGAGCCCTCGTTCCAGGAGGAGCTTATCGAGCCGTTCCTTCGAGCGAGGCAAGGGCTTTCTCCAGGATCTTTGGAGCTGTCAGGCCGCAGCTTTCCCATTGGGCTTCAACGGTCGACTGCGGGATGTAGCGGCTTGGCACCCCGAAGCGAAGCACGCGCGCGGCACCCCGAATCGAATTGGCTCGTGCAGCCACGGCCTCGCCGAATCCTCCACTTACGAATCCGTCCTCGAGCACACAAGCCAGGCGGTTGCCGGAAAGCGTTTCATCGATCCGATCCCAGTCCGCGGGCTGGACAAACCGGAGGTCAAGCACGGATGGCCCCGGCAGCCCTGCCTGTTCTGCCAGCCCGTGAACCTCCAGGGCAAGGGGGACCGTTCTCCCGTAAGCCATGATCGTCCAGGATGCTTTGCCTTTGACCAGTTCCTCCGCCTTCCCCCACCCCATTGGACTGGAAGAGACCCTCAGGCAGTTCGGGGCGATGCCGCGGGGGAAGCGGATCATTGCTGGATGTCCCTGTCGGTGGGATTCCTGGATCATCCAGCGGGCTTCTTGGGCATCTCGCGGGGCCATGATCGAAATTCCCGGGATCGATCGTCCCCAGCAGACATCCACCAGGCCATGGTGGGTTTCTCCGTCTTCCCCCACGAGTCCAGCCCGATCGACAAGGAGGATCACGGGGAGGTCCTGCATGGCAATATCGTGAATCAGCTGATCCATTGCCCTTTGTAGGAAGGTCGAATAGATGAAGACGAACGGCCTCACCCCTCCTGCGGCCAAGCCTGCGGCGTACGTCAACAGGTGCCCTTCAGCGATCCCAACGTCAAAACACCGGTTGGGCCACCGTTCCTCGAAGCCGTTCAACCGCGTTCCGTCCTTCATGGCCGCGGTCAGGCAGACGATACGATCGTCGTTTTCGGCCAGTTCCGTCACGGAACGGACAACGACATCGCTCCAGCTTGCTTCGCCGGGGCTCGGTTTTCCTGACCCTTTCGCCGGAATTCCATGGTAGCGCGTTGGCTCGGCTTCAGCGGGCGGGTACCCTTTCCCCTTTTTTGTGCGGAGGTGGATCAGGAGCGGCTGTCCATAAAACCGGGAAAGACCGAAAATTTCCAGCAGTTCTTCAAGGTTGTGTCCGTCGAAAGGGCCCCAGTAACTGATTCCCAGGCCCTCGAAGATGTTGTTGGGTTGAAGCAGTGATTTCATCCGAGTCTTGGATCGGGAGAGCAGGTCCTCGATGGATTCTCCGCGCTGCCTTTTCCGGCATTGATCTTTTACGTACTCCTTGAACCGCTTGTAGTACGGATTGACCGCAAGACGGGCCAGGTAATCCGCGAGTCCACCTACTGGGCGGCTGATTGACATGGAGTTGTCGTTGAAAATCACGGTCAGGCGGCTCCGGGTTTCCCTGACGTTGTTCAGTGCCTCCAGGGCAAGGCCGTTGTAAAGAGCTCCGTCTCCGATGACGGCGATCACTTCGTGGTCCTGTCCCTTCAGATCTCGAGCCTTTGCGTAACCAAGGGCGGCAGAGATCGACGTGCTGCTGTGCCCCACATCGAAGTGATCGAAAGGGCTTTCCCTTCGCTTGGGAAAACCCGAAATCCCCCCTTCCCGGCGTAGCGTGTGGAAACGATCGAGCCGGTCTGTGAGGATTTTGTAAGCATAAGCCTGGTGTCCGACATCAAACACAATTCGATCCTTCCGGGGGTCGAACACACGGAGAAGGGAAACGATAAGCTCGACGGCTCCGAGCGAGGAGGCCAGGTGCCCTCCATTTTCTGTAACAACACGAACCATCAGTTCCCGGATTTCCTGGCAGAGTCCCGGCAGCTGTTCCTTTGGCAGTTGTTTGAACGTCTCGTAGTCTTTCAGGTTCTCAAGCACACCCATGCCTCTCGTGATTCGCCTCCGTTTCAGCTGGACCGGTCCAGCAGGGCTCGGGCGAGTAAACGCAGGGAATTTGCTTCCTGCCCGAAACAGGACAACGCCTCGACTGCTGCCCTGCTTTCCTCTCGGGCGATTTCCCTGGCCCTTTCCAAGCCGTAGGCGGAAACAAACGTCACCTTCCCCTGGGCGGAGTCTTTACCCGGGGTTTTCCCTATTTCCGCAGTTTTTCCCGTGACATCGAGGATGTCGTCAACGACTTGGAAGGCCAAGCCCAAGTGTGTCCCATAATTATATAATGCCTTCAGTTTGCCGTCTTCCAACCCGGCGAGTATCCCGCCGGACAGGACTGAGGCACGGATCAGGGCTCCCGTTTTCAGGGACGCGATTTTCCGCACAAAATCCGGTTCGGCTTCACGGCTTGGGAGATCGGTGTCCAGGACCTGGCCGGCACAGACCCCGGAGGGCCCGATGGCTTTCGCGAATTCCTGGAGAGCCCCCAGGACCCGCTCAGCAGGGAAAAGGGGCAAGAGATTCGAAATCGCGGTTTCGAAAGCCCAGAGGAGGAGAGAATCCCCGGCCAGCGTGGCGAGCCCTTCACCAAAAACCACGTGGTTTGAAGGCTTTCCTCTCCGTAAAGGATCATCATCCATGCAAGGAAGATCGTCGTGAATCAGCGAGGCGGTGTGAAACATCTCAAGGGCGACCGCCATCGGCACGACCGATTCCGCGGGACAACCGACGAGCCCCGCTGCCTCCAGGCAAAGGAAAGGGCGCAGCCTCTTCCCCCCCGCCCGCAGGGAATAGCCCATGGCATCCCGTAAGCGCCCGGGGATTCCCGAGTTTTCCGTGAGCAGCCTTTCGATTTCCCGATCGACTTTTTCGCGGCATTGTCGAAGGCGAAAATCGAGATCCCTTTCCCCTTCGGTTTCCGTCATGATCCAGCTTCCTCCCCGTCTAGCGGATTCCAGGCCGTTCCCTCCGAATCGTTCCCGCCCTCCGTGAGAAGGAGCACCCTTTGCCGCGCCTGTTCAAGAAAGGCCCTGCATTGCTCAGCCTTGGCCATTCCCTCTTCAAAAAGCTTCATCGCTTCTTCCAGTGCCATTGGTTCGCTTTCCAGCCTCTTGACGATGGCCTGGAGCGTCTCGATTTCCTTTGAAAAACTCATGGAACGAACCCTCTTTCCCCTAGTCTGGACGAACGGAATTGCCAACCGTTCTGCCGTATGATACAATGCCACTCGCTGCATGGTTTCCAATCTGGGAGGGATCGACGATGTCCAAGGTCTGCCAGTGCTGTGGCCGCGGGCCCGTTACCGGCAATAACGTCAGCCATTCGAACCGCCATACTCGTCGCCGTTGGCAGTTGAACCTGCAAACGGTCCGGGTCGATTTTGGCGAAGGGGGCCGGACCAAGCTCAAGGTCTGTTCTCGCTGCCTTCGTTCCGGTCTGGTCAAGCGGGCTGTCTAAGGGCAGCCCGCCTTTTTTCTCCGGTACCACTCCTGCTCCTCCACCCTACCTTTCCCACCAGCTGACGTAAAGCCCCATTTCCCCGTCATCCAGGCCAACAACGGTGGGTTCTTCCCCTTCCGGCCGGTTGCTGATCGCATAGGGAAAATCCTGGTCGAGCTCCGTTTTTTCCAGGGGCCAGTGCACCCCTCTGATTGTGACTCCCTTGCACTGCTTCGAGAAGGCCAAAAGCGAAACGGCTTCCGGTTTTCTTAGATGGGTAAGCGTCACGCTTTCACCGCCACGGATGAATGTCAGGAGTTCCCTGTGATCGGCAAGCACCGCGTACCCTGTACTTCCCCTTAGGTTTCCAAGGACAGAAAGAACATTGCTCCAGGCATGGTCGAACCGCCCGCCCCAGCAACCCGTCACGAGAATCTTGACCCCGTCCGAACGTGAGGCAAGGGCTTTCAGTGCCACCTGGAAATCCGTGTCGTCCTTTTCCCGCGACAGGGACATTACTTCCGCTCCTCTCTCCATTGCGGCCTTCCAGAGCTTTGGGGAGGCGCTGTCAGCATCCCCGAGAATCAGCGCGGGCAGAAGACCGGCTTCCATACATGCGTTAACCCCCCGGTCGATGGCCCATACGGTTCGATTTTCGGCGGCTTCAAGCAACCAGTTGACCCGGGGCTTTCGCCCTCCAGCGACCAGGAGGACTTCTTCTCCTGGCGGGATCTGCGGGGAGGACAGGACGACCTGAGGCAGCCGGATTTCCTCGAATCCCTTCATTTCGATCAACTCCCTCCGCTGAAGGCCTGGCGAAGGATCTCCTCGGCCTTGTCTTCATCGACCAGGATCTCTCTTGGCCGGGAGGCTTCCTGGGGCCCCACCATGCCAAGCTGCTCCATGGTGTCGATCAGGCGCGCGGCCCTCGTAAAACCGATTTTCAGCTGTCTCTGGAGACGGCTGGCTGATGCGATTCCCGTTTGCAGGATGATTGAGACGGCCTCTTCCAGGAGCGGGTCCTCCAGGTTTGCCGCGATCTCCCCCCATGCTCCGTTTTCGTCGCTGTCGATATCGATGTGCTGGGGTTCACCGAAAACCCGCAGGACATGCTGGATGAAAGCGGTGATTCGGGTTTCGTCGATCCAGGGGCCCTGTACCCGAAGGGGTTTCGGATAGCGGGAAGTCAAGAGAAGCATGTCTCCTTTTCCGAGGAGCTTTTCCGCTCCTGACAGGTCGATAATCGTCCTGGAATCCGCCTGGGAAGGGAGCGTAAAGGCGACGCGCGCGGGGATGTTGGCCTTGATCAGACCGGTGACGACGTTTACGGAAGGCCGCTGGGTCGCAAGGATCAGGTGGATCCCCGTAGCCCTGGCCATTTGGGCAAGCCTGCAGATGTAATCCTCGGCTTCTTTTGGAGATGTCATCATCAGATCGGCCAGTTCGTCGACAACGATGACAATGTGAGGGAGCCGATCTTTCGGCAGGACTTTCCTGTTATAGGCTTTCAGGTGCCGGACACGTGCGCCCGCGAAAAGTTCGTACCGGCGCTCCATTTCCCGAATTGCCCAGCCAAGGGCATGGACGGCCTTTTTCGAGTCGACGACGGGAGGGGTGAGGGTGTGGGGAAGCTTTTCGTAGAGCGTCATCTCCACGCGCTTGGGGTCGATCAGCAGGAGGCGCAGTTCATCCGGTCTTCTCGCACAGCACAGTCCGATGATGCAGCTTGAAACGAGGACGCTCTTCCCCGACCCGGTCGTTCCCGCAACGAGGAGGTGAGGCAGGTCTTCCAGTCCCATGACAAGTGGTACGCCGTCCACCGTCAGCCCCAGGGGGAGCGGAAGGTCGAAATCCCCGCGCTGGAATGGTGTGGACTCAAGAAGGGCCCTTAGCGGCACGATCCATCGCCTAGGGTTGGGTGTTTCGATCCCGACGAAGGTCGTTCCGGGGATGGGAGCTTCGACCCTCAATGCCGGGACCGCTAGAGCCACGGCCAAGTCGTTGCTGAGCCCCGCGACCTTGCTGACCTTGATTCCCGGTGCGAGCTGGAGGCGGAACTGGATTACTGTCGGTCCCGTGATTGTTTCAGCCAGTTCCGCTTCGACGCCGAATTCCTCGAGTGTAGAAATGATACGCTCACCCTGATTGCGGATCAGCTCGTCCGAAACCGGGTTGACCGTAATCCCCTCGTTCCCGAAGAGTTCAAGGGGAGGAGGAAACGCGGAGGGGTCGACGCCATCGGGAAGGAGGATCTCTTCCTGGATCTCTGCCTGTTCCGGAGCTTCCTCAACAGAGAGGACAAGCGAATCTTCAAGTTCCTCCTCCACGTAGGACGGAGAGAAAGGAACGATTTCCGGAGTTTCGGCAGGCTGAGCCCCATCTGTTGAAGGGGAAGGTGTCGATTCGTTCGCAGGGAGACCTGTGTGGATTTTCAGGAGAAGATTCCTGGCCGGGCGAAGGAAAACTGCCGTCCAGAATTCGCTGAAGCGGCGTATCCCAGCCTGCAGCGTGCCGCGGAACGCCGATGCCCAGCGAACGAAATCCAGAGGTTCGATCAGCCCATACAGGGTCGCGGAAAGGAAAACTCCGAAAAGCCCCGCGAGAACGATCCCCAGTACCCCCGTCTGTTTCAAGAGGAATCCGCCGATCGCCCTCCCGAGGAGTCCCGGGTTGAACCACTCACTTGAAGCGAGAGGCCAGGCTCCCTGGCCGATGAAAAGAACGACCTCCAGGCAAAAATACAGGACGATGGTTCCAACCGCCTGCCTTGTCAGGTCCTGGACCGGTTTCCTCAGAAGATGGAAAATCCCGCAGTAAAGGATGAAAAGAAGGAGGAGAACGGCTCCCCCTCCAGTGATTCCGAAAAAGTTTTTACGGACGACTTGCCCCCACGCTCCGGTCAGGTCGGTGTAAAGGGATGCAAGGAAATAGATTGACAGGAAGAGCAAAAAGACGACGAACCCATCCATCCATACCCGTGTTCCCGCAGAATCGACGGGTCTTCCCCGCATCGGGGAGTCCTCTTGCTCGCGAAGTTCGGGGTACTGTTTCCTAGCCTTCGCCATCGCCGATCTCACACCCTCCTACGAGCAGATTCCGAATGAGAAGGCTGGGCTGCCCATCCGTGACCGGAACACTCTGGCCATCCTTCCCGCATAATCCGGGTTCGAAGTGGAGGTCGCTCCCAATCGCTTCGATCTGTTTCAGGGTTTCAGGTCCGTTGCCGATCAGGGTCGCCCCCCGGACGGGCTTTCCAATCCGTCCGTTCTCGATAAGAAAGGCCTCGGTCACCTGGAAAACGAAATCACCTGAGGTCGGGTTGACCTGCCCCCCTCCCATTTTCGTCACGAGCAGGCCCTTCCCTGCCTTTTCCAGCAAGCCTTCAAACGGTTCTTCCCCGGGCAAGAGGAACGTGTTGCTCATTCTTGGCAGGGGCAGGTTCCGGTAGGAACCACGCCTGCCGTTTCCCGTCAGGGGCAGTCCGCCCTTCCTGGCCGATTGAACGTCGGTCAGATACGCTTTCAGAACTCCCTGCTCGATCAGGACGGTGCGCTGTGCCGGTGTCCCTTCGTCATCGGTTTCGTAGCTCCCGTACGCTTTTGGGATCGTTGCATCGTCCACAAGTGTGACAAGCGGGCTTGCGACCTGTTCCCCGAGGCGTTCGCGGTAAACCGAGTAGTCTTTTTGGACGATATCCGCTTCCAGCCCGTGTCCGCAGGCTTCGTGTATCATCGTCCCTCCGGCCAGGCCGGAGAGCACGACCGGCATCCGCCCGGCCGGGCATTGGCACGCCTCAAGCATGAGCAGGGCCCTGGCAAGAGCCTGTTGGCCGACCTCCAGGGGGGACAGGTCGTCCCAGAAATTCCCGGGTCCGGTTTGAAACGCGCGGACCTCATATCCGGTCTGAATCGTTCCCTTCCGCTCGACTGTTACCTGGACAGCAAAAAGGGAGTGAAACCGGAGGTCCGATACGATCTTACCGTCCCCACGGACCACGAGGGTGCGACGTCCGGAAACCTTCGCGCGGAGAGTCACCTGTCGAACAAGCGGGGAGGCGTTACGGATAGACCGGTCGATCTCTCCGAGAGGGTCGGTGGCGGGAGCCTTTAACCGGATGGGTTCGAAATCCGGCGAGTCACCCGGCGTCACGGGAGGTTTCCCAACAAGGGGAAAGCCCGCCCTAGCGAGGGTTTCTTCCATGCAACGCCAGGCGCCCATCGGGGAAGAGTCGGGGGAGTGAGAGAAGAGGGAGTGCTCGTTGAGGATGACCCTCGCCCCGACGCCACTCGAAGCGGCCGAGGAAACCTCCTCGACTCTCCCCTTTTCGAAAACCACACTATGTCCCGAAGCGGACTGGACGAAGATGTCGGAATAGTCAACGGTTCTGCCTGAAAGGCCTGCCAGGTGTTCGCCGAGCGACTTCCAGCCGTCGGCAAGGGGTTCAACCTTCATCAGCGTCATCTCCTCCGATCAGTGCAGCCCGTATCCTGAATCCGAAAAATCCCGGAGCGTCTACCGCGAAAGTCCCCTCGCCCCGAAAGAGGCTGATCCAACCGCAACCCGGAAGGACAAGGTCCTGCCCCTTCGAAAGCCGCACCTTCGTTTGGGTTCGGGGAATTCCGTCGAGAACCATTCGGCAGCCCCGGCAAGGAATTTTCAGGAGTCCGCCCGAATGTCTTTCGATCAGTTCTGCCGCCCTTCGATACTTCGTGCGGTGTGGCTCGAGCGATTCGGGGGTGAAGGATGCGATCCCGATTCGGCTCCCCTCGTGACTGCTTAAGACCTCGACTCCGACCAGGCCGCCGAAAAGAAGGGCATCTCCCGGAGCCAATGAAAAAGCCGACCGCACGAGCTGCTTTTCCGGCTGGAGCTTGACGAGACATTCCGGGCACAGCACTGGTATCCAGGGATCGTCCGAACGGAACCCGGGGATGTCGACCAAAGTCATTCCCAACCGGGAACTCGAGGCCTCAATCGGGCGAAGCGTCGTTCCGGGCATGGGCGAAATCGAAGCGCACCGGGCTTCGACGCAAACGCTTCTCAGGAAGGTGGTCTTTCCCGAGTTGACCGGACCGACCAGTAGGATCCGGACTCCGGCAGAGAACCGTTTCTCGAGCCATGCGGTTGCCTTTTTGACGGAAGCATGATCGAGCGCGTTCATCGCAAGAAAGGATGCCCTCGGGATCCCCAGGATGGTTTCGAGTCGCCTGGTTGGGTCGCCGTCACGAAACCATGCTGAAAGCATATCATATTTGTTGATGACTGTCAGGAATGGCTTCCCCCATTCCCTCAGCCTTCTTTCCAGCCGAGGATTGGGAACGAGGCGCAGGGCGTCGAGGAAGACGATTCCGCCATCGGCGTGCTCCATCTCCCTCTCTAGAATCCCGAAAACCTGTTCGTCGGAGAGCGATGCCTTTGTCGCTTGCCGGTAATGGACCAAGCGGAAGCAGCGCCTGCAAACCTTTCCTTCCCTGTTTTCCAGGGCTTTCGGCACGAAGCCCGGTGCGTCGGGATCCTCGCTTTGCAGGAAGGCTCCGCATCCGGGACAGGCTTCCGGCGGTTCATTCCCTTGAGAAAACTTCATGGCCAGGTTTCAATCCCCTTTCCGCTCCTGATCCTGCAGTTCTTCCGAGGCGGCATTCCGCTGGGCTGCGAGGTGTTCCTCATAGGTCTCCGAAAACACATGCTTGCCTGATGGGGATAGGAAAAAAAACAGGTATTCGTGCTTTTCGGGCATCAGCGCCGCACGCCAGGCCGATTCGGATGGCGTGCAAATTGGGCCTGGAGGCAGCCCCTTGTTCCGATAGGTATTGTACGGAGAATCGATGGAGAGGTCTCCGTACGTCAGCCGGCTTAGAAAACGCCCATGCTGCTTCCACGCAAAAACGACCGTTGCGCAGGACTGAAGGGGCATCCCACGCTCCAGGCGGTTTTCGAAAACCCCGGCAACGCGCGCTCTCTCGCCTTCGTCCCGCGCCTCCCTCTCGTTGATCGAGGCGAGGATCGCCCGGGCCTGAATCCATTGTGGAGTCGCATCCTCCGGCAGCAAGGAACCGATTTTTTCCTGCCATTTTCTGGAGGCCAGCTGGACTAGTTCCTTCACGGCGGTATCCGAGGGGGTCACCCGGTAGGTATCCGGAAGAAGGAAAGCCATGCGGTCTTCCGGCGTCTCGGGCAGGAAATCGCGCATCGTTGAGGGGTAGTTTGAGGAATCGGCCAGTTCTCGTCGAAGGGAGGCTTCTCCACCCCATTGAGCGAGGCTCGCCGCGAGATATCCCAGGGAAGCCCCCGGGAGGAGCCGAACCCCCGCGGAGTCCGGCTCCTGATTTTGCATCTGCCTTGCGATTTCCCAGGGCGTACCCGGGCGTATCCGGTAAAGACCTGGTTTCAGTCGCTTATCCATTCCCAGGAGGGAAAACCAGCGAGTCAGGGTTCGAGCGTCTCCGCTCGTGATCCCCTGCTCCACGAGGGACCGGGCCACGGCAAGCGCATTCTGCCCGGGCTCAACCAGAGCTTCAACCGGCGTTCCTTTGCCGGGAGGAACGTTCCTGTCCCACCAGGACGAATCCTTCGAAACGATCGTTCCGAAGAGAAGAAGTGCCAGAAGGACAATCCCGGCTCCGCCTGACCGAATCGAAGACAGGGGTTTCTTTCCTGGGTTCACGTGCGCTTACGAAAGCCTTTTCTGCATTTCGGCCTCCGCGACGATTGCAGAAGCCTCAACCTGGGAAAGCTCGAACTGGAGCTTTTTGCGGGTTTCCTCCACGAAGGTCAAATCCGAGATCGCCTTGAGGTTGACCTCCACATTGTAGGCCGCGGCATGGGCGGCTGCCCAAGCGAGCCTTCCAGCCGAACCGACGTCGGTGATCGCGTTGGGATTGCATTTGAAAAGGAGCGATTCCATGACGCGTGCCACTTTCGCGACCGTTTCCACCGTTTCGAGAGGCACTCTGCAGGCAGACTTCAAGGCATCTTGCATGGCCTTCTCCCTGAGGGATTTCTCGTCTTCGGTGGTCTTGGGCATCTTAACCGCTTCCATGACACGGTTGTACGCTTCTGCGTCCTGGTTGACCAGCTCGATCAGCTTTTCCGTCAGTTGCCTGCTGGTTTCCCCGGCCTCCTGCATCTCCGGCCAGACGTCCTTGAAGCGTTCCTTTCCAGCTGTCAAGGACGCGACCATCGAACAAAGGCTGCTCGAAAGCGCTCCTGCCAATGCGGCCGCCGATCCACCCCCTGGAGCAGGTGAGGAGGATCCCAATTCCTTGACAAAATCTCGAAGCGTTAGATCGGTTAACATTCCAGGCTCCTTTCTTTCACGCAACTCGTTCTCCAGCCTTATAAACCGCCTTTACGGGGGATACGCCCGCATGGTACGCAAGGATCGCAGGGGTTTGACCTTCGAGGATGAGAAAATCCGCCTTTTTCCCTGGTTCCAGGCTGCCGCAGGACTTCGCTCGGCCGACCGCGTAGGCCGCGTTCAAGGTGGTTGCGACCAGTGCTTCTTCCGGGGATAGCTTCATGCATAGAACGGCAAGGCCGAACACAAAGGGAATCGACTCACAGAAACAGGAACCGGGATTGCAATCCGTCGCCAGAGCAACGGGGACTCCAAGGCGGATCATTTCCCTTCCCCTTGCGAAAGGTTTCCCGAGGCTGTAGGCCGTTGCGGGAAGAAGGACCGCGATGGTCCCGGAAGCTGCCATGGCTCTCAAGCCTTCCTCGGAGGCTGCAAGAAGGTGTTCGGCGGAAAGAGCTCCGACCTCCGCCGCCAATGCTGCCCCACCTAGGTCGTGAACCTCGTCTGCGTGGATTTTTATTCTTAATCCGAGTGCTTTCGCGGCTTCGAGGATACGCCTGCTTTGGGCGATTGAAAAGACCCCATCTTCGCAAAAAACGTCGCAGAATTGTGCGATTCCCTGGGATGCAACCTCCGGAAGCATCTCGTGGATGATCTTCTCGACAAAGGTTTCCGGGTCGCCCCCGTATTCTTCCGGTATGGCATGGGCCCCCATGAAGGTCGGGATCACGTCCAGGGGAGATTGCCTGCCGACTCGATCGATGACGCGAAGCATCTTGAGTTCAGCCTGCGTTTCGAGGCCGTATCCGCTCTTGATTTCGATCGTCGTCGTTCCGTGGGCCAATGCGGACTCGGCAAGCTTCAGGGTGGAAGAAAAAAGTTCCTCCTCGCCGGCTGCCCGGACCTTCTTCACCGATGAGAGGATTCCACCTCCCTGGCGAAGGATTTCAAGGTACGGGATCCCCTCAAGCCTCATGGAGAATTCTGCTTCCCGCAAGCCTTGAAAGCAGAGGTGCGTGTGGGGGTCGACGAACCCGGGGATCACGGCCTGCCCCCTGCAATCGATTTCCTGGTCTGGGGACAGGTGCCTTGCGGCCGCCAACACTTCCTTTTCAGGGCCAATCTCACGGATTCGCCCGTCCTGGGTCAGGATCGCAGCTTTCGGTATGGCTCGGACTGCCCCCTGGTCCTTACCAGACAAGGGGTGCCCCGGGTCGATCGGGGTGAAGCAGCAGGCATTGGAAAAAAGCTTGACCGTCATCGGGGCTCCTCGCCCCCCATGGATTCCAGAAGCTTCAGTTCAAGGACCTGCAGGGGGTCAAAATCCGCGACCTGCAGATAATAGGCTGCGCTTTCAAGGATTGCCCGGGCTGGAATCATCCCGTAGATTTCCGTTTCTGCGATCTCGACTCCCCAGCGGCGAGCCTCGAAACGGATCATTTCAAGCACGCGGTAAAGAGCGTTTTTTTCGTAGTCGACGATGTTCATGCTGACCTGGACCATTCCCTTGTCCTCAAGGGCAACCCCGATCCCCTTGACGGCGCAGAGACCGCCGCTTGAGGCACGGACAGCCGTAGCGATACGTTTGGCCACGGTCAGGTCGGCGGTCCTGAGGTTGACGTTGAAGGCCACGAGGAATTTTCGGGCACCGACCACGGTCGCCCCTGCGGTGGGATGAAGCCTGGCCTCTCCGACGTCCGGCATCCTTTCGGGTTTTCCCGCTTCCTCCTTCAGGGACTCGTATTGCCCTTTCCGGATGACTTCGAGACGGCTTCTTTCCGGCCTCAAGGCCGACTCTTCGTAAAAGTAGACAGGAATGCGGGTCTTTTCGTAAAACCGTTTCCCGAATTCGTGGGAAAATGCGACGCATTCTTCCATCGTAATCCCCTGTACCGGGGTGAAGGGAATGACGTCGATCGCACCGATTCGGGGATGGGCTCCTTGGTGATGATTCATGTCGATGTGAAGGACTGCGGTTTCCGCGGCCAGGAGAAGGGATTCCGCCAGTGCCTCGGGTTCTCCCACCAGGCTTACGACCAGGCGGTTGTGGTCGGGGTCGGCCCGGTAATCGAAGAGGGTGCAGCCGGGGCGGTTCCGGAAGGCGCTGACGATGGCCTCTATAACCTCCGTCCGCCTTCCCTCGCTGAAATTTGGAACGCATTCCAGAAGTTTCCTGCTCATCTCTGATCAGGCATCCTTTCCCAATCTCCCGTTCAGCGCCTTTTCGACGGTTTCCCTGACGAGCGCATCGTCCGGGATGAACGGCAGGGTGATGTGGTCGGTTCCCTGGTGCTTGTGATTGTACTCGATGACGTCCCAGGCCAGGGAAAGCTCGATTGCCCGGTCCGCCTTCTCGCTTCCGTCAAGAACCAGCCCGAACCCCCCGTTTATGGCCTTCCCGATGCCGACTCCCCCTCCGTTGTGCAGGGCCACCAAACTCATTCCCCTCGCGGCGTTGCCGGCGAAGCAATGAGTGGCCATGTCGGCCGTGATGGAGCTCCCGTCCTTGATGTTGGAGGTTTCACGGAAGGGAGAATCCGTCCCGGACACGTCGTGATGGTCGCGTCCCATCATTACCGGCCCGATCTCACCCCGCCTCACCATCTCGTTGAAACGCTTGGCAATCCGCATCCGGCCCTCGGCGTCCTGGTACAGGATCCGTGCCTGGGTTCCCACCACCAGGGCGTTCTTCTCCGCGTCCCGGATCCAGATCCAGTTGTCGCGGTCCTGCCCGCGGCGGTTCGGGTCGATGCATTCCATGGCTGCCCGGTCCGTCTTGACGAGGTCCTCGTGCCTGCCGCTCAGGCAGACCCAGCGGAAGGGGCCGTATCCGTAGTCGAAAAGCATCGGCCCCATGATGTCCTCCACGTAGGAGGGGAAGATGAACCCGTCCAGTTCATCGCGGCCGTTTCTCGAGACTTCCTTCACTCCCGCATCGAAGACCGCTTTCAGGAAGGAGTTCCCGTAGTCGAAGAAATAGGTCCCCCTTCCCACCAACTCCTTGATCAGGGAAAAATGCCTCCGAAGGCTTTCGTCGACCCGCCTGCGGAATTCCGCCCGGTCGTTTGCCAGCATCTCCGTCCGTTCCTCGAAGGTGAGCCCCTGCGGGCAATAGCCCCCGTCATACGGAGCATGGCAGGAGGTCTGGTCCGAGAGCAGGTCGATTCTCTTCCCCTCTTTCACGGCGTATTCCAGGAGGTCCACGATGTTCCCGTGATAGGCGATGGAAAGAGGTTCTTTCCCCGCCATGGCCTTTTCTGCCCAGCGGAAGGCTTCTTCGAGGTCCGCCGTGACGCGGGAAACCCACCCCTGGCTGTGCCGCGTTTCGATCCGGGAAGCGTCCACCTCCGCGAAAATCCCCACTCCCCCGGCGATTTCCACAGCTTTCGGCTGGGCTCCGCTCATGCCCCCGAGGCCCGAAGAAACGAACAGGTGCCCTGCGAGGTCTTCCGTCGGTCCCAGGCCCAGTTTCAGGCGACCGGCGTTCAGGATCGTGTTGAAGGTCCCATGGACGATCCCCTGGGGGCCGATGTACATCCAGCCCCCGGCGGTCATCTGCCCGTAGTTTGACACGCCCAGCTGCATCGCCCGGTGCCATTCCTCCTGGTTGTCGAACATCCCCACCATGAGCCCGTTGGTGATGATGACGCGGGGGCTGTCGGGACGCGAACGGAACAGGCCCAGGGGATGCCCGGAGGCCACCACCAGCGTCTGCTCGTCCGTCATGACCTGGAGGTATTTCATGATGAGCC
>JALHIN010000054.1:0-3426 GCA_022839995.1 Synergistota bacterium
GTGACTACACTGTAACCGAAGTCCCGGTGGCTTTTTTGTCTTCCCACCGATTGCCGCCTTTTTCAGACGACCTTTTTACAGCACTTTAGGGGCTTGATCTTACCGCTTCACCTGAAAGGGTAATGTAGCTTCCGAACCATATGCGCGGGATGTAAAACGAAGAAAAAGGTAGAGGGCAGGGGAACTCCCTTGTCCTCTACCTTTTTTGGTTGTGTCCATTGAGGCCCCCCCCTCGAGTCGGGTGCTCCTAGCTTCGTGGGCTAAAATCCTCTCTGCGAAACCTGGTTTTTCTCCAGCCCCGTCCTCCAGGCCCGGCAGACATTCCGCAGGTCCGCCTCATCCCCCAGTTCGAGGGGAACGGCCGCGAGGTTCAAGGTGAGGTTTCTCCCGAAGGTCGTCATGGCTGCCGAGTGGATCACCCTCCCAGACTCCAGCAAGCGATCCCAGGCGGATTTCCTGACGGGATAGGCCAGAATGGCGGAGATTTTCTTTGCCTCCTGGGCGGCCGCGTAGGCGAGAACCTGGTGAACATCCTGCCGGTGCGTCTCCATCGTCTCCTCGGTGAACTCGTTCCAATCCCCGAATTCCATCTTCTCGAAATGGGCCTTGTACTTGGCGTCCACCACATAAGCTTTATCCCCGGCGCGAACCAGGAAATCGGGCACCAGCGAGGAAAGCGCCCGCGACGACCCCGGTCTCCAACTCAGGGGCATCCGGGTTCGCCCCTCCTTCCCGGACAGAACGATCCCGCCGAAATTCCGCGACCAGGTCTTCAGGATTTGCCCCACCCATTGCTCAAAGAGATCCGGCATGGGGATCCGCCAGGCCAAGCCGTCGCTTTTCGCCGTTTCCGCAAGGCCCCGGTCCTCCTGGAGCCACCGGAGGGATTCCAACCCCGACAGGAAAGCCTCCGAATGGGCGAAGCCGATCCTTGAAAGGCGGTCGATAAACCCGGCTGAAGGCTCCTTGGACGGAACCTCTCGAACCGAGGTCAGCAGTTTTTCCGCCAATTCAAGAAGCGTTCTGGCCAGGGAATCCGCAACCGCTTCACCCAAAAGGGATGCGCGGACCTTTTCCAGTCCCCATCGGGCGTAGGATTGGATCAACAGATCCGGCCCCAAGTCCGGGAACCGGCAGGGAAGCCGGTGGAAACTCCCGCGAATCACCTCTTCTTTGATGTAGCGCCCCCATAGGATTTGTCCTCTCGGAAAGGCGGGGATTGTCTCGCAGACATGAAACCCTTTGCGGAACTCGTTCAAGAGGGCCTCCAGCCGCCGCAGCACAGGGCCCGCGATAACCCAGGGCGGCACTTCCCGCGCACTCCCTGGGACCAAGGGGAAAGGCAACAAATCCGGGGTGGCTCCCCAGCCGATCCGGTGCAAAATCCGGCCGATCCCCGACCAACCGAACCGCGGCTTGATCACCAGCCCTCCGGAGGTTTTTCGGGTGTCCGGGGCAAAAAGTGGAACTGCCCCGACGGCCCCCCCCGGTGTCAGTTTGAGTGCAATCTCGCCTTTTGCGGGAACAAAATCGGTCTGGACCTCCAACGCTTGAAGCGTCTGGGCATTCGCTCCCTGGAAAGCCATGCCCCAATCGTCCCAGGAAGGCTGCTTTCCGGTGTGCAGGCCAAAGTGGGAGAGCGAAATCCGAATCGGCCCTCCCTGGTCCTGGAGGACGACGATCGGGCTTTTTTCGTCCAGCACCGGCCCCGAAAGAGAACTCCCCGGCCGATTCCTTAGGGGATTCCGCCTACGCGGGGTCGCCATGGCCCAACAGGCTCGATTCCAACCAATCCAGATACGCGAGGATCTCGCTTTCGCACCCGCCGAGCCGTCCCTCGAGCAGATACTCCCGAAGCAGAGGCACCAACTCGTGACGGAGGCGTTTGTGAAGGGATTCCAAAGAATTAGCCAGGAACATCGCATGCCCGGGGAGTAAAACCAGCGCATCCCGCGGTGCGAATTGCACAAACAGGTCCTGGAGTTCCCCGAAGGCCCGACCCGCCAGATCCGCAACCGCCGTATCGGGTTGATTGGAGATGACCTTCGCCTTGGGCCAAAGGTCCACAAACGCAAAACGACGGCGAACCGCCCAGTCGAGGATGGCAATAGAGCGGTCGGCGGTGTTCATCGTTCCCAAGACATAAAAATTTCGCGGGATCGAAAGGCTTTTCGTCCCGTCGGGAAGCGGTTGAGGGAGTTCGGCTGAAGGAGCGTTTCCCTCCGCGATTTCCCTGGGCTCGAAAAGCAAAATGGCCTCCCCCAAAACCCGACTCAGGTCGGCCCGATTGATCTCGTCCAGCACGAACAGGTAGTCCATTTCCGGCTTTTCTCGGGCCTCTTTGATCGCCTCAGCCAGCCACCCGGGGCGAACCGAAAAGGCCAGGCTGCCCCTGCCGGTTTCCGGTGCAATCCCCGCCACAAACGTCTCGTAAGTGACCCCGGGGTGGAACTGCACCATCTTGCCTTGACCTTTGAAGCGTTTCTCGAGCAGCCCACGGGCCATCCGGGTTTTCCCGGTACCCGGAGGCCCCTGCAAGATCACAAAACGCCGGTCGAAAAGCAACGCTTCCACGTCATCTTCCTCGACCTGCGGAAAGATCTCCTTCTGGAGGGCGCTCTTGTTGTTTTCAAATTCATCGGCGGCGGCTTTCAAGGCCCGCCATTTCCGCTCCGAAGCGTAGAAATCGAGGAATCCCGAAACCACTTTCTCGGCTTTCTCTGGATCCGAGGGCACTTCGGCCATCGCATAGATCAGGGATCCGTATTTCTTAAAGACCCCTTTAAATTCCGAAAACCGGTTTGCTACCGTTTCTGGGAGCGGGGCCCGGATATTCGCCGGGTCCGGTTTTGTCCAGATCTTCGAATCGACAAAGGGAGACAGAGCCCGGCCCAAAGCCTGGACGTTCCGGGCATGTCCCGGACGGCCCAGAATCTCTTCGTCCGGAGCAAGCCCCTGCGTTCCGCAGACGAACGTCAGCAGGGATTTCCCGTTCCCCTCTTCCGTGGTGATGGGGAACCAGACGAGCGACATCCCGCCGTAAGGCCCACTTTCCGCGCTTTCTTCCGGCAAGAGCCCCGCAAAAGCGATCCCATCCTCATCTCGGATCGGCGCAACCCGAATCATCTTTTTCCTGTCCTTTAGATGCGTCGAATGAAACCGTGTCCCGAAAAGCTCTTCCAGGGCTTCTCTGGACTGGTTTTTCCAATCGTCCCAGGTCGTGCCCTGCGGCTTTCCCTGTGCAATGACTGTGGCTAACCGGTGTAATGACCCCCTGAAATTGGCACAACTTACGCGCTTAATGCCTGAACCTTGTCAAACAAAATTGGCGGCTTGTATCCCAGGGCCTGGTGGGGCCGTTCCGTGTTGTAGTGACGAATCCAGGAAGCGATGACACTCTGGGCCTGGGACAGGGATTCAAACCGG
>JALHIN010000055.1:0-3418 GCA_022839995.1 Synergistota bacterium
CAGATCTCCTTTCCAAACGGGAGGCTCCCCCGTTTCCAGGGAAACCCATTGGCCTGCCGCCATGGGATCAAACCGTTAGGATCGGCAGGCTCGGAGAGATTTTGCAATTGTAAAGCATTTTTACCAGAAAACGATGTTTTCCGCAAGGGGGTCACGCGCGCGTGATGATCGTCCCCACGTGCTCCCCCGCAAGGGCACGGGTGATGTTCCCTTCCTTCGTGCCGTCGAAAATCTGGATGCTTTCCAGGACCTCGCTCTTGCGAAGAATTTCGAGGCAGGGCCGCTCGATGACCAGGTCCGGAAGGTCCATGGCGATCAGTTCCCCGGCCGATACCTTCGGGATGAACGTTGCGTCGGGATTCTTCTTGGGGTCGTCGGTGTAAAGCCCCGCCTCGTCCTTGACGAACAGGCAGCTTCGCGCCCCGATCAGGTCGGCCATCAGGATGGTCCCGACGTCCGTCCGGTGCAGGGGAAGGCGGCTTTCCGACGGGATCGCGAAGTAGTCGTAGGGAGGCATGCCGTGCATCACGGGAATGCACCCCTGGCCGAAATAGGTCGCCAGTTTCACGATCTCGTCGTGCCCGATCTTGATTCCCCCCCAGGGAGAAAGCAGGGTGGCCACGAGCAGGGCGTTCTGCTCCGAAACGGAGCTGCCGAACTTGGCGATGATCCCGGTCGGCATGCCCAGTTCGAGGCCGATGGAGTAGATGTGCCGGCTCCGCGTTCCCCCGCCGGTCATGATGACCATCTTGTGGCGGTCCTTGTTCGCGACGATCTCGCGGATAATCCCCGGAAGGGCCTTCTCCCCGCGGTCGCAGATCGACTGCCCCCCGACCTTCAGGATGTTGACGTCGGGAAAAAGCCGCATCTGGGGGATCACCTTCAGGGTTTCGGCCAGGTCCTTCCCGACCAGGCTTTCCCCCATCAGGCGGCTCTTGACGTGAAGCCGCCTACCGTCACGGTCTCTGACCAGCGCCATGGCCCGTCCCTTCTCCGCTCCCGCCTTCCAGGGCGACCAGTTCCGCCCCGACGCTTTCCGCAATGGTCTTCAGGTCGGACTGCTTCAGGTGCTGGGCCAGGAAATCCACCTCGACCCCCGAAACGGCCACGACCCTGAAACGGGGTTTCTTCTCTCCTTCCTGCACTTTACGGCGTTCCCGGTAAAAAATCTTTCCAGGCATGCGGATCCTCTCCTTCTCTAAAGTGTTTGTGCGTTGCTATTTTCTCCCGAATTCCGTTTTCCCGCCAGCGGTTCCCAGATTTCCTTTTCAACGGGGCGGACAAGCAGCGTGGGAACATGCCCGATAAGGTGGGGACGGAGCCAGCCCCGGGATCGTACGAGGTGCCCCGGGCAGGGGATCCGGGAGTCCCGGTCGATGGAAAGGACCCGGATCCCGGCGGTGTTCAGCTCTTCGACCGTGCAGGTTTCGGGCAGGCAGCGCAGGCTTCCGTACTCGATGAAGCGCCCGAACCAGCCCGCGGCGGTCAACCCGACGGCCGCGGCCGACCCGATGATCCCGCCGTTCGTCCCGCCGTGCCCGGAGAGGTGAATCCCTGCCGCGGCTTCCATCGCTTCGGCCTGGGTCAGGACGCGCTCCGCGGCGGCGCGGCCGAACGCTTTCAGCTGCTCCATGGCCGGGGAATCCTCGGCGGCGATGCAGAGGCCCGGGTCGCTTCCCGGCAGGGCGTGGCGTTCAAGGTGGGCCACGGCACGGTCGACAAGTTCCGTTTCCCTGAATCCGCCCTCGTCCAGCAGGACGATGCAGGCCGCGCTGTTGTGGGAGGTAAAGGGGATGTCGTCATGGACCAGGAGCTGCTGGCGCACGACTCCCCATGCGGTCAACCCCTCGGGCAGGCCCTCCAGGAACCACCGGGCCACTTTTCCGGTCCCGTAGGGTCCGTCCAGGTTATCCGTGTCGTCGAAAGCGACGAAAATCTTTCTCATGAGAAATCACTCCCCGGAAAGGTACGTTAGCAGAAGGAGCGTTGCCTCGCAACAGGTCTTTCCCGGATGACGCACTGACGGTTCACCGCGTGGGTTATGATGATGGGGGGGGTGTCCGGATGAGGATCGGTTCCTTCGAATTCAACCTGCGTGAACTTTCCGGTTCCATGGGGGATTTCGGCACGCTCCTGCCCCTGGCGGTCGGCTACGTGACTGTTTGCGGCATGGACCCCAGCGGGCTTTTGGTGTTCATGGGGCTTGCCAACATCATGACAGGCCTGGTTTACCGCCTCCCCATGCCCATCGAGCCGATGAAAGCGCTCGCCATCATGGCCATTGCCCAGGCCTGGACGCCGGACAAGATCCTGGCTTCAGGGCTGGCCATGGGCATCACCTGGCTGCTATTCGGATTGACGGGAGCCATGACCTGGATCGCGGCGAACACGCCCCGGGCGGTGACGCGGGGAATCCAGCTCGCCCTGGGAGTCCAGCTGGCCCTCCAGGGGGCCAAAATGGCTTCCGATTCCTGGGTCCTGGCCGTTGGAGCCCTCCTTGTCGTCCTGCTCCTCCGAAAAAACCGCCACGCCCCGGCGGCCCTGGTCCTCGTCCTCTCGGGTATCGGCATCATGGCGTTCCAGGGAAAGCTGGCCGCTCTGGCGGGTTTTTCGCTGACCCTTCCCGGGATCCACCAGGTGGATCTCCGCCTGCTGTGGCCCGCCATGAGGGACGGGGGCCTGTCGCAGATTCCCCTGACGGCGACGAACGCGGTCATCGCCACGGTGGCCCTGATCAGGGAATACTGGCCGGACCGAACGGTCACCGAACGACAGCTGGCATTGAACATGGGAATCATGAACCTGGTGGGGCCGTTCATGGGAGGAATGCCGCTCTGCCACGGGGCCGGAGGGCTCGCCGGCCAGTACTTTTTCGGAGCCAGGACGGGGGGGACGAACCTGATCGAGGGTGCCATCGAGATTTTCCTGGGGCTTTTCCTGGCGAAATCCATCGGCGGCCTGTTCGCTGCCTTTCCCGTTGCGATCATCGGCGCGATGATGTTCGTCGTAGGCATCGAGCTCATGAAATTCATCCGGCTGGTCAGGACGACGGGAGAATGGCCCGCTATCGGGGTCACCCTGGTCGTTTCCGTCATGGCCAACATGGCGCTCGGTTTTGCCGCAGGCATCCTGTATTGCTTCCTTTCGGACCGGGTGGCGGGAAAGAAGGTTCCGTGAAAAACGGCATCAAGCCAGGTTCAATGAAAGGTCGTGGCCTTGACGGGGGGGGATTTCGATCTCCCCCCTTTTTTTCATGACCAAAAACGAGCAAAAAGAACCTTAATTCACCAAAAACTTGAAAGTGCATCGGTGTTTTTTCGGTTCTTCGCTATTTGGTGTGGGTAATTAGCCCCTGTTCTTGTTGCTGAAACCTGCTAATCTGGGCTTGGAGTTCACTTTCCCGAGAGGGGAGATCATC
>JALHIN010000056.1:0-3375 GCA_022839995.1 Synergistota bacterium
CTGAAGCGCCGGGAGAAGGCCCGGGAGGGAGGGGGTCCGAAAGCGGTAGCGAAGCAGCACGAGAAGGGGAAGCTGACGGCCCGGGAGCGGATTGACCTCCTGCTGGACCCTGGGAGCTTCGTTGAGATCGACGAGTTCGTGGAGCACCGTTGCGAGAACTTCGGGATGGGAGCCACGAAGTACCCCGGAGACGGGGTCGTGACGGGCTACGGGACGGTGGAAGGCCGGATCGTCTACGTGTACAGCCAGGACTTCACGGTCATCGGGGGTAGCCTTGGAGAGGCACACGCGAAGAAGATCTGCAAGGTCATGGACCTGGCCCTGCAGAACGGATGCCCGGTGGTGGGACTGAACGACAGCGGGGGGGCGAGGATCCAGGAAGCGGTGGACAGCCTCTCGGGATACGGGCAGATCTTCTACCGGAACACCGTGGCCTCGGGCGTGGTGCCGCAGATCTCGGTCATCGTGGGCCCCTGCGCGGGAGGTGCGGTGTACAGCCCGGCGCTGACGGACTTCGTGCTGATGACGCAGGGATCGGGGATCATGCACATCACGGGGCCGCAGGTCATCAAGGCCGTGACGGGAGAAGACGTGACGAGCGAACAGCTTGGCGGGGCCATGACGCACAACGCCATCTCCGGCAACGCCCATTTCTTCGCGAGAGACGAGCAGGAATGCTACGCCCAGACGAGGAAGCTGCTGAGCT
Source organism: Synergistota bacterium (assembly GCA_022839995.1). Taxonomy (GTDB): domain Bacteria; phylum Synergistota; class Synergistia; order Synergistales; family 79-D21; genus 79-D21. The sequence continues at coordinate 707 of JALHIN010000056.1, forward strand.
ACCTGCCGTCGAACAACATGGAAGACGTCCCGTTGAAGGAGACGGCGGACCCCGTGGAGCGTGCGGACCTTGCGCTTCGGGACATCGTCCCCACGAACCCGAACAAGGGGTACGACGTGAGGAGGGTCCTGGCGCTGGTGGTGGACGATGGAGACTTTTTCGAGGTCCAGCCGCTGTGGGCGAAGAACATCGTCACGGGTTTCGGCCGCGTCGGCGGGAAGACCATCGGGATCATCGCCAACCAGGCGATGAACATGGCGGGATGCCTGGACATCGACGCCTCCGACAAGGCCAGCCGGTTCATCCGGATCTGCGACGCGTACAACATACCGATCGTGACGTTCGTGGACGTACCGGGTTACCTTCCCGGGACGGCGCAGGAATACGGCGGGATCATCCGTCACGGTGCGAAGATGCTGTACGCGTACAGCGAAGCCACGGCGCCGAAGATCACGGTGATCCTGCGGAAGGCCTACGGCGGGGCGTACCTGGGGATGTGCAGCAAGGACCTGGGGGCGGACGTGGTGCTGGCCTGGCCGCAGGCGGAGATCGCGGTCATGGGAGCGGAAGGTGCGGCGAACATCATCTTCCGCAAGGAGATCGAGGCCTCGGCGGACCCGAACGCCACCCGGAGCCAGAAGATCGAGGAATACCGGGAAGCCTTCGCGAACCCGTTCGTGGCGGCCTCTCGGGGATTCGTGGACCGGGTCATCCTGCCGGAGGAGACGCGGCTGTGCATCTGGCAGGCGCTGGTCTCGCTGGAAGGGAAGCGTGTCGTCCGACCGAAGCGCAAGCACGGCATCCTGCCGCACTAGGGGGGAGAGGGAATGGAAACCCTGTCCAGCCACTTCCAGGGAATTCCCGGCGGGATCGTCATGTCCCTCATCGCCTTCTCGATCGTGTTCATCGCCCTGTCGGGCCTGTGCCTGATGATCTACGGGGTGAAGTTCGTGGCGGCGGCTGCGGACGTGTCGGCCCGGGCGAAGAAGGACTCGAAGAGCGCCAAGGCGGACGCCCCGAAAGGGACCCCCATCGTGCAGGCTGTGGCGGTAGCCCCGGCCCCGGCGCCGGCTCCCGGTGAAGAGGACGAGACCTTGCTGGCGGTGATTGGGGCGGCCATCGCCGCGACCCTCGGCGGAGGTCACGCCGTCCGCTCGGTACGTCCCGTGAAGGCGGCAGTGCCGTGCCTCGGCGGGATGTGGAAGGGAAGCGCCCGGATCGAGACGATGGAGGGCCTGTAGGCCCCGCCCGTTTGCGAAAGAGAAAACGCCCCTTCGGGAGCTCCCCGGAGGGAAAGCTATGACAATCGAGGAGGAAGGAAACCCATGGCCCGGAAGTTTCGTGTAGTCGTCAACGGCAAGAGTTACGAAGTCGAAGTGGAAGACCTCGGAGCGGGAAGCGCTCCTGCAGCGGCCCCTGCCCCCGTGGCGGCCCCGGCCCCGGTGGCGGCTCCTGCGCCGGCCCCGGCTCCTGCGCCGGTCCCTGCCGGAGCGGGAGAAGTCGTGGCGGCGCCGATGCCCGGCAAGATCCTGAAGGTAGCGGTGTCCGTGGGGACGCAGGTGAACAACGGGGATCTCCTGCTGATCCTGGAAGCCATGAAGATGGAAAACGAGATCATGGCCTCCACGAGCGGGACGGTGAAGGAAGTCCGGACGAAGGAAGGAGACTCGGTCAACACCGGGGACGTCCTTGTCGTGATCGGCTAGGGCCGGCACGAGGGCAGGGAGGACAGAAGCAATGGAACTTTACCTGAAAGCCCTGGCAAGCATCGTCGAGTTCTCGGGATTCTCGGGTCTGACGACCGGGAACCTGATCATGCTGGTGGTGGGCTGCGTCCTGCTGTACCTGGCGATCGGCAAGGGCTTCGAACCGCTTCTGCTGGTCCCCATCGCGTTCGGATGCGTGCTGGTGAACCTGCCGCTGTCGGGGATCATGGAGCACGGGGGATTCCTGAAATACGTGTCGTTCGGGACGGAGCACGAGATCTACCCGGTCATCATCTTCATGGGGATCGGGGCGCTGACGGACTTTGGTCCGCTTTTGGCCAACCCCATCACGTTTTTGCTGGGAGCGGCGGCGCAGCTAGGGGTCTTCATCGCGGTGGTGGGAGCCATGGCGCTGGGCTTCACGATCCAGGAAGCGGCGGCCATCGGGATCATCGGAGGAGCAGACGGTCCGACGGCGATCTACCTGACGATGAAGCTGGCGCCGCACCTGTTGGGAGCGGTGGCGGTGGCGGCGTACAGCTACATGTCGCTGGTGCCACTGATCCAGCCGCCGATGATCCGGCTGTGCACGACGAAGAAGGACCGGGGGATCAAGATGGCGCAGCTTCGTCCGGTGAGCCGGACGGAGCGGATCCTGTTCCCGATCATCGCGACCGTGTCGTGCGGTCTTCTCCTGCCTGCGGCGGTGCCCCTGGTGGGGCTTTTGATGTTCGGGAACCTTCTCCGGGAGTGCGGCTGCACGGAGCGCCTGAACCACGCTGCGCAGAACGAGATCCTGAACACCGTGACGATCTTCCTGGGGATCACGGTGGGAGCGACGATGGAGGCGAAGACGTTCCTGACGCCGAACACGCTGAAGATCATCGCCCTGGGGCTGGCGGCCTTCGCCTCGAGCACGGTGGGGGGTTGCCTGTTCGGCCAGGTGATGAAGGTCCTTTCCGG
>JALHIN010000032.1:0-20633 GCA_022839995.1 Synergistota bacterium
GAACGAGCCGTACCGGGTTGTGAGGATGGACGAAAGCCTCAATCGCGAATTGGCGGGGAGCCGGGACTTGAAAATATAAGCGGGATGTTCAGACCTTGTCCTTTGCTGTTTGCATACAAAAATCCGCCCAGCCAACTTTCCTCCCGGTTCCGGAACCGGCTTGCCTGGACTCCCTCGGGGTGAAATAATCCGGGCAATCCGTTACTCGATTCCCGAAAGGGGTGATCCCTGGTGAAGAAATGGCTTTTTGCAGTCGCGGCTCTTTCCCTCCTGGCCGTTTCCCCGGTGCCGGCCACGGCCGTCGAACCTGTGGCCTACGTTGTTTACGATGTGGTCCCGACTTACTTTACCACCCTCGAGGAGGCCCTGGCAGCCTTCTCCACGATTCGGAACCAGGTCACCACTCAAGGAGGCGATATTCAAGGCATCAACCTTTCCAGGGAAGCGATTTCCTTCAAGCCTGCCGTCGGCTCCCCCGTCTCGATTCCCTTTGCCACGCTGACCCTTCTTCGGGTCTTCGAAATTCCCAAAGAGCCGGGACCCTGGAAATGGGGGATCGGAGCGAAGATTTCAGAAAAGGGCGATTTCGTCTTCCTCGCCGCAAAATCCCGCGAGGCCGCCGAGAAGATGTTCTCGATCCTCGCAAGCTTTGCAACCGCGGCCGGATCCCAGATCGATTTCCGGGACGTCGGGTCGGCCACCGTCGCCCCCACCAAGCAGGACCTGAAGGCCAATAACCTGAAGGATTCCAGAGGCGGGGTCGTCCAGTGGGTGGCGGTCGGAGGGGTTTCGGAGAAGGCGGGGCTCCAGGTGGGGGACCTCATCCTGTCGATCAACGGGCTGCCGGTGGACGATAACACGGAGTTCCAGGAGAAAGTCTGGCCGACGATCGCACCGGGCAAGGGCATCGAAACATACGACCTCGAGATCCTTCGCAAGGGGACGCCCATGACGATCCAGGTCAAGCTCCGTTCCCTCGAGAGTATCCCCAGGCCGCCGGCGACCCTGAACTTCGCGCCGCCCCCCGGTTCCTCCGCGGCCGCTCAGAAACAGCCTCCCAGGCTCGGATTCACGCTACGTGGCCTTGACTCGGCCGAAACCGCTTCGCTGAACGGGAAAACCGGCGCAGCGATCGCAGAACTCGCTTCGGGCGGGGAGGCCGAGAAGGCGAAGATGCAGGTGAGAGACATCATCGTGGCCTGCAACGGACAGGCTTTGGCGGGCCCGAAAGAACTGGGGGCCCTCCTCGTGGCGGGAGAAAACACGTTCACCGCACTCCGCAAAGGCTTGCAGCTGACCTTCAAGCTCAACCCGCCGGTGGCCAGTTATTGATAATGTGCTGAAACGGAAGTTTGGTATTATAATATCTGTGCAAAGCGATTGTCCTTCCGTCTTTTTCCTGCAACGATCCAATCCCGGGTTGGCCCAGGAAGGAGGGAGAGGTCATGAAAAGGGTTGTCGTGGCTATCGACGGCAGCGAGGAAAGCAAGGGGGTCATCGATTACGCGGTTCACTATGCCAACCGCGAGGCCGATGCCGAGATGTTGTTCCTCCACGTGATCGGAACGGAGGAGAGGGGTCGGGTGTTCGTCGAGGGATTCGCGGTCGAACTGCCGACCGTCGGCGAAACCGTGAAGAAGGAGTTCGAGGAATTCGTCCGCGCACAGATCGCCAAGAGCGGTGCGAGCATCCCCAGGATGTCCATCACGGTCCTCCCCGGCATCCCGTACGCTAAGATCGTGGAGTTCGCCGAGGAAAACAATGCCGACATCATCATGATCGGGCATCGGGGCCTCAGCAACCTCAAGCGGTTCTTCCTCGGGAGCGTCGCCGCCAAGGTGGTCGCCCACGCCCCTTGCAGCGTCTACGTCCACCGGCCGAAAGCGAAACACTCCTAGCGTTCGCCAAAAAAGGGGCTCCCCTCGCGGGGAGCCCCTTTTTTGGCGCCCCGGCAACCGTACGCCTTCAGTGGGCCGCCGGGTTTTCAAGGATCCCGACAAAGAGCGGGATGCCAGCCTCGAGGTCCATGATGCCGTAGAGGAAGGGCCGATCGAAGGTGATCTCCCTCTCCACGGCCGGGATGCTCGTCATCCGCATCCCGACGGAAGTGACGGCGGCGGCTTCGGTGCCTTTCTCGTCGACCCGGACGAAGGTCTTGTGGCGGACCGACCCGATATACAGCTCCTTCGCCTTCCGCTCGCTCATCCCCGAAAAATCCGCGCGGGCAGGGTCGAACGCGACTCCGATGCCCATTTTGGCGAGCTTGTCTTCGAGGGTGTCCTCGTACCGCGACTCGAACTTCGGGAGGGCCAGCCTGGTTTCCAGCCTGGGGCTTTCTTTCATCATCCGGGCGATGCTTTCGAAAAGAGCCGCCGGGTCCTGTCTCGCCAGCCATTTCCTCGGGGCAGCGTTCCCGTCCGGCAGCAACGCAAAAAAGGCGAACCGTCCGTCTTCATAGGGCAACGAAACCCCGGTTGCCCCGTTGCCGGAAAGGACCGTCATCCGGCCCGTCCGCTGCATGAAATCCGTTTCGACATCGGCTCCCGGAGCGTGGAAAACCCGTTTCCCTGTCTCGCTCCTGTCGAAAGGAACCTGCCAGTCCGCCTTGAAGTAGACGGCGTTCACCAAAAACAGCACCTCGTCCTGACGGATCGAGTCGACAATCTTCTCGATCGTGCCGCGCGTGGCCTTTTTCACCCAGGAATTGATGACCCCGGGAGCCTCCTTGTCCCTGAAATCGAGCCTCCGGGCGGCCGCGCCGAAATAGTCCGCGTTCCTCTGCAGGAACGGACGGGCGGGCCGGTACTTCCAGTCGAACCAGACGGAGTTGGCGATCCCGACGGTCGTTTTTTCGCCCGTGCGGGCCAGTCCAGAGATCCAGTCCCTCATCGACCGGTTGAGGCGTTCCAGGGGAACGCCGCTTCCCGCCAGCAGCTTCAGCATCTGCGCCTTCGTTTCGCCCTCGGCCCCGTTTGCCGTCATGGAAAGAGCCAGGTGCACCGAGGCGGGGGACACCATGAGGTTGCCTTCCTTGGTTTCCGCGGAGGCCGCCAGGAGAACAGCGGAGAACCGGTTGATCGCCCTTCGGACTCCTTCTTCGGGCAGGCCTGGGCACGAGGGGCGTGCAGCGGGCAAAACACCCGCCATCAGGTCCGCGACCTTCGGTGACGCGGCCAGGGCGCTGCCGGGATGCACGAGCCCCGACAACCCGAGCAGGCAGGCTCCGGCGGCCAGGAAGGCAAAGAACCCTTTCTTCATGAAACCCCCCTCTTTTCCGGAAATTTCGGCCTTTCCGCTTCCTCTCCTTGCATTCTATCCCGTGGCCCGGATTTAAAAATCCGCCTTTTTACTCAGTTCGCGCTTTCTTTTTTCCTTCAGGCGTAGGCTTTCATCACGTAGGAGGATGTGCTCAGGGCGAGCATGGCCCCGTAATCCAGCGTGAAACGCACGATGGCGCCCAGGGCGGGAGGAACCGGACAATCCTGCACGTCCAGGGTCAAGTGGTCGCTGGAGGCCCCTAGCACCGCCACGCCGGCATCGAGGGGCGTCAGGCCGTCGATCTTCACGTCCTGCTTGCCGACCGCGGCGATGGCCCTCCGGCGACGGCCGCGATCCTCGAAAACCGGCACGTTCCCGAAGGCGTCCGCCCCGATCAGCCCGATCGGCTGGCTCGGTTTGACCCGAACCTCGACGATCTCCGCCTCCAGCACGAAGGCGTCCCGGTGAAGTCCGGGAATCGCCTGCATGCGGCTCGTGTTGTGACCCAGCAGGATTCCCTCGCCGACCCGGAGATTGTTCACCTGAGGGGGCATAAGCCCGTTTTCGACAAGCTCCAGGGAAGAAGTGGCCCCGCCCGAAACGATCTCCACCGGGCGCCCCAGCCCCTCCGCCAGCCTGTTCCTGCATTCGACCAGCAGGTTCATGTTCTCCGGCGTGGGCAGGACGCCCCCGAAGCACCCGATGTTGGTCCCGACGCCCATGCAGCGAACCCGCCTGCAGGAAGCCAGCGTCCTTCCCATGGCCTCCATCTCGTCCGGCCAAAGTCCTTCGCGGAGATCCCCAACGTCCACCATTACCATCACGTCCATGGATTTTCCCGCCGCATCGCAAACCTTCTCGAGCGCAAGAACGGTTTCCGTCATCGAGATCACCGTTCCGTCGGCCACCTGCACCAGCTCTTCCAGCTCCGACAGCATGGGGATCCGCAGCAGCATGAGGGGTTCGCTGAAGCCCGCTTCCCGCAGTCGGCGGAGGTTCTTCACCCGGCTGTCCATCAGGACGCTGCAGCCCCCCTCGACCATCGCCCGGGCGACCACGGGATCCGCGCAGAATCCCTTCGTGACTCCGAACACTCGGATCCCCAGCTTTCCGGCCCGCCGGACAACCTCGGCCGCGTTCTCGCGGACCTTTTCAGGGTCAATCACAAGCCGTGGAAACAAAAAACGCACCCCCTCAGAATTCCAGTGGTTCCCTGCCTTTCGCCGCCGCTCGGCAGCCTTTCTTCAGCACGTGCCGTGAGCCAGCAGGGCCACTTTTTCGCCCTCTCGGTAAAGCCTATTGTATTCCCTGCAGGCCTCCGGCGTTCTCAGGACGACCACTCTTTCGATCCCGTTCTTGAGAAGGAACCCCACGACCTCTTCGGGCACGGCCAGCATGCCGCTTTCTCCATTTCCGATCACGACCACGCGGACATCGCGGTCGAGGACCCCGGCGACGCTCGAGCGGTCTAGCACGTGCCCCTCCCGTTCTTTCCACCGCTCGACCTTCTTCCCGATCATCCGGATGTCCTTTCCCTTCCCGACTCTCTCGTCTCCCCTCCCTGAATGCTCTTTGCCAAGGATGACAAACCTCCCGAAGGAAAAGGATTCGATTGGTCCTTCCGGATCCGTGAACACAGGAATCACCCCCCACTACCCCAGGGCTTTAGGGGGGTCAGACCTTTCTTTTTGACATATGTATACCGTTCGTTCATTTCAAGCGGAATCCGAGGAAGGAAAGGGTGAGATTGTATGCATAAGTCAAAAAGAAAGGTCTGACCCCGTTTCATTTTTCAGGGAAAGATTCACCTTGAAGCTGATCTCCCGGAAACTCCGCGTCCCCCCTGCCTCGCTGACGACCCTCATCAGCCGGTCCGGGTCGGTGAAGCAGCGGCCCGAAAGGAGCGTCACCCCACGTTCCCCGAAAACCTCGGGGATCAGCGGGGTGGAGGGCCCCATCACGCAGATTTCTCGCGCTTGCTTCGAGAGGGCAACCAGGCCGTCGAAAGTTCCGTTCAGGAGGCTCGTGGCCGTCAGGATGACCACGTCGCACTTCGGCAGGAGTTCCTGCTGTAAGCTCGTTTCGGTGATCCCTTCCTCTCCGGGCCTCCCGTCATCGAAGACCACACACCGGTCGGCAATGGGCCGGATCCGTTCCAGCACCGGGGCCATGTCGCCGACCATCCCCACGCGGTCTTTCGGGCCGATGCGGAGCAGCTCCAGAACATCCTCACTTGAGGCTCCCGCGGGCCATTCCCGCTGGGCGAGCGCATTGAGCGCCGCCAGCCCGACGGATGCCTCCACGATGCTTTTCGAGCGCAACAGGGGCACCACCGCTCGGGCCTCCCTGCCCGCCAGCGTCCCCGCGTAAGGAAGGATGGAGCAGCCCGCCTTGTCCAAAAGGTGCCGCAGCATCCCGGCGACTCCCGTCTTTCCCGATTCCAGCCGCACCGCAGTGTAGCCGAGCCCGATCCGGACATCCGCGATCCGCTCGCCGGCTGACGCGGAGACCCCGTGCTCCACAAGCGCCTCGATCGTCGGAGCCTTCATTTTTCCTCTTTCTCTTCCCGGGTCAGGATCGCCCTTTGAGCCCCTTACGGAATCCGCAAATCCTTCTTCATCTCCCCGAACCTGTTGCATACCGCCTTCACGCTCACCAGGTCGCCCGTCTTCACCTCGGGAAAGGACAAGGAAACCTGCCCCCCGTCTTTTCCGGACTGGGCGGCGAGTTCGATTTTGGCGAATTCCTTCCCGTTGACCTCGACCTTGATTTCCTTGCTGAAGTGGGCGTTCCCATCCTGCACCAGGTGTTTGAAACCGATGACAAGCAAACGGCCTGCGGGCTCGTAGCGAAGGTCGATGGAAGACGGGGGATGAGCCGCCGCAGGACCGGCCATGAGCGCCACGAAGACTAGAAGCAGGACCGCCCGGAACATTCTCTTGCCTTGGAACATCTTGACCCCCCCTCGCTCCGGTTCTTCCGAAGCATGGATTTATACGATACGATTCTAACACGACGTCACGCTAAATCACTTTTCCCCTTGGGACAGGGTACTCGGGCAAGTTCGTACCCCCCGGGCAACCGAAATCACCTTTTTTCCAAAAGGAGGGGCGGGCATGGGCAAAATCAAACAGGAAGAAAATGGAATTCTCCGGGAAAGAATCCGCGGTGGCCATGGATTCGCCCGTTTTTACCCGGTGCCCATTCCGGACGAAAACGGAGCAATCAAGGCAGCAGCAAGGATCGAGCTGGAAGTGGGCGGATCTGTCGGGTTTCATCTACACGACAGGGATGAAGAGGTCTATGCGATTGTTTCAGGAGAAGGGCTTTTCGAATTCGACGGCGGCAAATGCCATGCCGGGCCCGGAGACCTTTTCGTCACCCGGCGAGGAATGTCGCACGGTTTGTTGAACACGGGGAAGACCCCCCTGGTCTTTTTCGCTATCGTGGCCGAAAAATGAAGTAAGGGGGCAAGGTGCCCCCTTACTTCATAAGTAAATTCGGGATGTACGTGGCAAGCGAAGGAAAGGCGATGAGGAAGCCCAGGGACACGATCATCGCCGTGATAAAGAAGTAAATGTAACGGAACGAGGCTTCGTAGGGGATCCCAGCCACCTTGCATGCAGTGATGAGGTCTACCCCGAGCGGAGGGGTATTGGCCCCGACTGCCAGGTTGACGCACATCATAACTCCGAGGTGAACAGGATCGACACCAATCTGCAGCATGATCGGGAGGAAAATGGGGATCAGGATGATGACGATGGCAATGGTCTCCATAAACATCCCGAGAACCAAAAGCAAAAGGTTAAAAAGCAGGAGGATAACCCAGTAGTTGCTCGAAAAGGACAAGATCAGCGAGGCGATCTTCTGCGGGATGTTTTCAACGGTCAGGACCCAGCCGAACAGGTTAGCAGCCGCAATGATGAACAACACTACGGCGCTTGTTTTGGCCACCTCGAGGCAAATTTGGAAAAACCGGGTCCAGCTGATCTTCCTATAGACGAATTTCGACAGGAGCAAGGCATACAAGGCCGCAACGCCTCCGGCTTCCGTTGCCGTAAAGATCCCCTGGAGGATTCCCCCGATGATGATTGCAGGCGTGAGGAGCGGAAGGGCGGCTCCTCGAAAAGATTCCAGGACTTCTCGAAAGTCCGCCCTGGGAAGCCTGGGGTAATTCTCTTTTCGTGCGAACACGTAGGAAAGGGCCATAAGAGATCCTCCCGTAATGAGCCCGGGAACGATCCCCCCCAGGAAGAGTTTGCCGATCGAAGTCCCCATGCTCACGCCAAGGACGACCATGACGATGCTCGGCGGAATGACCGTTCCAAGCGATCCTGCGCAACCGAGCAGGGAAGCGCTGAAAGCCGGCTTATACCCCTGGTTTTTCATGGCGGGAAGCAGGATCGACCCGATGGCTGCCACGTCTGCCACTCCGGATCCCGAGATGGCGCCGAAAAGCATGCAGGAAACGACCATGACCATTGCCATCCCCCCGGGGATGTGCCCGACAAGGCTCGAGGCAAAACGCATGATCCTGGGAGTAATGTCTCCTTCCGCCATCAATGCCCCGGCCAGGAGGAAAAGCGGGATTGCAAGGAGTGTAAAGGAATCGACCCCCACAACCATCCGTTGCGCAGCGACGAGGACGGGCACCGTCGATTCGAATAGAAGGTAGGCCGTTCCCGAGATGGCGATTGAAAAGGCGATCGGAACCCCGAAAAGGATGCAGGCGGTAAGAATTCCCATTAAAGTCAACAAGCGCGGTTCACTCCCTGAAGGCTTTGAGATAAAGGCTGTGGAGTACGACGGGAACCATCGCCAGGCAGCCCAGGGGAAAGGCAAGGTAAAGAATCCCGGCCGGAATCTGCAGAGCCGTCGTTTGCATGTTCCAGGTCCGCATCACAACCTGGGCGCCACCGAAGATTCCGATCACGAGAAAGGCAAGGATGGCCAACTCCCCTGCGATTTCCATGGTTTTACGGACCCTTATGGACGGGATCCTGTCCAGCAGGAGGTTGATGGCCATATGTTCCCCCCTGAACAGCGCGAGGGCGGCCCCAAGGAAGGTGATCCAGACCAGGAGGGTCTGGGAAACTTCCGCACCCCAAGGAATGGGCAGATGCAGAAGGTACCGGGAAGCAACCTCCGTCAGGACCTCGATGAAGACTGCGATGATGCTTAGAGCCAACAAAACCTCGAGAGGGCGAAACGCCCTCTCGAGGAGACTCTCCTTCCGACCCGGCATCTCCTATTTCCCGCCGTACTTGCGAACCAAGTCAAGAAGATCCTTGCCGAACACTTCTTCGTAGCTGGCCCACACAGGCTGGACGGCCTTCTTGAAGGCAGCCTTGTCCACTTCGTTGACTTTCATTCCCTTCTCCTTCAGCTTCGCCAGGAATTCTCCTTCCTGCTGGACCGTCATGCGCCGCTGCTCGTCCCGCCATTTGGCCGCAAGCTTCAGGATCGTTTTCTGATCTTCCGGGGAGATCTGTTTCCAGACCGAACTGTTCACGCAAAGCAGCGCCGAACCCCAGATGTGGCCCGAAAGGGAAAGGTACTTTTGGACCTCGTAAAAGGCACTCGAATAGATGATCGCGAAAGGATTCTCCTGACCGTCGACTACGCCCTGCTGCAAGGCGGTGTAAAGCTCGCCGAAATTCACGGGCATCGGAGAAGCTCCCAGGATCTTGAACGTATCAAGACGCATCTTGTCCGGGGTAACGCGAATCTTCAAACCGGCAAGGTCCTCGGGTTTTACGATAGGACGCTTGTTGTTAGTGATGTGCCGGAACCCGTTTTCCCACCAGGCCAGGCCAACGATTCCTTTCTTTGCCAGGATGTCGAGCAGCCGCTTGCCCAACTCCCCGTCCAGGGCCCTGTATGCGGATTCGTGTGTCGGCCATGCATAAGGCAGGGCCTCGATCCCGAACTTCGCATCAAGGGTCTGGAAGGATCCCCCGCCGATGAGTCCGCCGTTCACGGTTTGGAGTGCCAGTCCCTCGATCATATCCTTTTCACTGCCAAGTTGGCTGCTCGGATAAACCTGGATTTCTACTCTCCCGTTCGTGGCTTTCTTCACTTCCTCCGCAAAGCCCAACAGGCAGGTATGCCAGGAATGGTCTGTGTTCAAAACGTGGCCGATCTTAATCGTCGTGGCAGCAAAACTTGGTGCGGATAAAGCAAGAATGCCCACTCCCAGCGCCAGGAAGAGGAAAAACAGTCTCTTCATTGACGAACACCCCCCTCGTGATTTTTTCCTTTCGTTTCCTTCAAGCCTTACAAAGACCAGCGTGATGCTGTAAATTATACAACAGAAGAAGAGGAGAAGAGATAAACAAGGCGAGGGTAAGTTTGACGAGAGAGAGGGTGTTTCTTTTGCCAGAGATCCGTTTCCCCAATTCGCGGATGAAATCGATCCCCTTCGAGGGCGGCATCATGGAGATCCTTTCGAGGGCAGATGAACTGAAAAAACAGGGACGCAGCATCATCCACATGGAAATCGGGCGCCCCGATTTCAATTCGCCCGAATGCGCCAGGAAAGGCGCCATCGAAGCCCTCCAGGCGGGCGATGTCCATTACACGGACATCAACGGAACGAAGGAATTGCGAGAAGCGATTGCCGAAAAATACCGAAAGGAAAACCAGCTCGAGGTGAACCCCGAGACGCAGGTGATCGTAACGGCAGGTGCCACCGAGGCCCTCATGATTACGTTTCTGTCGGTGCTGGAACCCGGAGACGAAGTGATCATCCCGGCTCCGTTTTTCCCAGCCTACACGGACCAGGTGGTCCTTGCCGACGGCAAAGTGAGACCGGTCCAGTGCAGCATGGAAAACGAGTTCCGGCTCCGGGTCGAGGAAATCCGGGCTGCGATCAACGAAAAAACGAAAATACTGCTCATCAATTCCCCGAACAATCCGACCGGTGCCGTTCTAACCCGGGAAGACCTTGAAGACATCGCAAGGCTAGCCAAGGAAAAGAACATCCTGGTCATCTCCGATGAATGCTACGAGAAATTCCTTTACGAGGGAGAACACATCAGTATCGCGAGCCTCCCCGGAATGGCCGATCGGACGGTCACGATCGGGACGGCTTCCAAGACCTGGTCCATGACGGGCTGGCGTATCGGTTGGGCAATCGTTCCCCCCGAGATGAAGAAGTACGCCGCAAAGTGTCACCAGAACCTGACGACCTGTGGGACATCCTTCGCACAGGCAGGCGTAGCAAGAGCCTTCAAGGAAGCCGATGCCGATGTCGAGGTGATGATCCAGGAGTACCGCCGGCGACGCGATCTCGTCATGAAATACCTCGAGCGGATGGAAGGAATCGAAGCGGTCACCCCGCACGGGGCATTTTATGTATTCCCCTGCATCCGGAAACTCGGCATGACCTCGTTCGAATTCTGCTCCTACCTGCTGGAAGAGGCCGGTGTGTCTACGGTCCCGGGCGACCCCTTCCTTTCCAGCGGGTTTTTCCGGATCGCCTACTGCCGTTCTTACGAAGAAATTGAAGAGGGCATGAAGAGAATGGAGGAGGCGGTAGCCAGACTTCACAAATAGCAAGAAGCCGATCCCCGGTGCAAAACACCGTGCGAAATCACATTTCTCTCTTGCCCTGGAACCTGGCCGCAAGGTCCTGCAAGCCCTTGCCCTCCAGGCGGTTGAGGAGGTAGCGTTCCTGCGGCTTGGCTCCGATCGAGCAGTAGAACTCCCGGGCCGGGGTGTTCCAGGTGAACACTCCCCATTCGAAGCGTCCTCCGCCCCGCTCCAGGGCAAGGTTGGCCAGATAGGCCAGCATTGCCGTGCCGAAACCTCTCCCCCTCATCTCCGGGCGAACGTAAAGGTCCTCCAGGTAAATCCCCGGTTTTCCCTGGAACGTGGAGAAATTGTTGAAAAACAGGGCAAATCCCACGGGAACCCCCTGGAAACACCCGAAAAGCACCTCCGCAGAAGGCTTCGGCCCGAAAAGGTTCTCGCGGAGAAGCTCTTCCGTGGCGTTCACCTCGTGGGCAACTCCCTCATACTCGGCCAGCTCGACGATGAACCGCAGGACCAGGGGAACCTCGTCCGGCCTCGCGGGCCTGATCGTGAAACCCGGAATGCCCGTTTTCTGCTCTTCCTCCTGCACGGAGAACACCTCCCAATCGGAGCTTTAGGAGAATGGGACTCAGCTCTTTTACTATAGTTGAGGAACAGGGTGCAGCCAACCAGACCGGGCGGCCTTCGAGAAAAGGATGCCGCAGGTCGGCGTTCCCGTCGACTTTTTTCCGGCCTATTTTGACCTTGCCTACTTCGTTTCCTTCGAGCCGTAGCGCCTGTTCCATTCCTTCAGGATCCGGTCGCGGTTTTCGGCAGCCCAGGAGAAATCGTTCTTGATCAGCTGCTTCAGGGGCTTGGCGGGGAAACCCTCCGGAACCGGGTTGTCGTTCCCGATCGTGATGATGGCGAAGCTCTTGTTGTATTCCTTCATGACCTCGCCGCCGATGGCCCAATCCAGGAAAACCTTCGCCTCTGGCTTGATGGAGGCCTTCTTCACGAGGGCGTTCGCCTCAAGGTCCCAGCCGGAACCCTCCTTCGGGAAGATCGTTTCCACGGGTTCGCCCTTTTTCTTCTGGATGATGCCCCGGTACCCGAAGGAAATCCCGATGGGGTACTCCCCGGCCCCGGCCATCTTGGCAGGTTTCGAACCGGAATGCGTGTAGATCGCGATGTTCTCGTTCAGCTTATCCATGAACTCCCAGGCCTTCTTTTCACCGAACAGCTGGATCAGGGCGGAAACCGTGAGGAAGCCCGTTCCGGAAGAAGCGGGGTTCGGCATGGTAATAAGCCCCTTGTACTCGGGCTTTAAAAGATCCGCGTAGCTTTTCGGCAGGGGTAGGTTCTTTTTTTGCATTTCCACGGTATTGCAGACGAAGGCCGTCATCCACGCGTCGATCCCCACCCAGTGTGCGGGTTTCGCCTTGTCCTTGAACTGCGGCAGCACCTTCTCGACCCCTTTCGGGTTGTAAGGGGCGAGCATGCCCTGCTTGTCCAGGAGGAGCAGGCTGGTGACGGCCGTTCCCCAGATCACGTCCGCCTGGGGGTTGTTCTTCTCTGCCAAAAGCTTCGCCGTGATGATCCCGGTGGAATCGCGCACGATGTTGACCTTGATATCCGGATGCTGTTCCTTGAAGGACTTCAGGTAAACGGGAATCTGGTCGTCCTCCAAGGCCGTGTAGACCGTGATCTCCCCGGCCAGGGCGATCCCCGAAAAGGCAAGGGCCATCACGAGTGCCGCAAAAAACGATTTCATTCGCTTCATTGGATCTCTCTCCTTTCCCCGCCGAGCGGGTTAATGGATCTATCCCTGAACCGGAAGAGGCTCTTTTCGACCGCTTCCAGGAATCGCCCCAGCTTCACGGCGTCGACCTGCCCGATGTTGCCGATCCTGAAGGTTTCCGCCTGGGTCAGCTTCCCGGGGTAAATCAGGAAGCCGTACTGCTTCATCCACCGGTAGAAGGTGGGGAAGTCGAAGCCCGGCAAGTCGTCCGGGTACAAAAACGTGGTGATGACGGGCGATTGCCACTGGGGGGAAACCAGCAGGCGAAAGCCGAGGGCCGTCATCCCTTCCGCCACCAGCGCCTGGTTCTCGCAGAAACGCCGGTGCCTTGCAGGGATCCCTCCTTCTTCCTCCAGTTCCAGGAGGGCTTTGTGGAAAGCGTTGAGCGCGTGGGTAGGAGACGTGAACCGCCACTTTCCATCCTGCGTTTCCATCGTCCGCCACTGGTCGCAAAGATCGAGGCAAAGGGATCGGGCATAACCCGTGCAACCATCGAGGGCCTCGGGCCGGGCAAGGACGATGCAGAAACCCGGCGTTCCCTGCAGGCACTTGTTGGCGCTCGTGACGGCAAAATCCACACCGAGTTCCCGGAGGTCCATCGGGATGCCCCCGAAGCTGCTCATGGCGTCCAGGATGAAGCGGCGGCCGCTTTCCCTGACGATACGGCCAAGTTCGCTCACCGGGTTCAGCAAGCCGGTCGTCGTCTCCACGTGGACGGCTGCCACGTGAGTCAGTCCCGGATCGGCGGAAAGGGCTTCCTCCGCGGCGACCAGGTCGATAGGGGATGTTTCCGGAAACTCAAGCAGGGTGTGCCGAATCCCCAGGATCTTCGCGATTTTCCCGATCCTTTGCCCGTAGGCCCCGTTGGCCAGGACGAGCAGTTTACCGGAAGGGGGGATCACCGTGCCCAGGACGGACTCGATGCCGTAGCTGCCGCTTCCCTGGAGCAGAACCGCCGTGTAGGCTTCCGGATCGGCGCAGGCCAGGGCGGAAAGCCGCTTCCTCACGTCCTGGACGAGGGAAAGGTAGTCCTCGTCCCAGGTGCACCAATCCTTCAGCATGGCCCGGCGAACGCCTTCCGAGGTGGAAAGCGGACCCGGGGTCAGCAACGTGCAGGTGTTTTCCGAAAAGGCCGCCGGCGCCTCCATCGTTTTCCTCCTATCCCCTGATACGCCGGGATTCGCCATAATGGGAACAGGGGCAGGCCCCTTTCCCGAGGAGACACTCGATCTCGTCCAGCGCCTCGTCCAGTAATCCGATCCGATCCAGGACAAAATGCGCTCCCGCGCCCTTCAGCCGGGAAGCCGCCGCCCCCTTGAGGCTTTCCAGTTCAGGCCCCGCCAGTTTGGCGGTTTCGGCTTCGGTCAGCCCCAGTTCGTTCCCGCCTTCCAGAATCCCGATCACCCAGGTTCCCGCGTTGACTCCCTCCTGGATGTCAGCCACCGTATCGCCCACCTTGACGACCCCGGACAGGGGATAGAGATCCAGCGTCATGGCGTTTTGCCAGATCATCCAGGGCCTCGGGCGGCCTCCCGGCACTTCGTCGGGTGTCACCACCAGATCCGGCGCGTACCCTCTTATCGCCGCCCCCGGCATGACGACCTCCATCATCCGGCGGGTGTAGCCCGTGGTCGAACCGATCTTCAATCCCCGGTTGCGCAGCCGTTCGACCAGTTCGACGACCCCTCCGATCGGTTCGGTGTAACCCGAAAGGCTCTTGAAAAGGTGGCTTTCGAACAACTCGTAAAGCCAGTCCAGGTTTTCCGCGCCGGGTTCCGTTTCGATCCGTTCCTCCCACTGCGCTGCAATTCCGGGAAGCCGGCAAAGGGCCGCAAGCTGCTCCTTCTTCCTCATTCCCATGAAGCGGCGAATCTCCTCCGGCTTCACCTCGATCCCGACCTCCCCGAACGTGTCCAAAAACGCCTGGATCGGGGCGAAGGACCCGTAATCGACCGTGGTCCCGGCCCAATCGAAGATGACTCCCCTAATTTGCGGCATATGTCTTCCTCTCCCTTCCGAGCCAAAGCTCGCTATTCTTTCTCAAACGTCGGGCCAGGAGGCTGTAGCCCATCCGCACCAGGACATTGGTGACAAGAAGAATGACGGACATGGCGGCCGCCGGTGCGATGTCCCCCGCGTCCTCCATGTTGACGATCGCCAGCGCTGCCGGTTTAAAGGAAGGCGGATAGAGGAAAACCACCGCCGAAATGGTGACCATGGCGTTGACGAAGAAATAGGACCCGATCTCGAGCAGCACGGGAAGACAAAGCGGGAGAGTCACCTTCCGGAAGGTCCTGGAAAGGGGAACCCCGAGGGAGGCCGAGACGGACTCGAAAGCCGGGTCCAGTAGGCGCATGGCCGTCACGGCGGTCAGGAAGGGGACCGAGAGAAAGTGGACGACATTGGCGGCGACGAGGATCCATGGCGTGCCATAGAGCGCATTCAGCGGGTTCGCGATCGTGAAGCCCCCGGGGAACTCGAACGCCGGGCGGTTGAAGAGGAAAATGTACGAAAGCCCGATCACCAGCCCCGGGAGGGCCAGCGGAAGCAGGGCCAGGAAGCGGGCCGTTTCCCTTATCGGCCTGGGGCTTCGGGTCTTTTCGACCAGGTAGGCGCCCCCGAAAGCGGCCGCCGTGCCGAACACCGCGGTCAGGACCGCAACCAGGAGGCTGTTCCGGTAACTCTCAAACCCGTATCCCGCAACATTTCGGAAGGTGAAATGGTCCAGGGTGAGGCTCATGTTGTAGGGCCAGGTTTTCACCAGCGCGGCCACGAGGACGGCCCCCACGACGGCCAGGGACAGGCCTCCCGCGAGAGTGCACCAGGAAGCGGCCAGGAGGTCGGCAAACCGGTTTGGGGAAGGTTTCACCGGGACGGTGCTGGAGGAAAGGGTGGCGGACTGGAGCCTGGAAACCCACCGCTCCGCCAGGAAGGCCGCCACGGCGGGGCCCAGGAGAAGAAGCCCGATGACGGCCCCCATGGACAGGTCCTGCTGCCCGATGACCTGCTTGTAGATGTCCGTTGCGAGGACGTTGAAATTCCCGCCGACGACTTTCGGCGCCCCGAAATCGGTGAAACTCAGGGTGAAACCCACGAAGAAAGCGTTCAGGAGGGCATACCGGAGACCCGGGAGCGTGATCGTCCAGAACCGCCTCAACCGTCCGGCCCCCAGGATCTCCGCTGCCTCGTAGAGCCGCCTGTCGCTGATTTCCAGGGCTGCGCACAGGATCAGGAAAGCCTGCGGGAACACGTACAGGATCTCCGCGAGGACGATCCCCGTCGCCCCGTAAAGCCCGATGTTCCATCCCAGGGCCGTGACGAGCCCCTTGTTCCCGAAGAGATAGACCAGGGCGATACCGTGCATCATCGTGGGCGCGAAGAGCGGCATGAGGGCCAGGCCGCGGGCCAGGGACTTCCCCGGCATCGTGGTCCTGCAGACGGAAAGGGCCGTCAGGAGGGCCGCCAAGCACGCGACGGAAGAGGAAACGACCGAAACCCACAGGCTGTTCCAGAACGACCGGCGCAGGCCCGGATCCGAAAGGTAGACGGTAAGCCGATCGAACCCCGACAGCCCGTCACCTTCCCCGGAAAAGGCCTTGGCAAGAAGCTCCGCAATGGGAGCGAAAACGAACACGGCCAGGAGAGCCAGGAAAAAAGCCGCCAGGGCCGTTTGGAAGAACTCGTCGGTTCCGAGAGGATGGCGGTTTCCTTTCATGCCCCGATGGGAAGCGAATCGAAGGAAAGACAGTGTTCGGGAGGGAGGAAAATGGTCACGGCACTGCCATGGCCGATCTCCTTCTCCTTCAGGAGGGACGCTGGGACGTCAGCCACCAGCTGGGTCTCCCCGCTGCCGAGCAGCAGGCGGCAGGAAGCTCCCCGGAATTCGATCTCCCGGACCTCCGCCGGCAATCCCATTTCGTCTGCCGAAAAAACGCGGACGTGTTCCGGCCGTATCGCCGTGATTCTTCCAGCGGCCTCGAGGAAGTTCACGGCCCCCACGAAATCCGCCACGAAGGGGTTTGCCGGGCGGTCGTAAATTTCCATGGGCGCCCCCCTCTGCATGACCACGCCGTCTTTCATCACCACGACCTCGTCGGCGATCGAGAGGGCCTCCTCCTGGTCGTGGGTCACCATGACCGTCGTGACCCCCAGCCGTTCCTGCAAACTCCGGAGTTCCCTGCGAAGCCTCAGGCGGACCTTCGCATCCAGGGCACTGAGGGGCTCGTCGAGGAGCAGCAGTTCGGGAGAAGGGGCCAGGGCCCTGGCAAGGGCGACGCGCTGCTGCTGGCCGCCCGACAGTTGCGAAGGGTACCGGTCCGCCTCTTCCTCAAGCCCGACCAGGCCCAGCATCTCGTCGACCCTTTTCCTGGCCTTTCCGGGGCTCATCCCCCTGGATCCCAACCCGTAGGCGATGTTTTCCCTTGCCGTCAGGTTGGGAAAGAGGGCATAGGACTGGAAGACGATGCCGAAACCGCGCACCGAGGGGGGAAGGGTGGTGATATCCCGGCTGCCGAGAAAAACCCGCCCGGAGTCCGGCTTTTCCAGCCCTGCGATCGTCCTGAGGAGAGTCGTCTTTCCGCACCCGCTGGGACCGAGGAGGCACGTGAAGCGCCCCTGCGGCACCTCGATCGAGACGGAGGACAGGGCCTTTACGGGACCGTAAGATTTACAGATTTCAAGAAGCCGTAGTGAACGAACCATCCTGCGCTCTCCCCTTTCCCAAAGTATCGGGGGAACTCTCGTGCAGTCCGATCCTACCGGCTTTCCATTTCAGTTTTATTCAGTTTTTTTCTACATGTTCGTTAAAACGCCCTCGTTCGGTAACCGCCGGCGTCCCCTTCGCGGGGTTCTCCATTTCGTTCAAGTACGGCCAGGTCCAAAAAATGCTGCGGCGGCTCCCTCTACGTGTACCGCTCCTTCGCCCGGCTCCTGGAAGACGACAAGCAGGAGTGGAGCGGCTACTGCCTCTTCTGCGAAACCGAAACCCACGGAACCGACCCGGACCGCGTGACCCGCTACCGCAACGAGATGGCCCGGGCCCTGGAAAACTGGAAGCTGCACCTCAAAAAGACCGGCGAGTGAAAGGCGACATTCCGGCAAGATTCTCCTGAGGACGACGCCGGATGTCTTCATACGCTCAAGATCTAAATCTGGCCCCATTCTCCTTTTCCCAAGAGTAATCTTAGTGGAAGCTTGCTTTCGGCCGCACAATTGGCAGTTTCCAAACTGTTGCTTGACACCTTAATTCATTTCCGTTAGAAGTCTGTTGAATGGTTGAAAACATTTGAGAGGAGGAGATTCAATGAAGAAGATTACCGCCCTGATCGCCGCCTTCCTTGTCGTTTTTTCCATCACTCCTGCCATGGCACAAACCATAGATTTATCGGGACCCTGGATCCTGAATTTCCCCCAGGGCCAGGGCATGGCTGTTTTGCAGCAAGGCGGGTTATTTGGCCAGGTAACAATCCCTTACCCCCCGAGTCCTGGAGGCACTCTAACCTTCAACGTGAAATTGCTTTCCGACCCCTCTTATGTCGTTCGTGGCAACAACATCACTTTCCATACCACGACCGCTCCCGGAATCCAGTTTTTCATGATGAACCTCAGTAGCAGCAGCAATGGGGTTGCCTGGATCGTTCCCCATGCCGGAGCCGATGTCACCATCCTGAATCTTTCTCAGCAGAAGGCTGTGGCTCACCGCTAGGCGACGTCCTTTCCAACGGAATAGGCTGTTTCAGTTGAGGAGGTGCCGGATTGTCTGAAGAGAAGATTTTGCGCAAGGTACAAGAACAGATCAAGGATTTGCCCGGCATGTTCGAGAGGAAGAAGGATGTTTTTTGCCTTGATGTCGTAATCGCCGAGAGAAAAGCCTTCCTTTCCAGGCAGAAACTTTCCTACACGGCCCGTTTCCGGGTGGACGAAGCCAACAGGGAAGTGACCTTCACCGAAAAGCTGGAAGAAAGAAAGTCGGGCCTTGGAGCAGGGGGGACGGACGAGTTCAGTCCGGGCTTCAGCTTCAAAAAGACCAGCACGAACTCGACAATGGAGGGACTTGAAGGAGTGATCGATGAGCAATCGAATCTTTTTGGCAAGCAATACTCCTACACGTTCGACTATAAGAAAGTTCGATCCGCGGTAAAACAGGCGGCCGAATCGGAAGGGTTTTCCTTCCGGTATAAAATCTGGGGCAAACTTTAAGCCCATCGTGGCACACCGGATAGCAGCAGGACAATAGACCTGCACAAATCACCAGGAGGGATTTTCTGATGAAGTTTAAGCAGACAATGGGTCTTTTTTTCGCACTGCTTATGCTTGCCTTGGCCGTTTCGGTTGCGGCCGCCTCGGGCCCCTATACCGTTTATGCTTCGGTCACCACCGGAAGCGGGGCGGTACAGGCCAAGCTGGTGCCGGGAGAGTTCACGGTCCCTGCCGGGAAAACGGCTTCCATCGTCAAGTTCCAGCACGATGACCCCAACAGCGGTTATCACAGCGAAAAGCTGGGGAAAAACATTTACTCGGTTACACAAAACGCCTACATGGTGGATGCGAGTGGGAATCCCCTATTCCAGCTCCCTCCAGGCGTATACCGGTTTTTTGTGGGCGGTTCTCCCGGAGCCACCGGCATTCTTGTCTATAACCTGAATCCCTGATCATAAGAAGCGTTTTTCGTGGGGGTCAGACCTTTTCCCCTGGCCCCCGCGGCTCCTAGGCTCCCTTTTCAAAGACCGCAAAGAGGCTCGATTCGTCGACCTCTTCGATGCGGCAGGCGCAACCGACCCTATTCCCCAGTTCGGCCAGGTCGCCGGCGGAGAAGGTCGTCGCCGTAAAACCGTCCTTGCAGGCGATTACCCCGTCTCTCGTTTTTTCCATGTCGATTTCCCCGAGGAGCCCCCTGGAAGCCTGCTCCTGGAACCAGGCCAGCCGAGTCTCCCAGAACCTGGGACTATAGGAACTGAAAAAGGCCTTTCCTCCCGGCTTCAGGGCATCCATGGCCCTGCGGACGAGATCCAGGGGATCGCCCTTTATCGCGGACAGCCCGTTCTGGAGGCAGAGGACGATGTCGAACTCGTTCCTGAAATCGATGCAGTGGGCGTCCATGACCAAAAGCGAGCAGTTTGGGAACTCTTTCAGGTATTCCCTTCCGAAGGCGACCGTATCCTCGGAAACGTCGACCCCGACGATCGACCCGGCGTAGGGAGCCAGTTCCTTCATGATGCGGCCATAACCCGCGCCGAGTTCCAGGATCCGCTCGGTCCCCCGAAGGCTCTTTCGCACGAACTCGATTTCCGCCTCCAGGTATTGCCGGACCCTCTCGATCCCCGTTTCGTAAACCTGGAATAGCTTCGAAGCGTTCAGCTTGTCGGCGTAATAGTTCTGCATCGTGCCCCCCGGCCTCAGAGCGTAAAGGCTTCCCTGAAGGCCTTCAGCGCTTCGTTCAGCGCCTGGAGGAACAGCGGCCCGGCGTTCGTCGAGGCATCCCCGACGGCCTTGCCCTCGAACCTCCGGCTGAACGGCGAACCTTCCTTCGAGACGATCTCGACGTTCGCGAAAGCCGTCACGGCCATCTTTCGATTGAAGAAGGCCACCGTGCCCATCACCCGGCTCATTTCCAGCCTGACCATCGCCCCGTAATTCCAGTTCCCCGCCGTTATCTCCTGGGACATCCTGCTTTGGGCCTGCGCCGCGTTCTGGCTCGCGACGACCGCGGGCAGGATCGTGTAACCGGGAAATTCCGAGGCGAAGGCCTCCGAAATGGCCTGGACCACCGCGCTGTTCGCCTTCACCGGCTCCACGGGGACGACCACGAGACCGACGTTCCCGGCGAAAGCCGCACCGGCAAGAGCGAGGGTCACTACCACCGCGAGCAAAAGGCCTCTTTTCATCATTACCCCTCCCGTCTTTGAACTTTCCAGGGAAAGCAGGCAGGTTGCCCATTGTCTGGTGTGATTTCTTTTAATTATAGGTGATTAGTCCCTATTTGGCACAAAGGGTACAAAGTCACAGACATACTGACAGAGAACAGGGAAGATATCCGTCCTTCGATTGTTGTATCGGAATT
>JALHIN010000033.1:0-42694 GCA_022839995.1 Synergistota bacterium
TGACTACACTGTAACCGAAGTCCCGGTGGCTTTTTTGTCTTCCCACCGATTGCCGCCTTTTTCAGACGACCTTTTTACAGCACTTTAGGGGCTTGATCGATCCTTATCGCTCTTTTCACCACATTTTATAGGAAAAGGGGTTGAATGTAGATGAATAAGCACCGATCATGCTTTGTTCTTTTAGTTGCCCTTTCCCTGTTCCTGGTTTTCTCTCCCATTGAACCTTGCCATGCTGCCGCAACCGAGGTGGTCACCAACACGAACGACAGCGGGGCGGGTTCACTGAGGCAGGCGCTGGCCGATGTGGATGCCGGCGGCACGATCACCTTCAGCGAAATCGGGTTACCGGCGGAGATCGTCCTGGCGACTCCCCTGGCCATCAGCAAGAATGTCACGATCGAAGGCCCCGGGGCAAGCCAGCTTTCCATCAGCGGGGGAAACCATTGCAGGGTTTTCAGTATTAACGGTGTCGCTGTCAACCTATCCGGCCTCTCAGTCAAGAATGGGAAGGCCTACGAAGGCGGCGGTATTTACGTCAACGGCGGGGCCCTTACCGCCACAAGCTGCGATATCACGGGAAATCACTCCGACACCTGGGGTGGAGCGGTCAAGGGCGAGTACGCGAACCTTTCCTTTACCGGCTGCCGGCTTTCGGACAACGGAGTGGATTCATTCGGACGCGGCGGGGCCGTTTACCTGAACGAAGGAAGCCTCTCGATGACGGACTGTGAAATCGCCGTGAACAAAATCAGCCAGGACGGATCCTGGAACTACGGAGGGGCAATTTACCTTTCAAGCACAGCTGGGGACGGCAATCTCCTGGATGCCAGCCTGACCCGCTGCCAGTTCAGCGAAAACCTGGCGAGGGACGGCGGCGCCATCTATGCCGAGGGGGTGGACAGCCTGGCGGTCGATTCCTGCCTATTTCAGGGCAACTTGGCCAAGAACCATGGCGGTGCGATGTATCTTAACAATTCCGGAATGACCATGCAAAACAGCACTCTCTATGGAAACTGGGCCTACGTGGGGGCAGGCCTCATGACGCACGGCTACGGCACAACATCACCCGGGGTTCTCCTGAGCAACTGCACGGTCTCGCAGAATACGGCCGACAACGACTTTAGGGCTGGTTTTGCCGCCGGGATCCACAACGGAATTTACTGTTCCCTCAGTCTCCTGAACTGCACGGTCGCGCTGAACGAGGCCGTCGACCAGCGAAGCGGCATCTGGAACGAAGGTTCGCTGACCCTGAAAAACACGATCGTGGCTGGCAACGTGGGCAGCGATGCCCAAAACTACCCGGAGTCGGTTTCGGGAGCCTCCCTGACTTCCCTGGGATACAACCTGCTGGGAAAAATCGTGAATTTCGGTGAAGGATGGCAGGAAACCACGGATATCGTTTCCGAAGATCTCGTTTCCGGGGACATCTTCGAAGGGGAAGCCGCCGATAACGGCGGACCGGCAGTTGGGGTCGAAGGTGCGACGGTTCCCATGCTCACCCTCGCCCTGAAAGAGGGAAGCCCCGCCGTCGACAGCGGCAGCGGAACGGGCCTGGACGGTTTGGCGGCCGTCACCGCGGACCAGCGGGGAGTTGCCCGGCCGCAGGGCAGCGGCTACGACATCGGGGCCTTCGAGCTGGAAGCGGCAGCGGGTGACGACGATGACGAAGATGACGACGATGATACGCCCGTTTCGGGGGGAAGCGGCGGGTGCAGCACGGGCCCGGTGGGACCGGGCCTGGGGCTTCTTCTCCTGCCCCTTGGGTGCCTGGTCCTGAAATCCCGGCGCAAGGCCAGGTCCTGAAAGCCTGAACGGCTGGCGTAAGGAATGAAAAAGGGGGGGCGGATCCGAGGACCCGCCCCCCCTTTCGTGTTCCTGTCAGAGGTTAGCTCCTGCTGCGGAGCAGGGCCAACGGCACGAGCAGGAAAAGCCCCAGGGGCAGGGCACCGGCTCCGTTGCAGCCGCCGCCGCTTTCGCCTTCGGGGGTCTCCCTGGCGGAGACGGGCGCCAGCACGATCTTCGCCGTGAAGGCCGGGTCTCCCGTGTTGCCGCCGTCATGGATGATGACGGCCCCGTTGCTGAAGCTCACGCCTGCCGGCCCGTCGTCGACGACTGCGCCGAAAAGCTGACCGCGGCAATAAAGGACCGTAGCCGCTTCCTCCATTTGCGTGGTCGTGATTCCGCCGGGGACCAGCATGGCCGTTCCCATGAGCCGGATCACGTTCGTGGGATCCAGTCCAGCCTCTTCGGCGGCTTCCACGAGGTCCACGATCTGCCCGTCGGAAAGCACGGCCCAGATGTGGAAGCGCTCAAGGAAGGCCTGGTCGAACGGGACGTCGTCCGCCACGTCTTCCGCGATGGCCTGGATCGCGTCCGCCACGGCTTCGGGCAACTCCTCGGAGCCTTCTGTCGTGAGGTCCATCCGGATGCGCAGAGGCAGGACGGGCACCGTCTCGCCTTCCGCAACGGGGACCAGGGAACTGTAGGGCACGTTCATTTCGAGGAACCGGACGTCGCCGGCAAAGCCGTCCACCGGACCCTCGTCGTGGGAAACCACGAGGTTGACCCGGTCGATGGGGTAGTCCCCGGTTACCGTCGTGGGAAGGCTGCCGACCAGGTACGGGTAGAGAGCTTCCTTGCCTTCCAGGTCGGCCGACGGGATCGTGAAGTAAACGAGGTCGAGCCCGTCCCAGGGCATTACGCCGGTTGCCTCCATTGAAGATTCACTGAAACGGGCCAGCCACTGGTAGGCCTTCGTATTGAATGTGGCCTTCCAGCTCGCGAGGGAGGATTCACCCGGCATCATCCCTTTGAATTCCCTCACGTACGGGGTGGGTTCCCCGTCGATCGAGGCTTGGCAATAGCTCCGCTCCCGGAAGGAAAACGCCGGAGGCAAGTCGCAGCTGGTCGTGGATGGCCATTCCGTGTAAGTGAATTTCGAGGGGTCCAAAAGGAAGAAGGCATGTTCTAGTTCTACTTTGTCCAGGGATGTAGGCTGGAGCTCGATCGGCTCGCTGCCCCAGTTCGTGATTGCCATTTCGAAGTTGGAACCCGGGGTTGCCGGCACAATCAACGCCTGGTTCAGGAAAATCGTCCCAAGGTCGATTTCCATCCCGGAAGCGGCATAACGCCGCGGCAGCAGGAGATAGGGATAGACATCGGTCTCCAGGCCCGCTGCAGTCTGGAGGCCGGAAGAGGATTCAGACATCGGCCCGATGGTCGCTTCTACGGGCTCGCCGAAGGGATTGTAGGCCAGTTCCACGAAGTTGGATTCCTCCACCTTGGCCAGGAGGAAGGGAAGGGGTTCCTGGTTACCGGGGTCGAAGAGCGTGTGGAAGCCGCGGTGGGTGACGTTGAACGTCCAGTTCCCGGTATTCTGGCTTCCTGCAGCAGTGTCGAAGCCGGTGAAGGTGCCCCAGTCGGGAATGATCTCCAGGTTCGAGAGCTTGAAGGGTTCCGAAGAGTCGTTGGAGACCGTCACGTTTTGCAGGGTCAGCGAATCGCCGTTTGTCCGGACGACCAGGAGATTGGTGCCATCAAGTTCGTATTCTCCCGGTTCGCCTGCCTTGTAGCCGTAAACTTCAACACTGTCGTCTTCATCATCCCCCACTACCGGACCAAGTCCGGAGGTCACGTGAAGCCCCAGTTGCCCGTTTCCGCCCGTGGCCAACACCTGGGATTGGGAAGTGATCAGCCAGTCGATCCCCGTTCCCGGCAGTTCCCCGGGAATCAGGATGCCGTTTGCCCACGCCACGGAAAAAGCCAGCAAAACCCCGATGATTGCAAATGTGGCAAACCTGCGCAAACGCTTACCCTTGACGTCCATGGAACCGCCTCCTCAATGAAAGGTTGAGAACTGTCTCTATCATATCAAAGCTTTGACAAGAAAGGTGGTTCTCCACAGAAATATGGAAAGGGAAACGTTCCATTATTGTTTCTTTATTCTTGAGGGGGCCTCCGGGAGAGGGTGATGAGCATGACGGAGGCGACGATCACGATTGCGGCGACGAGCATGCGGGACGTGACCTGTTCTCCGCCGAGGATCCAGCCCAGGAAGACGGCAACGACGGGGTTGACGAAGGCATGGGTGGCGACGCGGGAGGCGGGTTCGAATTTCAGGAGCCAGACGAAGGCCGTGAAGGCGACGATGGACCCGAAGACGGAGAGGTACGCCAGGGCCAGCCAGGATTTCAGGGTGACCTCGCTGAGGAGGAACCGGGCTCCCTCTCCCAATGCCAGTCCGCCCGCGGAAAGGAAGATCCCTCCGGCGAGCATCTGCATGCCCGTTCCGAGCAGGGTGGAATCGGCGATGCGGGTTTTCCTGGAAAGCAGGGAACCGAAGACCCAGGCGAGGGTGCTGAAGAAGATCACGACCGTTCCGATCCGGTAGCCCGGAACCGCCTCGAAGCTGGCTCCTCCTTCCCCGAATGCAAGGTACAAGGTCCCGGCAAAGCCCAGGGCCAGCCCAGCCCATTCCTTGAACCGGGGGCGGGCCGACTTGAAGACCAGCCAGTCCAGCACGAAAAACCAGAGAGGTTCCACCGAGATGATCAGGGCGGCGATCCCCGACGGGACGACCTGTTCGGCCCACATGACCCCGCCGTATCCGAGGAAGATCA
This sequence comes from Synergistota bacterium, assembly GCA_022839995.1. Taxonomy (GTDB): domain Bacteria; phylum Synergistota; class Synergistia; order Synergistales; family 79-D21; genus 79-D21. Next base: position 4,620 of record JALHIN010000033.1, read on the forward strand.
TGATCCCCGCCAGCTTGGCCGCGTTCAGCCAGCCCGCGGTGGTGGGCCTTTCGGATCCCCTGCACAACGCCCAGGCGAAGAGAGCCGCGCCCGCAGCGAGGAAGCGGAGGCCCCCGCTCAGGAAAGGGGGCATCGTTTCAACGGTGAAACGGATGCCCAGGTACGTCGATCCCCAGATGAAGTAGATCGCCCCGTAGGCCGCGAGGATCGCGAGCCTGGACGGCCTATCCTTCATGGTCGAACCGCTTGTCCCACTCGGCCAGCACCGACGGGGTCGCGCTCAGCCCAAGCCGGTCGGCTCCCGCCTCGATCAGGGCGAGTGCCTGGTCCAGCGTCCGGATCCCGCCCGAGGCTTTGACCCCCAGGGTTTTACCCGCCAGGCGCCGCAACAGGCTAACGGATTCCACGGTCGCCCCGCTACCGGCAAACCCCGTGGAAGTCTTCACGAAATCCGCTCCGGCCCTCCGGGCGGCTTCCACGCAATGGGCGATCTCGATGTCCGAGAGCTCCCCGGTTTCCAGGATCACCTTGACGGTTGCACCGCCGGCCGAATCCACCACCTCGCGGATTTCGGCCTCCATCTCGAGGAGCCTTCCCGAGCGCAGCAGCGACCGGTTCAGCACCATGTCGATCTCGTCCGCTCCAAGTGCCCTGAGCCTTCGGGCCGCGTAGGCCTTCACGTCAATAGGACTGCAGCCGTGGGGGAAATCCAGGACGGAACCCACCAGGACGGGACTCCCCCGGAGGGCATGGGAGGCCGTTGCGACGAAGCAGGGCTGGACCATCACCAGCTTCACGCCATGGGCGGCGGCGAAGCGGCAGCCTTCCAGCACCTGGTTCTCCGTGGCGCCGGGGGAGAGGATGGAATGTTCCAGGGTCAGGGTGAACGTCGAGCGATCCATCGGGGAAGTCATCGGCTGGTTCCCTCCTCGGGGAAAACTTTCGTGTATTCGGGAACGAAGGAAACGGAGACCGCCTCGCCTTCGGCGAAGACCTTCCGGGCCATCGGGTTGTCGACCTGCACGAGGATTTCCCCTTCCGGCGTGTCCACGTAGGACTCCACGGAGTGCCCAAGGTAGACGTTCGTCACCACGCGACCGTCCAGGAACCCTTTCCCCGGTTCTTCCAGCCGTAGCGATTCGGGCCGGCACATGATGGAACAGGGCTGGTGCACCGCGAGCCCGGGCGCGAACCTGGGGATCGATACGGACTTTCCCTTGAGCGATACCCGGCAGCCTGCCCCGGTTTCCTCCACGATCCCCTTGAAGAAGGTGACCTTTCCGATGAATCCCGCCACGAAGGTGTCCGCCGGATCCTGGTAGATCTCGTGGGGGGAGCCGATCTGCACGACCTCCCCGGCGTTCATCACGATGACCCGGTCCGAGAGGCTCATCGCTTCCGTTCGGTCGTGGGTCACGTACAAAGCGGTAATTCCCATGGATTTCTGGATCCTCCGGATTTCCACGCGCATCTGCTCCCTCAGGAGGGCGTCCAGGTTCGACAGCGGTTCGTCCAGGAGAAGCACGGAAGGTTCCACGATAAGGGCCCGGGCGAGGGCGACGCGTTGCTGCTGTCCCCCGGAGAGGCGGCCCGGCGGCCGGTTCCCCAGCTCCCCGAGTCCCACGAGCGCCAGGATTTCGTTCACCCGACGGTTGATCTGGGCGGGGTCCACCTTCCTAAGCCGAAGTCCGTAGGCCACGTTTTCGAAGACGCTCATGTGGGGGAACAGGCCGTAGCTCTGGAAGACCATCGCCTTGTCCCGCCGGTTGGGAGGCAGGAAGGTGATGTCCTCGTCCCCGATGAAGATCCTTCCGCTCGTGGGGACTTCGAAACCGGCCACCATTCTCAGGGTCGTGGTCTTCCCGCAGCCAGAAGGGCCAAGCAGCGTGACCAGTTCCCCGGGCTGGATCGTGAAATCGGCTTCCCGGACAGCCTGGACCGGCTTCCGGGAATGCGGGTCCACGAACGTCTTGGTGACCTTTTCGAGGCGGACTGAAACGGATTTCTTGCGCATGGCGGACACCCCCGTGTCGTTCTAGCCGACGGTCTTTTCCAGGTACACGTTTTTCCGGATCAGCAGGCGCATAAGCCCGAAGGTGGCGAAGACGATGACGATCAGCGTCAGGGCCAGAACGCTGGCCAGTCCGAAACGCAGGCTCTCCGAGAAGTTGTAGATCAGGACGGTGAGGTGGTACCAGCGGGCGGAGATCAGGAAGATGACCGCGCTGACGGCGGTCATGGACCGGACGAACGTGTAGGATAGCGACGAGATGAAGGCCGGCCTCACCAGCGGCAGCACGATCGTGCGGAACACCGTTGGCGTGTCTGCCCCCAGGTCTGCGGCGGCCTCCTCGATGGAAGGATCGATCTGCTTGAGGGAGGCGATCCCGCCTTCCACCCCGACGGGGAGTTCGCGGATCGCGTAGTTGATCACGATGATGGCGGCCGTTCCAACCAACAGGAGCGGCGGCTTGTTGAACGCCAGGATGTAGCTGATTCCCACCAGGGTCCCCGGCAGGGCGAAGGGGGTCATGATGAGCATCTCCAGGACCCTCTTCCCGACGAAGGTCTTCCTGGCGATCAGCATGGCCGCGGCCATCGCCAGGAACCCCGCGATGGGGGTCGCGGCACCCGCCAGGAGGACCGTGTCCGACAGGGCGTCCCGGCCCCTCTGGAGGGCCTCCCGGAAGTTCGCCAGCGTGAAGGTGTAGTCGATCCCCCAGTTCTTGACGAAGCAGCCGGCCAGGATCGTCCCGTAGAGGCAGAAGAGGAACAGGGTGATCACCGACATGGCGGCGAGAAGGACGCGGCGAGTCCCGGGAGAGGCGAGTTCCGTCAGGCGTGCCGAGGGCTTGCCCGTGACGGTGACGACGGACTTGCGGCTCACCCAGAAGCGCTGGGCCAGGAACGCCGTCAGGGTGGGCAAAAGCAGCAGCAGGGAAAGAGCTGCCCCGTTGCCCAGCCGGTTCATCCCCGTGACCTCGAGGTAGGATTCCACCGAGAGAACCCGGAAGTCGCCCGAAAGCAGCAAGGGGTTGGCGAAGTCGGCCAGGGAGGTGGTGAACACCAAGAGCCACGCGCTCAGCATGCCCGGGGTGGCCAGCGGCAGCGTGACCGTCCTGAACGTCTCCCACCGGGTCGCGCTCAGGTCCAGGGCCGCGTCCTCCAGCGTCGAGTCAATGGCCTCGAGGATCCCCACCAGGGTCAAAAACGCGATGGGGAACATGCCCATGGTCTGGACGAGGGAAAGGCCCCAGAGCCCGTAGATGTTGAAGTTTTCCAGTCCCAAAAGCTGCTTGGTCACCAGGCCGTTGTTGCCGAACAGCAGGATGATGGAAAGGGTCAGGGAAAACGGGGGCGAAACCACCGGCAGGGTGGCCATGGCGCTGAAGAATTTCTTGAAGGGAATGCTGGTGCGGGTTACCGTGAAGGCGAAAAGGAAACCCACGAGGGTGGAAAGCGTCGCCGTGACGAACCCGAGCTGGAGGCTTCCCTTCAGGGCCGAAACGTACTGCCGGTTGGTGAGGATCGTCTTCCAGATCTCCAGGGTGAAGCGCCCTTCCTGGACGAAGCTGAGCCGGGCCGCCTCGAAAAGGGGATAGGCCACGAACGCCCCGGTGATGGCGAACAGCCCCAGGATCGCGTAGGTTTGCACCGGGTCGCGGGAAAACTGTCCCGCCGCGAGGATCGTGAAGAAGACCGCCGCCGCCCCGATGGCCAGGATCGCCAGGAGCCTCGAATAGGCGTCGGTCGCCGAGGTGTCGAAAGCGAAAAGTCCCGTCCCGACGACTTCCCCCGTTTCCGGGTCCGTCGCGGGCACCACGAGCAGCGTTCTCTGGATCCCCCCGACCAGGATCCGCCCGGGAAACCGGGTGATTTCGTCGTAGGTCGCGTCCTCGAAGGCCTTGCGGAACTCGGGGGTGTCCTTTTTCGACTCGAAGAAGGCCGAAAGCTCGTCGTTCTTGGAGAAAACCGTCACCTCGGGGTCGATGCCGTGGATCCCCCGGGTATACAGCAGGAAGAAATGGCCGTTCCCCTGTTCGAGGCGTTCGACCCAGTTCCACACGGCTTCGTCGCCTGTTGGAACGGCCTCCAGGGCCGCCGAGGCGGTTTCGCGGACCTGGTTTTCGGCCAGGTCAAGGAAAGCCTTCCGGAGCGTCCGGTAGATCCAGAGGTCGGCGGCAAGGAACAGCAGGCAAACCACGGCGAACATCACGATTTTACGCCTGGTGAACATGAGGACACTCTCCCTGTCGGTCCGGCAAAGGAAAAGGGCCGGTGGGGTCAACTCCAGCCTTGAGTTTATCCCCTCCCCGGCCCTTTTTAAAACCCCTGTTCCAGCAGAATTTCTACTTCGGGGCGATTTCCCTGTTCCAGCGCTCCACCAGGCGGTTCTTGTTCGCCGCGTCCCACGCGTCGTCCTGGTGGACCAGGTTCATCTTCGAGAGGTCGAAGCCCGTCTCCACTTTCGGAGCTTCCGAGGAAAGCGGGATCACGTACCAGTTCGCCACGACGGCCATCCCCTTCTTCGAGAGGATCCAGTCGTAGAGCTTCTTGGCGTTCAGAGAACCGGGAGCTCCACGGATCAGGGACATGGAGGCCGTCTCGAAACCGGTCCCATCGGCCGGGATGGCGATCTCGATCGGGGCGCCGCCCTTCTTCAGCTTGATCAGGTCATGCAGGTACCCGATGGCGACGGGGATTTCCCCGATGGCGCAGCTTTTGCCCGGAGCCGAGCCCGATTTCGTGTACTGGTCGATGCTCTTGTCCAGTTGCTTCAGGAAGGCGAAGGCCTTGTCCTCGTTTCCTCCATGAATCCGGATGATGTTCGTCAGAACGTTGTAGGCCGTCCCTGAAGTTCCCGGGTTGGCCATTCGCACCTTCTTCGCGTATTCCGGTTTCACCAGGTCCGCCCACTTTTTCGGCATCTTCAGCTTCAGTTCCTTAGCCCGGTTCGTGTTCATGCCAAAGGCGATGGGGCCCACGTACAGCCCGATCCAGTAGCGGTCCTTGTCCCGGTAGCGATCCGGGATCGTGTTGGCGGAACGGGAGCTGTAAGGAGTGGTCAACCCCTTGTTCTTCGCCTCGATATGAAGCGTCCCGACACCTCCAACCCAGATTGCGGCCTGGGGGTTGTTCTTTTCGGCCTCGATCCGGGCCAGGGCTTCTCCCGTGGTCAGGCGAACCCACTCCACGCGGATCCCCGTGTCCTTTTCAAAAGCGTCGAAAAGTTCCTTCGCGTTCGGTTCTTCCAGGGTCGTGTAGGCCTTCACGGTCTCCGCGGCCGAGGCGCCCAGGGAGAACAGCGGAATGGAGAGAAAAGCGACAAAAACCAGAAGCCACACCTTGCGCATCGCGAAACGACCTCCCGGATGGTTGATTTTTGAAGAACGATTGTCCATGGCGATTTCAGCTCGAGTATAACACTCCCACATTGTCCGGGGCACCCGGCGATGCTATACTTGTTCCAATGATTGTTCATGCCTTTAACAAGGCGCATCGCATCTCTTTTTGGCTCCTTCTCTTCCTTTCTATGTTTCGGAATCGACCACGAGAGGAGGTTTTTGCATGGAAATCCTTGACAAGGAATCCGTAGAAAGGCTCTCTTCGGTCACCCAGGGTCCCTGCATCTCCCTCTACATGCCTACCGCCCGCACGTCCCCCGATGCCCGGCAAGGACAGATCCGCATGAAGAACCTGTCCCGGCAGGCCGCACAGGCCCTGGTTGAGCACGGGCTCACGCCGGCTGAGGCCGACGGCCTGGTTTCGGTGCTTGACCGGATCGTCTTGCAGATGCCTTTCTGGACGGAGGCCGCCGACGGGCTGGCCGTTTTCACCCGGCCGGGAGAATCCTTCAGCTTCCGCCTGCCGGTCAGCTTTCCGGAAAAAGTGGTGGTGGGAGAACGGTTTGTCCTGAAGCCGCTCCTGGGGCTTTTGTCCGGGGACGAGTCCTACCTTCTCCTGACCCTGAGCCAGAAAGGCGTGCGCCTCTACCGGGGCAGCCGCACGGGGCTTTCGGAGATCCACGTGGAAAACATGCCCGGCAGCCTTGACCAGGTGCTGAACTACGATGGATTCGAGCGGCGGGCTCAGGCCGGCACCCTGGGAGGTCACGGCACGGGCGACGAGCGGCCCAAGGAAGATATCGTCATTTACTTCCGGCGCATCGTCGATGTGCTGAACCCTGCAATGAAAGGAGCCCGCGAACCCCTCATCCTGGCGGGAGTGGAGTACCTGCACCCGCTTTACCGCTCGGTGAGCCGATACAACAACATCCTGCCGACGGGCATCACGGGGAACGTGGAAAAGCTCTCGCCGGAGCAGCTTCACGCCCAGGCCTGGCCGCTGGTGAAGCCGATCTTCGAAAAGCCGAAGAGCGAAGCCCTGGAACGGTACCTGAGGGATGCTGGAACCGGCCTGACCGCCCAGGATCCCGCTGAAATCTACTGGGCTGCCCGTTCGGGGAGGGTCGAAGCCGTCTTCCTGGCCGAGGGGGCCGAGATATGGGCGAAAACGGATCCCGTCAACATGGCGATCGAGCCTTCGGAAGGCCCCGGGCCCGGCCGGGAGGATATCCTCGAAACGATTGCCGTGGAAACCTTCCTGAAGGACGGCAAGGTGTTCATCCTGCCTCAGGCCGAGATGCCCAACGGCGGCCCCGCAGCCGCGTTGTACCGGTACTGAAGAAGAAGAGTGGAAACCAGGAAAGCGCCGTATCGGAGAAAAGGGGGCCCGCCCGGAAGGGGGGCCCCCTTGGATCGCCGGGCGGAAGCCGCCTGTGCCGTGCCGGGGGGATGACCGTCCCGATGGTGATCCGTGAAATCTCGTGTAAGTCGGCCCTCGTCAGGACGGGGATCCCGGGCTACGATTACGCCATGAACCCCTACCGGGGCTGCGCGCATGCCTGCCTGTACTGCTACGCTTCGTTCATTTGCCGTTTCTCGGATCACCCCGAAAGGTGGGGGGAATTCGTCGACGTGAAGGTCGATTTTCCGGATGTCCTGGGGCGGCAGCTCTCCCGAAGCCGAAAACCGCCCCGGGGAAAGGTCCTCCTGGGCACGGTCACCGATGCCTACCAGCCGGCTGAAGCCAGCTACCGGATCACCCGTTCCAGCCTGGAAATCCTTGCGGGCTACCCGTTCCTGGAGATCCACATCCTGACCAAATCGGACCTTGTCGTGCGAGACCTTCCGGTCTTGCGCTGCCTCCAGGGGGCCGAGGTGGGGTTCACGATCACAACCCTGGATCGGCACATTTCAGGGATCCTCGAACCGGGAGCGACCCTACCGGACCGGCGGCTAACCGCGGCCAGGAAATTGATCGAAGCCGGGATCCCGGTTTGGGTGTTCATCGCCCCCCTGCTTCCGGGACTGACGGACACGGAAGAATCCCTGTCATCCCTCATCCGTGCCCTTCGAGAGGCCGGCATCCGGGACATCCAGGCGGATGCGCTGAACCCCTACCCGGCCGTCGCTGAAAGGCTTCGAAGAGTCTATGCGCAGCATTTCCCGGAAGCCTTGCCCGACCTGGAAGATTTGCTGTGCAACCCGGCCCGGTATCGGCAGGAACTAGCTCTCCGGCTTCGCCGGATTTCCCGTTGAGGTTCGGGGCCGGAAACGGCAGGAAAACCTGGAAATCATGGAAGGTGCGCGCGATGGATTGGAAAACTGCCCCGGAAAGCGAGATCGTCTGTTATTGCCGAACGGTCAGCAAGGGTGCAATCCTGGAAGCCATCGGCCAATGAGAATTGGGGCTGAGGCCCCTCCGGCTAGCCCGTCGGGCTGGTCTTGGGCAGGCTGGAACAGGAGAGAGACCGTGAGCCTGAAAAGGGAAGCGGTCAAGTACGCGAAGCACCCCGGCTGGATCCTTCCGCGCCTGAAGGACAAGGTGGCGGGGATGCTCAGTTTCCACCTGGCAAGGGCCTGGGTCAGGCTCAGGGGCCGGGAAGCTTTTCGAAAGGGGCGCCCCGTCTTCCTCTACGGGGCTTTCGGGGCAAGGCGCTTCGACGACAACAGCGCAGCCTTTTTCGAGTACATGGTCGAAAACCACCCGGAAATCGACTCTTACTGGGTCATCCGGAAAGACTGCGCCCGAGGAAGCATTCCAGGGCGGCCCCTGCCCGAAGGGGCAAGGATCGCCTTCAAGGACACGTTCAGGGGAAACGTCCTGGCCCTGGTGGCCGACGTGTTCGTCTATTCTCACGGAAGGTACGACATCACCGACTACCCCAAGAGCGACACCCCTTGCGCCTTCAACGTCATGCTGGACCACGGCTTTACCGCCCTTAAGAAGACTTCGATGGTCCCCCTGCCGACGGGTCGAACCGTCGCGGCTGCGGCTCTGGACCTGGACCTGATCGCCGCGGGATCGGTGGGGGAAGCGAAAATCCACGAAAGGGAATGGGGCATTCCCCCGGAAAAGATCGCGGTCACGGGACTTGCCCGCTACGACCGGCTTTATTCCCTGGCGCAGGCCAGGACGGCCCCGCCCCGGAACATCCTGTACATGCCGACCTGGAGACAATGGAATTCGAGGAAGGTTTCCCTCTCCGGAACCGAATTCTTCCGCCAGGCCAGGGCTTTCCTCGCCGACGAGGCCCTCAACGAATGCCTCGCCCGGAACGGCCGGACCCTTCAGCTCTACGTCCACATGTGGATGAGGGAGTTCTTCGAGGACTTCAAAAAAGGTCTTTCCCTGGAAAACATCGAGATCCTCGACCAGGGGGTCGACCTCCAGGAAGTCCTTGTCGGCAGCTCCCTGCTGGTCACGGACTATTCCAGCGTCTGCTGGGATTTTCTCTTCCTGGACAGGCCCGTCCTCTTCTACCAGTTCGACCGAGAGGAATTCCTGGAGCATACGGGTTCCTACATCGACCTCAGGAAGGACCTTTTCGGTCCGGTCGCGGGAACAGCGGAAGAGGCCTCGGCCTGGGTGCGGAAATTCGTCGAGGAATGCTTTTCCGCGCTTCCCTTCCGGCCCCGGATGGAGGAGATGAAAAAATTCGCCTTTGCCCACCGGGACGGCAAAAACTGCGAGAGACTGGCCCGGGAGATCCTGTCACGCTTGCCCGCATAGGCCTAAAGTTTAATTTTTCCTCGACAAAGGGCTCCCCTCGGAATAAGATAAAGTGCTCTCTCGAATTATCGCGGTAGATCGTCATCGGACCAGCCTTGAGTTCGAGGAATCCCATTCTGGAGGTGAAAGCATGAGAGGTCGGTTCAAGTTCCAGGACGACTGGATCTACAAGATGCCCGTGCACTTCGGCGGACACGCGTTTTACCCGGTCAGGGTCGTGTACGGGGATATGACCTGCCTGCGGGTCGGTTTCGAAACGGACCCGGAAAAGCTGCTGCCGCTCATCCCCGAGGATTTCGAACTCCTAAAGCCCAGGGTGAACGTGCAGTACGCGAACTGCCGCGAAGTGGACTGGATGGCGGGAGGGGATTACCGGCTGATCCAGGTGTCGGCCCCGGTCCGGTACATGGGAAATTCCGAGGGGCTCGTCGGGGAATACGCCCTCGTCGTCTGGGAGAACAAGACCTGCCCCATCATCGGCGGGCGGGAGGAGGACGGCGTCCCGAAGATCTTCGCGGACATCGCCATGGAGCGCCACAACGGGGACCACTGGTTCACGGCCGCGAGCTACGAGAGCGTCAACTTCCTCAAGCTGGACTTCCAGAAAAAGGGAGAGATGTCCGAGGAGGCCATCGCTGAAATCAACAAGAACCCGAAGGTCAACCTCTTCGGCTGGCGGTACCTCCCGAACCTCGGGAAGGGCGGGGCGACCCTGAGCCACGCGACCCTTTACCCGCAGGAGTCGACGGTCAAGCAGGCCTGGACGGGGGAAGGCGCGGTCACCTGGACGAAGGTGGCCCCGGATGAGCACCCCCTGCAGTGGACCATCATCAACACCCTGGCCGACCTGCCGGTGCTCAAGGTCGCGGACGCGATGATGATGAAGACGGTGGCCCGGCTCAACGTCGGGGATTCGAGAATCCTGCCCTAGGGTGGAAAGGAAGCCGAAGATGAGCGGATATTTCGAGAACAAGGTGGCGGTGGTGACGGGAGCGGCTTCGGGAATCGGCCTCGGGATCACGGAGAAACTGCTTTCAAGCGGGGCCTTGGCCGTTTTCATGGGAGACTTGAAAGAGGAAAACCTCAAAAAGGAATCGGAGAGGCTCGCCCTTGCCTATCCCGGGAAGGTTTTCCCCCTGCAGACCGACGTGACGAAGCAGGAGCAGGTCGAGGCGCTGTTGAAGGCCGCGAAGGCCCATGCCGGCCATCTCGACTTCGTGTTCAACAACGCGGGGATGGGCATGACGCTGCCGACCGAGCAGATCACCTTCGACATCTGGCGGTTCCTGGTCGACCTGAACCTGCTGGGCGTCGTTTACGGGACCTATTCCGCGATCCCCATCATGAGGGAACAGGGGTTCGGGCACATCGTGAACACGGGATCCATCGCCGGGCTCATCCCGGTCCCCTACCAGGCCGTTTACGCGGCGACCAAGGCCGCAGTCATCTCCATGACCGAAAGCCTGCAGTACGAGCTCGAAACGGAAGGCCTGCAGTTCAGCGTCTTCTGCCCGGCCAACGTGCTCACCCCGATCTTCGGGACCATGACCCCGCCGCCGGATTCCGTCACGGTGCCGGACGCCATCGACTACCTCTTCGGGGAACTGGAGAAGAAGGCCGTCGTGATCTGCCTCCCGCAGAGCGCGAGGGATCTCGAGGCCCTGTACAGGGTCGACCGGCCGGAGTACGACAAGTTCATGCGCAACCTCGCGGCCGAGCGGAGGGAAAACTACCGGACGAAAGGCACGTACTGCTAGGAAAAACCTGTTTGCGTCAGGCCGAAGGTTCAGCGCCCGATGCCATCTTTTCGACGAGCCCCAGGAGGTGCAGCAGGTAAAGGAGCAGGCCCCCGTTTGCGGCCAGGATCACGCCGATGATCCGCCCCGGGATGAGGTTTGCGATGAGCATCGAGGCCCCGAACAGGATGGAGACCAGGTTCATCGTCACCTGGACCGCGGTGAGCCTCGCCAGGACCGGGGGGACCGGATCGCGCGGGCCCTCTCCCCGGGCCAGCATGGGTGCGACGGTCCTCTTCAGGCCCAGCACTCCGCCCGTGACGTTGAGCACGCCGATGAGGAGTGTCAGGTGGGGGACCAAAATCCCCGGGATGATGCAGGAGATCACGCCGAGCACCGCGAAGGGAAAGCCCAGGAGGATCATCAGCCACGTCCGGCGGAACGGCCCGATGGGGGTGCTTCCCGAGGCCAGCATCTGGATCGCCAGGATCACCACCAGAAGCCCGAGCTGGGCGCTCCCCGAGAAGGGGATCAGCCCGAGGTTCACGGGGACCAGGAGCACCCCCAGGATCACCATGAAAACCCCCGTCAGGAGGATCATCGCCTTGTCGATCGGCAAGCCAGCCTCCCCGGCTGGAATTTTCGCCGCCTCGGGGTAAAGCCGGTAGACTTTCCGGAGTAGGAAACCGAGGGCCAGGATCGCCGCCCCGTAAACCAGGACCGTCACGGCCGTTATCCGCACGGAAAGCAGGCCGTGCTTCCAAACGAGCAGGCCGATACTCATCGACAGCAGGTAGACCGCCCCGCAGGCCGGGGCGAGCCCCCTCAATATCCCGCCGTGCTTCGCCCAGGCCGGGTATTTGTCCGGGGAAAGGAACATCTGGAGCAGCAGCGCGAGGCCTCCCAGGCCGAAACAGGCGGCCAGCGCCAGTCGGGGAACCGTGCCCAGGATGTCCGGGACGAAGCAGGTCACGATGCCGACGGCGGCGACGAGCACCCCCGCGGCCAGCAGGCCCCTTGAACGCCTCATGTCGCCGAACGGGGTCTTCCCCAGCGCCACCATCTGCAGGGCGAAGAAAAATAGGAGCAGCCCGTACAGCCCGTTCTCGTAATAGGGAATGGCCCCGGTAGACACCGGGAAGAGCAGGGTCCCGGCGACTCCCACCGTCATCCCGGCGAGGAAGAGGAGGATCACTTCCAGGTCCAGGTCCGCGTCCTTGAACATTCGTTTCCCCCCTGCTTCAGGATCCCGTGCAAATTTTCATCTAATTATATCCTTCCAGCCTCTCCGGGTGACCTTCTCAAACGGGCAGTCTGTCACTGTTCCACCGCTAGGTTTTGCCCACGAGGAAGCCGCGGCGGGAAGCACGGAAAGCGGGGGCCGCCTGCAGGGAGCCCAGTCCTGGATGGCGTGGCTGCTCATTCCCCTAGCGATCCCGCTCTTCTGGCGAAAACGGCAGTGAGAAGGCTGAGACTATGTTCCCCTGCAACTGTTGCTTCGCACTTAATGATGAAGGACCTCCCTGGAAGAGGAGGTCCTTTAGTGTTGTGTGGAGGTGGTTGAGACGGTCTAGCTAGAAACTCTTGAGAATTTCCAGTTCCTCGACGAGGCGAACTTTATTGGCCTTGATCCAGTTCACTCCGTAGGTTCTAATCCGCCTGCTTCAAGGTCACCATGTCTTGCTTGCCATCCCGCTTGTAGACCATCATGATTGAGGATCCTTCGGCAGTTTTGTTCGCCAGGTATGTTGATAGTGTGGAAACCTCGAATTCCTTTGTCGACGTGCCGTTCACCTCGACAATGACGTCGCCTTTAACCAGTTTTGCGTCGGCGGCAAGACTACCTGGCTCAATTCGATCGATGACGATGAGCCCTTCTTCATTCTTCTGTCCCAGGGAAATGCCCAGGACTTTTTCCAGTGAATTTCCCGAGCCCGGGAGTTGGTTGACCGCTTCGTTTGCGATTTGATCCACCGGGGTTCCATCGATCTTGTTCCGAATCTCCTTGATATAAGGAATGAGAGGGTCGATTGAGCGGGCTCGATGCATCATTCCCTGCAGGATCTCGGTTTCAGTGAGGGTGACTTTTATGTTGCCGTCTCGTTCGAGAAAGTTGAACTTGACGAGGCAGTGATGGGTGGCAATCCAGAATCCATCGCCGAAATCCTTGGTAAAGACGATTTTGTAATTGTCGGCCTCGTCGATGGTGAAATTCTTGCCGGTCATGACTTCGATCGCCACATCCTGGACCTGTTTTACCGTCGTTTCCCTGATCGTAGTGATGAACATTTTTGCAGCAAAAGCCGGGGCTGCAATTGAGAGCAACAAGACCACTGACAAGGAAACGAAGATTCCCTTTTTCATTGCGATCCCTCCTGTGAGCTTCGTTCTTTCCAAGAGTTAATAATCCTCCTAAAGGTGGGGTTTGTCTATCAGGTTTTGTCCTATAGACTCTGTGGGAAATAAAAGACTTTGGTATTGTCTCACAGTATAAGATGACCAACGGTTGACAGGTTTGCCCTGTTTTCACAAGGATTGGGTTCTAGAGCGGGAAGCGCGAAAGAGCGAAAATCCTTCCCGTTCCTGATCCAACGCCACCGTCCTTAGATGTCGTTTCCGAAGAATAACCTCTTCCTGTGAACAACCCCATAACGGGTTTATAATCGAACGTGCGCAAAGGCAGGAGGGGCGGCCATGGCCAGGGGATCCTCGCAACAAAGTGTCCTGGATTTCGGATCGCCAGCGGACGCTTGGGAGCGGAACGCCTCAAAACGTGCCCTGGACGAGCTTTTCTCCCTGACCTGCCAATATAGAAACAGCGCTGCCCACCATAGCCTTCTCAAGTTCGTGTCAAGCTTCCGGTTCTCTTCTCCCTTCAATACCATGCTGATCCACGTCCAGATGCAGGGTGCGCGGTTCGTCGCCCCTCCAACTCGCTGGATCGACAAGTATTTTGCTCCCCATAGCCAACAAGCCACGAATAAGACATCCTGGAAGGGTGTCCGAAAGGCTCCGTGATCGTGCTTTACGAAAAGGGCTGGCTCATCGGGGAGATGACCGTATCCGCCTATATCTACATCGACAAGCCGCCCCGAACAGAGGTCGAGAAGAACCTGTACCGGCTCGTGACCTACCCCGTGACGATCGACGAGGATCCGGTGGTGTTCGACACCTGGCTGAAGGGACACATCATTGATTTCAAGGTTTACGACCCGCCGGTGAACTTCGACATCCTGGGTCGCTACATGTCGCGCGGCGGTTCCCTGAACCTGGACTTCGACGAGCTGCAAATGATCAGGGGAGAAAAAGGTTGGTCAAGGTGACAAGTTAAGAAGGATCTTGCACGCTTTTTATTAGATTTCCTTTTAAAAGGAGGGATCCCTATGCTCTATTCCCATGAACGGGCACTCCAACTGCTGAGGATCGGGACGGGAAACCCGTGCGCCGTCTTCCGGGAGGGACAGGAAGAAGCCATCCGGCACGTGGTGGAAGGGAAGGGCCGCCTTCTTGTCGTCCAGAAAACCGGTTGGGGGAAAAGCTTCGTGTACTTCATCGCGACGAAGATGTTGCGGGAAGGGGGCTTCGGACCGACCTTGCTCGTTTCGCCCCTCCTGGCGCTGATGAGGAACCAGATCATTGCCGCCGAACGGATGGGGGTCGTTGCCGAAACCATCAACTCCGACAATGAAGACCGATGGCTGGAAGTCGAAGGAAGGCTTAAAAAGGACGAAATCGATATTTTGCTAATTTCTCCGGAACGATTTGCAAACGAGAGATTCCGGACGGAAGTGCTGGCTTGGATCTCTGGAAAGATCGGATTTCTCGTCGTCGATGAAGCCCATTGCATCTCCGATTGGGGACACGATTTCAGGCCACATTATCGCCTCATCGAGCGAATCGCGCGGAACCTCCCCCCGAACTTGCGTCTCCTTGGCACCACGGCAACGGCAAACAACCGGGTCATGCGGGACCTGTCAGCCGTCATGGGTCCCGGCCTCACCGTTCTGAGGGGAGACCTGAACCGGGCCTCTCTATCACTCCAAACAATCCGGCTTGGGAGCCAGGCCGAGCGGATGGCATGGTTGGCTGGAACCCTGCCCAAACTGCCAGGCAATGGTATTATCTATACGTTGACTGTCCGTGATGCTTACCAGCTCGTGGACTGGCTTCAGGGACAAGGCCTGCCGGTGGAGGCCTATACCGGGCAGAGCGGGGATGCCAGGGAAGGGCTCGAGCAGCGCCTGCTGGAAAACAAGGTGAAGGCCCTGGTTGCGACGACTGCCCTCGGCATGGGGTACGACAAGCCGGACCTCGCCTTCGTCATCCACTACCAGACCCCCGGTTCTCCCGTCGCCTATTACCAACAGGTCGGCCGCGCAGGAAGGGCGCTGGAAGCCGCTTATGGAATCCTCCTGAGCGGGGAAGAGGAAGACGAGATCAACGACTGGTTCATCAAGACCGCCTTTCCCACGAGGAAGGAAGTTTCGGAAATTCTGGATGCTCTCGAGAGCGAACCTGATGGCCTATCGATCTACGGGCTGATGGGCCGGTTGAACATCAGCAAGGCGCGCATCGAGAAGGTCATGGAAATCCTCTCGCTTGAATCGCCCGCCCCGGTTGCCAGGCAAGGCACGAAATGGCAGCTGACGGCGGCTAAACTGGGTGAAGGGTTCTGGCAGAGGGCGGATCGCGTGACCGCTTTGCGCCGGGAAGAACAACGGCAGATGAAGGAATATGTCGAGCTGCCTTTCGGAGAACACATGCCCTACCTGGTCTCGGTCCTCGATGGGGACCCGAAAACAGTGGGAAGACCCTCCCTTCCTCCTTTGCCGGGGAAGGTTGATGCCAGGCTGGTAAGGGACGCGGTGGCGTTTCTTCGGCGGATACAGTTGCCTTTCGAGGCCAGGGAAAAATGGCCGGTAGGCGGAATGTCGCGATACGAGACAAAAGGCGTGATTCCCGAAGATCTCAGGGCCGAAAAGGGAATGGCCTTGTGTCTTTGGGGAGATTCCGGCTGGGGAACCCTCGTCCGGGAAGGGAAGTATCGGGACGGCTATTTTGCGGATGAACTCGTGGAAGCCTGCGTTGAAATGTTTCGCAAGTGGAATCCGAAACCGGCTCCGAGTTGGGTCACCTGTGTTCCTTCCCTTCGACGCCCCTGCCTCGTCCCGGATTTTGCCGGCAGGCTGGCTTCGGCACTTGGTCTTCCGTTCCACCAGGTTCTTGTAAAGACACACGAAGGGCCGGAACAGAAGACGATGGCGAACAGCGTTCAGCAGGCAAGGAACGTCGACGGTTCCATGGAAATAAGGGGAAGGGTTCCCGTGGGGCCTGTACTCCTGGTCGACGACATGGTGAGTTCCCGCTGGACCCTTACGGTCGCAGCCTGGCTTCTTCGCAAGAACGGTTCAGGGGAGGTCTGGCCGATGGCACTTTCGAACGCGGGGTATGCAAGATGACGAACGGGCTTTCGGCCAACACGAAAGCGATCCTGCTCCTGGCTGCCCCCTTGATCGAGGGCCGGGCATCCGCGTCCCAGAACCCGTTGACGCCGTGGGAATATCAGCGGCTTGCCCAGTTCTTGCGCCGAAACGGACGCCAGCCGGCCGACCTTCTCGGCTCCCAGGCGGGGGATCTCGTTCGTGCTTGCGCGCCGCTGGTCGACGAAGAGCGTCTTAGGATCCTTCTACGTCGGGGTTTCCAATTGAGCCAGGCCCTGGAGCGCTGGCAGAGCCGCGCCATATGGGTCCTCAGCCGTGCCGACGAAGCTTACCCGAAGCGCCTGAAGGAGCGATTGAAGGAAAATTCCCCTGCCGTCCTTTACGGATGTGGAGACCAGGGACTTTTGGAAACCGGCGGGCTAGCCGTTGTGGGCTCGCGAAAGGTGGACGATTTTTTGCTCGAATACGCGGCTTCCATCGGGAAGCTCGCGGCGGCGGCTGCGAAAACGGTGGTCTCCGGCGGAGCGAAAGGAGTGGACCAGGCGGCCATGCGCGGTGCCCTCGAAGCTGGGGGGAACGTGATCGGCGTTTTGGCCGACAGCCTCGAGAAGAGCGTCATGAACAGGGAAAATCGTGACCGGCTGATCGAAGGCCGTCTGGTTCTCGTTTCCCCCTATGATCCTCTTGCGGGTTTCAACGTGGGCAACGCCATGTCCCGAAACAAGCTGATCTATGCCTTCGCGGACGCTGCCCTCGTGGTGGACTCCAGCCTCGAAACCGGAGGAACCTGGGCCGGTGCCGTGGAACAGTTGAAGAAGTTCAAGTTCGCCCCTCTTTACGTCCGTTCGACCGGCCCCGCTTCTCCGGCCCTCGAAGCGCTGAAAGGCAAGGGAGCCCTTCCCTGGCCGGATCCCCAGGGGCCGGAAGAATTCAGGGCACTGCTCGGCAAGGAACAAAAGTCTCAAGAGACACCGATTGGATTGACAGATTCCCAGAAGCTTCTCGACCTCAGCCGGGTGGGTGAGCCGAAAACGGTCGAAGTTAACGCTTACCTTGAGTTCAAAACCGACCTGATCGCCTTGCTGAAAAGGAAGATAAGCTTGACTAAAGCGGAAATCTTCAAGGAACTATCCCCTCCCCCTAAGCAGGCAAACGCCTGGATCAAGAAACTCCTCGAGGACCAGATTGTCCAGAAAGAGAAGGACCGGAGGCACTACATCCTGAGGCAGCGGGCTCTCTTCGACGAAACAGGGGAGTAGCTGGTCGCCTTGGAAAGAAGGCCACCGTCCTAAGATGTCGTTCCTCAAAAATAAACTTTCCCTGTGAACATCCCCATAACAGGAGGGGCGGCCATGGCCAGGGGATAGCTTTCCTAAAGCTCATCCAAACCGGGAAAGTCTCGAGGCAGCTTTTTGGACGGCAGAAGTCCGGCCTTATTCAAGGATCATCGGCTATAACTCCGCCATGGCCGGCGGACGGCCCTTTTCAGCCCTCGAGAACACCCGCATCTTCCGCACCAACATCAAGTTCAAGGACGACACCCTGCCGAAAGGCTCCGTGATCGTGCTTTACGAAAAGGGCTGACTCATCGGGGAGATGACCGTGTCCTCCTATGTCTACATCGACAAGCCGCCCGGACAGAGGTCGAGAAGAACCTGTACCGGCTCGTGACCTACCCCGTGACGATCGACGAGGATCCGGTGGTGTTCGACACCTGGCTGAAGGGACACATCATTCGACATCCTGGGCCGCAACATGTCGCATGGCGGTTCGCTGAACCTGGGTTTTGACGAGCTGCAGAGGATCAGGGGGAGGAAAAAGGTTAGTCAAAGTGGCAAGCAAAAAAAGAGGGGGGTCGTCCCCTTTGTATTGAATGCTTACCTAACTCCGGAAAACTGGTACAGGAATTTACTTAGATTGGACCGGTCGACCTGAGCAAGCTGGGGCCAGAGTAGCCGTCTTTCATGATCACCGGTTGATCTTGCCGGAAGGCTTACCCTATGTTGTCACTTACCGGAATTATCCTAACCCATGAAAACCCCATACCGAGTTATAATCAGATATGCATTATGGATTAAATTAAACTTCAAACTGATGGGGCGGCAGTGACGAAGATCGCCTATAAGCCTTACAGAACTTGCTTACGAAAAAGTTAGCCTTATATCCGGAAAAGTCAGGGTTTTCCCGATAGACAAGCGAGGATTCCCGCGATTAAATAAAACGAAAGCATTAACCTTTGCATACAGGGACGGCTATCCCTTTTTCTTTAGTTTCGGGTATGAAGCTGCCTGGGTATTTTCACACAAGAGGTCTGCCAGGGACCGATTAAGGGATCAGCGAGGTGGCTCCCTCGCGGAAGCAAAAGCTAAGGCCTCCAGTTAAAAGACACGTGGAATTTGTCGGTGATAAGTTTTGGACAAAAGGGGTCTCTGCTCATTGAGATTTCCTAGGCTCCACCTCCTATAGACAAGCAAGAAGGCCGGTGAAATAGAGCGATGGAGACAAACGAAAAGTTAGCCCGCTTCGGCTTCAGTTTCGAGCGTGGCGGAGCTCACACCGCTCGCACTATGATGCTCGAGGAGTTGAGTTTGCTGTTGTCTTGTGTCGACCGACCCGAAGCTGGGAAAGCCGACTACCTCAAAGCCATCGATGAAGAAAACTGCCTCGGGAAGCGATCGCGCAAGACGCGGATCCTGACCTATCGTCACTTGGTCGACCTCTATTCGCTCGACTGTTCCACTCTTTTGTTCCGTTCCCTGCTGTACTTCTGGAACAGGGACTCGTCGGGCCGCCCCTTGCTGGCACTCCTCTGTGCCTACGCTCGAGATTCCATCCTCCGCTTGACAGCGGAGTTCGTTTTGAAGTTCCCAGAGGGTTCGGTGGTCAGCCGCGAAGCCATGGAGGAATTGATTAGCTCGAAGGAGCCCGACCGCTTCAGCGAGGCGACCCTAAAGTCCACGGCCCAGAACGTAAATGCCACCTGGACAAAGTCCGGGCATTTGGAAGGGCATGTCAAAAAGATACGCACCCGGGCTAGGGCGACTTCCGGAAGCGTAAGCTATGCCCTGTTGCTGGGGTATCTCACGGGGGAACGCGGCCAGGCGCTTTTCCAAACCGAATATGCCAAGCTCTTGGACTGCCCTTTTGAAAAGGCGATTGAACTTGCCGAGGAATCCTCCCGCAAGGGTTGGATCGTTTTCAAACGAATCGGGGACGTCATCGAGGTGCTCTTCCCGAATCTGATCAACCAAGAGGAGATGGAGTGGCTCCGTGAGCAAAATTAAGCGCTTGGTCCAATCCTACGGCAAATACATCGCCGTGCCGTGGAAGGAAGACGCCGCCGCGCCACAACGGGTCGTGTTCTGTGTTTACAACGAAAACGACGAGCGTACCTTGCGAGCGAAGGTGGACGAATTTGAAATCGCGACCCGAGATGCTGGTCACGAATGGGTTCTTTTCGACCTGACGGACACCTTCGCGGCCTGGTTTTCCACTCAAAAGTATGCCAAAAGTTATTTCCGGAAACCGGGTCTCCTCCCCATGCTGCTTCCGAAATTCCTTGACCATATCGCGGCGGAATTCGGTGCTTTCCTTCAAGAGAATCACGTCGGTTCCCGGCATGTCGTCGCGCTGCAGGGGGTCGGTTCGCTTTTCGGGTTCCTGAAGGTCAAGGAAGTGGTCGACAGGCTGGCTCCCCTGGTGAAGGGGAGGCTACTGGTCTTCTTTCCGGGCAGCTACGACAACAACAACTATCGGCTCCTGGACGGTTATGACGGTTGGAACTATCTCGCCGTGCCCATCACCGCCGATAAAGATTATTGATCAGGGGGGTAGAGCATGAATAACCGGGGTGTCTACCAAAAGGACCCGTCCACCTGGAAATTGGTGAACGAGGGCGTAGCGAACGTTAACGACGAAAGAACGAGCCAGGGGTTGTCCGTCCTGCGCTACGAACTGGAAACCTTTGTCTGCGACGGCCAGTACGCAAAAGGGCTGGCTCACATCCTCGAAACCTACCTGAAGAACATCAACCAGGCCCAGCAGCCGGGTGTCTGGGTGAGCGGCTTTTACGGGTCTGGAAAATCGCACTTTGTCAAAATGCTCCGAGCCCTATGGGAAGATACGGCGTTCGAAGACGGTGCGACCGCTAGAGGTATTGCCAACCTTCCCCAAGAAATCCGCGATTCCCTCAGTGAACTCAGCATCCAGGGGAAAAAACATGGCGGGGTGCACGCCGCCTCCGGTACTTTGGGGTCAAGCGCGAGCGGCAGCGTAAGGTTGGCGCTTTTGCAGATTCTGTTTAAGTCGGTAGGGTTGCCGATGCAGTATCCCGTGGCCCGGTTCGTCATGTGGCTGAAAAAAGAGGGGATTTACGACCAGGTACGCTCCCTTGTCGAACAAGAGGGGTCCCGATGGGACGAAGAACTCGACAACTTCTACGTCGCCGAAAGGCTTCACGAAGCCCTGGTCCAGGTAAAGCCGATGCTCTTCCCCTCTCCGGCGACGTGCGTGGAAACCCTGAACAACCTCTATCCTTTCGTCCAGGACGTTTCCAATGACGAAATGCTCAAGGCCATACGCCAGGCGCTGACGAAGGAAGGAAAATTACCCCTGACGCTGATCGCGCTGGACGAGGTCCAGCAGTACATCGGCGAGGACAGCCAGCGTTCGAGCGATGTGCAGGAAGTGTTGGAAGCCTGCTGTAAAAGCATCGGCGGCAAGCTGTTGTTCATCGGGACGGGGCAGACCGCCGTGACCGGGACGAGCAACCTTAAAAAGCTTGAAGGTCGCTTTACTATCCGTATCGAACTCTCCGATGCCGATGTCGAGGCGGTGGTCCGCCAGGTCATCCTCGCGAAAAAACCCGAAGCCATTCCCCAGATCGAGCAGGTCATGCAAACCAACCTGGGGGAGATTTCAAGGCACCTGACCGGCACGACCGTCGGTCACAGGCAGGAAGACATTCCCTTCTTCCCGCAGGATTACCCGATTTTGCCGGTTAGACGGCGCTTCTGGGAAAACACCCTGCGCGTGCTCGACCAGACCGGTACGGACAGCCAGCTCCGCAACCAGCTCGGCATGGTCCACAAGGTCGTTCAGACCAACCTGGACGAGAGGCTCGGGCACGTGGTGCCGGCCGACACCCTCTATTTCGATTCGGCGGACAAGCTGCTGCAGTCGCGCATTTTGCCCCGCAAGGTCCACGAAAAGACGATGAGCTGGATCAAGGGGACGGAAGAAGAGAAGCTCATGGCCCGGGCCTGCGGTTTGGTCTTCCTGATCAACAAACTTTCCGGCAGTAACAAGGAAATCGGCATCCGCGCGACGGTCGATACCCTGGCCGACTTGCTGGTCGAAGACCTTTCCAGCGGCAGCGGCACGTTGCGCAGCAGGTTGCCGGGTCTTCTCGACAAGTGCGAATTGCTGATGAAGGTCAAAGACGAATACCGCATTCAGACAGAAGAAAGCTCGGCCTGGAACGACGAGTTCCTGAGCCAGAGAGCCGTACTCTCCAACGAAGCGCACCGCATCGAGGCCGAACGAAACGACCGTGTCCGCAAAAAATTCGGTGAGCTGGTCCGAAAGCTATCCCTGTCTCAGGGCAACTCCAAGGTCACCCGGGAAACCCATCCGGTTTTCGATGCACAGTTGCCTGCCGATGCCGGCAAGCAAGTCACCGTCTGGGTACGCGACGGTTGGGGCATCGATGAAAACTCGGTGCGGGCCGATGCCCGCCAGGCGGGAAACCAGTCTTCCACGGTTTTTGTGTTCATCCCGAAGCGGTCCGCCGATGACCTGCGCCATCAACTGATCGACTTCAAGGCTGCCTGTGCGACGCTCGAAAAGCGGGGGGTTCCCAACACCCCGGAAGGCAAGGAAGCCCGGGCTGCCATGGAGACCACCAGGCAGGCCAGTGAGGCAAGAATTAAAGAGTTGCTCGATGAGATCTTCTCCGGCGCCCGTGTGTTCCAGGGTGGGGGGAACGAGATCGTCGGAACGGACCTCCAGACGATGGTGCTGGAGGCCGCCGAAAATGCCCTGCAACGGCTTTATCCGCATTTCCATGTGGGAGACCACCCGGGGTGGGCGAAAGTTTACGAGAAGGCCCAGAAAGGGGCTCCCGATGCGTTGAAAGCCGTGGGCGATGAAGGGGAACCTGCCAACAATTCAGTATGCAAGGCCATCCTTGGGTTTATTGCGGGCGGTAAAAAGGGGTCGGACATCCGCGCCAATTTTGAATCCTCCCCTTACGGGTGGCCTCGCGATGCGATTGACGGCGGCCTGCAGGTCTTGCTGGTGGCCGGCCTGATCCGGGCCCAGGACGAAAACGGTAAACCCCTGGACTCGAAGGAACTGGAGCGAAAGGCCATCGGCAAGGCCAACTTCAAGGTGGAGTCCGCTACTGTCAGCACTGCCCAGCGCATCCAGGTCCGCAAGCTGATGCAGAAAGTCGGCCTTTCGGCGAAACAGGGGGAAGAGTTGGCTTACGTGCCGCAATTCCTGCAAAAGATGGAGGAACTTGCCGACCAGGCAGGCGGCGAGGCTCCGAAGCCGAACCGCCCCGATCGATCTTTCCTCAATGAGATCCGGCTCACGGCAGGTAACGAGCAGCTTCTGGCCCTTTTCAACCGCAGGGACGAGTTTTCCCAATCCATCGACACCTGGACGGACCTTGCCGGACGGATCGCCAAACGCTGGCCGAACTGGCTGGTGTTGAAACGGCTGGCTACCCACGCCGCGAGCCTTCAGGACGCCGAGGTGGTCCTATCCCAGGTCGGCACCATAGAGCAGCAGCGGCAGCTTCTCGAAGAACCGGACCTTGTAAGCCCGCTGGTCGCCAGACTCACCCAGTTGCTTCGGGACGAGTTGAACTCTTTGAAGCAGGATTGGGATCTCCAATGGAGCCAAGGAGAGGCTAAACTGGATAAGGACGAAAATTGGCAGCGTCTCGAGCCAGAGCAGCGCACCCAGCTGCGGGCACAACAACAGCTACTTGAAACTTCGACTCCTTCCATCTCTGTCGAAGACACCGCGGCAGTTCTGGCGACGCTTGACGCCCACTCCATCCCGTCCCTCCGGGACCGCATCGCGGCCATGCCGGGGCGTTTCGAGCAGATCGCTTTCTGTGCCGCAAAACTGATGGAACCGCAAGTGCAGGCCGTATCGCTACCCGGCCGGACCTTAAAGACCGAGGCGGATGTCGATGCGTGGCTGGACGAATCCCGTGCCCTTCTGGTGGAAAAAATAAGAAAGGGGCCCGTCATCGTATGACGCCCTTGAGCATCTTTGCCCTCAGCGCCCAAAGACAGGAGAGGTGAGCCATGCAGCCACTCGACAGGACCTTGAGGAACCGTCTGGAAAGCACTGTCAAAGAGGCCCGCGACACCGCTGAAAACGCGGCCAGCGCGGCGCTCGAGCAACTCGGCGTCGGGGAGGCCAAACCCTTCGGTCATCTAAGCGAATCGGACAAGGACTTGCGTCGGCGCCTGCGTGCCCACGGCCGCCAGCTTGGCGATTCCCGAGACGCAAAAGGGGAACAGGAGATCAACGCCCTGGTCGGGGAAGTGGCCTACGAACACTGGCACCGCATGCTGTTTGCCCGTTTCCTGGCGGAAAACGACCTTCTGATGTACCCGGACCCGGAGAACCCGGTTCCCGTCACCTTGGGAGAGTGTGACGACCTGGCCGCCGACGAAGGCGCGGCAAACGGGTGGGAACTGGCGGCCCGATTTGCCGCCCGGATGTTGCCGCAGGTCTTCCGTCCCGACTCCCCCGTCTTCCAGCTGACCCTCCTCCCCGAGCACGAGCAAAAACTGGAGAGGCTCGTGTCCGACCTGCCACCTGAGGTGTTCAAGGCTTCGGACAGCCTGGGGTGGGTCTACCAATTCTGGCAGGCGAAGGAAAAGGAGGCGGTCAACGATTCAGGGGGCAAGATCGGGGCGCGGGAACTGCCCGCCGTGACCCAGCTTTTCACCGAGCCCTACATGGTGAGTTTCCTGCTGGACAATTCTCTCGGGGCCTGGTGGGCTTCCAAGCGCCTGACCTTCGACGATCTGAAAAAAGCGAGAAGCGAGGAGGAACTGCGGCAAAAGGCGGCCATCCCGGGTGTGCCCCTAAGTTCTCTCCGTTTCGTAAAACAGGAGGATGAGACCTGGACTCCGGCCGCGGGAACCTTCGACGCCTGGCCCAAACGGCTTACCGAACTGAAAGTCCTGGATCCTTGCTGTGGGTCCGGCCACTTCCTGGTCGCCGCCCTGCTCATGCTGGTTCCCATGCGTATGGAAGTGGAGGGCTTAACCGCCACGGAGGCAGTGGATGCCGTGCTTCGGGAGAACATTCACGGCTTGGAACTGGACAAGCGCTGCGTGGAACTGGCAGCCTTCGCCCTGGCCCTTGCCGCGTGGAAATTCCCGGGCGCGGGCGGCTATCGCGTCTTGCCGGAGTTGAACGTGGCGTGTTCCGGCTTGTCGGTCAGCGTCGCCAAGGAGGAATGGAAGCGGATCGGGCTGGGCAAGCGGAACCTCACGATCGCCCTTGAATGGATGTATGACACCTTTCAAAATGCCCCCCTGCTCGGAAGCCTGCTGAATCCCACGAAGACTGAATCCGCGAAACTGGTCAAGTGGGAGGACCTTTCTCCTGCGCTGGAAGAGGCCCTGAGGCAGGAACAACCCGACGAAGAGAGGGAAGCCGCGGTCGTCGCCCAGGGGCTTGCCAGGGCTGCGATGCTGCTGGCTGGGAAATACCATCTGGTGGTCACTAACGTGCCTTACCTCACGCGGGGCAAGCAGGATGAGGAACTCAAAGCCTTCTGCGAAAAGCACCATCCGGCGGCCAAGAACGACCTTGCCACGGTCTTCCTGGACCGCTGCCTGGATTTCTGCGTGGAGGGCGGTACGGCCAGCATCGTCCTGCCCCAGAACTGGCTCTTCCTGACCAGTTACAGGAAGTTCCGGGAGAAACTGCTGAAGTCCGACACCTGGCATTTGATCGCGAGGTTGGGGGCTGCGGCTTTCGAGACGATCAGCGGCGAGGTGGTTAAGGCGATCTTGATCACCTTGAGCCGCGGCAATCTCGCCTACGAGCAAGGGAGGTTCTTCAAGGAAGAGGCCGAGGGGAACGTGATCCGGGGCCTGGATGTCTCCGAACCCCGCACTGCTGCTGACAAAGCCGCTCAGTTGTTGGATGGGGAAATTAAGTGCGTCGAACAGGCAAAACAGTTGGAGAACCCTGATGCGGTTGTTTCTCTTGATGAACTATCTCGTGGTGCCCTTTTGGGAGATGTTGGCTTTTCTCAACAGGGTATTACTACAGGAGACACAAATAGATATGGTCGCCGCTATTGGGAATTGCCGCTTATACCGAATAAAGAGTGGAACCTTTGGCAAAGTACATCAAAAGGACACATTCCATATGCTGGAAGAGAAAGTGTTCTGTTTTACGAATCCGGATATGGTTGTTTATCCGAAGACTCAGGCGCAACATTAAGAGGTTCTGAGCACTTCGGAACTCATGGAATTTTGTTGAGCCTTATGCGGGACATTCCTGTCACAATATCGTCTGGCGACATTTCCGACGATAATACGGCAGTTATCCGTGTTAAGAAGGAGTCACATCTTCCTTTATTGTGGGCGTACGCACAATCAGATGAATTTGCAACAAATATTAGACTAATTAACCAAAAGATAAACATTGCACCGCGTGTTCCGGAAAGAATCCCATTTGACCTCGACCACTGGAAGAAAGTCGCAGAAGAAAAATACCCCAACGGTCTGCCAAAGCCCTACACCGACGATCCGACCCAATGGCTTTTCCACGGTCACCCCTGCGGTTCGGTGGTCTGGGATGAAGAGAAAAAGTGGACGGTACACGGTCCTTTGCGTACCGACGATACCGTATTGCAGGTTGCCGTTGCAAGGCTTCTCGGCTATCGCTGGCCCGCTGAATTGGATGGCAACATGGAACTGGCTGACGAGCAGCGCGCATGGGTCAAGCGATGCGAGGCCTTGATCCCTCATGCGGACGAAGACGGCATCGTTTGCATCCCGCCGGTGCGCGGCGAAGCATCGGCGGGTGACCGCTTGCTAAACCTGCTGGTTGCCGCCTATGGCGAGTTCTGGTCCACTGAAATTCTGTCGCAACTCCTCAAGAACGCCGATCACGCGGGCAAAACCCTGGAGTCCTGGTTGCGGGAAAAATTTTTCGCCCAACATTGCAAACTCTTCCAGCACCGTCCCTTCGTCTGGCACATCTGGGACGGCCTCCGTGACGGGTTCGCCGCCCTGGTCAATTACCACAAGCTCGACAGCAAGCTTTTGGAGACCTTGACCTACACCTACCTGGGTGACTGGATCACCCGTCAGAAACAGGAAATCGCCAATAGGGTCGATGGAGCCCACGAACGCCTGGCTGCCGCCGAGGGATTGAAAAAGCGGCTGGAGCTGATTCTCGAAGGCGAAGCCCCCTACGATATTTTCGTCCGGTGGAAGCCGTTGGATAAACAACCCGTCGGCTGGGACCCGGACCTCAACGACGGCGTACGCCTCAACATCCGCCCGTTTATGGCGGTCCCGGATGTCGGCAAGAAAGGTGCTGGCATCCTCCGCGACAAACCCAACATCGGCTGGGACAAAGACCGTGGCAAAGATGTGGAATCGGCCCCGTGGTTCCATCTCTTTGGCGGCGACCGCATCAACGACCACCACCTGACCCTGGCCGAGAAACGCGCAGCGAGGAGGGCCTCCAAATGACTGGCGAGAAGAAAAGCGAAGATTTGGAGAGTCTTCAAATTACATCTGTGGGTGAGGCTATTTCACAGGTCCCAGAGAGCCTATCATTGGATCCTTCTCTTGTTGATCCAAGGCTTATGCCTATCCTACAAAACCGATTTATCGAAGCGCAACGTTGCCTGCCCTATTCCCCAATGGCCACTATCATGCTGTCTGGTTCTTTTTTGGAAGGGTTGCTTTTAGGAATTGCGAATAAAAGGCCTGCGGATTTCAATAGGTCATCTCAATCACCAAAAGACGATAACGGAAAGCCAAAACCGTTTAAAGACTGGAGTTTATCCCAATTTATCGATGTTGCCCATAGTCTTGGTATTTTAAGGCTTGATGTAAAAAATTTCGGCCATGACTTAAGAAACTTCCGTAACTATATACATCCATATCAACAGATGAAAGAAAACTTCGATCCGGACAAATATACCGCAGAAATGTGCCTTACCGTGGTTAAGGCAGCAATTCATCACTTAAACTCAAATGCGGAATTGAAAGCAAAGGTAGTTTCTAGTGATTGGAAAAATCACCCTGATGCAAACCTTTTAGCACTCGCGGTTTTTATCGGTTCGTGGAATGAGAAAAATAAAGGTGACATTGGAGCGGTTACTCAGCTGCTTGGAATTGATTATGATACCTGGTTACAAAAGGCACGAGAGATATTGCACGCTACTAACAGTCCGCTCTCACTTAAAAACGGAGCCTGGAAAGTCGGAAATAGAGCGGATCTTTGGAAACTCCTGGGATCATACTTCTTTGACCAGGACCTAGAAAGATTTAAATCGCTCGCTGTCAGGGTACTGAAAGAGCGGAATCCTGCCTTCGAACTGCCCGCTGAAGAACGATTTGCTGCCAACATTCACGGCAAGGTGCTGGAGCATTCAGACGCACTGCGAAGAGGGATTGCAGAGGGACTCGCTATTCTTGGATCTCAGCCCGAGGCTTGCAGCCATTGCATGGAAGGGAAAGCTGAAGCAACCAGTGCTTTGGCGATACGTGAAGTCTTTGCTGATGCTGACTGGGTGCTTTGGGGCAGCCTGAACAATTTATTGCCCACCCTTGCCGAGGCCTCCCCAGGAGAGTTTCTTAACGCGGTCGAGAAGGCTTTGTCCCTTAGGCCATGTCCTTTCGATGAACTTTTCGCCCAGGAGGGCGACGGTATCACTGGTGGAAATTATTTGACAGGCCTGCTATGGGCTCTTGAAGCGCTGGCTTGGGATGAGCAATACCTTGTTCGGGTTTGTGTTGCACTCGGAGATCTCGCCAGCCATGACCCCGGCGGGCAATGGGCCAATCGCCCTTCCAATTCGTTGACAACCATATTGCTCCCGTGGCTACCCCAAACCTTAGCCAGTATTGATAAACGCGAAGTGGCAATGCAGACGCTCCTTAAGGAGTGCCCAGACATAGCTTGGAACCTGTTAATTCGGTTATTGCCAGGGCAACATGAGATATCTTCCGGATCATACAAACCCAACTGGCGCAGGAAAATTCCCGAGGATTGGGGAAAAAAGGTTACAACGCAGGAATACTGGCAACAAGCCTTCTTCTTTGCGGAACTTGCCGTGAGTGCTGCCGGTTATGATGTTGCAAGGCTTTCCGAATTGATCGAGCACTTCGATCACCTTCCCGAACCTGCTTTTAACCGACTTTTGGAAGTCCTTGCTTCAAAAGCTATATGCGAACTTCCGGAAGACCAAAGAGTTTTACTTTGGGATCATTTGAACAAGTTCACGAACAAGCACCGCCGTTTTTCAGATGCGAAATGGGCTTTGAAAGGCGACTTGATTTCCCGAATAGAGCATGTTGCGGAAAAACTTGCTCCGGCCAACCCGTTCAATTTGTATCAATATCTTTTTTCTGATCAAGATTTTGATCTCTATGAAGAAAACGATAACTGGGAAGAGCAGCAAAGAAAACTTGATGAGCGACGGGAAAAGGCCATCATCGAAATCTTTAAACAAAACGGGATAGATGGCGTCATCCGATTTGCTGAATCCGTGGTTTCAGCGATTCAGGTGGGATATGCTCTTGGTGCTATTGCGGATGACCTTATTGAGTTAACCCTTTTGCCCGTTTTTCTAGATGCGAAAGACAGCAAGCACAGGGATTTAGTGAGGGGATTCATCTGGAAACGTTACTATACCAAAGGCTGGAGTTGGTGTGACAAGCTCGAAAAATCAGGTTGGACTCCGCCACAATTAGGCTGCTTCTTAGTTTGTTTGCCGTTTAACAAAGAAACATGGAATCATGTCTCCGAATGGCTTAACGAAAACCAGGGGGAATATTGGTCCCGAGTTGGAACAAGTGCAGGTCAAGTCGATGAGGATTTTTCCATCGCTGTTGAAAAACTCGTTGAATATGGCAGACCGTATTCCGCAATTTATTGTTTGTACAGGATGCTTCATGCCAAACAAGCGATTGAGGCTGATCAATGCGTTAGGGCATTGATGGCGGCGCTTCCCTCCAGCGAGCCTACCCACACAACGGTCGGATACCATATTGCCGAGCTGATCAAATTCCTGCAATCGGAACCTACCGTTGCTGAAGAGGATCTTTTTAAAGTCGAGTGGGCTTATCTCCCATTGCTTGATCACCATCGAGGAGCTTCACCAAAGCTTCTCGAACGCAAGTTGGCCGATGATCCCGAGTTTTTTTGTGAAGTGATTCGAAGGGTTTACCGATCCAAGAAAGAGGACAAACCGCAGGAAGAACCTACGGAAGAATCAAAGGCTATTTCAGCAAATGCCTGGCGGTTGCTGCACGAGTGGAAAACACCTCCTGGAACGCAAGAAGACGGAACTTTTAGCGCGGAGCATTTTAACGAATGGCTGCGGCGCATCAAGGCTCTTTGCACGGAATCAGGGCACCTAGAAGTCGCTCTGATCAGCCTTGGCCAAGTATTGATTCACGTTCCGCCGGACCGGGATGGATTGTGGATAAACCGTGCTGTCGCCGAAGCCTTGAATGGCCGTGACGCAGAAGACATGCGGAGTGGTTTCAGTACCGGGACGTATAACGCTCGCGGTATCCATCAAGTTGACCCGACTGGCCGCCCGGAAAGAGAGTTAGCGGAACAATACCGTTGTAAAGCTGGCGAAGTGGAGGATTCCGGTTTTCAGCGATTGGCCGTTACCTTGAGAAGTTTAGCCGAGGAATACGAAAGAGAGGCGGAACGTATCATATCCGAGCACAAGCGGGAGGATCCCCATGAGGATTCTTGATCATTTCCTCAAGACAATTCGTGATGCCGCTCTTTTCAACTCCGAAGTGCAGGCCGCTCCGGCCTGCATCCTCTGGCCTGACCGGGATCGCCAATGGGAAGCCGTCATTCCTGTACTCCAGGCTGGAATGCCCGAACTTTTTGTCCTCGGCGACTATGCCCCGGAGAAACGCACGGGGCCGGCGATCTGGCTACGGTGTGTGGTGGCAGGCCGCCTGGAAGACGTGCCTATACCGAAGGATCGTCCGCTCGTTCTTTACTTGCCGGGCGTGAGCCGCCAGGATCTGCGGGCGGTTGAAAACTGTCCGGATCACCTGAAGGCGATCGCGGAATTGCAGTACCGGGGGGTTCTCTGGTCTCAGGCCAATTCAAAAGACTGGACTGTGCTGGCCTTTCTGAAGGCCGAACAGGGAGGGCTCGGACTGGATGTGGCCCAGGACGGCGAGGCCAAGAACGCCATGCAGCTGGCGCTTTACCGCCTCCTGGATGAAGACGTGGAACTGCTAAAGGGGAAACGGCTCGATAGTGACTATTTCAACAACTTGCTGACCGGAGGCGATCCGATCCGGGATCTGCTGCTATGGTTGGATCAGGGAGAGTTCTTCCGAAGCAGCAGGGGAAAGAACGAATGGAAAGCTTTCGTCGAGGTCTGCAGGTCACAATTGGGTTTCGACCCTCAATGCGAAGGGGTGCTGGTGGGGGCGGCGAGGCTGGCGGAACACAAGGGGCCGTGGCGGGCAGTGTGGGAGCGGTTCTGCGAAGCGCCTAGACGATATCTCAACATCCCTTCACGGATCGAGAATTGTACACCGCCAAGCGATTCGCTGCTTTGGCGGATAGATGAGGAACTGTATGAAGGATGGCCCCAATGGAACGACGAAATGGAAAAGAGCCTCCGCCAGGATTTGATAGCCCTGAAAAACCTTACTGACCATGAGGCCAGAAACAGGATCCTGGAGTTGGAAAAACAGCATGCCCGAAGAAGGACTCTGGTCTGGGCGGAATTGGGCAGGGCACCGTTGGCGTTTTCGCTGGAGCATCTGGCTGTCGTTGCTGAACTGACGCAAACCAACCTTGCGGCCGGCTCGACTCTAGACCTGGTTTCCGGTTACCGCAGCTTCGGGTGGAAAGTCGACGATGCGGTGACCCGGGCATTGGCTCATGTGGACAACGCCGCCTGCCTCGAACCCGTTTCCACGGCGATCCGTTCGATGTACCTGCCATGGGCGGAAGAGTCTGCCCGGCATCTCCAGAAGGTCGTCGACGAGACCTCCTATCCGGGCGGAAATTGCCTGTCGGAAAAATCCTTTACCTCGGACGAAGGCGACTGCGTCTTGTTCGTGGACGGCCTTCGTTTCGATGCGGCGAAGCGCCTGATCGCCCTCCTGGCGAGGTCGGGATGCGAGATTTCCGAAGAAGTGAAATGGGCCGCTTTGCCCAGCCTGACTTCTACCGGGAAACCGGCGGTAACCCCTGTGAGGGACAAGATCGAAGGTCAGGACGGGAACCCCGATTTCGAACCCGCCGTCGCGGTAACGGGACAATCGCTGAAAGGCGGGTACCACCTGAAGAGACTGTTGGGCGAGGCAGGCTGGAAAGTCCTGGAAGGAACAGAGAACGGAGACGGCCAGGGGCGGGCCTGGTGCGAATTCGGCGACATCGACCGTGAGGGGCATGACAGGGGCTGGAAACTCGCCCGGCACCTTGACACTCTTTTAGAGGAGGTCAGGGACCGCGTTTCCGCGCTTCTCGAAGCCGGATGGAAGCGGGTCAGGGTCGTCACGGACCATGGTTGGCTTTTGCTGCCGGGCGGATTGCCGAAGATCGATCTGCCGACAGTGTTGGCCGAAAACAAGTGGGGACGCTGTGCCTCGCTGAAACCCGGGGCCACTACCGACGAGAGGCTTTTCCCCTGGTACTGGAACCCGAACGTGTTCTTTGCTCTGGCCGGCGGGTACAGCTGTTTCAAGAGCGGCGAGGAATACGCGCACGGCGGGTTGAGCCTGCAGGAGTGCCTTACGCTCAACTTGACGGTGACGAGCGGTAAAACCGCGGGGATACAGCGGTCGGTCAGGTTCGGCGAGGTGGTTTGGAAAGGCCTGATGTGCACTGTCACGGTGCAAGGCGATTTTTCCGGACTGTTCCTGGACCTGCGAAGCCAGGCGGGAAACGCCGAATCCAGCCTGGTGATCGCGGTCAAACCGGTCAAGGAGAAAGGGTCCGCCTCCGTCTTCGTCGAGGATGAGGACTTGGAAGGGCGTGATGCAACGGTGGTCTTGATCGACAAGCAAGGCACACCCGTGGCGCAGATTTCCACGGTGATCGGGGGCGGGAAAAATGGTTGAAATGGACCTGATCGACAGGAAAGCGGCCTCATCGCTGGAAGGGTACCTGGTCCGCAAGGACCTTGTCAGGGCCTTCAGCCGCCAGTTCCCGGTGCCGACCTACGTAGTCGAGTTCATGCTCGGGCGGTACTGTGCCAGCACGAACCAGGAAGAGATCGAAGAAGGGCTCGAGATCGTGCAGCGGCAGCTCAAATCCCGCACGGTCAAGGCAGGGGAGGAAGAACTTTTCAAGGCCAGGGCGAGGGAAAACGGCGAGGTCAAGATCATCGACCTGATCACCGCCCGCCTGGACGCGAAGACGGATTCCTACGTCGCGACGCTGCCCAGCCTGAGGATCACGGACGCGCGGATCAGCCCGGAACTGGTCGGCCAGCACGAGAGGATGCTCACGGGCGGATTCTATGCCGAAGTGACCCTGAGCTACGATGCGGCCATCGCCCAGGAAAACAAGGGAAGGCCGTTCGGTATAGACGGTCTGAGGGAGATCCAGCTGTCGAAACGGGATGTCCTCGATATCCTGGCCGAGGCGAGAAAGGGCTTCTCCACGGAAGAATGGAAGACCCTGCTGCTTCGAAGCATCGGGATCGAAGGGGACAACCTGACCGAACGTCAGAGGAATGCCTTTCTGCTTCGCATGGTCCCGTTCGTGGAGCGGAACTACAACCTCGTCGAACTGGGGCCGAGGGGGACGGGGAAAAGCCACCTTTTCCAGCAGATTTCGCCCTACGCTCATCTGATCTCCGGCGGAAAGGCCACCGTCGCCCAGATGTTCGTGAACAACGCCACCGGTCAGAGGGGGCTCGTCTGCCAGTACGACGTCGTCTGTTTCGACGAGATCTCCGGCATTTCCTTCGACCAGAAAGACGGCGTCAACATCATGAAGGGGTACATGGAATCGGGAGAATTTAGCCGCGGCAAGGAAAGCATCCGGGCAGACGGGAGCCTCGTCCTGGTGGGAAACTTCGAGGTGGACGTGGAACACCAGCAACGGATCGGCCATCTTTTTGGACCCCTCCCACCCGAGATGCGCGACGACACGGCCTTCATGGACCGGATTCACGCCTATCTTCCCGGCTGGGACGTGCCGAAAATCGACAAGACCCTGAAAACGGACCATTTCGGGCTCGTGAGTGATTTCCTGTCGGAGTGCTGGACGCACCTGCGGAACCAGAGCCGGGTCAACCACCTCCAGAACCGGGTCTTTTTCGGGGGAGCCCTGAGCGGGCGGGACACCAACGCGGTCAACAAGACAGCCAGCGGGTTGCTCAAACTCCTTTACCCGGGAGATGGGGAGGCTATTCCTGAAGAGGACCTGGAATGGGCTATCCGCATTGCCATGGAAAGCCGGAGACGGGTTAAGGAACAGCAAAAAAGGATTGGTTCCGCCGAGTTCCGGAGCACGCACTTCAGCTACGTCATGGGAGCCAACGGAGTGGAAAAATTCGTTTCGACTCCTGAGCTCCAAAGCGAAAACAGCATAGGCGGCGACCCGCTGGAGCCCGGTCAGGTCTGGACGGTCAGCCCCGGAGGGGTCGAAGAACATCCGGGCCTCTACCGGATCGAGGTCAACGAAGGGCCTGGATCGGGAGTGAAAATCCTGAACAAGCCGGTTCCCTCGGCTTTCAGGGAAAGCCTGGGCTGCGCCGAGCAGAACCTCTACTCGCGCGGAGTGCAGCTGGTCGGGGACAAGAACCCCAGACAGCACGAATTCACCGTCCAACTGAGGGCGTTCGACACGGCCAAATCGGGGGCGAAGCTGGGGGTCGCCGCTCTGGTCGCGCTGTGCACGTCTCTCTTGAAGAAGAGTGTCCGCGGGGGGCTCGTGATCGTCGGGGAACTGAACCTCGGAGGGTCGATCGAGTCTGTTTACAACCCGGTTCCGCTGGTCGAGATCGCGGTAGAAAAAGGAGCCACGGCAATTCTGATGCCCGTTTCCTGCCGGCGCCAGCTCTTCGACCTGTCGGACGACATGGCCACGAAGATCGATATCCAGTTTTACCTCGATGCAAAGGACGCGCTGCTGAAGGCGATCGATCAATAAGGGAGCTGACATCGTGGACATAATGCCTGTGGAGGCGGTCTTCGAGCGAGATATCGACCTGCTGGTCCTCGAAGAACTGTGGGCGAACGAAGATTTCAGGACGAAATTCAGACCCTTGGTCGGACTTCCCTCCGGCCACGATTGGAAGTTCAAGGGCACGTGGCACTCGGTCTGCCACCCGACTCTCGGCGAATCGGACCTGGTTGTCGAATCTTCGGATCAGGGGGACTCCGTTCACGCGGTATTGATTGAAAACAAGGTCGACGCCATTCCTCAGCCGGACCAGGCAAACCGATACCGCAAACGGGGAGTAGCCGGGATGGTCGGTTTTACGGCCTGCATCCTTGCCCCCGAGCAATACCTTCGGAGCACCCCTGATGCGGAGCTTTACGACACGAAAGTGTCGTATGAAACCCTTTCCGAATTGGTCGGGACCAGCTTGAAAAGGTTTCCGGAAAGGGCGAAATATCGCCAGGAACTCCTCAGAAATGCCATCGATCAGAACCGTCGAGGCTATTCCCCGAAACAGGACGAGAAGGTGACCCTTTTCTGGCGCAATTACTGGGAATGCGTCACGGCAAGATTCCCGGATCTGCGAATGAAAGAACCCGGCCCGAAACCGGCAGACGCAACCTGGATCGAGTTTCACCCCTTTGCTTTTCCCAAAGGATTCTGGATTGTTCACAAGCTCAAGGAAGGAACTGTCGACCTGCAGACCCCTGTTAAGGCGGATCGCTTGCCGGATCTTGCCCTGGCATGTAAACCCTGGCTGAAGGAAGGCATGCAGGTGGTCAAGACCGGGAAATCCTCTTCGATCCGAATGGCGGTTCAAAAGTTGGACCCTGCCGGCGATTTCGCGGAGCAGAAGCAAGCAGCCTTTGCAGGAATGGAAGCCGCCGCGCAGATGGCCAGCCTGCGGAAGTTCATCACGAAGCTGGAAGCATGAAGGATCTCCGTCTGTAAATTCCAACAATTTATAATCGATTTTAAGTGTTGCCAAAGCTATGGGGGCATTCGTAATGCTGGATTGGATTTTGCGGTGGTTTTCAAAGAAAGACTCGGGAACGGGGCCTGTTAGCACAACGGAGACGATTGACGGCCCAGAGTTCGCTCGATTGGTGACGAACGGGACATCACTCTTGGACGAACTGGAAGGAAGCGCGCTCTTCCACAGGACCTTCGGCGAAGGGCGTATCATTCGCATCCAGGAAAGAAGCGGCTACATGCCACTGATCACCATTAGATTCCACGAGGATCTCGAGGACAGGAAGTTTAATTTAAAGGCATTCCTGGATGGCTATTTCCCCCGAATTGAAATCGGGTTTTCGTTGCTGAAACGGCTCAGGAGTTGTCCGCCCAGACTTGTTGTTGACGATACACCGAAGAGATGTGAAGGGCCGCGGTATTCCCCAACGCCAGGCAGGATTCCGCCCGGTAGATCGGAAAGATTTGTCCCTCGGCGGCGCCAGCACAGGGTCACGCACTGCTGGCACTGTAAAAGAGATGATCTTGATTCGGCTGTTGACAGGATTTGTCCTGAATGTGGCGGAATTATCTGTCCCCATTGCGGCGCGTGCCTGTGCGAATGGGAAGGAATTGATTTTTGGTATTGATCGAACTCTGGATTGAGGTGGTTCCAGTTGTCCGTGATATCCCTGAATCAGGAGCAAGTGCAGGCATTAAATCGTTTCTCGAATTTTCTCGAAAGCGGAAATAGCTGTTTCATCCTCTCGGGTGGGGCCGGTACGGGAAAGACCACCCTGATCCGGGCATTTTGCGAAACGCTCGAAAAAAGAGAACAACGATTCTTTCTCCTGACCCCAACGGGCCGAGCAAGTCGTGTCCTGCAGCGGTCAACAGGGCGAACCGCTTCCACGATCCATTCAGCGATCTATGCCTACGACAGGATGGAGATCCTCGACGAGCAGGAGAACCCCGAAGCGAAGGAAGGCATGCGCGTGACCTACAAACTCCGCGATGAGGATTACGGGAATATCGTCCTTATCGTGGACGAGGCCTCCATGGTCGGGGACAGGGAAGAAGAGAAGGATTCCCTTCAGTTTGGTTCGGGCAGGCTGTTGAAAGACGTCCTGGATTTTGCAAGGATTCGGTCTGGCGGAAAGAGTCCTTCTAAGGCGAAGGTCGTGTTCGTTGGGGACCCGGCCCAGCTTCCGCCGGTAGGGGAAACGGAATCTCCTGCACTTTCGAAGACGTACCTTAAGGAGAAACACGGGCTAAACGCTGAAGTCTTCGAGTTAACTCAAGTGATGCGGCAGAAGCAAGGGGGCGCCATCCTAAGAAACGCCCACCGCGTTAGGGAGTCCGTAATCTCTGGTCGATGCCTCGAATTCGAGCTCAAAAAGGCGGACGGAGAGGTCGAGGAGATCACGGCCAAAGGGGCTTTGGACCTGCTTGAGGAGGACTTCCGGCGATCGAACGGAAAGTCGGTTTTCATCACTTATTCCAACGCCAAGGCCCTCCAATTCAACCAGGCCCTCCGGGAACGCCTCTGGAACGAAGAGAACCCGGAAATAAGGACGGGAGACGTTCTGCTGGTCAACAGGAACGATCGGAAGACAGGGCTTTGCAACGGGGACCTCGTTCGTGTCGTTTCCGTAGAACCTCCGACTTTACCCCATACCATCCATCTTAAAAACATACCCGACCCTGTCCGCCTGAGGTTTCGGAATGTCCGTATCGCCTTCCCAGCCGAAGGTTCTGCCGAAGATGTGGTTGAACACCGAGTCCTGATTTTGGAAAACCTTTTGGATTCTCCGGAGAGAATTCTGTCCGCTCTCGAGCAGCGGGCCTTGTTGGTGGATTTCACAAACCGGCACAGGGACCTGAAGCGTGGTTCTAAAGAATTCCTTCTCGAATTGTCCCAGGACCCCTTTTTCAATGCCCTGCAGGTCAAGTTCGGCTATGCCATGACCTGTCACAAGGCCCAGGGCGGGGAATGGGAGAGAGGGGTCGTCAATTTCGAGCCGAGGCACCCTGGGCAAAATCGCGACTTTTTCAGGTGGGCCTACACCGCAATCACGCGGGCAAAAAAGACGTTGTTAGTCATTAATCCCCCTTCTTTTTCGAGTATTGACGGTCTCTTGAAGAGAGATGAAACGAGTGAAGGTTTTTCGGAATTGTGTATTGACCCCCTCCAGAACTGCACATGATATTGTGCAGGAGAAGGGAGAGGGTAAAGATGACGGAGCAGGAACAAAACGGTGCCAACCAGGACGTGAAACGCTGGACTGCCAAGAGAAAAGCGGCTCTCATCCTGGACCTGATCAAGGGAACCACCACCGTTGCCCAGGCGGCCCGAACGTACGACCTCACCCCTGCGGAGATCGAGGAATGGCTTGAGGAAGGCCTCAGGGGTATGGAGAACAACCTCAGGAGCCGTCCAAAGGACGTGGCGGAGCAATACGAAAGCCAGATC